>JAVXCW010000106.1:0-1012 GCA_036659275.1 Bacteroidales bacterium | reverse complement strand
CGGAGTTTAAGTCTCAGAATTCTATTTATTCACAACTAGATCATAAGTAAAAAAAATAAAAGATGGAAAATAATTTACCACAAAATAACGAACAGGAGATTGATCTAATTGAGATTGCCAGGAGACTTTGGACAAAACGAAAGTTTGTAATAAAAGTTACCGGAGCATTTATAATACTTGGACTATTAGTAGCCATATTATCTCCTGTAGAATACAGTGCCTCTTGTGTGGTAGTTCCTCAAACCGGTTCTAAAAATGCAAGTGGCGGATTAAGTGGATTGGCTGCAATGGCAGGAATAAATTTGGGTAGTATGAGTGAGGGAGAAGTTTTATCACCAAAAATTTACCCAAAAGTTATTAATAACATTAATTTGCAAAAAGAGTTAATGTACACAAAATTTAATTTTAAAGAATTTAATACCCCAATTTCATTAATAGATTATTATACAAATCCAAAATATGCAAAAACATCTGTTATTGGAGTTATTAAAAAATACACAATAGGCCTGCCTTTTACAATTTTAGCTGCTATAAAGGGTAACGAAGACGAGAAAGAAGCTGCCGCAGGTGCGGATAAAGGATTAAATTCTGTTGCCACTTTAACAAAAGATGAGCTAAAGTGTATGAAAATTGTTAAAGATTTAATATCATTAAATTTAAATGACAAGGATGGTTATATATCTATTTCTGCAAATATGCCCGAAGCATTGGCGGCTGCTCAATTGGCTTTAAAATTTAAAGATTTGCTGCAAAAATATATTACTGAGTTTAAAATAGAAAAGGCTCAAGCTCAATTAACTTATATAACAGAGCGGTATAACGATTCAAAAATAGATTACGATGCTAAACAAGAGGAATATGCAAAATTCCAAGATGCAAACCGAGTATTTTCCTCTGCATTAGCAAAAATTAAAGAAGAGAGAGTAAAAAATGATTTTAACCTAGCTAACTCCCTATATTCAGAGCTGGCAAAACAAAAAATTCAAGCAGAATTAAAAGTAAAAGAAGATAC
>JAVXCW010000105.1:0-1088 GCA_036659275.1 Bacteroidales bacterium | reverse complement strand
AATGAAAAATATTTTAATAACCGGTGGTGCCGGTTTTATAGGTTCGCATGTAGTACGCTTATTTGTAAATAAGTATCCACAGTACAATATTATAAATTTGGATAAGTTAACTTATGCCGGGAATTTGGCAAATTTAACAGATATAGAGGCTGCCAAAAACTATACTTTTGTAAAGGCCGATATATGCGATTATGATACAATATTGGATATTTTTAGGAAATATTCTATAGATGGTGTAATTCATTTAGCCGCAGAGAGCCATGTAGATAGGAGTATAAAAGATCCTTTTACCTTTGCTAAAACAAATGTTTTGGGGACCCTAAGTTTGTTGCAGGCGGCCAAGGTTTATTGGAGCGAGTGTAGCGAGCAAAGAGTGAATAGCATTCAATTGGGAAAAGCAGATTTTACCGATAAGCGATTTTATCATATTTCTACCGATGAGGTTTATGGTGCGCTTAAATTTGACGGGAGCTTTTTTACCGAGAGTACAAAATATGATCCCCACAGCCCATATTCTGCATCAAAGGCCGGGAGTGATCACTTTGTTAGGTCATTTCATGATACCTACGGCTTGCCAACAATAGTTACAAATTGCAGTAATAATTATGGGCCGTATCAGTTTCCAGAGAAGTTAATACCGTTGTTTATAAATAATATCCGTCATAATAAGCCACTTCCTGTTTATGGGAAGGGTGAAAATGTGCGAGATTGGCTTTACGTAGAGGACCATGCACGAGCCATAGATGTAATTTTTCATAGGGGTAAAATAGCAGATACATATAACATTGGAGGCTTTAATGAGTGGACAAACATAGATTTAATAAAGGTTATAATAAAGGTTGTTGACAAGTTTTTGGGGCGAAAAGAGGGTGCAAGTGATAATCTAATTACTTATGTTACCGATAGGGCCGGGCATGATTTACGTTATGCTATAGATTCCACAAAGTTAAAGAGAGAGTTGGGCTGGGAGCCAAGTTTGCAATTTGAAGAGGGGATAGAGAAAACGGTTAAGTGGTATTTAGAAAACCAAAAGTGGATGGATAATGTAACTAGTGGGGAGTATGAGGGGTATTATAAGAGGATGTATG
>JAVXCW010000104.1:0-1137 GCA_036659275.1 Bacteroidales bacterium | reverse complement strand
TCATAACAATCTATTTAGTAAATAGATATACCAATATTTTAATATTAAATCCTTATTCCTAGGGAAAAAGCATAAAAATTCCCAATTCTTTTGCAGCTTGTAAGTACTGCTGCGCTCATAACTTAATTTTATTTAATTTAGCCTCCCAATAATTAGCTCAGGATTAGCTTGGTCATTTTCACCAAACCTATAACAAATAAGATTACCATTAGAATCAACTGTTATTGGTATTGCATCTAATTTATATTTATCCATTTTACCATTTGTTATATTATAAAAATAGGCATTTTTATTATCGTCAGTATAAATAATAAATTTATCAGTTATCCCCAACAATCCAATTTTTTGCATTTGCTTAAATGGGTCCAAAGGTTTTGATGCAAAAAATGATTTACTAGTTTGTAAACGTGCATCTTCAATAGCAGCATATTTACCTAAATCAAACACATAAGCAGGAGTTAAATGATATTTTCCACTTCTCTCTTGTAATGAATAGATTGTATCATTTAGGGTTGTTTTATAGAACAGTTCTTTCCCTTTTTCTACAAATTGCCCCTCTTTAAAATACCAATTAATATTTGCAGCCTCTTGTAAAGGGTTTATATGCGGAATAGAATCTTTTAATTGCAAAGCATCTCTACGTGTAGATAAATTAGCAAAAACCAGCATTGATCTCTTTGGAGCCGGTCCTTTATCGGGAGAAAAAGTAACTATATCGCCGTTTTGTAAAACATAAACATTACTCACATTAGATTTTAAATAGCTATCCATCTGCAAATTAGATATATGCTCTCCATCAGGTGTATAGATTAAAATTTCATATTTAATATCCATCAAATACACATTTCCATCTTTCTCCCATATATTTAATAAATAACTATGTTCATTTGCTCCTCTACCATAAGAACTAATTGTGTTTAGGAATTTGCCATCTTTAGAAAAACGCAAACATTGCTTCTCGCCATTATTAATTACATAGCTATCATCCAATTCTATAACTCCATTTATAGCAGAAATTAAAGAGTTATTACTAGTTTCTAATTTAATTACTTTTATCTTTTTAAGAATATTTTCTGTTTTAATCTCTTGAGCCGGAGCTTCTACAGATTCTTGTGCAGAGATAATTATAAGTTCATC
>JAVXCW010000103.1:0-1261 GCA_036659275.1 Bacteroidales bacterium | reverse complement strand
ATTTGTAAAATAAAAATTAACTCGTAACTTTGGATTGCTTAAAGAAAAAAACAATTCAATTATGAAAAAACTTATTCTATTCATAGTGTCTGTTTTTATGATTGCTTCTTGTAAGGAGCAACAAGATCAGATGTCTAGATTTCTAGTATTTGATTTCCCTAAGAAAGATGTTACTCAATCAATTCCTATTGATTCAATTGTGGAAAAAACATCTATGATTCAGTTGGATACCTCCTCTTCTGCTCCAATTATAGGAGGTATAACATTGCTGTATGAATCCGAAAATGCGTATTTTGTTGTATCGGATGGAGTTGTAGTTTATGAGTATGACAAAGCCGGTAAATTTGTCAGACAGATTGGTGCAACGGGTAGAGGGCCCGGAGAGTATTTATCGGTGGGTGGAATTTATTCTAATAAAAAGGATAGTAGTGTAATTGTTTTTGATTTTCCCGGCCAGACGGTATTAAAATATGATAATCAAGGACGTTTTATAAACTCCTGTAAACCTCAATTAAGTGATTCTCTTTTATATCTGACCTCATTTTTCCCCAATCAGGATACTTTAATTTTTTATGCATCTAATAATTCATCGGGAATGGACTTATTACAATATAATGAAATGGATGGAACAATGAGTGCTATTTCTACAAAAGATAGGAGTATGCTGCCAGAAGAAGCAATCATGTGTAAAATATTTAGCTTTGGAGATAGGGTGAATCCTTTTATCTACAATTATTTTAATGATACGGTATATGTATTAAAAAATAAAAAACTCACACCATCATTCTTAATGCAATTAGGCGATTATAGATTTGGCTATGAAGAGCTTACTATAGATAAATTAATGGTTTTACAAAAAAGTAAAATTAATTTACAATGGATTGTATGTGGCGGAAACTACCTGTTTATATCCTATAGTATTAGCCAAATGGAAGGTAAAAAAGGTAAACAGTTTTTGGCATTGTATAATACTCAAACAAAAGAGTATATGCAAAATATAGAGATTACAAATGTTGCAAATGAGTATAGTGCTATTGTGCCGGGGAAGAAATTATTTCAGGGATTTTTACCGAACGAGCTGCTTTCCGTAAAAAATGTTTCTGATACGGATAATAGGTCTATCTTGATAAAATATAAAATGAAATGAAGCGGGTACTATTTTTTTTATTGCTTGTAAAGTGCCTTTGTGCTTGTTCAAAGCAGAACGATGAACTTATAATTATCTCTGCACAAGAATCTGTAGAAGCTCCGGCTCAAGAGA
>JAVXCW010000102.1:0-1279 GCA_036659275.1 Bacteroidales bacterium | reverse complement strand
GATATTAGGAACTCTACCCCAATAGGATTAAAGGGTGATTATCATCCTTTGGCAAGATTAGAATTATCTAAACATCCATTTGGTTGGTAAAAAGGTGTAATTGGTGATAATTATGAATAATATACAAATGGTTAATTTAAAAGGTCAATATTCAAAAATAAAAGGTGAAATTGATTCTGAGATTCAAAAAGTTTTAGATTCCACAGCGTTTGTTAATGGACCGCAGGTTGCGGAGTTTGCAAATAGTTTGGCTAAATATACCGGGGCAAATTATGTTATTACGTGCGCAAATGGGACAGACGCACTGCAAATAGCCCTTATGGCTCTAGGCTTAAAACCGGGAGACGAGGTAATTGTCCCTGCATTTACTTACGTTGCAACAGCAGAAGTAATTGGTTTATTGGGACTCACCCCTGTAATGGTAGATGTTGATTATAACACATTTAATATTACGGCAAACAATATAAGCAAGGCCATAACCCCTAAAACAAAGGCAATTGTACCGGTTCATTTATTTGGGCAAAGTTGCAATATGGCACCTATTATTACTCTTGCAAAAGAGCATAAATTATTTGTAATAGAGGACAATGCACAAGCAATAGGGGCAGTTTATACTTTTCCCGATAGTAAAAAACAGCAAACCGGCACCATTGGAGACATAGGATGCACTTCGTTTTTCCCGTCAAAAAATTTAGGCTGTTACGGAGACGGAGGCGCAATATTTACAAATAATAAAGAGCTCGCAGAAAAATTAAAAATGATAGCCAATCATGGCCAAAGGGTAAAATACCATCATGCTGTAATTGGGTGTAATTCAAGGTTAGATACTATTCAGGCAGCAGTTTTGAATGTTAAATTAAAACATTTAAGCGAGTATTCACAGGCAAGATATAATGCGGCACAATATTATACAAAACATTTAAGTGGTGTTTACGGTATTATAACTCCTTTTGAGGCAAGTTATTCAACCCATGTATATCATCAATATACAATTAAAGTAAAAGATGGCAAGCGAGATTCCCTTAAGCAGTTTTTAAATGATAATGGTGTTCCGGCAATGATTTATTATCCTCTACCTTTGCAGGAACAGGATGCGTTTAAGCACATTGCAAGAGAGGGAGAAGGTTTAAATGTATCTAAGGAGTTGGCATACTCGGTGTTATCGTTACCAATAGATACAGAGATTACTTGTATTACGCAAGATTATATAATAGAAAAAATAAGAGAATTCTATAGTTAAACTATAATAAAATGTATAATAAGCTTATAAAAAAAGAGG
>JAVXCW010000101.1:0-1323 GCA_036659275.1 Bacteroidales bacterium | reverse complement strand
AGAATTCTATAGTTAAACTATAATAAAATGTATAATAAGCTTATAAAAAAAGAGGCAAAATTGGCGTTAGTTGGCTTGGGTTATGTAGGCCTTCCTATAGCGTTGGAGTTTGCAAAAACAATATCGGTTATTGGCTTTGATGTAAACGAGGAACGTTTGGCAAAGATGCGCAAAGGGGTTGATCCTTGCGGTGAGCTTTTGGGCGAGTCTTTTAAAAATGTAAATATAGAGTTTAGCTCATCCTTAGAAAAGTTACAAGAGGCATCATTTTATATTGTTGCTGTTCCCACGCCCATAGATAATGCTAATCAGCCAGATTTAAAGCCACTTTTGGGAGCAACTAAATCTGTTGCTAAGGTGTTAAAAAAAGGGGATTATGTTGTTTATGAGTCCACTGTTTATCCGGGTTGTACCGAGGAAGATTGTGTTCCTATTTTGGAAGAGCTATCGGGATTAAAATATGGCATCGATTTTAAAGTTGGTTATTCTCCCGAGCGCATTAATCCGGGAGATAAAGTTCATACTCTAACTAATACAATAAAAATAGTATCGGGCTGCGATGCTGAGGCTTTAGCGGAGATAGCAAGGGTTTATGAAATGGTTGTTAAGCCGGGGGTTCACAGGGCATCTTGTATAAAGGTGGCAGAGGCGGCTAAAATTATTGAGAATACCCAGCGAGATGTAAACATTGCCCTTATGAATGAGCTTTCTATTATTTTTGGCAGAATAGGGATAAATACTTATGAGGTTTTGGAGGCAGCCGGTACAAAATGGAATTTTTTAAAGTTTTATCCGGGTTTAGTTGGGGGGCATTGTATAGGGGTAGACCCTTATTATCTTGTGCACAAGGCTCATTTGCTAAAATATCATCCGCAAATAATTAATGCAGGTAGGTTTGTTAATGATTCAATGGGGGGATATATTGCAAAAAAACTTGTTAAGACCCTTATTAAAAATGGTAAGCCTATTTTAGGGGTTAGAGTTCTTGTTATGGGTGTTACATTTAAAGAGGATGTTTCTGATATTAGAAATTCTAAAGTAATAGATATTATTAAGGAGTTGGAGGATTATGGGGTTAAGGTAGATGTTGTTGATTCTCATGCAGATATAAAAGAAGTAAAACACGAGTATGGTGTTAATATGGTTGCTCAACCGGGTAAAGATTACGATGCAGTAGTGCTTGCCGTTTCTCATAAGGATTATTTGAATTTGGATGAAAAATACTTTAAATCATTAACTAAAGAAAATGCTGTATTTGTGGATGTAAAAGGGGGCTATAGAGGTAAAATACATGAATTAAAATATTGGAGTTTATGATAAATA
>JAVXCW010000100.1:0-1672 GCA_036659275.1 Bacteroidales bacterium | reverse complement strand
AAAAATAAAATAAATTTAAAAATGAATTTTGTTTTATGGTTTTTTTTACTACTTTTGCAATCCCAAAATCATTGAAAGAGATTTTGGAGATTACTAATAAGTAATTAGGGCCTATAGCTCAGTTGGTTAGTAGCACCTGACTCATAATCAGGGGGTCACAGGTTCAAGTCCTGTTGGGCCCACCCTAAGATTAAGCAGTTACAAATTTTGTGACTGCTTTTTTATTTTATGTGTAGACATAATGTAAACATTCTCAAACCGTTTTACAATTCTAATTATTTGAGTAACAGTTCTTACTATATTATCTAATGCAAATTGTTTTTGCATTGCCTTTTCTAGTGAAACCGGCGCCGGTTGAATAGGTAATACTGCTGTAAATCCCATTTCATTAAGTTCCGCTATATCCTCAACACAACCACAAATAGCAATTACCGGAACATCCGCAATTTTTGCCTTTTTAACAATTCCTCCAAGGGCTTTTCCCATATTTGTTTGAGCATCTAGTTTTCCTTCTCCAGTTAAAACTAAGTTGGCGTCTTTTATTGCTTCATCAAATTTTAACATCTCCAAAATAGTCTCAATGCCCGGCTTTAATGTAGCATTTAAAAATGGAAGGAGACCACCCCCCATTCCACCGGCTGCACCTGCCCCCGGAATATCTACTATATCTGTTCCCTTAATATTTTTCAATATTTTTGCATAGTGTTCCATTCCATTATTTAATTTTTCAACTTCTATTGGTGATGCTCCTTTTTGTGGTGCATAAACATGGGCAGCTCCCTCTTTACCGGTAAATGGGTTATTTACATCGCAAACAATTATAAACATTGCATTGTTTAGCCCCAATACAACATTAGAGCAATCTATACAGTCTATATTTATTAAATTACCCCCAATTGGCAATAATTCTTTTTTATTCTTATCTAAAAATCTTATTCCAAGCGCATTTAGCAGTCCTATTCCGGCATCATTTGTAGCACTTCCTCCAATCCCCATTATAAATTTACGACAACCCCTTTGCAACGCATCAAAAATAATCTCACCCGTTCCATAAGTTGTTGTATTCATAGGATTACGCCTCTCAATAGGCACTAATGGAAGTCCACTTGCAGTTGCCATCTCAAGAATTGCAGTATAACCATCTTTTGTTATTGCATATTCCACATTAATAGAATTCATTAATGGATCGTGCGCCATACAATTAACCCTAACAACATCTAATTTTGAACATATTGCCTCAATTGTTCCCTCACCACCATCTGCAATAGGAAATGTAACTACATTACAATGTGGGTATTCCAATAAAATTGCCCCTTTTACACTATCCGCTATATCAATTGAATTAACCGATCCCTTAAAAGAATCAAATGCAAGAATTATCTTTTTCATTATCAAAACAGCATTTTTTAATATAGATTAAATTATTTAGTGCAATTTTCTACAAATTTAATAAATTTAATTTTAGAATGAACAGCAATATTATTAAAAAATGTATATTTACCCATTGAAAAATTAAAACAAATTTTTAGCCAGAATTCAGTTGCATTTACAGGTTGAGTTCAGCAAATAAAACATTCTAAAACTATGTCAGGAAAAAGGTCTCAGAGATACTCTAATATCCGATTTTAAGACATTTGTACATCTCTTGGAAACTACGCATCCCGATCCTTAC
>JAVXCW010000099.1:0-1798 GCA_036659275.1 Bacteroidales bacterium | reverse complement strand
TTATCTTATAATTTTTACAAATGTCAAAAATATAATCCTAAAATACTCAAATATCGACTGATTATTAATATACTTCATGTTAAGTTTAATCTTATCCGGCATAATTTGCTCTATATAGGCTTTATCCGGATTATTAGAGGTACCCAATATAGTATTTTCATCCATATATTCAATAGAAGCGTAATCTGTTATCCCGGGCTTTACTAATAATACTTTCATCTGTTCATCGCTGTATAAATCCACATATTTCCTTACCTCTGGACGAGGTCCAACTAAACTCATCTCCCCAATAAAAACATTTATAAGTTGTGGTAATTCATCCAATTTGTATTTTCTAATAAAATAGCCGGAACTTGTAATACGTGGATCCCTATCTCCTACTGTTATTAACCCTTTTTTATCAGAGCCTATACGCATAGATCTAAATTTAAACAACTTAAAATCAACGTTATTCTTACCAACTCTAGTTTGCATATAAAAAACAGGACCATTAGAATCTAGTTTAATCCAAACAGCTAAAACAAAAAAAAGCGGACTCAGAAAAATAAGTCCAAGCCCACTTGATATAAAATCTATTATTCTTTTCAAAACAACATATATTTATTTAGAAATAATATCTATAAAATTAGAAATAATATAATCAATCTCCTCGTCTGTTAAACAAGTATGCAATGGTAACGTAATCTCATTTTTATACATATCGTAAGTATTAGGATAATCCTTAATATCAAATCCTAAATTCTTATATGCAGTCATCATAGCCAAAGGTTTATAATGAACATTTGTTGCAATACCCCTCTCTGCCATTTGAGTAATAACATTATTCCTGTACTCAACATCCTTACCTAATAATCTAACAAGATACAAATGTCCACACGATACGTGATTATTACCATAATGATTCAAAACCTGAACATTACAATTAACTAGAGCATCATTATATTTTACAATAATTTCTTTTCGTCTTGCTAATAACCCAGAATACCTTTTCATTTGCACTAAACCAATAGCAGCCATAATATCGGTCATATTACATTTATAGGCCGGGTACATAATGTCATATTCCCATGCCCCAAGTTGCGTTTTTGCCAATGCATCTTTACTTTGTCCGTGCAGAGAAAACAACATAAACTGTTTATAAAGCCATTCATTGTCTATTCCGGGAATATTCTTCCAAGTTAATGCCCCACCCTCTGCTGTTGTAAAGTTCTTAACGGCATGAAACGAGAAACTGGTAAAATCTGCAATTTCTCCACACATCTTTCCTCCCCGGCTTGCACCAAAGGCATGTGCGGCATCACCCAAAACCACAACTCTTCCAAATGCCTGCTGCAATTCATTATTTGCTTTAAACAAATGCTTCCTTTTGTTTACCGCTTCAAATATTTTATCATAATCGCAAACAATTCCCGCCAGATCCACCGGCATAATTACTTTGGTATTTGGGGTAATGGCATCGGCCAATTTAGAATCATCCATTTCAAAGGAGTTGGGTGCCGTATCTACCATTACAATCTTAGCCCCTACGTGGTAAGTCACACTGGCTGTTGCTGTATAGGTATAAGCAGAAGTAATCACTTCATCTCCGGGTCCAACACCCAGTATGCGCAAAATTAACTCCATTGCGGAAGTTGCCGAATTCAGACATACTGCTTTTTCGGTATGACAATAGGCTGCAATCTGCTTTTCCAATTCTTTGGTGCGCGGTCCGGTTGTAATCCAGCCCGAGCGAAGTGCCTGAGCTACTTCTTGTATTTCTAGTTCACCGATATCCGGTGGAGAAAATGAAATTTTCATG
>JAVXCW010000098.1:0-1946 GCA_036659275.1 Bacteroidales bacterium | reverse complement strand
AAACGACCATTTATTTCACTTATTAACCAATAAAAGCACATATAATTGCTATAAATTATATGTGCTTCACTGTTCTGCCGTATAAGTTATTTTTTAATTAAAATAGTAAATCTATGCCATCTCTGATTCTACCTCTTCTGTTGTTATAGGTAACCGTTTATCGCCAAGTAATTTGCAGCCTTTTTCTGTAACTACAATATCGTCTTCTAAGCGAATTCCACCAAAAGTAGAATACTCCTTTAATTTATCAAAATTAATGAATTGGGCATTTGTCCCTGCATTTTTCCATTGCTCAATTAATGCAGGAATAAAATAGCAACCTGGCTCAACTGTAAGTACATGGCCAGGATGGAGCATTTTACCCATTCTTAATGAAGCTAAACCAAACTGTGTAGAAGGTTTGTATGTATCATCGTAGCCTACATAAATTTGCCCAAGATCTTCCATATCATGCACATCGAGTCCCATATTATGACCTAATCCATGAGGCATAAACAGAGCATGTGCTCCAGCCATAACAGCATCATCTACATTGCCTTTCATAAGGCCAAGCTCTTTTAATCCGCTAGCAAGGATACGACACGATGCAAGATGAACATCGGTATATGTAATTCCCGGTCTTGCCATTCCAATTGCATTATTATTAGCAGCTGCTACTATATCATAAATTTCTTTTTGTTGTTTAGTATATTTACCGCTGCTTGGAATAGTTCTAGTAAAATCTGAACAATAATTCATATTTGTCTCTGCTCCGGCATCAATAACTATAAGCCTGCCATTGGTAAGTTTTTGATGATGTGAGTGATTATGTAATGTCTCTCCGTTTTGGCTTAATATAGTTGCAAATGAGGTCATAGATCCTTGTGATGCCGAAATCCCCTCCATAACTCCAACTAAATCTTGCTCAACCATTCCTAACTTAGCCATTTTCATAGCTGTAAAGTGCATTGCATATCCAATATTACATGCATTATTAATCTCTGCCAACTCATATTTATCCTTAATAAGCCTCATATCTACAATAGCTTTTATAAGCTCTATCGAGGAACTTTCTTTAAGTGCAGCTATTGGAATATTAAGCAATGTATTAAGCATTATTTTGTTATAATTGCGATATGGCGGAATAAAATGAATCTTTCTTTTTGAGGCAATTGCGTCTTTTAAATATTTTTCTAATCCCGATAATGATGCAGTTTTAGAAATTCCAATTTTTTCGCCTCTATCTGCAATTGATGGTTGTGGACCCATCCAAATAATATCGTCGATATCAACATTATTTCCAAAAAGGATTTGTTCACCACTTTCAGCGTCAAGAATAGCAGCCAAATTAGGCTCATTAATTCCGTAATAATATAGAAATGTGCTATCTTGTCTAAATTTGTAAGTATTATCGGGATAATTACATGAGGCCTCACTGTTACCCAATAAAAGGATAATACCCTTGTCAATTTTCTCAATTAGGCGGGCACGTCTGTTTATATAAATTTCTTTTTGAAACATAGTACTATATTTTTAAGTGTTATAAGCAATAATATTATTGTAAAACAAAGGTAAGAAAAAAATAGAACCGTTGCTTTTGCTGCATTAATTTATTTTAATTCTTATAAATTTCCTTTTTTATAAACAAATAGGTAATAAAATATAATAAATGATTATCTATGGTTAGAAAAATGCTCATTTTTTAGTTATTTTCTGTAAAAACAATTATATTTGCAGCTATTGTAAAAGTGTATAAAATAAATGGTCGTTTAATTTATACGCTTTGTGCATTGTAAACGCGCACTATACAAGCTTAAACTACGCAACTAATTATTTATTAACCTAATTATTAATTTATGTTCATTAAAAAGATTTCTAGCCAATCATTACGATTTGCAATGATGGCTATTGCCGCCATGTTTTTCTCGGTGGGGGCAATGTGGGCTCAGAATGTAAATGTTACCGGT
>JAVXCW010000097.1:0-2071 GCA_036659275.1 Bacteroidales bacterium | reverse complement strand
AGTGGTGTAAAGAATCATATTGTTGTAACTGCCTAATTTGATGGTGGCCCAACTGGGCTATAGTGAGTGCTATTTCATAAACAAAAAATCAATGGAGACATCTTGCAAACTTAGGCCGTTTTCATCAAGAGCAAAAACCAGACAATCTAGAAGAATCATAGAATTCTCATCTTTGTATATACTCAATTTACTTTTTAATTCTTCCACAGATGAGACTTCTATCTTTTTGTCAAATATTACTCCGGCTTTTAGAAAAATAGTAGAAAGTAACTCGTCACAACTCTTTTTAAAGAGAAGATTATTGTTTTTGTCCCAGATAAAAAGATAGCCATCCCTTACTTTATAATGAGGTTGTAAATCAGAATCACCGGCATAATTGATAAAAGAGGTATACATTGCGTTGAATCCGCCAATATCAACATTCGTTATCCGGGGAATATCTATATGTACCATCTCTTTTGCCTTTTTCACAAACCCCTCTCTTGCCTTTGCCTTCTTATCCAGATCATCCGCTTTTATCCCCGGCACATAGGTGAAAATCAGAAAAGTCACCATCGTAAACGCTAACAGATAACGATAAACATTCAAACGCTTACACAACGGAGCAAGAGATACCACCGTTAGAACAATAACAGCTAATAACAAATACAACCTGTCTCCGGTAAAACCGTATTCCAATATGCGAACCATGCTACTAACCCATAACATTCCTATTGCCGGAAGCGATATAAACGGGAGATAATCAAAAAACCAGTTCGCCGATTTATGATTTAAGATAACACGGCCGGCCTTAATAATAAATCCCCCGGCAAGAAACGCAATTGCCGTAGCCGAAATTACCCCCTTAGGCAATGTCCATAAAATAATTATTTTCGTAAAATAAGCATATAAAATAGCACCGTAAATTAATATGGCAGGAATTAAAATATAATTAAAAAGCAGATCGAAAAAATGATTCCCTTTTACCTCCTTTGAATAAGGTGTTTGTTCAAAGAGAAGAAAAAGGAAAGGGGCAATCACAAATATCCCAAGCGATACAATAGTACTCTCCACTTCCTCCGTATTGTTAATTACACCAAATATATAGTTAATAGACTGGAGAATAGACATCATTGCCAATATAGAAGCTATTGCCAAGGCACAAACCATCCCTAAATTTAAAATCATAGAGATAGAGGAATAGGTGAATCTGGCATTATCGTTAACCCCGCGGGCAAACAGCATAAACAATACCACGCAAAGCGTTGTAACTACCGGCACAAAAAAAGAGACACTGGTATAACTCAGATAAAAATAATACAGAACAGGCAACAGAAGCGTTCCATAATAAAAAATACGGACTTTCCCTCTGTGAAAAATAAAATTACAAGCATACGCAACGCCAAAGCAGACACAAAAATAATTCCTCAGACCCATCCATAAAGAATTGGCCCTATTTCCCAGAACAATTTCTATGTATAAAGACAAAATAAAAAATAATAACGACAAAATCACCTCAGCCGGTGTTTTCAAAATCACCCGTAATAACAAGCTCCTAAACTCCTCTAGATTAAGTTTCATACGTTTATAATTTTATTTTTTAACAAAGGTCGCAAAAAACTGTTTTATCTACAACTGAATCTCCGCTATCAAATAATTATCTAACTCTTTTGCAGATTCCATCACATCATTGTTTTTACAAACAGAACTAAACAAGCGTTTTTCTTCATTTGACATACCTTTTAATTTTGCTGGGAAACGTACGCTTATTTTTAAACATTTGGCCATTTTTAAGATATTAAATCTATATCTATGAGTATCTATAAACTCATATTTCACTTGTCGGTTCGTGAAAAGAAGGCTATTGTTTTTTTATTTATCCGTCTTTTCTTCTGTGCGAGCAAAGTTAACTATTCCAAGTAGATTAAAAATCATATCTGCACTTTCTTTAGTAAGAGTAACATACCCAAGTTCATCGCTTATAGCTATATCATATTTCATAAAAGCTAGCTCTAGTTGATGTAAAGTTTTTTTAGATCTAGTTTCATGTATTTTAGTTAAGAGTTGGTGTATTGTTGTAAAAAGCACTCTA
>JAVXCW010000096.1:0-2103 GCA_036659275.1 Bacteroidales bacterium | reverse complement strand
CAGGTGGAGGCGCTTTAAGTAAAGTGATATTAACAAGCTGTTTATACAGTCTATAGTTAACTTTAGTTTAGTAACAGACAACTTTAGAGCGTATCTAACTTAGAATTTACTATATCCAAGAACTTGCAAGTTTTATTTATGGTTGGTAAAATATTACCCAAACATTCCTGTAGATATGTATCGTTCTCCAGTATCGGGGAGTAATACAACTAGCCGATTGTTTTTTGTAGTTGCTATTTTTGTTGCTGCAGCTAATGCTGCACCTGAACTTATACCTACTAAGAAGCCCTCTGATTTAGCTAAAATACGGCATGTTTCATATGCTTCTTCCCCGCTTACTCTCATCACATTATCTACTACTAATGCGTCATAATTTTTAGGTATAAAATTTGCGCCTATTCCTTGTATCTTATGTTCCCCCCATCGGCCCTCGCTTATCATAGGTGATTCATTAGGTTCTACAGCAACAATATTTACATAAGAATAATACTTTTTTAGGAGACGTCCAACGCCACTTATAGTACCTCCTGTTCCAACACATGCCACAAAAGCATCAAACTCACCTTTTGTGTCTTCTATAATTTCAAGAGCTGTAGTTTTAGCGTGAGCTATAGGATTGGCAGGGTTCTCAAATTGGCCTAAAATTACGGCGCCATTAATAGATTTTTGTAACTCTTTGGCGCGCTTAATTGATCCTAACATCCCCTCTTCCGCAGGAGTTAACACAACCTCAGCACCCAATGCTGCCAACATTTTACGTCTTTCTAAACTCATGTTTTTAGGCATTGTAAGAATAAGTCGTATGCCACGACTTGCCGCCACCATTGCAAGCCCTATACCGGTATTACCACTTGTAGGCTCAATAATAACATCTCCAGCAACTAAATTAGCGGCATCTATCATAGAAAGTGCAACTCTGTCTTTTACACTACCTGCCGGATTAAAATACTCTAATTTAGCTATTATTTCACCTTTAAGATTCATCTTAGTGGCATAGTTTTTTAATCTTAGCATTGGAGTATGTCCTATAAGTTCAGTAATTGAATTTGCAATTTTCATGTCATTATTTGTTAAAAATAGGACTAAATTATTTTATGTAATTAATAGGAGATTGTGTAATTTTAGATTTAGGAGGCACGCTTTCGGTTAACCAAACGTTACCACCGATAACAGATCCCTCCCCAATTTTAATACGTCCTAAAACGCTTGTATTTGAATATATGACAACGTTATCACCAATAATAGGGTGACGAGGTATATTTATTGGATTGCCATTATCGTCTGTGCGGAAGCTCCGAGCTCCGAGAGTTACCCCTTGATAAAGACGAACTCCGCAACCGATAATTGTTGTCTCTCCAATAACCACGCCTGTGCCATGGTCAATGCTAAAACTTTCACCTATTTGGGCACATGGATGTATATCTATACCTGTTAATGAGTGTGCCATTTCTGATATTATACGTGGAATAATAACATTTCCACTTTTGCATATGGAATAAGCTATTCTATGGAATAATATTGCTGTGATGGCGGGGTAACAAAATATTACTTCTGTATGGCTTTTAGCCGCCGGATCGCCATTATATACGGCATCTACATCTGTCATGATAAGTCTTTTTATCTCATTGAGTGACAAAACGAACTCGCCTGCAGTTGTCTCATCAATTTGGTCAACGATAATATCATATATTTTCTCTATTTTTCTACCTATTAGAAAAAGAGAAGCATTTTCACAATAATATTTAGGAAATACAACTGCTCTGCATAACTCCAAAAGCTGCTCAATTTTAGCAATGCAAGGAAGTTTGTGATCTATTCCCACTTCTGGCGTTAAAGCATTAGCAGCTAATGCAATAATCTCATCCCTACTCATAAAATATCATTATTTAGTACTTTCAATTATATTATTTGAACAAAGTTAGTAACTTTTTTAATTTATGAAAGTGTTAAAATTCCGGGCAAAAATGGTAATGTTTATTAATTTTTTGTATAAAAATAGCTATATTTGTAAGCTATAATTATTTATAATGGCAAATAAAATACGGGTGAATGAAAAATATTTTAATAACCGGTGGTGCCGGTTTTATAGGTTCGCATGTAGTA
>JAVXCW010000095.1:0-2501 GCA_036659275.1 Bacteroidales bacterium | reverse complement strand
GACATAACAAGAGAAATTGAAATAATTGCTCCGGAGATTTCATTCATAGCAGATTTGGTAGCTTTTTCGGTACTATGCTCTCCACCGCTCAATTTGGCGTGGACAGCCTCTACCACCACTATGGCGTCATCCACCACAATTCCTATTGCCAGCACAAGAGCAAACAATGTAAGAAGGTTTATTGTAAACCCAAACGCCATTAAAAAGAATAACGTTCCAACCAATGCTACAACTGCCGATATACTTGGTATAATAGTAGATTTAAGATCTTGAAGGAAAATAAGAATAACAATAAATACAAGGATAAATGCTTCAATAAGTGTTTTTAGTACCTCATGAATAGAAGCATCTAAGAATTTATTTGTATTATATGGTGCAATCCACTTTACCCCAGCCGGAAATTTTTTCTCCATTTGCTTAAGGGTCTTATTTATATTATCTACAACCTCTTTTGCATTTGAACCGGCCATTTGATATATGGCCATAGCTACCGCCGGGTTATCTTGAGCTGTAGTTTTTACCGCATAACTAAATGCTCCTAGTTCAATTTTTGCAACGTCTTTTAATTTTAGAATTCTCCCATCGGGAAAAGCCTTAATTACAATGCTCTCGTATTCCGATACATCATCAAATTTCCCCTTATATTTAATGGTATACTCAAACGGTGCATTTGATTGTTCTCCAAATTTACCGGGAGCAGCCTCTATGTTTTGTTCCTGAATAGCGGCAATTACGTCATTTGGAATAAGATTAAGTGAAGCAAGTTTATCGGGATTAAGCCATATACGCATAGAATAATCTCCTGCTCCAAAAATACTTACACTTCCTACGCCGTCTATACGCTGTATCTCGGGATAAATGTTTATGCGGGTGTAATTCTCAATAAATGTTTGGTCATAATCGGGATTGTCTGAATATATACTCATTAGTAGCAGAATGTTATTCTGCATTTTAAGAGTAGTAATACCGTAATTATTAACAGCTACGGGAAGTTTATTTGAAGCTGATGCAACACGGTTTTGAACATTTACAGATGCCATATCTGCATCGGTTCCTGTTTCAAAGTATACCTTTATTGTAGCACTCCCGTCATTACCAGCCGTGGACACAACATAAGTCATTTTTTCTACACCGTTAATTTCCTCCTCTAATGGCGCAATAACACTTTTTAAAACAGTCTCGGCATTTGCTCCGGGATAAGTAGCGCTTATTTGTACAATAGGGGGAGCAATCTCGGGATATTGAGTAATTGGCAGTGAAACCAATCCTAAAACACCTGCAATTGTTATAAAAATAGATATAACAGTTGCCAATACGGGCCTATCTAATATTTTTTGAAACATGCTATTTTAATTTAGGTGTAATAGTTTGTCCATCCCTTAATTTTGTAACTCCTGCTGTAACAATTTTATCTCCAATATTAAGGTTATCTACTACATATTCATTATCTGTTTTACCTACTATATTAAGACTTACACTTTTAACTGTATTATCATTGTTAACAGCATATGCCATAACTTTATCTTGAAGCTCATAGGTTGCACTTTTAGGTATAGATATAACTCCAATATAATTGGTCTTAAATCTAAGTACTCCACTACTTCCACTAAGAACCTCTGTCTCGGGATTAGGGAAAATAACTTTCATTTGAATAGACCCTGTAGTTCTATCAATAATACCCGAAGCACTTATTAATTTACCTTTATGAGAATAAGTAGTTCCATTTGCAAGAACAAGCTCTACATACCCCTCTTTAGTATTGTCATACTCAACATTATTACGCAAATTAAGGACAAGCTTTTCGTCTATAGAAAAGTAAGCAGATATATTACCAAGCCCCGATATTGTAGTAATTGGCTCACCCCCTGCGCTAACAAGAGTTCCTACCCTTACAGAAATTATTCCTAATAGACCGTTTACGGGTGAAGTAATTCTAGTATATCCTAAATTAATTAGAGCATTTTCATATTCCGCTTTAGCTTGGTCTAATAATGCTTTTGAAGCCTCAAGTTTGCTTTTTGCTGTTTTTAATTCAAATTGACTTATAATTCCCTTTTCAACTAGCGGAGTAAGTTTTTGTACCTCTAGTTGTGAATTATCTAGTTGGGCAGTTGCAGATTGTACACCTGCTTTTGCGGCATTTACTTGCTCTCTATAATCGGCATCAGCTATTTGTAAAACAAGTTCCCCTTTTTTTACAAAAGAACCTTCTTGTTTTAATATTTTATCAACATATCCTGTAATTCTTGGTTTTATATCAATAACATCTTCACTTTGTATTGTTGTAGAAAACTCGGTATAAGCTGTAACATTTGAAGTATCCAAAGTTTTTATTTCAAATTCCGGGGCAGCTTGTTCAACGGTGTTGCTATTTTGTGAACAAGATATAGAAATTATAAAAGCTGCAACTATAGCACTTGCAACTTTTATTTTTTTTAAATTCGTATTTATCATATCTTTATAGTTATTCAGTAACAGGGGTTATACTTATAATTCTAATT
>JAVXCW010000094.1:0-2708 GCA_036659275.1 Bacteroidales bacterium | reverse complement strand
GTTATATTAACGCATGAACATTTTGATCATTGTATTGGTGTTAATAACCTAAATAAATATTATGATTTTGATTTAATTGTCTCAGATAATTGTGCTACAGCAATTAAATCTGCAAAAAAAAATATGTCTTATTATGCAGACATTTATTGCAATCCTTTTACTATTACACAAAAATGTACAATTATTCAAGATAATGAATTGATAACTATTGGCCAGATAAAAATAAAATGCATTGTTACAGAAGGACACTCCTCTGGTAGTATATGTTTATTACATGAAAATAATTTATTCTCGGGGGATACTTTATTAGAGACAAGAACACCGTTAAAATTGCCTGGGAGTAATCGCGCTATTTGGAATATGAGCATAGATAAGATCAAACAGCATAATTTTGCCACTGTTTATCCTGGGCATGGTAACATATTTACTTATATACATGGATAATAATAAATATAAAGATATAGCAAAGAGTAATATTATTTTTGAGGAGTTAAGTTTCTAGAAGTTATTGTAAATTTAATAAAAAATGAAATAATTGCAATATTTCTTTGCCCAGAGGGAGTTGGACTCCAGTCTATAATAGTTTCTTTAGTAGTTTCAATAAATCAATTTTCTTCGCTAGGAATCTTTCAAAGCGGAGTAAGAAATTTTGCTTTTGTATACTGTAGATGATAATTATTTTGGGATACGTGGTACAACACTTCCTAATATTGAAATAGGCTCTAAAAACACTATACAAGCTGGAATGATTGTGGATAAGAACATTGAAAATGAGTCTACATGTTTTTATAGATTTAAAGAAAAGGTTTTAGCGATACCTAAAGTTGATTAATTTATGAATAAAAAAATTTGGCTCTCATTAGCCCATATGGGTGGGAAAGAGCAAGAGTTTATTAAAGAGGCATTTGATACAAATTGGGTTGTTCCTCTTGGCCCTAATGTTGATGGTTTTGAAAAAGATTTATCGGAATATGTTGGCAAAAACAAGTATGTGGTTGCTCTTAGTGCCGGTACTGCTGCTGTTCATTTAGGATTGGTACAGCTTGGTGTTAAGAACGGTGATGAGGTTATTTGCCAAAGTTTTACATTTGCGGCATCGGCAAATCCTGTAACCTATCAGGGAGCTACTCCTGTGTTTGTTGATAGCGAGGTTGATACTTGGAATATGAGTCCAAAGTTTTTGGAAGAGGCTATTATAGATAGAAAGCATAAAACAGGGAAGTATCCTAAAGCAATTGTTCCTGTGCATTTATATGGTATGCCATCTAAAATGGATGAAATTATGGAGGTTGCTAATAAATACAATATTCCGGTTTTAGAAGATTCTGCAGAGGCTTTAGGAAGTGAGTATAAAGGACAGAAGTGCGGTACTTTTGGGGAATTTGGCGTTTTGAGCTTTAATGGTAATAAAGTTATTACCACATCTGGTGGAGGTGCGTTAATTTGCACTACCGCAGAGGAGGCTAAAAGAACTATATTTTTTGCAACTCAGGCTAGGGAAAATAGGCCATATTATCATCATGAGTATATTGGATATAATTATAGAATGAGTAATATTTGTGCCGGTATTGGAAGAGGACAAATGTTTGTTATTAAGGATCATGTTGCAAGGAGGAAAGAGATACATAGGTTGTATTCTAAATTATTGTCTAATGTAAATGGAGTAAAAGTACACGAAGCACCATCGGGAGATTTTAATTCTAATTATTGGTTAACTTGTATAACGGTTGATAAATCTGTTGCAGGAGTTACTGCAGATGATATAAGAGTTCATTTGGATGAGGCAAATATTGAGAGTAGGTTATTGTGGAAACCAATGCATATGCAGCCTGTATTTGCAGGGAATCCATTTTATGGAGATGGTACATCTGATAAAATTTTTGGGAAGGGATTGTGTTTGCCTAGCGGTTCATCGTTAACAGACAATGATATAGCAACTGTTGTGGAAGAGATAAAGATTTGTGTAAAATAAGGTGTATGTATAAATTCTTTTTTAAAAGGTTTTTCGATTTTATAATATCATTAGGGGCTTTACTTTGTTTAAGCCCTTTTTTGCTTATAGTTATTGTATGGTTGTATTTTGCCAACAAGGGGGCAGGTGTATTTTTTGTTCAACAACGCCCCGGTAAAAATGAGCGGATTATTAAGGTAATTAAGTTTAAGACAATGACTGACGAGAAAGATATTAATGGGATGCTATTGCCTGATAATATTAGACTAACTAAAATTGGTAATTTTGTTAGGTCTTTGTCTATTGATGAGCTACCTCAGTTAATTAATGTACTTAAAGGTGATTTATCTTTAATTGGTCCTAGACCGTTAATGATTCAATATTTGCCTTTGTATTCTACTACACAAAAGCGAAGGCATTTAATAAGGCCCGGTATAACCGGTTGGGCACAAATTAATGGGCGTAATAATATTTCCTGGGCTAAAAAATTTGAATTAGATGTATGGTATGTAGATAATTTATCTTTTGTTTTAGATGTAAAGATTTTTTTCTTAACCATAAAGAAAATTTTGGTTAGAGAAGATATCTCAAAGGAGGGTATGGCTACTACGGATGCGTTTAATGGGAGTAATTAGAGTTATTTAGCTATGTTTATTTCTATCGGGAGCTAAATGAGTTTTGCTAATTATTTAAAAAATTTACATTTTTACATTAAAGTAAATGTTTTACTATTTAATATTATTTATATATGGAAAAC
>JAVXCW010000093.1:0-2960 GCA_036659275.1 Bacteroidales bacterium | reverse complement strand
TAAAGGGGCTGCTTACCATAAATGATAGATTAACTGGTAGGGTTTGGATACGTAAACGAAGCCATTCCGGTAGCTAAAGTAACTTCCTATATTGCGGAGGATGGATTGCGTGGAATAGTAAATATTTTCTATTTGCTGCCAAATACTTCTACATTAGCTACGCCATAAGTTTTTCTAACAGCTATTTCTTTGTAACTGTCCACAGTAGCCCTTTGCCTAAAGAGAACATGGTAGTTATCGCAGGCTAAACTTTATCTTAAATATCACCGATAGCGGTCTGAGCCCGTAATTATACTCATAGGCAGTTATGTCGTTGTAAATGCTGGAATTATACATTTTTGTGTTAAGCAGATTTCTCCCCTCCAAAATATACTCTATCCGTTTAGCTCTGTAGGAGATGGAAATATCTGCAAAAAACATAGATTTATCTCCCGACTGTACGCTGTTATTAAAATAATGTTCTCCCAACAGTTTAATGATCCCGTTTTTGACAAATGTAATATTGAACGTGCAATTTTGTTTGAGCGCATCTAGGGACTTAAGTTTTTCGTTTGAATTTTCAATAGTATTCGAGTTCATGTAGTAGGTAATACCGTAATCAAATCTTACATTTTCGCCAAAACGGGAGATAACTTCCAATCCAAGATCGGTTCTACCATATTGGGTATTAAGAATTTTATCTTCTCTTAATATATCTCTGTATGTATTTGAATAGCCCCCCGATAATGTAAATGTTGTGGCAATACCATCAAACCGTTTGCTGAAACTTCCGTTTATATTATATCCTTGAGCAAGATTATCAATACTAAAGCTCTCCACCCTGCTTAACGAGCCAATAAATTTTGTACCATACATTAAATTTGAATTATTTCTCCAATAACTTGCTTTCAGAGAACCAAAGATGGAGATCAGAGGATTACCGTAATTAAAATCTACATAATAATTCTGATACTTATAATGAGCCAGTTTGCCATCCTTGCTTGATATAACCCTGTAATCTGTCATAATATAACCGCTATAAGTATCATACAAACCTCCGTAACTCTCATTAAAAGCCCCTCTGGCTGTTAGTTTTAAATCATTGGTTAATTTGGCGTTAATAGATAATGACGGATTAAAGGTAAACTTATTAAGATTGGTGATTCCCCCCTTCACTCTATCTTCTGCATGAATATTCATATATTCCATAAAAGGGTACAAAGATATCTCCACACTCTCCCTCGGCTTATAACTCACGCCCGGTCCGGCTTGAATATTCATATTCCTCCAATACAGATTATTGGTAAGAGAATCGGGTACAGTATAGAGTTGGCTGTCAGACTTTACTCCATCCTTAGAACTTAGTGAACTATCCATCCAGTCCAAAGAGGCATTTACCGCCGCAAACATAGTAAAAACCCAGTTGGAAATATCTTTTGCCGCCCATATACTGTTTCTTGTATTAAACCTCCGGCTATTTACTACCTGTCCGGCATTAATCTTACTATCTTGGGGCAATCCAAAAATCTGCGGATAAATACACGGAGAAACAATAAGTCTTGACGGGAGATTATAAAAACCTATATCCGACTTAAATTCAAGGGTGGTGAAATTAAACGGCTTTACATATTGAAAAATATTATTCACCGATATTTTAGGAACGGAAAATTTCTGATTAATATCATTAACACGGCCATAATCATTGTTCCATTTGCCTGTAAAATTTATTTTCTCTTGCAGATAGTTATTATCGGTATTGGATTTTATCTCGGCATCAAAATTTGTAGAATGGATGTTCATATTAGCCTCGGTCTGCTCTACAATTACCAGCGGTGATTCGTCGGGAAGATAATAGGTAGTTACTGATGATGATTCGGAATTTTGAGAATCATGGTAATATTTACCGTTAAGAATCAATTCCAGATTATCCTTTAGCTTTCTTATTGCATTTAAGGAGACAGCATGAATATTATTGTTCAGATATCTCTCTTTTGCAAGCGGAGGAGTGCCGGGCTGCCGAATACCGGTAATAGCATTTAAGGAGGAAGTACCTCCGTAAAGGTTGCCCATCTCCTTAGAAACATCTTCCCCTGTATTATTGGTTTTATAGGTGTTGAGCGTTTGGAATTTTCTGGCGAAATACATAGCAGTTACCTCGCCCTGCCACATGGCCGGTTTATATCCGCCTCCTAAAAGGAAAGTAGCATTAAAGGTCCCTTTTGCCCTCTCTTTTAGCTTAAGATTAATTGCCGTCATCTCTGAGATCTTAATTTTTTTCAATGCTTTTACCGGTTGATGAAATTCCATCACCTGTACGGCAGCTATATCTCTGGCTCTTACATTATTAGTAGCTATTCCATAAGCACCTCCAAGCATATCCATCCCCTCTATATAGAATTTACCTATTGGTGTACCGTTATAATTTATCTGTCCGCTTTGGGCAACATCTATCCCTGGCATTTTTTTTAGTACATCACCTATTGAACGGTCTATTGAATCTATATAACTACTTACATAATAACTAATTGTATCGCTATTTCTTTTTGCCGGACTAGATTTTACTACCACTTCCTTTATTTTAAGAGCCTCATATTGCACATTAATATCCATATTTTGTCGGGACCTAGCCGGTATTACAATGTATACCGCTTTTATATTCAATCCTGCCACAGCAATCCTTAAAGAATCGCTGTTACCCAAATATTTCAATGAATATTTTCCATTAATATCTGTTATAGTATAACTATACAACCCTTTACCGTCTTTTGTCTGTAGCATAACGTTTATATCGGGAACTCCGTTATTATTTTTAACGTCCTTTATGCAGCCACTAATATTTATCTGTCCCGATAAATATACAGGATTTATTAATAATAAGGCAAATAGAATATATAATATACTTTTCATGCGTTTATAATTTTTTCCTTCATTCGTGTATGATAGCTCGCATTATTCAAGTTCAAGTGGCGGAATATAAGGTT
>JAVXCW010000092.1:0-3019 GCA_036659275.1 Bacteroidales bacterium | reverse complement strand
AATAAGTAACAAGTAAAATTGTGGAGTAAACTTTTTAGCTAAAAATTTGTAATTATAGAGTTAATTTATAATTATATTTTATTATGGATATTAAAGAAGTTAAAAAGTTGAAAAAAAGCGAAATTAAATCTGCTTTAAGTTATACCAAGACGTTTATTATATTTGGAATAATTATTGGATTATTGGCAATTTTCTTTTTTACATTAGGTTGTCAATTAAAAAAAGATACAATAGTAAATGGTTTGGGAAATGCTTATATTAATGCTGCGCAAGCAGAGGCAGATTATCTTATGGCATCACATAAGGCAAATAATGATTCTCTTTTAACACTGGGAGTTTTGTTTAAGGCAGCTGCTACCATGGAGCAGGTACATATGAAAAATTTAAAAAATTTTTATGCTAATTATACAGGCAATGTTAATGGGTTGGCAGAATTTGATACATTAAAAAATATTAAAAGATATAATGATGGAATGAGCGTTGTTTTTTTGTTGGATTCTACTAATCATGCACTTGCATATTTTATGGGAAAACAGAGCTATTTTGTAAATTCTTTATTTGAGTCTTTGGCAACAGAAGCTGAAACAGAAAAAGATATTCCACTTGCCAAAATGTACATTTGGTATATGGGATCTGAATCTAGTGCATATAGATTATTTAATGATGCTTATCAAAATTTTAATCAAGCATATCTATTTTCCGATAAATATGATGTATGTCCCAAGTGCGGAAGCATATATATTTATGGTGATAATATTCAATATTGTACTGTCTGTGGTGAAGATGCCAAAAAATTTATTTTGGTACAATAACTGACATTTAGTCATAGTTATGTTTTCTTTGAGGCTGTTTTTCCTACAGAAAGACAGCTTTTTTAATAATAATGCATTTGGTATACCATTTGATAATTCAGATAAAGAGGGTACGTAAAACGTATGCAAATTGAAGATTTTAACAAAAATAAATTTTAATAAAAATATAGAGTTATGACAAAAGGTAAAATAGGGGTTACTACTGAAAATATTTTCCCTGTAATCAAAAAATTCTTGTATTCCGATCATGAGATTTTTCTAAGAGAGTTGGTGGCAAATGCTGTAGATGCAACTCAAAAAATTAAAGCAGTTTCTAGTATAGGCGAATTTAATGGAGAATTAGGTGATTTAACCGTTAGGATAAAAGCGGATGAAAAGGAGAATACTTTAACTATTGTTGATAGGGGTATAGGAATGACAGCCGATGAGGTTGAAAAGTATATTAATCAAATTGCTTTTTCTAGTGCAGGTGAATTTCTAGAAAAATATAAAGACCAACTTAATAATATAATAGGTCATTTTGGACTAGGATTTTATTCTTCATTTATGGTTTCTAAAAAGGTAGAGATTAAGACTCTATCGTGGAAAGAAGGGGCAAAAGGCGTTAGATGGATGTGTGATGGTTCTCCCGAGTATTCAATGGACGAAATTGATAAACAAGACAGAGGAACTGAAATTACTTTATATTTAGATGACGATTCAAAAGATTTTGCAGGCAAAGCTAAAATTAATGAATTGCTAAGTAAATATTGTAAGTTTATGCCTGTTTCTATAGCCTTTGGCAAAGTAGAAGAGTGGAAAGACGGAAAAAACGTAGAAACAGAGCAGGATAAAATTATAAATGATACAACTCCTCTTTGGTCAAAAGCTCCAAGCGATATTACAGACCAAGAGTATTTAGATTTTTATAAGAAACTGTATCCAATGCAAGAAGATCCATTGTTTTATATTCATCTTAATGTGGATTATCCGTTTAACCTTACAGGTATTCTTTACTTTCCTAAGATTAAGGATAAAATGGATGTAAGTAAGAACAAAATACAGCTTTACTGTAATCAAATGTTTGTAACAGATTCTGTTGAGAGTATTGTACCAGATTTCCTTACTTTACTTCATGGAATAATTGATTCTCCAGATATTCCGTTAAATGTATCGAGAAGCTATTTGCAAAGCGATGCTAACGTAAAGAAAATTTCTTCTTATATTACCAAAAAAGTTGCTGATAGATTAGAAGAGATTGCTAAGAGTGATAAAGCCGGCTTTGAGGCTAAATGGGACAATCTTAAGCTGTTTATAGAATATGGAATGCTCTCTGATGAAAAGTTCTGCGAAAGGGCTTTAAAATTTGCTTTATTAAAGACTACAGATGAAAAGTTTTTTAATTATGAAGAATTTAAAACTATTATTGAACCGGAGCAAACAGATAAAGATAAAAAAATAGTTTACCTATATACAACCGATCCGGTTGCACAATACTCTTACATTGAGGATGCAAAAAATAAAGGATATCACGTGCTTATTTTTGATAGCCAATTAGATGCACATTTTGTAAACTTACTTGAAACAAAAATAAAAGACACTAAGTTTGTAAGGGTAGACTCAGATAGTATTGATAAACTTATAGAAAAAGAGGATAAACAAAAGCCTCAATTAAAAGAGGGTGAAGAGAAAGATTTAGGGGCAGCATTTGAGTCTGTGTTACCAAAAGAGGCACATTATCTTGTACAAGTAGAAAACTTAGGAGTAACGGCAGCTCCAATCCTTATAACGCAATCTGAATTTATGCGTAGATACAGAGAAATGTCGGCACTCAACGGAGGTCTTAATTTCTATGGAAGTATGCCCGATTCATATACAGTAACCCTTAATTACGAAAACCCAATAATTAAGAAGATTATTGATGATAAGGATGTTAAAACCCAAAAGGAAACAACCGAACTTCAATTAAAATTGAAAGACGTACAAGCATCTCTTAAAACTGTAGAAGAAAAAATAAAGGATAAAAAGCCGGAAGAAATTTCTACTCCCGATAAAGATGAAAAAGAACGTCTTAACAAAGAAATAGAGCAGATTAATAATAGCAGAAAATTGGTTATGGAAAAGTTTGCAGGTGAAAATACTTTACTAAAGCAAATTACAGATTTAGCACTTCTTTCAAATAACATGCTTAAAGGAAAAGAATTACACAGCTTTATTAAGAGAAGTTT
>JAVXCW010000091.1:0-3058 GCA_036659275.1 Bacteroidales bacterium | reverse complement strand
AACTCGCTCCCGTATTTTTCCCTAATCACTTGCAGTAATTTCTGCTCATAATAACTTTGTTGCATTTATTAATAATAAATTTTTGTCAAAAATACAATGTTTTATTATTAATGTTATACCTGTAAATGATGAAATAAAAAAGACCATAAATGGTGATAATAAAATTGTTATTCAGTAATCCATCCCTTTATAAATGCTATTCTTATAAGATTTGCAGTATTTGTTGCTTCACTTTTATTTATTATGTTTTTTCTAAGAGTTTCAACAGTATTTTTAGACAAAAAGAGTTTTTTTGAAATATCTTCTGATGTATTTCCCTTAGATATTAGGGTTATTATTTGCATTTCCCTTTGGCTTGGATGATATTCAATACTTTTACTATAATACTCATCCCCCTTTAGTGAGAAGAGTAAATTATGGATGTATTTAGAGTAATACTTCTCATTTTTTTCCAGAATAGTTCTTGTTGCCGTTAAAACATCCTCAATAGGATCGCCTTTAATTACAATGCCATTAATTTGTGCTTTTATTAGCATTAATATTATCCAAGATTCTGTATGCATGGTATATATTAAAACTGGAAGGTTGGGTTGGTATTTATGTATGTTATCAAGTATTTCAAGGGCATTATACTTTCCAACTTCGTAATCTAACAATAATAACTTTGCAGGAGAACTTTTTAATTGTAAATATAATTCTGGAATATTTGAATGTGTAATTATGCTACCCGGGTTATAGTATTTTGTAAGCTCTTTTTTTACACCCGCTAGTACAGCTTGATGATCATCAACTAGTAATATCTTCTGTTCCATGTGTGTAGTTAAGTTTTAGTTTTATAATAATTAAAGTTCCGTCTCCGGGTTTAGAATCTAGTGTAAATTCTCCGCAAAGACTTTTTACTCGTTTTTTTACAAGATTAATTCCCAAACCATATTTAACCTTATTGGGATAAAAGCCAACACCGTTGTCCTCAATTGTTAGCAACAGATAACCGCTATCATAATTAAATGTATAATAAGCATCTTGTGCTTTAGCATATTTAATAATATTGGCAGTACATTCCTGCAATATTCTATATAATTCTGTTTGTTCTTTATTTCCAATTATAATTTCTTGTAACGGTTTGCTAATATAACAATGTACATTAAAGCAATTCATAGTCTTAATCTCTGAAATAAATTGTGTAATTACTTGTGAAAAGTTGAGCCCTACAAAAGTAGGAACGGATAATTGATGAGAGAGAGAACGAACATCCTCTCTTAAAACTTTTATTTTTTCGCCCTCTGCAGAGGTTATTTTTTCCTTTAACTGCATTTCTAAAGAAAGTAATTCATTGCATATTCCGTCGTGTAATAATTTTGATAATCTTTCTTTTTCTTGCTCTAAGCCATTTATATATGCTTGCGTATTTTCTTCTGTAAGTGAACTTATTTTTTTATTAAATTGATTTTTAATCTCTTTTTCCCTAATAATTTGTCTATTCTTTCTTGTTTTAAAAGTTAATAAGGCTGCAATTGCCATGAGTCCGCATATAATAAAAGCCGCAATTGCTATCATTTTGTTCCTATAGCTAATCAATAAAATTTTAAGTTGTTTTGTTTTTAGATTTGCTATTTGCAGCTCTTTTGCGCTAACATCCATTTCAATTTTATACCCGGCAGCTTCATTATTGTATTCACTATTAAAATTTTCTTCTAGTACGGCTATTAGCTCTTTTCCATATTCTACACTTTTTTTATAATTTCCAGTTGTATTCTCAATTTCTATTAATTGTTTTAAGGTATTAATTTTTATCCCACCGGCAATATTGTTTGTATATTTAAGTGCTTCTAAAAAACATTTACGTGCTTTACTGTAATTTTTTTTATTTTTAGTATAACAACCGTCAAAATAATATAAGTTAGCAATATTAATTGCATAATTTGAGTACGGTCTATACTTATGTGCTAGCTTAATATAATATGATGTTGAATCGGTGTTTTTTGGCTGTAAGTGCAAATGGACATTTGCGAGATTATAGTATAATACCATTTTTAAAGCTCCGGGGGTTGTTTCGGTACAGTAGCTTACAGCGGTTCTTAGTGAATCTAGAGAATTTTTGTACATTTTCAAATTATTAAGAATTGTAGCATGAGTACTAAGATATGCTATTTTTGAAACACTTTTTTGGCTATTAAGTTTTTCATTATCATTATAATATGTAAATATTTCTCTTGATATATTTAGTGCATCTTTAAAATGTCCAAAGTCGGAATATAGTGATGCGATATTATTTAAAACCAATGTATTTTGATCTGCCGAAGCTTTACTTTCTTTTAATAGTTTATATGTAATTTTATATTGTTGAATACTTTTATTTAGAGCAAACAAGCGTTTATAGCAGACGGCAGCAGTATTTGAGGCGCTTATCATTGTTGTTGTATCTTTATTTTCCATTGCTGCATTATAGCCTAATTTTGCATAAAAAATTGACGAATCGTATTGCTCTTTCTTAAAAAAGCCGAAAGAAAGTTCGCTGCAAATCTCGGCCTTAAAAACATTAATTTTCTTGTTTTGTATTTTAGAGTATGCTTCTTTTAGTCTAGGAATACTTTTATTATACTCTCCAAATTTATTTAACTCTATACTACTTTCTTTTACAGCGAAATAATATAAATTATCTAATTTGTTTTTTTTACAAAAATTTATTATTACACTCGATAAAGAATCTCCTTTTTTAACGTTTTCCTTTGCAAAATAAAACATCATTAATTGTTGCTTAAACATTACTGCACTAGTTACATCATTCTCCTGTAAGCATATTAATATTTGTTTCTTTAATATCTCTTCAAGTTGAGGTTTTGTGCAATCTTCATTTAATTCCCTATCTATTATCTCGTATTGCTTATAATATTTATCTTTTAAATATGTAATTTTTAGATCTTTAATACTATAGACTAGTGGAAATATAAATACAAAAAAAGTACAAAGTAGTTTCATATTAGGTAGTTTAGTTTTGCTTACAAAAAAAAGAGATTAGCTTAACGGCTAACCCCTTTCTTTATTTTTTGGTCAGACA
>JAVXCW010000090.1:0-3085 GCA_036659275.1 Bacteroidales bacterium | reverse complement strand
TATTTATTCCTGTAAGTTTTATGGGAGGGCCATCGGGTGTATTTTATACACAGTTTGCAATAACACTAGCGTGTGCGGTAATTTTATCGGCTATTAATGCTTTAACACTTAGCCCTATACTTTGTATAATGCTTATAAAGCATAAAGAAGTGGAAGAGGGTACAAAGGTTAGTTTTATCCAAAAATGCAAGGATGGGTTTAATACTGCCTTTGATTCTCTCACAAACAAATATGTAGCAATATTAACTAAGTTTTCTAAAAGACTTATTATACCGGTGGTAATACTTATAGCATTTGCTTTAGGGGCTATTTTCTTAATTAGTAAAACGCCATCTACTTTTATTCCAAATGAGGATCAAGGGATACTTTTAGCAGATATATCAATGCCAGCAGGGACATCTCTTGCAAGAACAAACCAAGTTTTGGACGAGGTAAATAAGATTTGCTCCGAAAATGAAATGATTACAGGACGTATTGCCCTATCGGGAACTTCTCTTATGAGTGGTGTTAACGGAGGAAATTACGCCATGATGGTTATGGGACTTAAAAATTGGGATGATAGACCTAATGTTTCAATAAACGATGTAATTGGAGATCTTATGCAAAAAACTGCTCATATAAATGATGGAAGTATAAGATTTTTCTACCCACCTACTGTACCGGGGTTTGGTATAGCATCGGGATTTGAGATGCAATTGCAAGATAAAACAGGTGGAGATTTAGCTAAATTTAATGAGGTCCAAAATAACTTTATTGGAGAGTTGTTTAAAAGGCCGGAGATTAAATATGCTTATAGTGTATTTGATGTTAATTATCCGCAGTATGAATTTAATGTTAATGTGGATAAATGCAAATTAGCAGGGGTTGCGGTTAGTGATGTATTCTCTGCCCTTCAGGCATACTATGGTAGCTATATTGCATCTGATTTTAACAGGTTTACCAAATTTTACAGAGTAGTGGTTCAAGCTGAACCAAATAAGAGATCTTCTTTAGAAAGTATAAATGCTATTCAAGTAAGAAATGCAAAAGGACAAATGGTTCCAATAAGTACATTAATTAATTTTAAACGTATTTTTGGACCTCAATCTCTTACTAGATTTAATTTATTTACCGCTACTACTATTAGTGGAGAGCCTAACCCGGGCTACACTACCGGTGATGCTATTGCAGCAATACAAGAAGTTGGGGAAAATCTCCCTACAGGATACGATTTTGCGTTTTCAGGAATGACAAGAGAGGAGATTATATCGGGAGGCCAATCTGCCATAATCTTCGCATTATGCTTCATTTTTGTATTCCTTATTTTAGCAGCACAATATGAGAGTTATATTTTACCCCTATCGGTATTACTCCCACTATTTATTGGTGTTTGCGGAGTATTTATATTTATATATCCATCGGGATTAGGGAATAGTATTTATGTACAAGTTGCTCTAATTATGCTTATTGGGTTGCTGGCAAAGAACGGTATTCTTATTGTTGAGTTTGCAAAACAGCGGCGAGAACATGGCTTAAGTATAAAAGAGGCGGCAATTGAGGGGGCAAAAGCTCGTTTACGTCCAATTCTTATGACTTCATTTGCATTTATTGGAGGTATGATTCCTCTTGTATTGGCAGACGGTGCCGGTGCTATAGGAAATAAATCTATTGGTATTGCAGCTGCAGGAGGCATGTTAATAGGGACATTATTTGGAGTGCTTATTATTCCTAGCATGTTTATTATTTTTAGAACTTTAGATGAAAAACTAAAAGGAGGAAACACACATGAAGCGTAATTTAATATTTTTTACAATAATATCCGTTTTAGCTGTTTCATGCGGTATAAAAAATTACAGCCCTATAGAATTTAGCTCAAAAGATTCTTTAATGAGAGACTATAATTCAACAGATACTACAAATATTGCCAGCATGCCATGGAGTACTTTTTATACGGATACCACTCTTACGGCTCTTATTAAAGAGGGGCTCCAAAACAATATGGATCTTAAGGTTGCCTTATATAGAATAGAACAAGCTGCTGCATATTATAAAAAGAGCAAAAGCGATTTTTATCCTAATCTTTCTGCTAATGCCTCAGCTTCTTATAAAGGTGACTATCAGGGTTCAAAAGCAGGTCAATTGTATAATTTTGGAATATCAACCTCTTGGGAAGTTGATATTTGGGGTAAAATAAGAAATGCTAAAAAGGCTAAATATGCCTCACTGCTTGCACAAGAAAGCAGCAAGAATGCTATAATAACACAACTTATAGCAAGTATTGCACAATCTTATTATGCTCTGGTAGCTTATGATACACAAAAAGACCTTGTAGAAGAGACTATTATTAACCGTACAAATTATTACAAAACTGTAAAAGCACTTAAAGAATCTGCACAAGTAAACGAAGTTGCTGTATTACAAGCAGAAGCTCAACTTTGTAATGCACAAGGGTATATACCATCTATTAATGCCGCAATAAGATCTACCGAAAACACAATTTGTTATTTACTTGGAAGAGTTCCTGGTCCAATTGCAAGAGAGATTACCCAAAATATTAATGAAATACAATTAACAGATGCTCCACTGGGAGTATCCGCACAATTATTGCATAACAGGCCCGATGTACTTGCAGCAGAAAAAACTGTAATGGGGTATTTCTATAATTTAAAAGCAACTAAAGCGGCAATGTATCCTGCACTAACAATATCGGGAAATACCGGGTTTGATTCTAACGCTTTAAAAAGTTGGATGAACATAACCTCAACAGCTTGGAGTATTGCCGCAGGACTTGTACAACCTATTTTTAATGGGAGAGCTTTAAGAACACAAAAAGAGGTGGCTTATTACCAATACCAACAATCAATAATTGAGTTTAAGTCATCTGTACTAAATGCAGGAATGGAAGTTTCAAATGCAATGAGCCAAATTAAATCCAACTCAGAACTTGCAGTATATCAATATAAACAGTGTATAGCCCTTGGTAAAGCATATGAGTTTTCTATAGATTTGCTTTTAAATGGATATGCAACTTATTTAGATGTATTAACAGCCCAAGATGGAGTATTTAATTCAAAACTTTCATTTATAACAACATTACAAAATTATT
>JAVXCW010000089.1:0-3147 GCA_036659275.1 Bacteroidales bacterium | reverse complement strand
CCGCTGGTGCCCGGTTGATTGGCGGGTGCTGTCGCACCACGCCGGAGGATATTGCCGCGCTAAAAGCGCGAAGCTGAGAGTTTTAGCCCGATGGCGGCTTACGCCTTATCGGGCCTACAGTGAACGATGTGGCGATATGGCTGTTTTGATGCAGGTTATGCTGAATGGAAGCGGCTATGGCAGCGCATCGTTGACTCCAACATTTGGTGTGTTAGCGAGTTCAAAACATATGGTCATACAGGCTGGACCGGAACACTAACCTCTATCGAGCCGGTTAATCACAATGGCTATTGTGATTTTAGGTAACAGACCACACTCACTCGTAGCAGACCCTAAAGCAAATCCAAACGTTTTTGTGAGTGGGTTATTACCTGCTGCTACTTACGGATGGATTGTTGACCAGATTTATGGGACATTGAAATAAAAATAATAAATGGACTCCAACGGAGTCCATTTATTCAAAATACAATAAACATACTTATCAATACAGGAATACATAATATCCACAGCATTGCTTCAATTTTAAATCCTAGTGTTAATTTGCAAGGCAAACCTCTTATTAAATTATAACCCTCTATGCTCATGCCATAATTAGAAATTTTATTATATTTAAAAATTAAAGTCTCCATAATAAACGCGACTTTAGTGAGATATAATCCTGGTGTAGCAAAAAGACTCGCATTTTTGCATATTATTGCTGTAACAGGCAATGCTCCGATTTCCTTTTCATAGATTTCAACTATTTTTTTATATGCTACCTTATTGTAAAAATAAAATACTATTATTAATAAAAAATCAATTGTAAGTGCAAAGCTTACGATAACTTTTATAATTTCCTCATTTTGAATAAAAAGAGTTTTCATATATAATATGATCTCCTACATACTTACCCAGTTTTTCACCAGCGTCTTCGCCATATTTTTCTGCAATTTTACCTGACGCAATAGTAACACCAACCCCTGTAACAAAACACAGAGTAGCACCGACACCGCCAGCTTCTATAGTGGAAAGTCCTAATACCCACGTACAAAGCGCAGTCGCAGCACGCCCGGCAGCGGCTCCTGCCAATATACTACTCCCCTGTTTTAATCCAAACTTACTATACTCTGTTATCACCGCTTTTTTGCAAGCACTTTCACGGCCTTTTGCACAGGCATCATAAATATTTGATGTATATCCAGCGAAATCTAAACCTATGCCAACAAAACCAACGGTTTTCATCAGTTTAACTAATTTAGCTGAATTTTCAATATATGTAGCATAGCCCTCAATATCATCCACTCCAGTTTTATCCCATTTATGCATAATTGAGCTTGTTGATAAACCTAAAGCTTTTTTAATACTATTATATTCTTCTAGATTAAGATGGGTTTTGGAGAATTTGTTTAAGGTAGCATTTAAATTTTCAAACAGTCTTGCTCGTTGACCAAAAAATTCTTCCCCAGATATAATTCCTTTGTTATGAGTATACGTATCTTTATATAACCCCTGTATTTCTATTAATATCTTATTGATTTCCTTGTAATAACTTTTTCCTACCTCACTAATATATCCAAAACCATCTCCGACATTTCCTAAGTATTTACCGAAAAGTTGATATGAAAATGCATCTACGGCTCCTCTGTTATCATGCAGTAATTTTGCTTCCTGTACGGTAAGTGGGGCCAGAGCTTTATCAATTCGAACACTCGCTTTTTGCAATGTCTCAATCTGTTGCTGATCTTGCTTTTCAGGATCAACTACAATCAAAATGGAACCCGGTTTTTTCAACATGTCTGGATTTAATTCTTTATATAATTCGCGAGTTCCCTCTGGGGGGGTAACGAAAATATAAGGTTCATATGTTGATGGTTTAGCCTCATAGGGCAATACACAAAATCCCGCATCTACAGGCTCACGAGGCGGTTTATATTCTTCAACCGGGCAATATGGCCCTGGTGCCATAGTGAGCGGTTTTGGTGCGCCCTGTGGCGCTACAGATACCACTCTGTTTGTTACTGGTTTAGGTGTGGAGAGAACTTCACTCTCATAGAAATAAGTGACATTTGAAATTGAGTTAATGAATCTGCATTTGCAGGGGCATGTCCCAACGCTATGCGCTGTTCCCGCAGCATGTACACTATGTCTAAAATAACTCGGTTGTCCTCCTACTATTTGGTAGAGTTTTTTATCTTTACCACATATATAGCTGTCGCCATGTCGTGCCGTTGGTTGTCCGTCTATTATATGATTAGTACAACCTGTTAAAATAGTACCGCCGCAGGTTGTTTTATCACCAACCCTTAAAAAATATGCAATTCCCATACAACCCTCATTTTAATAAAGTTAAATTTCCCGGATTACAAAAGATCCAGTCATTTCCCTATATTGCTATATAAACACAATCTTCAAATGCCTTATCATTTTTCCAATATTTAAATCATCCAGTGCATATACGCTCCACTTTTCATTAAGTTTTTTCTCTAAATAAATAGAGTAAATTGACGCTTCCATCTTTGAATAAATATTAAAATCCCCTCTATACTTTGATCGTATTTCCTCCACAATGGCTCTAACATTTCTTCGCTTTTATTAGTTGTTTTGTTGTATATCCCACTGACACGGCCCAATACCCATAATTCGTGTTCGTTTATATATTGAATGATTTGTGTTTCTTCCTGGTAAAAATACATTTTCTGAATCTCTCTCATCCGTTGAAAGCATGATGACAAACTATTCTCTCTATAAAATTTGTGCGGCTGATCGCATAAGCAATAAAAAAGCCTGAATCCAATTTGGGATGATTCAGGCTTAAAATAATTAAGTTCACATGCATTCACTTAATAAATGTTTTATAATTAATTTCCCTTTTCTATAATCAAATTAATTTCATCTAGTCCGTTGTTTGATAGTAGAATCTGTAACCGATAGCATACAATCTGCATAACAGCAGGTGATGTTGTGGGTGCTGTTAATGTAAAATCGTATGCACATATTTGAGATTTTAAAACTGTTAAATCAATCGTAAAATCATAGCGTTATGATTGGTTGGTGATTAAATTATAGTCAATGGTTTTGAAGGATGTAGGCCTTATCCGGCCTACAAAGCAACAAAACGTTATGCCGCATCCGCCAGGACAAACATGCCGTACGGGTGGATTTCGAGAT
>JAVXCW010000088.1:0-3300 GCA_036659275.1 Bacteroidales bacterium | reverse complement strand
ATCTGATTGAGGCGAAATCAAAATTGCCGGTGCTCTCCTATAAAGTAATATCGGGTGAGGCGGATACATGGCATTCTCCTTTAAACTGGACACTAAAAGGGCAGGCCAAAAACGGACAATGGGTTGTTCTGGATACCAGACAGGGGGAAAAATTTTGTGCGGTGTATCAGGAGAAATTTTATACGGTGGAAAAGCCGGGAAAGTATGTAAGCTATTTGCTGGAGGTTGAATCTTCTGATAGCAAAACGCTGGAAATAAAAGGGGTGGAACTGTTTGAGAAAGATGTAAATGCCGGATGGAATCATTTTAAGTATCCCAAAGTAATTTTTACGGATGAAGATAACGGGTCTAAAGGGAGTAATTATTACAAACAACTGGTATATGCTCCCGATGATTATGTGCAGTATCATACCAAAGAGGTGGCCAAGATTCTCTATTTTAATGCTGATGAGCAAATGCCGGCGGTTGAAGAGATTCGGTATAAGTTAAAAAATTATAAAGGGATTTCGGGTAAATCGGGCGAACCTCCTGTTGTGAGAATTACCTACAGCACGCAGCATATTGAAAAATGCGGGGATGAATCGCTGGAGAAACTTAACTACGAGACAAGAGGGGTGTTGTTTCACGAACTCGTACATGCTTATCAGCAGGAACCCAAAGGGATAGGCTCTTATGGAACAAACAAGACTTTCTGGGCTTTTATAGAGGGAGTAGCAGATGCAGTGCGTGCGGAGGCCGGATTGTTTGATATTAAAAAACTACGCAAACCGGGCGGAAATTGGATGGATGGTTATAAAACAACCGGATTTTTTATTCAGTGGTTAACAACAAAAGATCCCGATGCCATTCGTAAATTTAATGCTACCGCAAGGGAGTTAAATCCGTGGAGTTTTGACGGAGCCATAAAAAGGATCTTTGGGAAAGATGCCTCTATTGAGGGGATGTGGCAGGAGTATCAGGATGATCTGATAGCCTTAAGAGGGCCCGGCAAGATTGCCTATGTAAACCCTTTTATTGGGACAAATGGCATGGGACATACATTTCCGGGGGCATGCGTGCCGCACGGGATTGTACAGTTGAGTCCCGATACCGATACCATTCCGCATAACGTAAACGGGAGATATCAGGCGCGTGCCTATGAGTATTGTGCCGGTTATCAGCATAAAGACAGCACCATTGTAGGATTCAGCCATACCCATTTTAATGGTACCGGTCATTCCGATTTGGGCGATATTCTTATTATGCCTGCTATAGGTGCCGTAAAGGTAAACCCCGGAACTGCACAGAATCCCGATTCCGGTTACAGATCCCGTTTTTCACATAAGACAGAGAAAGCAAACCCGGGGTATTATTCCGTATTGCTTGCAGATTATAATATAAAGGCGGAACTTACTACCACAGAAAGAGTTGGAGTTCATAGATATACCTATCCCAAAGGGGAGGGGCATATTATTCTAGACCTGATGCACGGAATTTATAATTATGACGGAAAAGTTCTTTGGGCAAACCTGCGGGTTGAGAATGATACGCTCCTTACCGGATACCGTATTACAAATGGCTGGAGCAGGGTGAATTATACCTATTTTGCTATTTCATTATCGAAACCCATTAAAGATTACGGATATACCGAGAGGGGAAAAACCCCTTACAGCGGTTTTTGGAGAAAGTTTAATATTTATAAAAACTTCCCGGAGATTGGTGGGCGTAAAGTAGTTGCCTATTTTAAATTCGATTTTACGGACGGAAAACCGCTGGAGGTAAAAGTGGCACTTTCTGGAGTTAGCTCGCAAGGAGCCTTGGCAAATCTGAATAAAGAGACAAAAGGGAAACAGTTTGAACAACTTAGAAAAGCAGCGGAACAAAAATGGGAAGATGCTTTGTCGGTGATTGAGGTAACGGGGGAGAACGATCAAACCTGTAATTTATATTCTTCTTTGTATCATACCATGATTAATCCATCTGTTTATATGGATTATGATGGGAGTTACCGGGGAATTGATCATAATATCCATCAGGCAAAAGGATTTACAAATTATACGGTGTTCTCTGTATGGGATACCTATCGTGCATTGCATCCGCTGTTTAATATTATCTCTCCTGCGCGCAGTTCGGATATTGCAAAATCGATGCTTGCACATTACTCGCAAAGTGTACACGGCTCCCTTCCGATCTGGTCGCATATGGGAAATGAGAACTGGTGCATGATTGGATATCATGGGGTATCGGTGATTGCAGATGCCTATGTGAAAGGAATTAAGATGGATGGCGAACTGGCAAAAAAAGCGGTGCTGAGTAGCTCCAATATTCCGTATCTGGACGGTACAAAGGAGTATAAAGAGCTGGGCTACGCCCCCGTAGACCGGGTTGGCAGTGCGGCATCCATTACTTTGGAATATAGTTACGATGACTGGGCTATTTATAATATGCTTTGTAAAATGGGGGATCCCCGTGCTGCGGAGTATAAAAAGAGGGCGGCTTCTTATAAAAATTTGATGGATTCTAGCACCGGTTTTATACGGGCAAAAGACAGTAAAGGGAACTGGATTAAAAAGTTTGATCCTTTGAATACCCACGGACAAGGTTATATTGAGGGAAATGCATGGAACTATTCGTTTTATGTTCCTCATGATGTAGATGGATTAAAAGAGGGGATGGGGGGAGACAAACGGTTTATAGAGCGTTTGGATTCTTTGTTTACCATGGAGTTGCCGGCTAAGTATTATGCCAATACGGAAGATGTTACCAAAGAGGGTCTTATGGGTAATTATGTGCACGGGAACGAACCGAGCCACCACATTGCTTATTTGTACGCATGGACTTCTCAGCCGTGGAAAGCTCAAAAACAAATAAGGGAAATTCTGGACAAGATGTACAGAAACAATATGGACGGGCTTTGCGGAAACGATGATTGCGGACAAATGTCGGCTTGGTATATCTTTAGTTCCATGGGCTTCTATCCGGTATGTCCGGGGTCCGACCAATATATTCTGGGGGTGCCGTATTTTAAACAGCTGAAAGTGAATTTGGAGAACGGAAAAACGTTTGAGATAAAGGCCCCTGCCGTAAGTGCGAAGAACTGTTATATTAAAAGTGTAAAACTGAACGGTAAACCTTATACAAAAGGGTATATTTCTCATAAGGATATTATGAACGGCGGAGAATTATCTTTTGAGATGAGCGATCGTCCGAATAAGCAACGAGTGTTTACCGGGCAAGAGAGGCCATATTCTTTATTAAACGATAAATAAACTGTTATATATGAATAAATTAAAACTGATATTCATCTCTCTGGTAGTGAGC
>JAVXCW010000087.1:0-3561 GCA_036659275.1 Bacteroidales bacterium | reverse complement strand
CTGTTTAAAAATACCCTTTCTTCTGTACTCCGGTAATACATAAAGCGATTCTATCCACCAAACCCAGCCATTACGCCAGTCGCTCCACTCTAGCGTTATCATTAAGCTTCCTATTGTGGCTCCTTGGTTATTTTCATCTTCGGCCACATAAATCTGTCCTTTTTTGCAATCTAAAATTGCAGCCTCCACCCCTTTTGTTATAACATTTAGGTTTAATAAAAGATTTTCGGTTTCTAAAGCCATTTTCATTTGAAAATCAACAATAGTTTCCAAATCGCGCATAGTTGCTATCCTAATAATCATAATAAATAATTTAAAAATATATAAGTAACTCTATAGTAGCTTTACTTTGATCCATTTCGTCTGCATTAAATTCTTTAAATGTATCTCTTCTAAAATAGTGTTCATAATTTATTCTTACTACAGATACAACCGGTTTTGTATTAAATATAAAATTAACCCCTCCGGTTAGTCTATTAACACCAAAGCCTCTATCTAAAAAATTATACCCCATAGCGTCCCAGCGCACAAGAGGCTCTATCCCTTTAAAGGCTTTAGATTTAACAGTAAATGTATAGCCACCTTGGAGATATGCCGAAAACAGAGATTTCTCATTGTATCTATTATATTTATTCATTACCTCCCCTTCTATCTTATAATTTTTCCCTTGGTATCTTAAATCTGCGCCCCAATAAACCAAATTAAGCGTATCCGATTTTTTTGTTATATATGTTTTTGCCGTAGCCCTAAATCCTTTTTTTAAATCACCAAACAATAAACGGCCTCCATAAGAGGGAGTGCTTGTCCACTTAGGATTATTAATTCCTGCACCATTATATACACCTGCTTCAAAAGCTATAGGAAAGCCCGTCTGCTTAATTACATAATTAACATTTATTCCAATATCTCTTGTAGATTCAAAATATTTCCCGATAAATGGTCTATTTGCATAATCCAACTGCCCCGGAGAAATTGTGTAGCCATTATACAATGGAATAGGGCATTGACCCAATGTAATTGAGAGTCCCTTGGCAGGGGTTATTTTTGCATAGAGGTCTAATATATTAAATTTACCATCTGCGCTTAATTCCATCAAAAATTTGTATGAAATAAATTTACTTACTCCGCCAACAATACCTAATCTCGAATTTCTTACTGCAAATCTCGATTTTCCAGTTTCTGTATCAATTTCATATTTTCCTTTAAAAACAACCTCAGGCTTAAGGAGAACTAATTGTTGCATAACTGAGTCTTGATAATAATTTTTTACTAATCCTTTTTCTGTAAACTTATACTGTGTTTCATTTTCGTTTTGTGCATAGACAAAATTATATAATTGTATAAGGTTAAAAACCAAGAAAAAGAGGAAAAATAAACTGATTTGTTTCATAAATTTTTAGTTAACATTAGTACATTAAGTTTGCAAAGATATAACAATCTCTTTAACTAATTTATAGCGCTCCTAAAAAACAATCGGTACATCCCAACTGCACAAGGACGTACCGATTACAACATAACCTAAACTTAAAAAACTATTTCATATAAGAAACAAATGTTTTATCTAAAAGTTCAGTTTTATTTTTCTATTCTTCTTCTATTTTTTCCTCTTCCCAATAATTATTACCGGGTTACTCCCCTCGGTAAGTTTTGAATTTAAGTCTTCTAAGTATTTTTTATCACTATCGGGAAGCTGCTTATTTTCTAATAATTCCTCTATTTGCTCTTTTAATTCATAAGCATTAATGCTTTGCGCAAATAATGTTGGGCTAATAAATGTTCCTCCATAACTAATAATATACCTAGGAAGTGTTATAGTGAGTCCATTATTATTACAAAAAAGTTTACTTACCTTTTTTATTAAATTATCCTCTCTATTAATTATATATATACCTTTGTTCGTAAGTGACATAATAGTATGCTCCCCTGTTATAGAGAATCCCCATTTGTAAGGAGTACAAAGAATGTATTTATTGCAAATATATGGAATAAAAACAGAAGTCCCTTCTGAATCAACAAGTTCATCTTTATATGTAACCGAAAAGACCTTCTCTATTTTTGACGGTGAATAATATCTATAAACTGTATCATTAAATTTTTGTGAATACAAAAACATCTCCTCATTATTAGTTACCAATCCTACACCACTAATCTGCATCCCATAAGTCTGTGGTATTTTTATGCTAGTTGTTTTTTTTGGCGTAATTAATGAGTCTATCATTCTTATAGATTGTCCATTTTTAATATCAATTACAGAGAACATAAGAGAATCATCATGCGTTGCTATATTTCCGTCCGGCATAATTGCCAATAAATCTGAAGAGCGTTGTTTTTTAGAATTTATCTTTGGTAAAAAATTTCCTGTAGTTAAATCTATATTTATAATATTTTTATTAAAATTTTGAGAAAAATATAAAATATTCTTTTTATTATCAACCACTGCAGAACTCACGTTTTCATATTCATTTGGGCCTTTACCATTTATTGCCAATTTTCTTATGTGCTTTCCGGTTACAGCATCAAATTCATGTATTTCTTTCTTTCCAAGCATAACTATATATTTATCATTTACAGTCATAAATGTAGTTTCAGTCAAAAAAGAAGTATCCGTTTCTAATGGTACTATTCTTATATCATCTAATAACTCCGATAAATTTAGCTCAACACTGTCAGTAACATTTGTTAAATCATAAGCAATAAAGTTAGCCTCTTTTTTATTACTACACGCCCATAATAAAAGTAAAAAAAAAGAAAAAAAGAAAATTTTAAAATTTGTTTTCATTCTCAATCTATATTTTAAACATTGCTTCAAAATTATTAAATCTATCATTATAATCTTGCAATGTTGCATTAATTACAGACTTTGCTTCGTCAGCACCATAAATGTGAGTGATCTCAACATTGCTTTTTGCCCCCGGAAGATCTTTATAGGTTAAAAAATAGTGGCGTAAACGCTCTACCACTAGTGGCGGAAGCTCAGATAAATCTTCAATATTACCGTAAACAGCATCGTGTGCCAATACACAAATTATCTTATCATCTGCCTGATTATTATCCAACATGCGCAAACCTCCTACCGGTTTAGCCCTAACCAAAATATCACCATGCGTAATTACCTTTTCTGTTAATACACAAACGTCAAGTGGATCTCCATCACCAATAATATCATCCCTTTTTAAAGACTCATTACTAATTGCAGCAGATTTTGTTCCACACAATGTTTGTGGCAAAAAGCCATATAACGCCGGAATTGTTGTTGAATATTTTTGTGGACGATCTATTTTTAAGTAACCCGACTCCTTGTCAACCTCATACTTTACAGTATCGGTAGAGACCATTTCTATAAAGCATACTACCTTATTAGGAGCTTCCTCACCTATATTTACACCATGCCATGGGTGCGACTTATATCGCAACCCCATAAGCTTACCCACAATGGGATCCATCATTTTAGTCATAATTTCTTTTTATTACAAAGGTATACATTTTTTCATAACTATACCTTTAGTTATATAGCAAAAAAAAGAGCAACTCATTTCTGAATTGCTCTCTATAGGTTGGCGG
>JAVXCW010000086.1:0-3832 GCA_036659275.1 Bacteroidales bacterium | reverse complement strand
TAATAAAATAATAAAATTGGATATGAGGATGACTTTTTAGCCATCCTCATTATTTTTTTTGTACATTTGCAAAAAATTACTAGGGAGCTTTAATAATAAATTGTTAATATAGTATGGCTATTATAAAAGAGTTGAACGGAATATCACCAAAAATAGGAAAGAATTGCTTTATAGCTGAAAATGCCGCAATTATAGGTGATGTTACAATGGGGGAAGATTGTAGTATATGGTATAGCACAGTGTTGCGCGGAGATGTTAACACAATAAAAATAGGCAATAGAGTAAATATTCAAGACGGCGCAGTATTACACACACTATATAAAAAATCGGTATGTGAAATAGGTGACGACGTTTCTGTTGGGCACAATGCGGTTATACATGGTGCAAAAGTTGGAAATAACGTACTAGTTGGAATGGGAGCAATATTAATGGACAATGCCGTAATTCCCGATAATACCATAATTGCAGCAGGAGCAGTTGTACTAAGCAATAGCATATTAGAACCTGGTATTTACGCAGGTATCCCGGCAAAAAAAGTAAAAGACGGCTCGGCAGAAATTGCACAAGCAGCTCACAAAAACGCTCAAGGATACATTATGTATAAAGAATGGTACAAATAATAAATACAATAATTAATTAACTAAAAATGAAAAAACTAATTTTAATTGCAGCTATACTTGGCTTATTTGCATGTACTAGCTCAAAAGAAGAAGTTGGCTACACTATTAATGTTTCATTAATTGGAGAGCAAACAGAATTCAAATCAGATTCACTGCTACTTACTAATAGATCTAAAGAAGATACTATAAAACAAGTTGCAGCCATTGTTGACGGCAAATGTACTTTTACCGGAGTAGTTGTAACTCCCGAAACATATACTATCTCTTTTAAAGGAGAGAGAAGTACATTATGCAGATTATTTCTAGAAAATGAGAAATATGAAATAACTATTCCAATAGCAGATTTAAAAGAAACAAAAATTTTAGGCGGTACAACACAACAAGTAATTAATACAATTAATGAAAAGAGCCAAGAAATAGTAAAGGCTGCAAAACTAGATTCACTTATGCAAGCTTATGGCACTGCTACAGAACAAGATAAAAAGATGATTGAAAGCATCTACGATAAAGCTACAATGGAAATACAGAAACTTGATAGCGTATATATTTCAGCTAATCCCACATCGCTATATGCTTTAACAAAATTCTCACAAGCAATAGAAGAGATGCCTTTAGATTCAGCAGTAGCTAAATTAGCCCGTTTTAAAGCTGTACCTACATACGCTAACAATAGAAATATAAAAAGTATAGAGAAAATTATAAACACTATTAAATCACTACAACCAGGGATGCAAGCTCCAGATTTTACACAAAATGACCCCGAAGGCAATCCTGTTAAATTCTCAGATATATACTCAAAGAATAAAGTAACAATGGTAGATTTTTGGGCTAGCTGGTGCAGTCCATGCCGTGCATTTAATCCTACCCTTGTAAAAATATATAATAACTACAGTAAAAAAGGATTTGGCATCATTGGAGTTTCGTTAGATACAAAACAAGATGCTTGGGTAAAAGCTATTAGCGACGATAAACTTACATGGTCACATGTTTCAGATCTTGGCGGATGGCAAAATGCTGTAGGTGATTTATACTATGTTAAATTTGTTCCACAAAATATTTTTGTAGATCAAACAGGTAAAATTATTAAGAGACATGCTTCGGAAGAAGAGATTGTTGCTTTACTTAATGAGAATCTAAAATAGTATATTTGTTTACTAAAAGAGACCAACTAAAGAAAATTTAGTTGGTTTTTTTTTGTATTTAATAAAAAAATTATTTCTAAGCATATCCCACTTTTTATCCTCTTCTTTACCCGAAAAAGGAAAAATGTAATATTCTTTATTAGACTTAATTACATTATACGCATCAAATACACTTCTGGGAGTAGCAATACTATCTTGCAGCCCAATGCCAAACAAAACAGGACATTTTACAAGCGATGAAATAACTCCCAATTTCATATTTGAACCTTGGCGCAATACAGATTCATTTACAAATGGATTATACACGGCAGCAGCCTCAATTGTAGTATCTATAGCAGCAGCAAGCATAGCCATTGCTCCCGGTATTCCTTTACCTGTAACAAAAATGCTATTTATATTGGCATTCTTTTTAGAAGAAAGAAATTTTACCATTGTAATATATTTAATAACCATATTTTTATAAAATAAGCTATCGGGAATTGCCAAGGAATCTATAGGTAAAATAAAATCTATACAATCGCCATCATATTTTGTCTCCTTCTCTAAATCTATTTTATCGCCATAAAGTACTCTTGCTCTAGCTATTAAATTTTTCTCATCTTTTACAGGGACAAAATAATATCCACAAAATGGCTCCATATTAGGATATTTAATAAAGACAGAATATGCCTCCCTTGCTCTATATGCCTTTTCTTTAATCTTTGTTATTTTATATTGTGGCGACTTAAGCATGGTACTATTCATTACATTGCTCCAAAATATTTTAGATTTATCAATATTTGGATATAAAGTATAAATTTTTTCTGGCTCATAACAAATATTAAACTCTTTTATAAATCTATCACCATCTTCTAAAAGCACTTTATAAAAGCCCGGTTTAGGAGAATAAAATGAAAATGACAAGCTCGCAGAGTCTATAGGCTGCACATTAAGTTGCTGAGTAAGATTATATATTAGCTCGTTGTTATCAGCTTTTATAGTACACTTTATATTACATTTTATAGGTTCACTTCTATAATTGTTATAAATATTAAGATCAACAACAAGATTAGTATTACCAAAAAACACAAAATCGCCAGTATGTTTTATTTCGTAAGTTGTAGTTTTATACACCACTTCTGTTCCAAAAAGATTTAAAGCAAATACACTGGATATTAAGAAAGCAAATATTTTTTTCATTACAAAGAAACCATATTATAGATGTAATTTTTAGATTTAGCAGGAATAATTGAATACACCATTTCATTTATAAGCTCTATATTATTGCCGGTAGTAACAAACTCATTAACAGATAGCATTTGGCCTTTATCCCCTTCTTTACCCATATAATTTATCCCATTTACTACCTCTTTTACCCTTTTTGCAACCGCAGGAGCAGGATTAATAATTACCATTTTATTCCCGATAATTTTTTGTATAGTCTCAATTAAAAATGGATAATGTGTACACCCCAAAACAAGAGAATCCACATTTTTCTCCACCATAGGAAGCAAATATTTTTTAAGAAGTGCCTCAGCCTGCGGAGTATTAACCTTCCCTTGTTCTACAAGCTCAACAAGCCCCTCTCCTATCTGCTCAATAACAATTGCATTTGCAGCAAACTTATGCAGTGTGCGTAAATACAGCTCTCCATTAAAAGTCCCTTTTGTAGCAAGCACCCCTATAACACCCGTAATAGTATTTAATGCTGCAGGTTTAACAGCCGGCTCCATCCCCACAAACGGAATAGGATAAAATTCTCTTAAATAATCTATTGCAGCCGCAGTTGCAGTATTACACGCAACAACAATAACGCTTGCACCTCTATTAATTAAATATTCTGTTATCTTATGCGCCCTCTCAATAATTTCTTCTTTTGGCTTTGGCCCGTAAGGGCAATACCCCGAATCCGAAACATAAACAAACCTCTCACAAGGCATAATTTTTATCATTTCACGCCAAACAGAAAGTCCACCAACCCCCGAATCAAAAACACCTATCATTTAGGATATGTTTAAGTTTATAAATTAATTTGCAAATGTACTCACAAAAAAAGCGCCATCCAAAAAAGCATTAAATATTTTGTATAGC
>JAVXCW010000085.1:0-4017 GCA_036659275.1 Bacteroidales bacterium | reverse complement strand
TGCACTATTGTTCACAAAACGTATCAAAATGATAAACAAGCTGCTTAAAAGAGTTCCATTATAACTTCCCTTCATATCAAACAGGGCTTGTCTAATTTGTTCGGCACTAATCTTTTCTCCATCATCTTTATTACAGCTTGTAGTAAAAGTTACCACAAAAAGCATCCATAAGAGGCTCATTAGGTTTAATCTGCATTTTGTTCTCATAATGTATTGAATATAACTTTATATAACAATGTTTCATCGCTTTTAAGTCATAGCAGCTGAAAAGCGATACAAATATAGAAAAAAAAGACTCACAACAACCGCTGTAAGTCTTTTATTTTAAATAGGGGTGGGCCCAACAGGACTTGAACCTGTGACCCCCTGATTATGAGTCAGGTGCTACTAACCAACTGAGCTATAGGCCCTAATAGGGAAAATTCTTAATCTAAATAAAGAACAAAGAATTTTCCATATTTTTATATAACATTTTTTGATTTTATTTAGAGATAAATTCTTCTAAACAAAAAAATTATCAAACTTTGATTTCTACCTCAACACCGCTAGGTAACTCTAGTTTCATCAAAGCATCTACTGTTTTAGGAGTAGAGCTATAGATGTCCAATAGGCGGCGGAAAGAATTCAACTCAAACTGCTCGCGTGCTTTTTTGTTTACGAAAGTTGAGCGGTTAACAGTAAAAATCTTTTTGTCTGTTGGAAGTGGAATAGGTCCGCTTACAATAGCTCCTGTAGCTTTTACTGTCTTTACGATTTTATCGGCAGACTTATCCACCAACGCATGATCGTAAGATTTTAATTTAATTCTTATTTTTTGGCTCATTGTATATATTGTTAACCAATTTATAATTCTTTATTAATCCTCGTCGTCACCAATTTTCTTGTTGCCCGACTTTTCAATTACCTCTTTAGCTAAGCCTGCAGGTAATTCTGCGTAATGCGAGAATGTCATTGTGCTTGTAGCCCTACCAGAAGATAAAGTTCTTAAGATAGTAACGTAACCAAACTGTTCTGCCAATGGAACTTTAGCGTGTACGATTCTTGCGTTAGCTTTAGAATCCATGCTTGTAATTTGGCCTCTACGTTTGTTAAGGTCTCCAATAACATCACCCATATAATCCTCTGGAGTTACAACCTCTAAGGCCATAATAGGCTCCATAATAACAGGAGACGCCTTAGGTAATGCTTTACGGAAAGCCTGTCTTGCACAAATTTCAAATGAAAGTGCATCGGAGTCTACCGGATGGAATGAACCATCTTTAAGTTTTACCTTCATTGAGGTAAGCTCATAACCGGCAAGAACACCATTTACCATAGCAGCCTTAAAGCCTTTCTCAACCGATGGAATAAACTCTCTAGGAATATTACCCCCTTTTACCTCATCAACAAACTGTAACCCGGTAACACCTTCGTCTGCAGGTCCTATCTCAACAATAATATCTGCAAATTTACCTTTACCACCAGATTGTTTTTTAAATACCTCACGATGTTGTATAGTTGAGCGAATAGCCTCTTTGTAATTAACTTGGGGTGCACCCTGATTAATTTCAACACCAAACTCTCTTCTTAAACGATCAACAAGAATATCAAGATGAAGCTCACCCATACCACTAATAATGGTTTGACCTGTATCGTGATCCGATTTAACTGTAAATGTAGGATCCTCCTCAGAAAGCTTGTTTAATGCAATTCCCAATTTATCAAGATCTTTTTGAGTTTTAGGCTCAACTGCAAGACCAATAACAGGATCTGGGAATGTCATAGACTCAAGAACAATAGGATGAGAATCTACACAAACTGTATCACCTGTACGTAATTCTTTAAAACCTACGGCTGCGCAAATGTCTCCGGCCTCTACAAATTCAATTGAATTTTGTTTATTTGAGTGCATTTGAAATAATCTAGAAACGCGCTCTTTCTTTCCGGAACGAGTGTTAAGCACGTAAGAACCTGCATCAAGTTTACCTGAATACGCTCTCATAAAAGCTAACCTACCAACAAATGGATCGGTTGCAATTTTGAACACAAGTGCGCAAAAAGGCTCTTTAATATCGGAATTTCTTACTTCTTCTTTCTCTGTATGAGGATTCATTCCTGTAACACTACCTACATCGAGTGGAGAAGGTAAATACCTCATAATAGCATCTAACAGAAATTGAACACCCTTATTCTTAAATGAAGAGCCACAACAGATAGGAACAATAGCCATATCAATTGTTGCTTTTCTAAGAGCTGCTATTATTTCGTCTGAAGTAATTGAATCGGGATTATCAAAGAATTTCTCCATAAGAGCATCATTATACTCCGCTGCAGATTCAATAAGTTTTCCTCTCCATTCCTTACACTCTTCCAACATATTTGCCGGAATATCTCTTACTTCGTAGTTAACAAGCTCTTTGCTTTCTTGATCGTAGAACAAACCTTTCATTGAAATTAGGTCTACAACACCTTGGAATTTATCCTCGGCACCAATAGGAAGACAAATAGGAACAGCATTAGCACCAAGTTTTTCTTTCATTTCAGTTACCACTGCAAGAAAGTCTGCACCAACGCGGTCCATCTTATTAACGTAAGCAATTTTTGGAACTTTGTATTTGTCTGCTTGTCTCCATACTGTCTCAGACTGTGGTTGAACACGTCCTACAGCACAGAAAGTAGCAACAGTACCATCAAGAACACGCAATGATCTCTCTACCTCCACGGTAAAATCTACGTGGCCCGGAGTATCAATTAAGTTAATCTGATACTTCTCACCGTTATAATGCCAGAAAGCTGTAGTAGCAGCAGAGGTAATAGTAATTCCTCTTTCCTGTTCCTGAACCATCCAGTCCATAGTAGCGGCCCCCTCGTGAACCTCACCAATTTTGTGAGTTTTACCCGTGTAGTACAAAATCCTCTCTGAGGTTGTTGTTTTACCGGCATCAATATGAGCCATGATACCGATATTTCTAGTAAATCTTAAATCTCTTGCCATTGAATATCTTTAGGTACTAAAAACGGAAATGTGCAAATGCCTTGTTGGCCTCAGCCATCTTGTGCATGTCTTCTTTCCTTTTGAAGGCAGCGCCTTCGTTATTGTATGCAGCTAGTATCTCTGCAGCTAATTTTTCAGCCATTGAACGGCCGGATCTTTTGCGAGCATAAAGAACCATATTCTTCATACTAATAGAAATTTTCCTCTCCGGACGTACTTCAGTAGGAACTTGGAAGTTTGCACCACCCACTCTACGGCTTTTTACCTCTACTTGTGGAGTAATGTTTTCTAGAGCTTTTTTCCAAATTTCTAATGGAGCCTTATCAGAATCTTTCATCTTCTCGCCAATCATCTCGATTGAATCATAAAAAATAGCATAAGCGATACTCTTCTTCCCCTGCACCATAAGGTTATTCACAAAACGTGTAACTAACACATCTTGGAATTTTGGATCAGGAAGTAGAATCCTCTTTTTAGGCTTCGTTTTTCTCATTGTTTTTAACTTTTAATAATTAATGACTTACTTCTTCTTAGCTGGAGCGGCAGCAGTTTTACCTGCTTTAGGCCTCTTGGCGCCATATAACGAACGTGATTGTCTACGTCCATCAACGCCAGCAGTATCTAATGCGCCTCTAAGAATGTGATAACGTACTCCAGGAAGGTCTTTAACCCTGCCACCTCTCACTAGAACAATTGAGTGCTCTTGTAAGTTGTGTCCTTCACCTGGGATGTAGGCATTCACCTCTTTTTGATTTGTCAATCTAACACGAGCTACTTTACGCATAGCCGAGTTAGGTTTCTTAGGAGTTGTTGTGTAAACACGTACACAAACTCCACGTCTTTGAGGACAAGCATCCAGTGCGCGAGATTTAGATTTCTCTACGATAACCTCACGACCGTTGCGAACTAACTGTTGAATTGTTGGCATAATTTGTTGTTAATCTTAACTTTATACAAATACCCGAGTATAAATCGGGTTGCAAAGGTAAAATTAATTTCTGTAAATACAAAAAAATACATAAATTTTTAGGCTGTTTTTTAGA
>JAVXCW010000084.1:0-4096 GCA_036659275.1 Bacteroidales bacterium | reverse complement strand
CAAATTTAAACTTTGTTCCAAGTTACAATATGCCTACTCCCGATAATTACAAACTATCGGCCGGAGACGAAGTAGTAATAGATATATGGGGGAGCGTAATAACAAACATTACAACAACTATATCGCCCGAGGGAGCTATAACAATCCCAGATTTGGGGCCTGTATATATAGGGGGCCAAACCATAACAAAAGCAGAAAAATCTCTTAAGGAATATTTAAGCAAAATATATTCGGGCATAACAGACCCAACACCAAACACGTTTGTAAAATTAGCACTAGGTAAAATAAGAAGCTTTACAGTAAATGTAGTTGGTGATGTTGTAACCCCCGGGTCGTATACTCTTCCAAGCCTTTCTACAATAGCAAGTGCAATGTATTTGGCCGGTGGCCCTACCGATATTGGAACAATTAGAGAGATAAAACTTTACAGAGCCAACAAACTTATAAGTACATTTGACGTATATGAATTTATAACAAAAGGGACATACAACACAAATGTAAGGCTAGAGGATAACGATATTATAACTGTAGGCCCATACAAAGGAATTATAACTATGGCAGGAGCTGTAAAACGCCCTATGAAATATGAAATAAGAGGTGGAGAAACAATAGATAAAGTATTAGCTTACGCCGGAGGATTTACAGACGTTGCATACAATGCACAAGTTCATATAGACAGAACACTATCGGCAGGAGAAAAAACAGGAGCTACAGCTCATTCATTTGATGTTTCGCAAGAACAATTTAGCACATTTAAAGTAGAAAACGGAGATATTATTACAATACCTAAAAACGATGGCCGTTTCCAAAACCGTGTAAAAATTGCGGGTGCCGTATGGAGACCCGGTGATTATGCTATTAACACAAACGGGGAACAAATCAACTCTAATATCTCTACATTAAGGCAACTTATAGAGGCAGCAGGTGGGGTTAAAGAGAGTGCGTATCTTAAAAAAGCATATATAGTAAGATTAGGGGAAAACAGGGCTAAAGAGCAGGTTTCGTTCTCATTAGAAAACGTAATATTAGGGAAAGACAATATTAACTTAATTCCCGATGACTCTGTTAAAATATTTTCTATAGACTCTATAACACCTAAACAAACTGTATCAATTTACGGAGAGGTAAACAAACCTAGCAATAATATTGTTGACAAGAATGGAAATAAAGTAGAATACGAATACAGAAAGGGGATGACAATAGGCGATCTTATGCTAATGGCAAATGGAACAACCAATGCTGCAACATTGGGAAGAATAGAAATAGCACGACGAATAAGCAGAGATGATGACGTACTAAATAAAAAAGATACCGTAGCCATTGTTATGCATTATAACCTTTTAACTAAACCAAGCGATGCTAATACAAAGCTCCAACCATTTGATATTTTATTTGTAAGGCGTTCTGCTTTATATAAAACGCAACAAGCCATAACAGTTACAGGAGAGGTAAGCTATCCGGGAGCATACGTAATAGAAAATAACACAGTTAGATTAAGTGATATTATTTTAAAAGCTAAAGGATTTAATGATGATGCTTATATAAAAGGGGCAAAACTTACCAGAACTCTTACCCCCGAGGAGCGCGCGAGAATTGCTACAGCTATGCAATTGGCAAAAAAACAAACCAACGATAGTACTGTTTTAGATAGTTATACAGTAGGAGAAAGTTATGATATAGCAATTGATTTAGCAGATGCAATGGCAAACCCCGGTTCATACTCCGATATTGTATTAAGAGAGAATGACGTAATATCAGTCCCTAAATTAAATAACACAGTAAAAATATCGGGAGCGGTATTGTATCCTAATACCATAAGTTACAACCCTAAATATAAATGGAGAGAGTATCTTGCCAACGGTGGCGGGGCTTTGCAAAATGCTAAAGTATCTAAAGTTTATATGGTACATATGAACGGTTCGGTAGCTACTAAAAAGAGTAAGAACTTTAAAGTTTACCCGGGGACAGAAATTGTAATTCCTATGAAGGATAAAAAACCTAGCGGACAGTCGTTAGCTGCAATTTTAGGAGTTGCCTCTAGCACTGCAGGTTTAGCCGCTATGGTAGTTACAATAGTAAACCAGGCAAAATAGCTTAAATAATATAAGTTAAAACCCTTAACCGTAATGTCTTCAACTCTAAAAAAAATATCACATACAGTAGTAAATTCTCCTTATTTAAGCAGGTGGGTTGTGCTATTAATAGATGTGTTTGTAGTTACATTTGCAACACTATCGGTATACTTAGTATTGGGTTTTTTTATAAGATCTACTGCCGGAGTTTTAACATACGCTTTAGTTGCACTAACAGGTTTTTTTGTTAGTACGGGGGTGTTTGTTCTATATGGCACATATAGGGGTATTATGCGGCATACCACCATGCAGGAGATATGGCGTATATTCCTTGCAGTAATAAGTAAAAGTATTATTGTATTTTTATTATTCATTGTATTTTACAAATTTTACGGCTTTACGTTATCAATTGTAAGTTTGGCTGTAGCGCAAATATGTGATATAGTATGCTCCTTAGCACTATTGGTTGCCCTTAGAGTATTTCTTATATATTTTTATGAGCTCTTTATGTCATCTATGCATAAAACCTCTAACCGAATACTTATTTATGGCGATGATACAATGAGTATTTCGCTTGCAAACTATTTATCAAAAAATATGCATGCAGAGTACCGAATTATGGGCTTTATAAAAATGCAGAATAATAGAAGCATGCTAAAACTGCAAGGGCTTACCGTATTTACCATAGATACTTACGAATATTTTGAGAGCTTAGTAAATAAAAAAGAGATAACGGCCATAGTATTTCCATCGCAGGCAAGTGCGTTGGCCGAAAAAGACAGATTAATAGATTATTGTATTAATCAACACATTAAAGTACTTATACTACCGCAATTAAACGAAGTTACCGAGAATGGCGGTATAACCTCTCAAATAAGGGAGATAAAGATAGAAGATTTACTAGGCCGTGCCGAGATAAAAATAAACTTGGCCGAGATAAAAGAGATACTGTTGGGGAAAATTGTAATGGTAACAGGAGGGGCAGGGAGCATAGGAAGTGAACTTTGTCGCCTAATATCAGATTTTAACATTAAGAAACTTGTAATATTAGATAATGCAGAGACCCCGCTGCATAACATTCAATTGGAGCTTACCGATAAAGAGCATAAAACTTTTTTTGCAAATAATAAATCCTTTTTATATCCCGATGGAAAAGAAACAGAAGAGGGGAAAAAGCAATTTGCCCTATTTATGCAAACAAAATACAATTTTGTTATAGCAGATGTAAGGGCCAAAAACAGAATGGATAGAGTATTTGACGTTTATAAACCGCAAGTAATTTTCCATGCTGCAGCATACAAACACGTTCCAATGATGGAATCTAATCCATGCGAAGCTGTAAATGTTAATGTAGGGGGAACTAAGATAATTGCAGATGCCGCAGTAAAATATGGCGTAGAAAAAGTAATAATGATTTCAACCGATAAGGCAGTAAATCCAACAAATGTAATGGGATGCAGCAAACGCCTTGCCGAAATATATGTGCAAACCCTTAGCAGGGCAATAATTAGCGGAGAAGTACAAGGGAAAACAAAATTTATAACAACCCGTTTTGGTAATGTTTTAGGCTCAAACGGATCGGTTATTCCCCGTTTTAGAGAGCAAATTATGAGCGGAGGCCCTGTAACCGTTACTCATAAAGATATAATAAGATTCTTTATGACAATTCCCGAGGCTTGCCGCTTAGTGTTAGAAGCAGCCACCATGGGCGAAGGATACGAGATATTTGTTTTTGATATGGGGCAACCGGTTAAAATTGCCGACCTTGCAAAAAATATGATTTCCCTAGCCGGTTTTACCCCCGGAACCGATATTAAAATAGAATACACAGGCTTAAGACCGGGCGAAAAATTATACGAAGAGCTTTTAAACGATAAAGAGAGCACCATTCCAACAGCTCATAAAAAAATATCCGTTGCCAAAGTAAGAGAATATGAATATGCTAAAGTACTAGAGCAGTTTGAAACATTAAAGTCCTTTGCTAAAATTATGGATAAGACTGAAACTGTAAGGTGTATGAAGGG
>JAVXCW010000083.1:0-4173 GCA_036659275.1 Bacteroidales bacterium | reverse complement strand
CGGTACCAGGATGAAGATTCTGAGAATGGAATCAGGTGGATTTGTTCTCTACTGTTAACCCCTAGTTTATTTGATGAGTATCTATGGGTTGGACGAGAGTGTGTTTTAGGGGAGGTCATCTGTCAAACAACGCCCGTATCGGTTGCAGATAGCGTTGAATTAGCCGCATATCTTTGGTAATGATTTCCCCCTGTCCGTCCATTTGCTGAATTAGGTTCAGTTGTTTTTTATAGGTGGTTTTTAATCCATCGGGAAACGTAATTTCCGCAATATAACCGTTTGTGCCGTCTGGAACCGCCGATATGTTTTTAATCTTCCCTTTCAGTACCCCAAACTCCATATAAGGATACCCGTTTAACTTTACATTTACCGTTTGCCCTTTCTCCACCTTCCCAAACCCGGCGGAGGGAATGTTCATCTTTCCGATAACCTGCATCTGCTCCAGCGGAATCACGCTTGCCAGCCGCTCCCCAACTTTTATCCGTTGGTTGTTACTCCAGTAGTTTACCAAGGTTACATTCCCCGTAATGGGAGTGTATAACATATATTGCTCTTTCCATTGATTTACCTGATTGAGTAACTGTTGCCGGAACTGGCTGAGGTTTCTCTCATATTCCGCCAGCTCATTATCCTGCTGAATGGAGAGTTCTATCAGTTGTTGCTGAGACTGCATAATAGAGAGCTCCGTAGAGGTAATACCCGCCTCAAACCCCACTTTGGAGTTCTCTTTCTGAATCTTCTCCCGTTGTGCCTTCTCAAAATCCAGAGCCGAGATAACCTTCTTTGCATAGAGCATGGAATCTCTCCCCAGACCCCGTTTCTGATACTCCCAGTCTTTGGTGTAAAGTTGTTGTTGTTTGAGCAACTGACTATATTGAATCTTGCTTTTGGATATTTGTTGTTCCAAAAGATGTTTTTTCTTGGTAATATAATCTGTTTGCAAATAGTGTCTGTAATCCAGGCAAAGCCGCCTGAACTCCGAGTAAGCCGTTTGCATATCACCCATCCGGTACTCCTGCTCAAACCAGCTCTGTCCCACAATCTGTTTAAACGGGAGGTTGTAAGTGTTTTTTAAGTGTTGCTCTATGGCATGTACTGCTGCTTGGTCTGCAAGGTTGTAGAGGATGGCAATAATGGTTCCCGCTTCTACCTGTTGTCCGTCTTTTACAAAAATACTATCTATCTTCCCTTCGTATCTTGCCACCAGATCTGCCGGAGGATTGATGGTGGTAATAACCACCGGGGCATCTACCGTCTGGGGATATTTGATAAAATAACATCCAATAATAATTCCGGCAAAGATGACAAACACAACGGTAATCCCCCAACGGATGATCCACCGCGGCATGGTGCCCATAATATCCTGTGTTTCCCGGCTGTAAAAATTATTCTGGTTTGGCATAACTGTTTTATATCTTGTTTATATCCTATTTTTAATTCTAACTCCCCAACTCCAACTGATTTCTAACCAGTTCATAATAATATCCTTTTTTTGCAATCAACTCCTTATGGGTTCCACTCTCAGCAATCTCCCCCTTGTTTAATACCACAATATGATCCGCATCACGCACCGTACTCAGCCTGTGGGCAACTATTACCACTGTTTTTCCCTCAAACAGTTTGTACAGTTTCTCCATAATAAATTTCTCATTATTGGCATCCAGTGAGTTGGTGGCCTCGTCAAAAAACAGGAACTTGGCATTTTTGTAGGCTGCCCGAGCAATGAGCAACCGCTGTTTCTGTCCCGTACTCAACCCGTGTCCGTCCGCACCTATTTTGGTGTTGTACCCCAGCGGCAGCCCGTCAATAAAATCGCCAATGTTGGCAATCTCCACTGCCCGCCGCACCCGCTCCATATCGGGAGCCTCATCCGAAACCCCTATGTTGTTGGCAATGGTATCGGAGAAGATATACCCCTCTTGCATCACCACCCCACACTCGTGCCGCCAGCAACTGTCGCTGTATTTGTTTAATTTCCTTCCCGATAATATAATCTCCCCCTCCACCGGAGCATAGAACCCCAGCATGAGTTTGAGCATGGTGGTTTTGCCGCTTCCGCTCGCCCCCACAATGGCCGTCACCTTGTTGTGCGGAATGGTGAGGCTGATGTTATTAAGCACTTTCTCCGAATGGGGGCCATCATATTGGAAAAGGACATTTTTGAACTCTATATCTGCATGATTGGGAATATCCCGTATCTTATCTGCATTCTCCGGCTCTTCATCCTCTTTCTCGTGAATCTCACTGAGCCGTTCTAGACTTATCTTAGCATCCTGGGTAGCCTGTACAAAGCTGATAAACTGGGAGAGTGGGGCGTTAAGTTGCCCTATGATATATTGCAGGGCCACCATCATCCCCAGTGTCATATTGCCGCTGATAACAGCATCGGCTGCTATAAAGGAGATGATTACGTTTTTGGTCTGATCTATAAAAGCTCCCCCTATCTCCTGGGTTTGACCCAGTGCCAACCCTTTTACACTTATCTTATACAATTTAGCCTGTATCCGTTCCCACTCCCACCGTTTTTGTTTCTCGCAGTTATTCAGTTTAATATCCTGCATGCCGTTTATAAGTTGTACGATATTGCTCTGATTGGCCGCCGCCTCCTGAAAGCGCATATAATCCAGTTTGCGCCTGCGTTTCATAAACAAGATAATCCAGCATACATACAGGATACTCCCCAGCATAAACACCCCCAGAATACTCAGATTATAGCCCGCCATCACAACCCCGTAAATCACAAACGAGATAATTGCCATGGCAATGCTCAGCAGGGAGCCGGTAAGGAAAGACTGGATCCGGTTGTAATCACCTATGCGCTGCATAATATCACCCACCATCTTGCTATCAAAAAACGCAATAGGCAGGCGCATGAGTTTACCAAGGAAATCGGAAATAAGACTGATACTGATTCGGGTGGTCATGTGCAGCATAAGCCAGCTTCGGATAAGATTATTAGCCATCTGTCCCACGGTGAGCATTACCTGAGCAATAAGGATAACCACTACAAAATTGAGGTTCCCTGTTCCGATACCTGTGTCTACAACCGATTGGGTAAGGAACGGCAATATAAGGCTGATAATACTGGCGGTAAGCATGGCCAAGCCCAGTTGAACCAGGTAACGGGTATAAGGTTTTAGGTATTGCAGAATATAGCCAAAACTGAGCCGTTTGTCTTCATCTCCTTTTTCTTTGTAAAATTTAGGGGTGGGTTCAAGCAGCAGGGCAATTCCTTTGGCGGAATCTTGTAGCCAGGATTTGCAAAATTGTTCATGAGAATATTTGAGCAATCCCTGAGCCGGGTCTGAAACATAGACTTGCCAGTTGCCTTTCTTCTCCTTTTTTATCTTGTACACAACCACAAAATGGCGTTGGTTCAAGTGGACGATACATGGCATATTGGCCTCATCTCGTAGCTGTTCCCATGTAATCTTCACCCCGGCGGTATGGAACCCTATCTCCTCTGCGGCATCACTGATTCCCAGTAATGAAACTCCCTCTCTGGAGATATGGCATCTCTGACGCAACCCGTGCAACGAATAGTTCTTACCCCAAAACGAAGAGATAATCCGCAGGCTGGTTGGACCGCAGTCCATAGAATCTAGTTGTTGGAAGTGAGGAAAGATCATAGTGATAACAATGTGTAAATTTGTATCAAATATAGTGTTTTCTAATTAAATATATTACAGTTTTATGAATATTACTCAAAAAGAACTCATTAGCTCCTCGCTTCCATGAGTGGTATGGTTTAAAAAATAGAAATTTATTTTCAATTTTTGCGCAATCTCTTTGTGTTTTGCAAACTCTTTTCCATTTCTTTCCACTCTGTTATACTCCTGCCTACTATCTGTTAAGGGCTAAATTCAAACTATACTTACCACTACGCATATTACAATTACGTTTAAGCTCTTGGCAAATGGTACTTTTATTTACGCCGATGGTTCTGGCTATATCTTTTTGTGTGTACTCTATTTGCAACATTGCAAAAATGGCGTATCGTAACCGTCCAAAGAACGACGTCTGCGCTTCGCTGCGGCCCGTGTGAGAGCGAGTTATTTTGTGATGGGTTTCCAATTGTGTGGGAGTAGTTGAGCGAGATCTTTGTGGCAATGCCCGTTTGAACTAGCAAACCTAATCCGCACAAAAAGTTAAGCGGCATCGTTAACTTTTAAA
>JAVXCW010000082.1:0-4483 GCA_036659275.1 Bacteroidales bacterium | reverse complement strand
TAATATTTATTCTGCTGAATAGCTCCGTTACTACTCTGAATCTCACTATCATGTATAGGAGCGGCATAACGTCTGGAGCCTTTTTCTAGAGTATAAGTAATAGGGCCCCCGTCTTTAATAAGACCAGAATTTGTATACTTATAAAATGAGCGAGTAAGATTACCAACATCGTCACCTGCATCCTCATTATTATTTAGACGACGAATATCATTCCAGCGTTGGGTAAACGGCATCTCACGCTCTCTCTCCTCAATAATTTTTTTAATTGCTTCAGCTTTGGTTAATGCAGAAAGATGTTTTACACTTGCAGGCGCTGTAGCATCAAATCTAGCATCCCTTAAAATATTTACGGCACTCATAGCTTCGCCAACCTTATCTAATCTAGCTAAACATTCAGCTTTTATAAGCAACATCTCAGCAGTTGTTGGACCACTTGGAATTCTGTCTTTAAAAAAGAATACATACCCGGGATACTCATAAGCAGGATCTACAAGTCCTCTATCATAAGAATAATTTTTTACCATGTGATACTTATATCTTAAATCAAAAGTCTTATCATAGAGAGCAAGCAATTGCTTACTGGGAATATACCACCAACTTCCATTATACAACATTCTAAAAAACATTTGTTCTTTCCATTCAAGCATATCCGTCATATCACTTTGATTATCGTGAGTATACGGGAATTTAATCTCTATCTTCTTCCCATTTACTGTTGCATAAGAAGGATTATCACTATATTTCATGTCAGTATTATAATTAACTAATACACTATGAGAAGCAAGAGCTATATTTGCATACTCAAGTGCTTTTGTATAGTCATTTCTATTAAGCCAATATCTTGCTGCAAAGCCATTTACAGCAGCTCTATTTGCTCTCCAAGAAGTGTATTTATTATTTACAATCTTCATGTCGTTTGTTATTTTAAGAGCCTCTGTTAAATCGGCTTCAATTGAGGCATAAGTCTCCTCCAAGGTTGCTCTTGCAGTAAGTTCTTCAAAAGATACACTTGCCTTTATTGTCATACCTAGTTCGCCCTTGTTAGCATCGGTATATGGCAAACAATAAGTTTGGGCAAGGTTCCAAAGACTATATGCTCTTATAAATTTGGCCTCCTTCTCTAACTGCACTTTCTCCTCTTGCGTACCAGTAACCTTAGGAATATATGAAAGAACCATATTTGCTATAAAGATTTTTTCATATTCACTGGAAAAATAATTCTCTCTTCCATCATTTACAAGGTATTCTTTATCCCAAGTTGCAAACTCCACATTAGCTATTCCAAATACACCAGCGCTTGCATCTTCTAGTTCTGTAAATAGCCCATAAGTATCTGCACTTAGGTATGTAGCTCTAGCTTCTTCTTCATAAAATGAATCGTACTCATTAAATAAATAATTTAATTGCTCAACCGTTGTTGGCACTAGAGATGTACTTTTATCTGGTTTTTCACTTAAAAAATCATTACAAGAAGAAAATCCCAATAGTATACCTATCAATAATAATATATTTTTTACTTTATTCATTGCTTGTTGTTTATTTGTTGTTAAAATGTTAGATTAATTCCAAAAGTAAACGCAGCTTGCGGTCTAATATTTCCAAGTGGATACTCTGGATCCTCCCCGTATTTATTATTTTTTATAGTAAATAGATTATTCCCTTGAGCATAAACTTTGGCGTTGGTAATTCTTAGTTTTTTTAAGAATGTTCTTGGAATATTATATGTAATATTTACCTCCTGAAGCCTTACGTGCCCAGCTTTTTGTACGTTATAATCTAAATATGGGTAAAATCTATCCCAGAAGTAGTATCTATCTTCGTCCTTACCAAATGGAATAGGAACCCTTTCACTTGGATCAGAATTTTTTATTTCATCATATAAATTATTTGGTCTTGCACTTCCTCCTGTCATTGACGGATAGTTAAATGTATGGCCATTAAATACATGTCCAAACTTACCAGTTACGATAAACGAAAAATCGAAGTCATATATTTTAAAATTTGTTGTAAACCCTATGTTATATGGGGCCACCTTTGTTCCCATATCAAGCATATAATCTCTTCCATCTCCTGGTGTCCATCCTGCAAAATCATAAAGTTCATCTCCTTTCCCTTGTACAACAGGTTGCCAATTAGGGTTAGCCTCAGTACCCTTATTTACTACCCCTGCATATTTAAAACTATATAGTGCATTTGCATTATGTCCCTGCATATAAGCACTTGTACCACCGCCATATAGTTCATACGCACTATAAGTGGCTTTAAACAAATTATCGATATTATTATAATTATACGAGAAATTTAATCCGCCTGTCCAAGTAATATCATTTCCTAGTATATTTAATGAACTTCCAAATTCAAGTTCAATACCCCTGTTTGTCATTTCAGCAGCATTAAGTTTTTGGTTTTTTGTTCCATTCACAGAAGGAATACTCATACTAACAATTAAATCCTTCCCTTTTTTATTGTAAAAATCAATTTTTCCGTACAATTTCCCATTAAACATAGAGTAATCAATGCCTAAATCGAATGAGCCTGTTTTCTCCCATCTTAATGCAGGATTACCATAGCTACTTATAGATGCCGTAAAATCCTGTATATATGAATCTTGAGTTGAATACACTCTAATTAATGGCATAAATGATGTAGATCTATCAACATTCCCATTATATCCATAAGTTGCCCTAATAGACAACCTATCCAACCACTCAATATTTTTCATAAAATTCTCTTGCATAATGTTCCAATTTACTCCAACAGACCAAAATGGAGCATAACGATATTTTGGATCATCTGTAATTAAATTAGAGGCATCTGTCCTTGCAGAACCAGAAACAGTATATTTCTTATTAAAAGTGTATGAGGCATTTGCATATAATGAAAAGTATCTTTCTGTACTATAGCTATAACTATTTGTATATGCAAATTTTTGACTTCTTCCTTGCCAATTAGTTAACTTATAAACTCCACTTCCACCAACACCGTTAGGAAACTGCCCTACAGTTAGTTTGTCATTATTATAGCCGTATGTTGTAGGATTACCAGTGCCTTGAAGCACTAAACTTGATATCTCTGCACCTGCTATAAAACTTATTTGATGTTTATCATCATTAAAACCCCTATTAAAATTTACTTGATTTCTCCAATTGTAATAATCCTGAGAAGTTTTCCCCTGTTTAAGCGTTCCGCCGCTAGGTAAGTTAGCCGTTACTTTACCTGTTTTTTTATCCCAAGTAGAGGAGGTATTTACATTATTTCGCACAATATATGTGCTTTCATCATCAATATTCTTGTAATTTTCCAAAATTTGTTCATATTGAACTTTAGACTCAACGGTAAGCCCTTTAATTATTTTTGCAGTAAGTCCTGCTTGTACCCTATAATTAATTAACGTATTTTTATAATTTCTCCCCTCTCTCTCTGTAATGGGGTTATAGGACCAATCACTATATGGAAAACTCTCAATAGGCACATGTCTATTTATATTTGGCATATAATAACCACTAACATTAGTTCTACTTCCGTCCTCATTTACTAACATTTGATATGGAGAATCTCCGGTCCAACTAACAGAATTCTTCCTTGAATTTACCATGTTAAAATTACCTCCAAATGAAAAGTCGAGCCATTTAAACATTTTAACATTAGTCCTATAAGCAATATTATATTTGTCCTTATTATCTCCCTGATAGTTACTATTAGAATTTTCAAACATTAAAGATAACATATGACTTGCCCTCTCTGTAGATGTTGAAATATTAATATTATATTGTTGAGCAAAAGGGCTATCTAAAATATAATCCCTTATTTGATCTCTATTGCTCAACTTTGATAACCTACTTAATGTGTTATTCATTTCTTCTGTAGAAAGATAACCCAACCTATTCTCGTTTATTGCCGTTACAGCCAAAGAATGAGCTGCATAGTCTTGATAATTATCTTCGTTAGGACGGAAATACCCACAGCCAAAAAATCCATTTGCCCTAAAACCTTTTCTTTCATATTCTACAACCTCTGCCGACGATGCAACAGGATCCATATAGTCCAAATCTAGTTTAGGTGAAAATTTCCAGAATGTAGAAACATCAACTTTTACCTCTCCTTTTTTACTTTTATTCCCTTTTTTAGTAACTACTATTATAACTCCATTTGCAGATTTTGCACCCCAGATAGAGGCAGCAGCAGCATCCTTAAGAATTGTTACACTCTCAACATCATTAGGATTTATTGAGCTAAACCCTCCCTGTATAGGAAAACCATCAACGACAACTAATGGCTGAGCACTAGCTAACAAACTCGTCTGTCCTCTTATCTCAAAAGAAATATTACCATCTGCATCCGTAGTAGTTTGTACTCCTGCCGATGTCCCAACTAATCTAGAGGCAATATTTGACGTTGGTTTCTCTAGTTGACCTACTTTAACAACGTTAAAAGAACCTGTAGCTCTCTCTTTAGACAATGTTTGGTAACCTGTTACAACAAC
>JAVXCW010000081.1:0-4580 GCA_036659275.1 Bacteroidales bacterium | reverse complement strand
TAAGCTTAATAGAAGCAGCATCCATTGCTTTTTTGGCCTCTTCCTTATCTTTGGTAGACAGCTTTGATAATTCGGCTACTGTTGCCTTATTATATGCAATCTCGTTGTTGTTAGACATTGTTAATTGCTCATTAACAAGTTTAAGATCAACTAGTTCATACTCAACTTCAAGCCTAGTACTCTTAATTGCTACAAGGTTGGTTTTTGTGTTATTTAAATTTAATAAAGTATTATTTGCTGAATTTAACAATTTGTTTATTCTTGCCTTTTCGGCCTCTGAAACATTATCCATAGCTGCTATAAGAGATGCTTTTGCAGCCTCTAGCTGTGCTTGAGCCGTTTTAACTGCTGCCTCAGCTTTAAGTTTTGCTGCCTCTATTTCTAGTGCTAGAGTTGCTTTTGCTTTATCTATTGCAATTTGCTGCATTTCATTCTGCAATTTTGCAGCATCTGCTAAAGCCTGCCGGTAAGCAGCCTCGGCATTTTTTATTTTCGCATCGGCCTCTGCAAGTATTTTTGCTGCCTCTGCTTGTGCATTATTTAAAGTTGCAAGCGATTTAAGCTGCTCTGCTTTTTGATTGCGTATATTGGTAACAGAGGCAGACTCATCATCTTTTACGCATTGCGTAAACGTCCCTAGTGTTAGGGCACAAACCAATACAATTGATAAAATTTTTTTCATAGTCTTAATTTTTATGTTTTACAAAGATAATAAAAAATAAAATAAAAGGAGGCGATGAAATTCCATCGCCTCCTAACAAAATTAATTTACATAAATTTAAAAATTATCTAAATCCTAGGTTAAAACCTGAATGAAAGTCTGAGCATAGGACAAGTAAAAGCACTCCACTGCGAATACGACGCCGCATAGCTCCGTTGTCCGGTAGGCATTATGGAGAGCTGCGATATTGTAAAAGAGGCAGGACGCACCTCTAAGGCAATATTAAAGCCCGGAGCCATAGCAAACTCAACACCTGCCATAATTGACCCACTCCATCCCTGCACCATTCCCTTATCCGAAGATGGAAATACAAGTTCCGATGGAACATCTTCATAAGTCATTTTTCCATTTTCATCTGTTTTGCCTGTAGGTACAGATATAGTAAGGCCTGTGTACGGATTATTTGTTTGAATTCTACCCATTTGATATCCGGCCAGAACACCAAGGTATGGATTAATACGATCGTTGCCCGTTTTAAAGTAATAGTTTGAACCAATATTTATATACCACTGATGTGTAAGTTTCCCCTGCATATATTTCATTCCGGGAACATACGTTACAGGATCGAGCTTAGTTGCATCACCTAAACCTTCTATATAATCTTTCTGAGGGGTATTGCCTATATTTAAACCTCCGCCCAAAGTAATATTAATATTATCAGTTATAAAGTAAGCAGCCTGCACACCGGCCATATTAATAAAGCTATTACTATTAACACTTCCTAAAGAGAGGTAAACACCGGGATCTGTAGCCTGTTGAGTACCAGAACCCAACCCGGTATTAATTTCGGGTCTTTTTGGCAACAAATGTGTAAGGTCATAAGCTCCATTGTCATTAAAAAAATGACCTTTACCCAATTGTACCGAAAACTCCCAGTTACCTTTTTTAGGGGCAAACGACACTTTTGACTGGTCCGCGCTTTTAGCTTGCGCCCACAAAAAAGTGGGCGCTATAGCCAATAAGGCGACTACTGAGATACATATTTTTTTTATCATAGTCGTTTGTGTTTGAACTACTTATAATTACTGTAATTGGTTAGCATTTTTTAAAATTTCCATAAAGGCATCTTTAGCCTTAACAGCATTCTCAAAGTTAGCCTTTAACTCTTCTAATTTTAACTTAGCTTTATCTATATCTTTTTGGATACTATCAATTTGGCTAGCAAAGAACTTTTCTTTAGCATCTTTACCTAAACCTTTTTTCCAATTATCTAAGTTTGTTTGAGCTACAAAAATATTATGCTCAAAGCCTGCAATCATTTTCTGACAATTTCCAATTTCAACTTGTTTGTTCATGATGCTAGAAGTATTAGTTAACTCAATAATCCATGAATCAAGATTATCTGCATAAACATTAATAGCATTAACTAATGTTTCCAAATTCTTTGCAATTTTAACTGCATCACTCTTTGCCATATCTAATTCATTATACTTAGCAATATGAGCGTCTTTTAGTTTAATTTGTTCTGCAACAAGAGCTAATACCTCTTTTTTCATAAGGAGATATGAATCTACCATACCAAATGCATCAACCTTGTTTTTTGCTAAATCACAGGCATAGTATGAACCCCCTCTAGCATTAGAACGAGAATATTGGTTGCCGGTATATTCGTTTTCAAAAACTAATTGACCATTCCACTCGTACACACCTCCCACAGTTTCATTAACTTGTGGTGATGGATTACTTCCACTATTCCAACCATCTTTGTATTGCCATAATTTATACGCTGCTTTAACTACTATACTATATGCGTCTTTTTGATCTTTTGTAAAATCAAGTCTGTTAAATGTGCTTTGTGTAATAGTTACAGGAGCGGAACTACAATTATAAACATCACCACCAGGGTAAAGTGTTCCATTTTTAACATAATTATTTCCTAAGAATAAATTTGCAAACATAACTGGGTCTAGTAGATCATAGCCTCTATTTAATTTTAAAAAACACCTAGGGGCTGTAGCATAATCATAGCTTGCTAAATCTGCAAGTTTCATACTCTTTTCTTCCATTCCTTTATTTTGGTCCTTTTCATCTTTATATTGCCAATATGTAATACTAGGAACATCAAAGCCATCTAATGCTTTACGCAAAGGAGCATAAGCTATTAATTTAGCTGTGGCATCTTTTTGCAAAGCTATAAATTTATCGCTAATTGGCTTAAATATTTCACCTGCCTTGGTATAAGCCTTCTCAGCAGCAGCCCAATTGTCTTTATCTATTTGAGTTGGAGTTATAATAGCATCATAAACTGCCTTTGCCCTGTTGTAATTATTTGTAGCGTTCTTATAATTCCAAGCAGCATCATTATACTCAGCATAATAATAATTTTGCATCTGATCTATTGGGTTCTTTGCTTTTGCATAAACTGTAGTTAAACCGGTAATACCCTGTTCTACATTAAAGCTACCGCAGAAATATGCATCTTTAGCTGCTTTATATACAGTTACTGCTGCTTTCCATGCCGCAAGATCTGCCTCATAAGCAGTTTTATACTTATTATATGCACTCTCATATTCACCCTTTCTAGAAATTTCCTGTTGATAACGATCATAATTGAACGGATACACCTGATTATCGGTTAATAACATGAATTGATAATCTAGCCTCTGAATTACATTCCCATAAACAGAATTACTCCACCAATTATACTCTGGACTATTATACTGTTTTAACCAATCCATGTTATTTTCAAGATTATCATTATTATAATATTCCCCTTTAAAGCTATATACATCCATCCCCTTATCATTAACAGATTTGGCAACTAAAGGACTACCTGTTAAGTTCTTTTGAAACCAAGCACCCCCCTCCATAACTGGAAACTTAGCATTTTTTATGTAATCATCTTGCACATTTGCAGGTACATTAACAACTAATTTAGATTTAGTTTCATCAAATGTTTTAAGATAATCCTTAAATTCAGTCTCGGTTTTTACTTTAACAGCCTCAGCCTTTTTTCTAAGTTCAACCAAAGCAGTAAGCGATGCAAGTGTATCAGCTTTCTCTTTAGTATACTTAGTTATAAGAGCATCTCTATCTGCTTGTCCTACTCCATTAATTTCTTTAAGTCTAGCTAAAGTTTTATTTTGGACAGCTAATTTAATATTTTCATTTTCAATGGTTAGTTCAAACCCTTTTACAATACCAACGCTATCAATACCATTAATATAGTCTGCTTTTTTGCGTTCTAAATCTAAAATATCGTAGTTTTTATTTATAACGGCAACATTGGCTTTTCTTACTGCAGCAATATGTTCATTAAGCTGTTTAAGATATTCACCTGTAAGAGTATTACGTAGTAAATCTAACTGTGCCAGAGCTGTTTCATAGCCAACTTTTTGTTGCAAAAGTTGTGTTTGAATTGCTAACATAGTAATCTCAAAATTAGCATTTGCTTCTTTTAAGGCATTTTCGCTATCATTTTTTAATTTTAAATACTTAGCAATTTGTGCGTCTACACGCGCTTGTTCTTCTTTTGTAAGTAATGCAGCACGTTCAACCTCTAATTTTACAAGTTCTGCTTGGTACTTAATAATTTCAGCCTTATACTTGGCCTGTTCAGCCGTGTACTTCATTAATTCAGCATTCTGAAGCTCAGTAGCTGCTTGAGCTTCTCTATACTTAGCATCAGCTGTACGAACTGCCGCATCTGCTTTATAAACTTCTGCCTTAGCATTACGCATCTGCTCAATGCCCTGAGGTTCGTTGTAATCAACGCAACCTGTAAAAGTCAAAGCCCCCACAAGGGCTAGGAGTGACCATAAAATTGTAACCTTTCTTTTCATGTTTTCCTTTGTTTAAAATTGGTAATAAATTTATTTTGTTTAGCAAAGATATCAACTATAATAAAACAATATTCACG
>JAVXCW010000080.1:0-4871 GCA_036659275.1 Bacteroidales bacterium | reverse complement strand
CTAATTTTCATGAAAAGAATGAAATTATTATTGACAGTCATCTCGTTGTTTGCTGTTAGTTTTGCGTTTGCGCAGAATATAACGGTTACGGGAAATGTAACTGATTCATCAAATGGGGAACCAATCCCATTTGCATCAGTCCTTGTAAAAGGGACTTCATCTGGTGTTGAGGCTGGTCCTAATGGTAAGTACACCATTAATGTAAAGCCAAATGCAATACTCATATTTAATTTTATGGGCTATGCAAACCAAGAAATTGCCGTTAACGGTAAAGCTGTTATTAACGTAGCTTTAGTACCTGATGCTATTTCTTTGGATGATGTTATGGTTGTAGCTTATGGAGTAGCGCAAAAATCGTCCTTTACCGGTTCTGCTGCAACTGTAAAGAAAGAACAATTAGAAAAAATTCAAACAACAAACTTTTCTAAAGCACTAGAAGGGACTGTAGCTGGTGTGCAAGTAACAGGAGGTAATGGACAGCCAGGTTCTACTGCCACTATCCGTATCCGTGGTATTGGTTCTGTAAATGCATCTAACGACCCTTTATATGTTGTTGATGGTGCAGCATATGATGGTGATATTAATGCTATCTCTAGCGATGATATTGAGAGTATTTCTGTATTAAAAGATGCTGCTGCTTCTTCATTGTATGGAGCACGTGGTGCAAATGGTGTTATTATGGTAACTACTAAAAAGGGTAAAACCGGTAAAACAATGCTTAATGCAAAAGTTAATATAGGTCTTACATCTAGAGCAATTCCTGAATACGATAGAGTATCTACAGACCAATGGGTTGAGAAACAATGGGAAGCTACAAGAAACTACGCAATGCGTGCAGGTGGAATGGGCAGTAACGATGCAGCAAATTATGCAAGTACAAAATTAGTAGGCACTGTATTCGGTGGTTATAATCCTTATAATGTAGCAAACAAAGAGTTGGTAGGATTAGATGGAAAACTTAATGCGAATGCAAGACTTTTGTATCAAGATGATTGGAATGATGCATTATCACAAACAGGTTTACGTCAAGATTATTCAATTTCTATAAGTGGTGGTAATGATAATACTACTTATTATGCCTCTGTGAACTATCTTAATGAAAAAGGTCATATTAGGTGGTCTTCTTATGATAGATTCTCTGGGCGTGTTGGTGTTAGCACAAAAGTTACTGATTGGTTTAAAGTTGAAGCTAATTTGTCGGGAAATACTTCTAATCAATTAGGTCACCTTGCCGAAAGTACTTATACAGCAAATCCTTTCTATTTTGGAAGAATGATGGGTCCTGTTTATCCTATTTATCAAAGAGATAAAGATGGTAATGTAGCTCTTATGTCTGATGGTACTCCTGCTTATGATATGGGTGGTGGTAGAAGTGTATATGCATGGGCCGGCCATAATCGTCCATACGCCCCTAATTCAAATCTTATTCTTACATTGCCTTTGGATGAGAGGGGAAATACAAAAAATCAATTATCTGCACGTGTTGCTGCAGAGGCTAAATTCCTTAAAGATTTTACAGTTAGAGTTACAGGTAGCACAGACATGAACGATAATTATTATACTACATACCAAAATAATAAATATGGTGATGCCGAGGGTGTACAAGGTCGTTCTACAAAAGAGTATTATAAAACTAAATCTTATACTTTTAACCAAACTATTACTTATGACAAAACTTTTGGGGACCATAATATTAATGTATTGTTAGGACATGAGAACTACCAATATACAAGTAACGATTTATGGGCAACCCGAACAGGTTATAAAATTGATACTAATGAATTAGTTGCCGGATCAATTGCAGAGGGATCTGCTTCAACTAAAGATAAATATACCTTAGAAGGTTATTTTGCTCAATTAAAATATTCTTATGCAAATAAATATTTCTTCTCTGCATCGTATCGTTTAGACGGATCTTCAAGATTCCATAAGGATTCTCGTTGGGGCAGTTTTTGGTCTATTGGCGCTTCTTGGAGAATGAAACAAGAAGGATTTCTTGCTAAAGCAAACTGGTTGGATGACCTTAAATTAAAAGTATCCTATGGTGAATCTGGTAATGATGGTATAGGTACATATTATGCATACCAAAGTTTATTTTCAATTAACGACCGCAATAATGGTACGCTTAATGGAGCATGGTATAGTCAACTCCCTAATGAAAATCTAAAATGGGAGAAAAATGGAAATTTAAACATAGGTGTAGAGTTTGCAATGTTTAATAATAGATTACGTGGTGGTGTAGAGTATTTTATTCGTCAATCAGATAATCTATTATTTGAAGTTCCTATTCCTCAGTCTTCGGGTATTAGTTCTAGATTAGAGAATATTGGTACAGCTAAAAATAATGGTGTTGAAGTTCAATTATCTGGCGATATCTTTAGAAACAAGAATTTTACTTGGACAATGGATTTAAATCTAACCCATTACAAAAATAAAATTACAAAAATGCCTTTAGATAGTAAAGGTGATTATCAGGAAATTATAAGCGGAACAAAGAAGCTATCTGTAGGACACTCAATGTATGATTTCTGGCTTAGAGATTATGCCGGTGTAGATCAACAAAATGGTGATGCTCTTTATTATTATGATAAAGAAGATGGTACAAAAGGAACAACCAATGATAGAAATAAAGCTAGTTATTATTATAATGGGTCTTCAATTCCCGCTGTATATGGCGGTTATACAAACACATTTAAGTTTTACGGAGTTGATGTTTCAGTTTTCTTAACATATCAAATTGGAGGTAAATTTTATGATGGAAACTATGCGTCATTAATGCATACAGGTGATAAGGGTGAACATTGGCATTCAGATATTATGAATAGCTGGAGTGAAACAAATACAAATACAGATGTTCCTAGAGTAGACTATAATAACTCTAATCAATCTATTGGATCTAGCAGGTGGCTAACTAATGCAAGCTTCCTTTCTTTAAGAAATATTACAGTAGGTTATACTTTCCCTAAACATATTTTAAATAAAATAGGATTCCAAAATGTAAGAGTGTATGCTTCCGGTGATAATTTAGGACTTATTTCTGCTAGAAAAGGAATGGACCCTCAACAGTCGTTCTCCGGTACTTCAGACTTTACATACGTACCTACAAGAACTATTTCATTTGGTCTTAACTTAACATTTTAATTGATAATATAATATGAAAAAATATAATTTATTACTTATTGTATTCTCTTCGCTTCTAATTTTTAGCTGTGGAAAGAGTTATTTGGAAACGGCACCTTCAGCTAGTGTTGCGGAGGGTGATATGCTCAATAGTTTAACAGGAGCTGAGACTGTTCTAGATGGTATTAATAGGGCTACATTTGCGTTTAGTGCTCACGATCAATTTGGACAAAAATCTATTGACTATATAATGGATTGTTTAGGAGATGATTTTTACCCTACAGAAAGCGGTTATGGTTGGTTTGTTAGCTGGTACCAATGGATTAATCATAGAAATATTAATAGTGGTAACTTGGAATATGTATGGGCTTATTATTATGATCTTATTAATAATGCAAATTTGGTTATTGATAATGTTGAGAAGATGACTGTTCTTACAGCAGAAGAAAATAAGAAAAAAGCTATTTTAGCTCAAGCTTATACCTATAGAGGATATTCTCTTTATTATTTAGTTCAGCTATATGGAGAGAATGAATTAGGTGTACCAGTACCTACAAAACCTAATCCAGGAGCATTGCCAAGAGAGAGTGTTGCAAAAGTTTATGAACAAATTGATGCAGATCTTGCAAAAGCAGCTCAATTTTTTACAGATGGAGGTTCAAAAGCAGGAAGAGTTAATGTTTCTCAAATTAATAAGAGCGTAACAATGGCTATACAAGCTCGCGTAGCACTTACAGAGGGCAAATGGCAGGCAGCTTCTGACTTTGCAAAAGCTGCAAGAGAAGGTTATGATCTTTCTCCAGACTATATGTACGGTTGGAATAAAGTAAATAGTGAATGGATATGGGGAGCAATTCTTATTGATGAGCAGCAGACTAGTTATGGATCATTTTTCTCACATATAGATCCATTCTTTGGTGGGTATTGTACTATGGGTAACCACCACGCTATGCCTAAAGAGTTATTTGATTTTTTACCTAAGTTTGATACACGTAAATTGCTTCATCAGCCAGAGCTCTTTTTTCCTAAAGATGAGATTGATGATTACTTTCTTGGAAAGGAAAGAGTTGGATTTAAATTTACAGGAAGGTATGATGATTGGACTTGGACAAACGACTATATCTATATTAAAGCAGGTGAAATGTATCTTATAGAAGCTGAAGCTGAGGCAAGATTAGGTAATAGCGTAGCAGCTCAAACTGCTATTAATACATTAAATAAGGCTAGAACTTTACAAGGGGAAGAATATAAAGATATAACTTCTACCGGGAGTGAGCTTTTAAATACAATTTTAATGTATAGAAGAGCAGAGCTTTGGGGAGATGGCCAAAGATTTCTTGATATAAAACGTCTAAAAGAGGATATGAGTGGCAGAGCTGGTCAGCCTCTTGCAGAGAGAACAGCAGATATTAAAGCTGGCGATAAGAGATTTACATTCCTTATCCCTATTCAAGAAATGGATTCTAACTCTAATATGGTGCAAAACACACTATAATTGTTAGTTGATGTTAATGATGTATAACTAGTATCAATTTATTAAAAATAATAAAATTCAATGGAAAAAACCAGAGACACTACTTCCATTAATAGATTTTATAAATAATTAAGAAGATATCTATAGCATAATTTGAATGTTTAATACGTACTTAAGTAGGAGAAAACGTACCTGATTTTTCTCCTACTTATTTTTTAAAACGCTTGTAATTAATAAATTAAACATGTAATTAATATTAACATAAATAAAAATATTA
>JAVXCW010000079.1:0-4983 GCA_036659275.1 Bacteroidales bacterium | reverse complement strand
AAGCCGCCTACAAATTAGGCGTAGCGTATGCCCAAAAGGGAAGCGTAGTGGTAAGGCAAGGCGATTTTGGTATGGAAATACCTTGCCAGAAACGAAAAGAATAGCGGGAATTTCGAGATTGTGGAGAAGGGATGGGGGAAAGCAATAACCAATCAATAATACATTTCCGCCAGAATAACACACTCGTACAGTCAAGGAACGGTACAGAAAACGTAATTTAAAAAATACAACAATGAAGTCAACAGTGAAAACAATTTTGAAAAAGACTACCCCATCTTTATTATCAGGGGCAGATGTATACGATTTTATAGAGTTTGCCAACAAAGGCAAGAACATAGAGCCGTTACGAGCGATGCAACTCCTTATCCACTTATATATGGATTACTGCGGAATAAGTAGTACATACAGAACGGTAGCTTTCGAAGCTGGCGAGTGTTGGCTTGATAATTTCCTAAAGACTGATCATCCTTTGGCAAAGGAGATGGCTGGTAAGCTATTTTGCGAAGTAATGCCCTTAATCTGCAAAGAATACACGGAAGAGGAGTATGGTGAATACGACATCACTAATTTGGGAGAAAACGGCCTACGCGATTTTTGCTTTCAGTTGATGAGATTGTGTGATGAGCAAACAGCATCCGCATTGTGTAGAGGCGTACTATTTTGGCTTAGAATAGAAGACTTAGAGAAATGTAATTTGGAGGACATTCCCATTGACGAATTAGAAAAGAGTATTCTTGTTTTTGGGCGTGAAGATTATATTGCCGAACGCTATTCCAGGGCGTGGGATAAGCGATTAACGCAAAATAAGCTGTTCACCAAAGAGGAAATAGCCCATTTAAGCTCCCTTAATACCCACATAATCACCCTAATGCACCAGCTTTTTGCTCAGGTTAGAAGAATGACCAGAACAATGCAACAACTCGTTGAATCGGGCGATAGTGATTTCAAAGATTTTTGCATCGAGGGTCAAATCTACATTGACATTATTCCCTCGGATGATCGATTAGTGGGTGCGATTCTCGGAGCTAATGCATCATTCAGTTATTACACCGTTGCATTAGCAAATACCAATACGGAGATGAAGGATTTTGACGAGGAGGCGGCACTTTACATCAATTGGTGGGCGAATTGGCAGGGGAATTTCAAGCGTCTTATGTCAGAAAACCAGATTGCAATTTGCAGAGCATTCTATTACTTCTTTGATCAACAGTGTACACTTACGGTTGAAGATATAATGAAGATTAAGACAGAACATCTCTGCTCGCATATTGTGATTAACATATAACAAATCATAGTACATTTCATGATGAACTTTACTTGTTGAGTCAATTCCTCAATGAGGATTTGGCTGATAAGGTAATGTGAACTAGCAAACCTAATCCGCACAAAAAGTTAAGCGGCATAGTTAGGTTTTAAAGAAACTCTCTGGTATGTAATATCTGAAACCCAAAATTTATTGGGCTCTAAAACATTGAAATCTCTAGCTAACAAGTTATCTGCTATATGGTTACTATGTTTTGAATCTGTTGTGCTCATTTGTTAAACGCTCGTTGCCATGACCGGGAAAACTATTTTTTCCATAAGCGCTGCTGCGTTCATAACTTAATTTAACTTCTCCCCAGTCAAATTCGGACATACGTCCTAAATCACGATGTTGCTTTATATAGAATTCAATATATCTTGTTTAATTTATACTTTACATTATTTTTGTTGATATATAAATATGCAAAGTAAGTATTTTTTCCCATCAGGGGGTCAATTCTAAATTCCAATTGGGGGTCAGTTTTGGAATACTATATGCGCTCCTAAATCGCGATGAACTCAGAAACTATTTAAAATTTCTCATAGTTTTTTAGGTAGTCTACCGCTGTGCCAGAGTTACTCCCGTAATGACAATTGCAATTCCGCCAACAGTTACAATGGTAATAGCTTCTTGTCCAAGCATTGCAGCGCCAAGTGCAGATACTGCCGGAATAAGTGCCGAGAATATGTTAGCACGAGTAATACCAAGGCCTCGTATAGCTGTTATCCATAATACAAATGCTACGCATGAGCACATTATTGATAGAGAAAGAAGTGGAACAAGAGTATTGGCTTTAAAGAAGTTTTCATTAATTCCTTCAATTCCATAGACTAAAAAAAATGGTAAAAACAATGCTGAACCTATTAAAAATTGGTATGTGGCAATTGTAAGGCTGTTATATTTTCCCGATAATTTTTTAACTATCGCGCCATATCCTGTAGCTCCAATTACTGCCAAAAATAGTAATGCTATACCGTAAGCATGTTCTATTGAAACACTACCATCATTCATTACAACCATTATTATTCCAGGAATTGTAAGGGTAATGCCAATTATTTTATAAAACGTAAATGGAATGTTATTTAATACTTTTTCTGTTAGCATACATGTAATAGGGATAGTGGCAATAATTACTGCTGCCAAAACGGCGGAGCCTGTGGCCTGCATTCCAAAACTTTCTCCTATAAAATAGATAAAAGGTTCAAAGAAAGACATTAGGCTCATCCATAAAAAATCTTTTATTGTTACTTTTTGAAGTTTTTTTATTGCTTTTGAAAATATCAACAGCAATATTCCTGCAATAGACAGCCTTATGAATAAAAATGTAAATATAGGGACGTTATTGTTAAGTAATTGGTTTGTCCAAACAAATGAAAATCCCCAAAGAATAACTGCTACGGTGGCTGCTAAGTAGGTAGAGCCTAGCATTTTGCGATTTATTTTTATCATATTATCTGTTAAAAGTTAGTGCTTCTGCACTGCGTTGTCCTGTAAGTTTGCCGTTTTCAACAACTTGTACTCCATTAACAAATGTGTGGACAATTGAGCTTCCAAATGTTTCTCCTTCAAAGGGGCTCCAACCGCATTTATATGCGGGATTGTTTGTAGTGGTGCTATCGGGAAGATTGAGATTTACAATAACTAAATCTGCAAAATCCCCTTCCTTTATAAATCCTCTATTTTGAATATTAAAACATTCAGCAGGGCCATGGCTCATCCTTGCCACAACCTCTTCTATTGTAAATATCCCTTTGCGACTTAATTCTAGCATAAGTTGTAGACTGTGTTGCACTAACGGTAAACCACCGGGGGCGTTACTATAGTTGTTGTCTTTTTCGCATTTAAGGTGGGGGGCATGGTCTGTTGCAACAACTTTTATTATTCCATCTTTAACGGCGTCCCGTATTGCTAACATATCGCTTGTAAGTTTTATTGCAGGATTGCATTTAATTCTACTGCCATATTTGGCGTAGTCGTTTTGATTAAACCACATGTAATGAACGCAAACTTCACCTGTAATTTTAGGGTTCTTTTTGCGGGCTTGGCGGATAAGTTCAATCTCTTCTGCCGTACTTATGTGTAAAATATGCAATCGGGAATTATTTTCTATAGCAAGTTTAAGAGCTCTTTTTGTACAAGTGATACATGCTTCTCGGCTTCTAATATTTGAGTGTGCTTCAAAAGGGATGTTTTCTCCATATTTGGCAGTGTATTCCTTTAAATTAGCTTGTATAATTTCTTCTTGCTCGCAATGTGTTGCTATTAATATAGGTGACTCCTTAAAAATAGCATTAAGAGCTTGTTCATCGTTTACAAGCATATTACCAGTTGAAGAGCCCATAAATACTTTAATACCACATACTTTAGTTTTATCTACTCTTCTAATTTCATCTATATTATAGTTTGTAGCTCCAAGATAAAACGAATAATTTGCGTAGGAGTGATCTTCTGCAATTTTATATTTTCCCTCCAAAGCTTCATTGGTTGTGGTAGATGGGGTGTTGTTTGGCATATCCATAAAACTAGTAACTCCGCCAAGTACAGCTGCTATACTTTCACTTTCTATTGTTGCTTTATCTGTATTTCCCGGCTCCCTAAAGTGTACTTGATCATCAATTACTCCCGGTAAAATATACATTCCTTGTGCACTAATTGTTTTGTCAATGTGTTTATCCCTATATATTGCTTCAATTTTCTCATTTATTTTAGGGTCATTATCCATTATTATTTGTGATACCCTGTTGTATTCAATCAAAAGGCTACCCTTATAGGATAGCCCATTGTTTACTATTGTTCCGTCTTTTATGATAATTTTCATATAGTTTCTTTGTTTTAATTACTTTGAGGCTATGCCTGCTTTTTTGTTTTCCGAGGTGTGATTTTGCGAAATCTCATTTTAAGGACCCCCCAAAAAGCCTCTCCAAATATTCCGGAACTCATTTTAGACGTTCCTTCTTTTCTATCTATAAATATAATAGGTACTTCTTTTATTTTAAAGCCAAGTTTATAAGTATTGTATTTCATCTCAACTTGAAATCCATACCCTTTCATTTGTATTTTAGTAAAATCTATAGTTTCTAGTACTTTCCTTTTATAACATTTAAAACCGGCCGTACAATCAAATACTCTCATACCCAGTACTTTTCTTACATAAGTAGAGGCGTAATAAGACATTATTACTCTTCCTATAGGCCAATTTATAACACTAATACCATTACAATATCTGCTCCCGATAGCTAAATCTGCCCCCTCTATGCTACACGCTTCGTAAAGTTTGGGTAAATCACATGGATTGTGAGAAAAATCTGCATCCATTTCAAAAACATAATCATATTGATGTTCTATAGCCCAATTAAAACCTGCTATATATGCTGTTCCAAGCCCAAGTTTTCCTTTTCTCTCTAATATATATAGTACATCTTTAAACTCGGTTTGCATATTTTTTACAATCATAGCAGTTCCATCTGGAGAACCATCATCTATTACGAGAATATGAAAATCATATTTAAGTTCTCGTATGGCTCTGATAATGTTCTCTATATTCTCTTTTTCGTTGTAAGTAGGAATTATAATTACTGCTTTTGACATTGTACTATTTGTTATATTTATAGGTCAAAGATATAAATTTTTTTTAAATAAATTTGTTCTGCGTAAAAAAATAACATATCTTTGCACCCCGC
>JAVXCW010000078.1:0-5059 GCA_036659275.1 Bacteroidales bacterium | reverse complement strand
CTGGAAGGAGCAGTTATAACAGCAGAGTTTGGAATGAAACGTGTTGCTAGGGCTGTTGGTTCTGCTGTGCAAAATATAAAAGCATCTGAAATAGCAGAATCTGGAAGGGAGAGTTTTGTATCTGCCCTGCAAGGCCGTGTTCCAGGTATCACGGTTACATCAACAGGAGGAGCGCCAGGAGCATCTACATCTGTTATATTACGTAACGTTACTTCAATATCGGGCAATAACCAACCACTTTATGTTGTAGACGGTATCCCAATGAACAATTCTACTTTTGATCCGTCATCTGGATTTGCTGTTGATGATAAAATTGGAAGTGCAAATCTTGACTTTGCCTCTCGTGGAAATGATTTTAATCCAGAAGATATAGAATCTATGACAATTCTTAAAGGGGCTGCCGCTGCGGCTCTTTATGGATCAAACGCATCAAACGGGGCAATTATTATTACAACAAAAAAAGGAAAAGCGGGGAAAGGGCAAGTTTCATACAGCAATTCTTTCCGTTTTGACAAAGCATACGGGTACCCCGAAATGCAAACAAAATATGCTAACGGTGCTTATGGTACAACAAACTATTATTATGGGGCAAGTTACGGCGGTTTATATCCAGAAAATATAGAACTATATGATAATATAGCATCAGTTCTACAAACAGGATTTTCTCAAACTCATAACATTTCTGTTGAGGGAGGATCGGATAAAGTAACTGTACGTGGTGCTGCCTCTTATGTAGATCAAAGCGGTATTCTAAAAACGACAGATTATACGAGGTTAAATATTACTCTATCGGGGAAAGCAGAAATAACAAAATGGCTGAATTTTGATTCTTCATTTGGTTATACATCAACAACAAATACAAAGGCAAACAAAGGGGCTGGAGGTCCTTTATGGGGTGCTATGAGATGGCCACAAATTGATGATATGTCTAATTATATGGATTCAGATGGTGCCCAAATGAAGCTTCCTATTTTGTATACTGATACCGATTTGCTTAATCCTCTGTATGCTTTGTATAAAAATAAAAATTATGATGAATCTGATCGTATTCTCGCTAACGTAGGTTTAAATATCACTCCTACAAAGCACACATTTATAATTGCTAAAATGGGATGGGATATTGGTATGCAAACATTTGAATCAATGAAACATCCTTATTATGGTGATCGGAATTCATCTGCTTATGGATTTGGAGATTATAATCTCGCAAAAGCAAACTTTGTGGATAAATCATTAAATGTTTTGGCCGGTTATAATAATACTTGGGGTAAATTTACTTTTGCAGCGCAGGTTGGTTATCATCAGCAAGAAAATGGGAATAAAAACATGTCTACCTATGGTAGTAAATTTCAAGTAATAGATTTTTATAGTATTTCAAACTGTGACCCATCTACAATTGTAACTAGAACACGCACAACAAAACGTCGTGTGCAAGCTATATCAGGGCAAATTGAGGTGGGATATAATAATATGACTTTCTTAACAGTAAGAGGAAGAAATGATTGGTCTTCAACTTTACCTATAAATAATAGATCTTATTTTTATCCGGCAGTAGAGGGCTCATTTATTTTCACAGAACTTCCAATGTTAAAAAATAATAGCTATATATCATACTTAAAAGTCCGTGGTGCAGTTGCACAAGTTGGTAAAGATGCTAATCCATTAGCTATTTATCCTAGTTTGGAAGCAACGGAAGATATTGGGGGAGGGTTCCGCTATGGTTGGTATGGGCCTAATGAATTTTTAAAACCTGAAATGACAACATCTTATGAAATAGGAGCAGAGGGAAGATTCTTTAATGATAGAGTAAATGCAGATTTTACTTATTATTGGACAGAGTGTAAAGATCAATATATTACAGGATTTAGGTTAAGTTACGCAACAGGTTTTGTGTTAAATAATATGAACGTAGGTACATTTACAACCAAAGGTTGGGAAGCACATATAGATGGAGATATTATTCGCTCACAAGGTGGGTTTAGATGGAATATTGGTCTAAACTTATCTGCTTCAACATCTAAAGTTACAAGTTTACCAGAAAATGTATCAGAGTATTATAACGCATATACATGGTTGTCGGGTAACTTAAGGAATGGTATTCAAATTGGAGAGCCTGTAACAACAATGACAGGTAAGGCTTACCAAAGAAATAAAAATGGAGATGTTTTAATTGATCCTAGTACAGGCCTCCCTTTAATAGATGCAAATTGGAGTATTCTTGGTGATAGACAGCCAAAACTGGACTATGGTATTACAACGAATTTGTCTTACAAAGGTTTTCGCTTCTCCGCTTTACTTACTGGTAGATTTGGTGCTACAGTTGTCAATGCAACAAAAAGAGATATGATGGGGAGAGGAACAAGTAAAGAATCTGTAGTATTGAGGGAGAGTGATCCTGTAGTATTCAAAGGAGTTTTAAAAAATGGACAGGAAGATTCTAATCCAACACTAAATACAATCGCTGTTACTTATTCAAATTACGGCTCGAGTATCTATACAGGTGGAGATGAAGACTGGTTAGAAAAAGATGTAAATTATATTCGTTTAGCAGAATGTCGTTTATCTTATACTGTCCCAAAGAGATGGCTACAGCAAGTAACTAAAAAGTTTGTATCAAGTGCAAATATATGGGTAGCAGGAAATGACTTGGTAACTTTAACAAATTATTCTGGAATTGATGCTGTAGGTAATTCTAACTCAGCAGCATTAGGTGGGTCTGGCGGTGTAGGTATAGATTTTTGGGGAATTCCTAATCCTCGTGGATGTTCATTTGGAGTTAGTTTAACGTTCTAAAATTATTATTGAAATATGAAAAAATTACTAACAATATTAGCGTTGGCTTCATGTATTTTTATTAATGTAAGCTGCGATAGTTATCTGGATGTTAATCATAATGTAGATGCTCCAGATAGGGTGGAAGCCTATTTATATTTACCAGGCATACTTGCCTCTTATCAAAATGTATATTATGATATAAGGGCTACTGCTCCTCTAGTTCAAATGATGGGAACTTCTAGTTACACAAGTTATGCCACAAATGGGTATAGTGCAGGCAGTGATGCTGCTGCGCAAATATGGCGTATGACTTACTTTGATCAAGGATATAACCTAGAAAACATGATTAAACAAGCTATTGCAGATAAAGCTTGGACGCTTGCTGGTATAGGATATGCCATTAAGGCTTATTCTTGGGATCAACTCACTAAGCACCAGGTAGATATTCCAATGACCGACGCTTATGTTCCCAATTTATTAGCTCATAGATACGATTATCAAAATGTGGTTTATCCTCAAATTAGAGAATGGGCAAAAGAGGCAATAAAATATCTTGAACAAGAAGATAAATTTATTTATGGAACTACATTAAAATCTGGAGACCTTATCTATGGTGGCGACAAAATTAAATGGATAAAATTTGCGCATGGAATTATTGTCCGGAACCTTTCATCTCTAAGTAATAAGGGAGATTTTATGTCTAAATATGCACAAGAGCTATTAGATCATGCAGCATTGGCATTGCAAACCTCATCAGATGATGCAACAATAATGACTATTGGAGGTGGAGCTGAAGCTCAATTTGGTTCATATAATAATTTTTGGGGAGTTTATAGGAATAATATATCTAATGCGTACTGGCAGCATGATTATGCAGTTCAGGTATTTACAGGTACAGTTCCTGAGTATGACAAAACGTCAGGTGATAAAGTTGATTCCAATATAGAGAGTGAATATCGTCCTTGGAAACTCAACAATAAGCAAATAATTTGTGACACTTTAGTAAATCAGCTAGGTCACTTTGATCCCCGTGTTATTGCAAAGCTAGCGTCATCAGATGATCAGTATTATAAAAATATTGCCAATAAAGATAGCGTTATGGCAAGACATTATTATGGATCAAGTTTTACGTCTGCAATAGGACCTATTGGAACTGCTCCTAATTTCTTTGGAAGGACAGGTCTAAAGAGTAATATAACCTATGATGGTACAGGCCGTTGGTTATATAGAGATGATGCACCTTATGTTTTAATGACGGCAGCAGAGCTGAAATTTTGTGTTGCTGAAACTTATTGGAAGATGGGTAATAAAGGAGCTGCTTTTACTGCATGGAAAGAGGGCGTTGCTAAAGATATTGAATTTACAGCAAAATATTTAACTCCTGGAGCCTATGCAGGCTTATCTTCTGATGGAAAAGAAATTATAGGTGGTTCTAAACCTGGTGGAGATAAAATAACAGTTGCCTTGTTTAATACATTGGCTGCTGAGTATCTTGCAGGTCCATTTGTTGGTGGGCTTTCGCTATCTGATTTTACCCTTTCTCATATTATGATGCAAAAATGGGTTGCACTATATCCGTGGGGTGCAGGAGAAGCATGGGTGGATTTGCGCAAATATCATTATGATATTAAATATAGTGGAGAGTATCCATCTAAAGGTAATGGTTGGGAAGAAACATTAGTTACTCAAAAATGGGACACAGACGAAACTAAAGTTTATATAGGGTTTTATTTACAACCAGCGCAAGTTGAAAATAGAAGAGGCAAATATAATATTATTAATGAAGGTGCTCCTTGTTACCGCATACGTCCAAGATATAACTCAGAGTATATGTGGAATGTTCCATCATTAGAATCACTTAAGCCAATTAAAGGAACTGCAGATAATTACCATTGCTCTATTCCATGGTTTGCTTATCCGGGAGAATATCCTGCTAACTAAATAATAGATAAATTAATTTAACATTTATAAAAATGAAAATTATTAAATATTTAACATTTGTTTTAACACTTGCTTTATTTGTTATATCATGCGATAAGCATGAGATTTTATATGATACTAATGATGTAGATAAGAATACAGCTGAATTTCAGCTACATTATTTTGAGCCTGTAAATAATACAGCTAAGAACTATATTGATTCTGTTTACATTAACAATATTCTATACTCAAGCGTTTTGGGCTCTGGCCAATTGCTCCCATACAACGGTGTCCCAGGAGGAAGTACCGGTAGATTTTTTTCGGTAAAATCGGGTGAGGTTAATATTAAATTTTATAGGAAAGA
>JAVXCW010000077.1:0-5178 GCA_036659275.1 Bacteroidales bacterium | reverse complement strand
GTAGGTTTTTTTTATACACTTAATACAAATATGTAACATTTGTTTATTGAGCATAAACATTACTTATTCGTAAAACAGTGTAAAATTAATCTAAAATTATTGAAATGCAATCTTTTTTTGAAAAAATATTCGTTTTTTTTGAAAAAAAGATTAAATCGACATATTTTTTTTGAAAAAAATGAAAAAAAGTTATTATATGTTCAAATATTGCTTTTTGAAAAAAAGTTGCAATTATTAGCATTTATCGTGCCTTGCAAAAAAAAATGCTTACAATTTATAAGCGGAATATATATTATTTTTTTACTGTATACACTAGCAAATTCTACTACTATTTATTGTTTTATAACCATTTAGAAATATCTATTTTAAAAAGCAATTCGCTGTAATTTTTATTTAATACTTCTAGTGCTTACAATATGTAAGTAGTTCTATAAAAAAGCTCATTTTAGGCTAGTTTTCATGGTTAATTTTATCACTATTATTTGATAGTTTTAATTCTACGATAAAATTTAATATTAACCTTAATCTAATTTTCATGAAAAGAATGAAATTATTATTGACAGTCATCTCGTTGTTTGCTGCTAGTTTTGCGTTTGCGCAGAATATAACGGTTACGGGAACTGTAAAAGACGCAAGCACAGGTGAACTTATACCCTATGCTTCCGTACATGTAAAAGGAACAGCCACTGCAACTTCAACAAATGATCGTGGTCAGTACTCTATTAATGCGCCTAATAACGCAGTACTAGTTTTCAGTTATATTGGTTATACTAATACTGAAATTGGTATAAATAATAGGACGAAAATAGACATTACCATATCTCCAGATGCAATTTCGCTGGATGAAGTTGTTTTAACAGCTTACGGGCCACAATCTAAAAAGGCATTTACTGGAACAGCCTCCGTAGTTAAATCGGATCAAATTAAAAACTTAAATGTATCATCTGTTTCAAAGGCACTTCAAGGGCTTGCTTCTGGAGTAATGGTTGTAAGTGGTACTGGGCAACCTGGCGAAAATGCAACTATTCGTGTTCGTGGTGTGGGGTCTTATTCTGGGTCAAGTGATCCTCTAATCGTTGTGGATAATGTTGTATATAATAGTAACCTTAATACTATTAATCCTAATGATATTGAGTCTTTTACTGTATTAAAAGATGCAAATTCTACAGCACTATATGGTTCTAGGGCTGCTAATGGAGTAATTTTAATAACTACTAAGCTAGGAACTCCAGGTAAAGCTAAATTTACTATTACAGCAAATTTTGGTCTTAGCCAAAGAGCTCGTAAAGATTATGAGTATTTAGGAGCTAAAGATTATATGGAAACACAATGGGCAAAAGGCTATCAAGAAGCGGTAAATGTCGACTATTCTGATGCTAATGCTCGTAAATATGCAACAGGATCTGTACTTGATTATCTAGTTTACAATCCATATAGCGTAAATAATCCTATTGGGGAAGATGGTAAACTTGTTAGTGGTGCTAAATTGCTATATGAGGAAGATTGGTACGATGCATTATTTAGAGTTGGAAAAAGACAAGAATATACTATTCAAGCTACCGGTGGAAGTAAGGATGTTAGATATTTAATCTCTGGAGCCTACTTAGATGACCAAGGTCTTGTAAAGGGTTCTGAATATAAGAGATATTCAATCCGTGCTAAAATTGATGCAAATATTACCAGTTGGCTTAAAGCTGGAATAAACATGGGACTATCTTATGGTAAACAAAATTATCCTACTCAAGGTGGCACTTCATTTAGAAACTCTATTTCGTGGGTTAGAAGCGTAGCTAGCATATATCCTGCATACCAAAGAAACACTGATGGATCTTTTATATTAGATGAAAACGGTAATCAAATATATGACTATGGTACTAATACAGCTTGGGGCAGAGATAGACCTACTTTTAGCAACTCTAATCCTCTAGGTACATTTGAATATGACGAGATGGCATATAATAGATTTATGTCTAATAATGTTGGCTACTTAGAGGCTAAATTTCTAAAAGATTTTACTTTTAGAACAACTTTAGGTGTAGATTATTACCTATATTCTGGAAAAGAATATTACAATAGTAAGTATGGTGATGGATCAGCATATGGTGGCAGATCTGAGAGAACAAGAGAAACTACATCTACTATTTCGTGGACCAATAGTTTAACATGGGATAAGACTTTTAGAGGTAAGCACCATGTTAATATTCTACTAGGAACAGAATCCAATGATTATCAGCTTGATAACTTAGATGCTGAAAAGAGGGGCTTTGAATTTCCAGATACAGAGTTAACTTATGGAGGTGTACTTCAAACGGCAAACTCATGGGCTACAGCTTCTAGAAATTTTAGAACCCTTACACGTGCTAATTATGATTTTGATAATAGATACCACTTCTCTGCTTCGTTTACTTATGATGGAACATCTAGATTTCATAAGGATTCTCGTTGGGGTGCATTTTGGTCTGTTGGTGGAGGTTGGAATATAGCAAATGAGTCATTTATGCAGTCAGCTTCTAGGTGGCTAAATATTCTAAAATTAAGAGCTAGTTATGGTACATCTGGTAACCAAAATATTGGCTATTTTCCATACTTGGCAACTTATGAAACAGGTTGGAATATGCTAAGTAATCAAGGTTCAATTGTTAGCACTTTAGGCAATAATAATTTAACTTGGGAAAAACAAGGGATGCTAGATATAGGTGTCGATTTTGCAATGTTTGATAATAGATTTACAGGGTCAGTTACATACTATGACAAGAAATCTAAAGATTTACTAATGGCGCGTCCGTTACCTATTTCTGCAGGTATAACTGCATACAACGATAATATTGGTGCCGTAAGAAATAATGGTGTAGAATTAGATTTAAAGGGTGTTTTAGTTAGAACTGATAATATACTATGGGATTTGGGCATTAATGTATCTTATCAAAAAAATAGGATGACCTCTTTACCAGAAGAGCAAAGTGAAGGATTTAATGGAGGTAGCTATAAACGCATACAAGTTGGAGAATCTATGTATAGTTGGTACATGAGAGATTATGCCGGAGTAGATACTAAGGACGGACAACCAATGTGGTGGAAAGACACCAAAGATAAAGAAGGAAATATTACCGGTAAAGAAACAACAAAAACATATTCAGAAGGAACAAGATATTTAGTTGGTGATGCATTACCTAAATATATTGGAGGTATCTCTTCTAATTTTACATGGAAAGGTTTATATGTTAATATTTTAGCTTCATTCTCAGCTGGTAATAAAGTTCTTGATACAGATTATGCAGGATTAATGCATATGTTTAATGATTCAAGTACAGGATATCAATCGTCAGTTGACGTATTAAAAAGATGGCAAAAGCCAGGTGATGTTACAGACGTTCCAATTATTGGCAACCAAGATTATGGTTCTATTTCAACAGCTTTTTTAAGAAATGGAAGTTATTTGAGACTACGTAATGTTACTATTGGATATGATTTAGCTACAATTAGGGGGATAAAGAATATGGGATTTAGCAGTTTAAAAATTTATGCTACAGGTGATAATCTATGTACATTATTTGGAACAAAAGGTCTAGATCCTGAGCTTGGTGTTGATGGAGTTACTTCAAACAATTCTTCTGCTCTTAGAGTTATCTCATTTGGTATTAACTTAGAATTTTAACTAATAAACAGAATAAATAATGAAAAAAATAATATATACATTAATTGGAATTCTTGCGCTTACTAGCTGTGGAAATGACTGGTTAGGAAAAGCGGAACCACATACTGGCACAGTAGCACCTGGTGTTATTTTTGCCGATGAAATGTCTATTAACAATGCAATAGTTGGCACAATAGACTATATGAAAGAGTATTATTACGATAGACACGTTACATACGGATATAGATTCTATTTTTTAGGATTAGATTTTATGGGTAATGACATTATTTCAAATCCCGGACAGTGGTGGACTTTTGAATCACAATGGAATAAAACGATTTCTTCAGCAACTGGATATCAATCTGGTTACTATTGGACAATGTTTTATAAAATTATTAATGATGTTAATAGTAAAATAGCAGGTATAGAAACTAGTACAGTTAGCGAGGCTTTTAAAAAAAATGCAATTGCAGAATTAAAAGCAATTAGAGGTTATACATATTTTAATTTGGCTAGAGTATTTCAATTTTCTTATGCTTATGCAGGAGAATCAGCTCCATGCGTACCATTATACATTACCCCTACAACTACAGAATCAAAAGGTAATGATAGGGCAACAATGAAAGAGGTATTTACTCAAATTCTTAACGATCTTAATGAAGCAGTTAATACATTAACCGCATCTAGAAAAGACGTTTTTAGAATTAACAAAAATATTGCATTAGCTTGGAGAGCTAATGTGAACCTTGAAATGCAAAAATGGGCAGATGCTGCATCCGACGCCAATAGTGCTAGAAAAGGTTTTTCCTTAATGAGCAAAGACGTATATCAAACAACAGGCTTTAATACATTAAAAGGCAATACAGAATGGATGTGGGGTTTTAGATTTCAACCAGATCAGGCTCATGGATATGCTTCATTATTTTCTCATGTGGACATATATAGGCCACAAAATGGATATAAGAACTTTTTTATAAATGAGACATTTGTTGCTCAATTTAAAAAAACTGATATGAGATATGTGTTTCAATCTCCGGCAACTCCAGAGTATGCAAAAACATCTTGGGCAAAATGGGGTGCTAAAAAATTTCAAGATAACGCAGAAGTTTGCGGAGATTATGGAATGCTAAGAGCTTCAGAAATGTATCTTGTTGAATCAGAGGCTATGATACGTGGTGGAAATGTTGTAGGTGGACATAATTTATTATACGAACTACAAAAACATAGAGACCCTAGTGCCGTTAAATCTAGTAATACTGGAGATGCTCTTATCAATGAGGTTTTATTAGAAAGAAGGAAAGAACTTTACGGAGAAATAGGAACGGAATTTTTCGATTTAAAAAGATATAATCGTCCATTCTCAAGAAATGGCAACCATGCGCCGTCTCATTTATCTGTAAATATTCCTGCAGGTGATCCTTTATGGTTATTCCAAATTCCACAAAATGAGTTTGATAGAAATCCTAATATTAAAGAACAAAACAAAAGATAGTATCAATTTATTAAAAATAATAAAATTCAATGGAAAAAACCAGAGACACTAC
>JAVXCW010000076.1:0-5312 GCA_036659275.1 Bacteroidales bacterium | reverse complement strand
TGGCACAGGTGGCAGAGAGGTTGGTTCCGTCTGTACTGGTAGCGGTGATGGTACAGGTTCCGTCCCCTACAGAGGTGACATTCCCAAGATCATCCACCGTGGCAACGGCCGTGTTGGAACTACTCCATGCAAGGGCCTTGTTGTTGGCTGTAGCAGGGAAGACGGTTGCCATAATGGGGAGGCGGTCGCCCAGTAGCGTAAATTTATGGGAGGTGGGCGTAAGAGTGATCCCGGTTACAAGATCAACCAAAGCGGAGTTATCCACACTCCAGCTGTTTTCACCGGCAGAGCCGTCCCCCTTAAACAAGACCGTACAGGTGTACTGGGTGTTCCGTTTGATATTGCAATCGGAATAGGTGTTGCCCATATAGAACCGGTAGATGATGGTTCCGCTTTTGGAGGCGGAGAGGTAATCATAGACCATTTCTATGTAGGAGCTGTTGGCCTTGGCCTGAGCAGACATCCCCCCCTCTTTCTGCTTATAACTAAGGGCAGACGGGGCTACTTGCCCCTGCATGTTCTCAAAGAGATAGAATGTGGCTCCGGATCCCGATAGCGGAACGAGATCTGCCCCGGTACGCTCTTCTCCGTCAATCACCTCACCGGAGGCAGCTTTGCTCTCTCCAAAAAGGAGGAGCCGGGCGGGGGCGTTCTTTAGCTGCACACGGGTAACGGTAATCTTTACGTCGGGATTCAGCTGCGTGTAATCGCACTTAAGAATAAACTTACTTACGCACCGGGTCAGGTCTACCTGAATGCTCTGGCCGTTGGTAAGCAGTTGCAGATCGGTCTTACCGCTCATCAGCACACCGGCAGAGGCATCGGCCACCTGAGTAATATCCGAGATTGTTTTTACAAACCCCTCCAGCTCTGCCATGGTTTTTGCCGGCATATTTACCCCGACATTCACTACGGCATAAACCCTGTATTTCATGTTCCGATAGATAACGATATCTTGAAGGGTGCTGCTGTTTAAAAGATACTCATGTGTGATTACATCCCCCAGTTGGTTAAACACATACAGGTTCACATTATTTACGGCCGTCTCGTTTACCACGACGGGGGCCTTTGTATCTGCAAGGTCGCTAACGACGCTCCGGTAGTTAAAACCTAGCGAGATGGTATCCGGTTCTCCGTAACGCAGAACCTCCGGAGAGATTTTTTCATCACTGCTGCAAGCGGTAAAAAGGAAACTGCAGCAGAGAGATAAAAAGAAAATATAGAATTGTTTTTGCATATTAATTGAGATAATTAAGGTTATACACTTTATTATACTTTCCAAGTAGGCCGGATTGTTTAAGTCCGAACCGACATACCATGTTAAGAGATTTAAGGGGAACTTGAAGATTATAACACATATGGTTTAACTGTTTTTGTACAAATTCTGCTTTCTCTTGTGATGAGAAGATGTATCCGAACTCTTCAAAGCATCTTTTGCCTCCATGAAGGAGGATTAAAGATAGGATATTCTTTACCCAGAAACCTTTCTCTGCAATAAAGTTCAGTCGCAACAATGCTTCCATTTCATGTACATATACACTTACGAAAGCATTATTGTAGAGACTTGGAGAGGTTTGTGCTCTTTCTTTTTCACCGCCACGGTAACGCTTTTCAACTTCGATGAAGTATTTCCGAGCCTCACGTCCTTTTTTGTTATTCTCGACCATACAGAGCTCCTTGGCCATATCTAAAGAAAGGATGTACTCTATGGAACGGCGATCTCCGCCACATTTATTTTGATTCGCCAAATTTGGCGAATCAAAATAAATTTTCTCATAATCCTCATTTTCTGAAAACTGATATTTATTAATTCTTCCTTTAATCCAATTTGAGAAATCTTTACCTACCTCCAAAAATTGATATAGTTCTTTGGCCGACACTGCCTGCTGCCCATTACTCTCTGTAATGGGAATAAAATCATTTGAGCTATCCTGTAATTGATAATCAGATATTGTTTTCATAATTAAATTTCTATATTACCGGGCACGGTTACCTGCCAATTATCAACCTTAATGGTGATGATGTTAGCCGATAAGTCCATATCTATTTTTATATCGGAGAGGTTCTTTGCCTGCATGTTGTAACCATTCTCCTGCAAATAGTTACCTAATGGAAAATCGGTAAGGACAATGGGAATACCCTGTCGGGTGGTTACTATAATTACGATGCTTATATCCTGCAGATATTCCTGCCTGGTGAGACGGTACTTGAAAACAGTATTGTTCTCTTTATTATTACCGTCAGGGACACAGGTAATTTTTCCAATACCCCCTATGAACCTTTTATCTATATAAAATCCGGCAGAGTTTCCGTACATTTCTAAACTTATTTTATCAAATTTTGATACCGTACTTTTTAGGGTAACATTTACTGAGATGAACTCTTTGTTTAACAATACGGTATCTGTTTGTGATTCAAAGTTGGTATTAAGCTGCTTGGAATAGTGGTAAAGGGAATCGGCGGAAGAATTTTCTACTTTGGTTAATGTACTATTGAGTGTAAGGTTATCTTGCAGCTTTGTTGCCCCCTTTATATTTCCCCATACATAATACTTCACCATCTCCCGTTTGATAAGCACATCGTAAGTTCCGCCAAATCTGTCGGGTGCAATAGTATCTCTGGAGAGAATGCTATTATCCTCTCCAAATATCCACAGATGCAGTTCCGATACGTTTTTATCAACGTTGCTTAAGTCTAGTGTGAGGATACAGGGGCATTCGCTCCTGTCTTCCCACACAAACTTTGTGCACGATACAAACGTGACAGAAAATAGAATGAGTATTATTTTTAGTTGTTTATACATGGTTAAAAATCAGGATGAGCAGGGCTTGTAGGAGACCAATTCAGTATATTTAATGTTACGGTCATTACTCCGTGTTCCACCGGTTTGTCGGGATCGGTAGAGCCGGGGCGCATAATGGTTACATTTATCTTATACTCCGTGTTCCTTTTTATTCCCTTATGGTTATTTACAGGGTCATATCCATAATTTACCTGATTTACATTAACCGGATAATAATAGGTATGTCCATTCAGAGTTGCCTGTATAACAAGGCGGGTGTAGCGTTCATCTGCCGTCTCTGTATCCAAGGTATTTTCATACGCATAGAAATAGTGTGGGGTTGTGTAGCCGGCGTCACCTATTGGAGCGGCAAGAGCTCCATGAAGCATCTCCGGCATCTTGCAAGCATTTACATCTGTAGCAATTAAGGCTTTGGGGTTAAGTATTGTAGCTGTGGCTGCAAGACCGTCATGCAGACGTTTGCTGCCGTGTGCGTTGATCAAAAAGAATTTTACATTGCTAAGTGACATTCCCTGATATGGTGTCCCGGCAAAAGCCGTTTTAATACTTTGCAACTCAATTTTTGCGGCCAAACGGGATATGGCAAGCGTTATTGAGGTGGTCACCTGTAAAGTAGCCTCCACGCTGCCGGTCATGATAAAATTTTTCGTATTATCATCGGTAAGGCTGGCCTGCAGTTTTTGGAACTCCGACAGGGTTATTACCCCTGCAAAATTATCGCTGCGGTGAGAATTGGCAATGACATAAATTGTTTTCTTTCCGGTGGTTGCTTTAATCTGTAAGTTGGTAATGCCGTCTGCCGTGGTGAATTTCTTGTAGGCATCTAACGTTCCTGCCGTGGGCCCATCGGCGTTGAAAAAGAAAAATTCCAAGGTGTTGATATAGTTATCGTCCGCTTGGTTACCATGCGCCGATCCGGTAGCTTTACTGCCTATTTGATTATTTAATGAAATGGTTACAATGCTCTCCTGGCGATCAGCAGGGATGGGGGTTGTTTGTTTTGTACAACTACATATTAAAATGGTTGCAATGATACTAAGTGTTATTATTTTCATTTTCTATATTTTTTTTATAGTTATTTGGGTAAATCTTCTTTTTTGGAATCTCCTAAAAATTGAACAGCTAACACTGTCATTGAGGTATTTACACCAGCAATGTCTGTCTGGCTTAGATAGGGACTTATAAACAGCTCTCCGGCCACAAATACTTTCTTGCCTTTTTTGAGATAATCCGCTAGTTTTGAGCTGGATGTCCATTTGCTGCATTTAATATAGGTTGTAGTATCTTTATCTGCTTTTTTCTGGTTTACAGCTACGTTAAACTCGATTACAGTTTTTGATTCTACAGTTTTAGTTTCTGCATCGGCAGTTATATTGCCGACTAATTGTGTGTGTAACATAATTTTTATTTTTAAGTAGTTAATAATAAGTTTATAAATGTGTTTGAGAAATCTATTTCTATGATAATATCTTGCAATAGAATAGAATGCATATCATATTTATTTTGTTTTAATAAGGTTCCAAGGCAATATTTATCTATAAGTACCTTTTGAGTGTCTGTTTGGCTATAAAGGAGCAAATACATATCTTCAATTTTTTGTCGAGTAAGCCTTATGCTGCAATAATTTTCGGCAGGGGTAATCGTAGATTGAACATTGGATGCAGAATTAATGATACTGCCGTCAAGATAGTAACCACCGCTAGAGGTGATTTCTATAATAATCTCGGAGCCGACAATCTCCGGCTTGCCATCTAGATAAAAATATAGCGTGATGAACTCTTTGTTTAAATATACGGTATCAATTTGTGATTCAAAGTTGGTGCTAAGCTGCTTGGAATAGTGGTATAGAGAATCGGCGGAAGAATTTTCTACTTTGGTTAATGTACTATTGAGTGTAAGGTTATCTTGCAGCTTTGTTGCCCCCTTTATATTTCCCCATACATAATACTTCACCATCTCCCGTTTGATAAGCACATCGTAAGTTCCGCCAAATCTGTCGGGTGCAATAGTATCTCTGGAGAGAATGCTATTATCCTCTCCAAATATCCACAGATGCAGTTCCGATACGTTTTTATCAACGTTGCTTAAGTCTAGTGTGAGGATACAGGGGCATTCGCTCCTGTCTTCCCACACAAACTTTGTGCAGGAGGTAAGAGAGATGAGAGTTATTATGAGAAGGTAATTTTTCATATTATTTCCATTCACTTGGTATGATTGAATAATTTGGAAGTTTGCTACATGAGGTAAAACAGGAGTTCCCAACTATTTTAATCGGATAACCTGATCGACCTTGCCTTTGCCATAGCTCTATGGTATCATTAGGGGTGTTTGTGATCTGACTACAGGAGTAAAAACACCATCGGAAATCTGTTACAGCAGTATTGTACTTAAATAGATCAACAGGTAAACTAGTCAGACCGCTACAGCTTCCAAAACAATAGCCAAAATACTGTACAGCAGTATTGTACTTAAATAGATCAACAGGTAAACTAGTCAGACCGCTACAGCT
>JAVXCW010000075.1:0-5467 GCA_036659275.1 Bacteroidales bacterium | reverse complement strand
TTATTCTTTATAAACCTGCCGGAAGATAAAGAATTTCACGGCCGGTTCCAAAACTGTAATTATTAAATTCCGGTAGATAATACTCCACTTCAAATTCAATAATTCGTTTTCCGCCTTTTTGTTTAACTGTCTGAGAAATAATCTTAAATGCAACGGGACCATAACTACCATAATTATAACCCGGTTGTGTGGTATATAAGTCTGCGCTTTTACCATCATAGAAAAAAGAAAAGTCCACTCCTTTTACCCAACAACTAGGTAATATATAAAAGTTCCCTTCTTTTGCTTTAAATATCTCTTGTCCCCATGATTCCTCAAAGAAATCGGTATAATATTCACCCACTCCAACTTTTTCATATGTAAGTTTGCGAACTAATGTAATAGACGTTGATTCTATTGCGTTTATGGACAAGTCCTCCTTGTTTTTAATTTTAATAGTAATATCTTGTGGTCTTGCACTTAATTTATTAAAATCAAAAACAAAATCGATATAAGCTATATTTTCACCTGGTGCAAAATCATAGGTTGATTTAACTGGAGTAAAAATACCTTCTCCTCCTGCTATCTCTACATTAATAGATGCTGCATTAGCAATATTACCTCTATACATTGGAATAGATACTTTACCATTATCCTCTTTGGTTATTGCTGGTATCTGCAACGATTTTGACGCAAACGTAGCTGCATTACCAGTTCCGTCAAAATTATAAAATGCTTCCTCCTTAGAACACGAATTTAGCGTGCTAATAAAAAGTACCAATAAGCTGTATATAAAAATTTTCTTCATATTCATAATTCTTATTATTTATATTATAATGGATTTTGATCATTAACAGGATCTAAGCTAGAATTTCCATCAAATTCTTTTTGTGGAATAGCATAGATAAAGAACTTATATTTAGGTTTATAAGACCTAATTTTAGTATGATTATTAGGTGTATAAGTGTAATCTCTATTCATGCCTAAATCTAACCTTTTAATATCATGTATTCTAGAAACTTCGCCCCATAATTCTATTCTACGTTGAAACAGAATATAATCCATAAGATTATTTATAGTAGAACTAGTCTCTGAATTGTAATCAAAGCCATCGCTGTATTTTCTTAGATTCTCTTCATAGTTAATATCCCTATTCATGGTAACCATTTTAACATACTCTCTTGCAGTAGTATAATCTTTTATGTGACAAGCTGCTTCTGCAACAATAAGGGCCATTTCCTCTACTCTCATTAATATGTAGTCTCCTGTTTTAAGAGTTTTATCTTTAAATACCATTTTAACCTGCACATAAGATTTTTTTGATGTTTTATCAACCCAATCTTTTTCCGGAAGTGGTGCAGTCCACCATGCTCTTCTAGCGTCTGTTTTGGGCATTTGGTCATACAGCCAAGATGATATAAGATGCTGTTGTTTATTAGCATAAGTAGAGTTTGCATCTGCATCTATGTGCGTATATATTCCCTCTACACTCATTGCCTGATCACTTTGAATGGCAAGGCCCCACATTACGTTAGCCTTACTTACGTCATTAACTTTTGTTGTTTCTGTAAAAGAAAGAATTTTTTTACTTGGCTTTTTCATAGCCTCTTTTGCGGCAATAATAGCAGTTGGATAATCTTTTTGAACTAAAGCAGCCCTAGCCCTAATTCCTTGCGCTACATATTGATCTATATGCGAAGAATGCTGTTGAACAACATTAGTTTTTGATAAATTATCAATAGCTAATTTTAAATCCTCATTAATTCTGTCATATACTTGTTGAACAGTTCCCCTACCCTTTCCTTTTGAATCAATAGTAGTAGGTTCTGTATAAAGAGGAACCCCTGGTAATGAAGGATCACATTGCTGAAAACTTTGTACTAGCCATAGATAACAATAAGCTCTAATAGCATATGCTTGACCTATAACATATTTAGCCAAATTGGGATTGTTCTGAATATTTTTTTCATTTACAATAATATTATTTGCATTACATATAAGTGTGTAGAAAAAATTCCAACATTGCGCCTGTCTTCCACTAGATGTTGTATAATCCGAAGTAATACCATACGTATAGTCATAATAAAACCATCCTGAACCTGCTTTATTTTGGATATGATCTTCGCCCATAAGATCACTTGCTGTAATATATGCCATTATGCCACCATTCTCGTGTGTCCAACCTGGCCCCCATTCGGCAACATACATACCACGATAAATACCGTTAACCGCAGTCATTGCGTTTTCAGCAGTTTTAAATATAGTCTCACTGCCAACAGCAGTTGTTGGTTCTGTGTTTAACTGATCCTTACAGCTACTAACTATTATAAGGAGAGTTAATGATAAAAACAGATATATTATTTTTTTCATTGTAGTTATTTTTAATTTAGAAATTTATCTCTATTCCAAAAGAAAAAGTTCTTTCGGGAGTGTAACCATAACCTGTATTTCCTGAGAAATTATATTGCGGATTTAATCCTTTACGTGCAGAGCATAAATAAAGATTATCACCAGATACTGTAAATCTTATAGATTGCATATTAATTGCTTTCATCCATTTAGAAGGCAATGAATACCCCAATGTTACACTCTTAATAGCAAAATAAGAGGCGTTAATAAGATTATCAGCAGTATAAATTAAATCGGTACTACCAGAAATATCAATACGAGGAATAGATGTTATATCCCCAGGATTTTTCCATGCCTTTTCCCTATCAACATGCCCGGCTGTACCTGCATATTGATTATATAAATATGAATAATATGCATTATCAAGTATTTTTCCTCCTATTGAATAAGTAAACAACATATTAACATCAAAATTTCCAATTTTAAAATCGTTACCTATCGAACCATATAAATCTGGTATACGGCTTCCAGCTACCTCCTTGCATGACGAAGCTACCGATTTAGAATTAGTTATATAATATTCTTTCTCTTTTGTTTTCTCATTCTCTTTCCAAACCTGATATAACTTATCACCATTTGCGGGATCAACACCTGCTGACTTTGCTAAATAGAACGAATTAATAGGCTCTCCTTCCTGAATAATAGTAGTATTTGACTTAATAGGAGTTCCACCTTCAGTTAACTTTAGTACCTCATTATGAACGGTTGAACCCATTAATGTCATATTCCAGTTAAACTTCTCTTTTTGAATAATATTGCCAGATAAAGAGACCTCTACTCCGGTATTTAACATACTACCAATGTTTTTATTATATCCTGTAAACCCTAATGACATAGCAATAGGATAGCTCATTAACATATCATCTGTAACTCTGCGATACCACTCTACTGAAGCTGATAAACGATTAAATAATTTTGCTTCAATACCTATATTAAGGTTCTTATTTTTCTCCCATTTGAGATCTTTTGTCTCTAGTTTAGAAACCAACGCACCTCCAAAACCTCCATTTGGATAAGAAAGATTATATAGTTGCTGCCAAGCATACAATGAACCAATAGCATCATTTCCCTGAACACCATAACTGGCTTTTACTGTAATATTGTTAATCCAGCTAACATTTTTAAGAAAACTTTCCTGAGAAATTCTCCAGCTAGCCCCTACTGACCAAAAATTCCCCCAACGATTTGACTCGTTAAAACGAGAAGATGCATCTCTACGATAACTACCAGAAACATAATATTTATCATCGTAACCATAATTTAATCTACTTAAATATGAGTTAACACTATAATCGTTAGAATAACCTGCTATACCATCGTTTGTAACAAATCCATTTAACTCATATAAGCCCTCAAATGCCACGCCAGTCTTTCCGGCATACAGATATTGATAATTAGAATCATAGAACTCATGTCCAATTAAAGCATCCACCGAGTGTTTACCAAATTTACGATTATATGTAAGTAACTGATTAAATGTATAACTAAAATTACGGCCATTATCTACGTACAATGCACCCCTAGACGCTACAGCATTACCAAAATTAGGATTCCAATAAGTGGTAGATTTATTATTAACATAATCAAAGCCTAAATTAACTGTTAACTTAAGTCCCTGTATCGGGCCACTTTTTAAACCGCCTAAATCTACATATGTTCTTCCACTAAGGTTATCTGTTACTCCTAAATATTTATCCTCATATAGGTTAGCAACAGGATTCCATCCTGCATTTGCACCTGCAGGGCGATTTTCTCCCCAATCATATTTAGCTTTACCTTTTTCGTCATAAATAGTTTGTCCCTTTTCATCTTTTTCAAAGAAAGGAAAAATAGGTGCCATATTGCCACAACTATAAAAAACATTAGAATAAGAACTACTACTTCCCGAAGAAGATCCAAGTGATGTTTCGTTAGTACGATTATTAGAGAAGTTTGTATTTAGCCCGGCTTTTAACCACTCTTTAATCTGACTATCTATGTTAGCACGTGCCGAAAATCTTCTAAAATTAGTTGTTAAAACTAAGCCATCTTGATCTAAATACCCCATTGAAAACATATAGTTGGTTTTAGAAGAACCGCCACTCACCGTTAACAGATATTCTTGACGCAATGGATTATTAGCAGTTGCCTCATCTAGCCAATCCTCGTTCCATTTTAGTGTAGTGCCCTCTTTTATCTTTCCTGTTTTTATATCTATTAAATCTGAAATACTCCGGCTAAAAGGATTATATTGTTCTTTTGCCCCAAATATTTCATCTTCGCCGTTTGCCATTTCCTGCAAAGCATATTTTCCTGGAGCATCACCAACTAAGCCATTAGCACGCCCTTGGTTAAAATACATAGAATAAAGATCTTCTGTCCATTGATAAGAATTCATTGTTTCATAACGTGGAATGGCCCTTGAAGCAAGACTCCAATTTGCCTTAAATTGCACTTTAAGAGCGCCGTCACGTCCTTTTTTAGTGTTAATAATTATTACACCATTTGCACCACGAGCACCATATAACGCACCTGCAGAGGCATCCTTAATAATAGTCATAGACTCAATATCATTTGGATTAATAGCATTTAGATTTCCATCATACGGAACACCATCTAAAACGTATAGAGGTTCATTAGATGCATTAAGCGAACCAAATCCGCGAATCACAACAGATGCACCTGCGCCTGGTTGTCCAGATCCCGAACTTGTTATTACGCCGGTTGTCATACCATCTAGTGCCTTACTCACATTGGCAATTGTCCTTTTCTCAATTTTATCCGATTTAATGACCTCAGCAGATCCTGTAAAGGATTCTTTTTTAGCAGTACCGTATGCTACTATTATAACATCGTCCAAATTTACTGCATCAGACTTCATAACAACATTAACATTAGTTCTGTTGCGTACTTCAACCTCTTTTGTAGTGTAACCAATAAAGGTAAATACTAAAGTACTGTTTGAGGGAACATTTATACTATATGCCCCAAGCTCATTAGTTGTGGTTCCCACGCTAGTAGAGCCTTTAAGTTGAACGTAAGCGAAAGCGATACTCTCGCCTGTTGCTTCGTCAGTTACAGTTCCCGTAACCGTTATATT
>JAVXCW010000074.1:0-6093 GCA_036659275.1 Bacteroidales bacterium | reverse complement strand
ATCAGTCAAACCGTACAGTCTTATCAGTCAAACCGTACAGTCTTATCAGTCAAACCGTACAGTCTTATCAGTCAAACTATGAAAAACCGCCTATTTTCCACTTTTTTATACTTTACCCCATAAATCACCATGAATCGCAGCTATACGGTCATTGCGAGCCGTTTTTAATATTTTTAAGATGCTTACAAATTGAAACCGTACAGTCTTATCAGTCAAAGTCCAAAAAAATAGCAAAATCCTACTTATAATGATGTATAAGCGAGATTAATTAACCAGTTTATAAAACAAACCGGACACTCTTATCAGTCAAAAAAATTGAAACCGTACACTCTTATCAGTCAACCGGCACTACACGTAGCTGTAGCCGTGTTATTTTGAGGTGAATTTTAGAATATATCATTTGGTATTTTTAAATAATTATTTTTAAAAATACCCTGTGGAAGATAAAAATGTGAAAAATGAAACTTTTTTATCGAAAATACAGAATAATTTTCTCATGCTAGAAATAGTATATTTATAATTTTACAATTTATAGTATTAAAAATTAACTTAGATCCTTTATTTATAATGAATAAAGCTAATATGTTATTTATTAGTTTTTATATTCATGGTGTAACTACGAATTTATAAGCAAATCTTTTCCACCAGCTATTTTGTATATAAAATTATCCCGTTAAAGATTCTCCGGCTGCAGCAAGGTCTGAATCGTCCGCAGGAGCATCGTTTTTTATGCGCTCATGTCGTTGCATTGCTTTTTCAATTTTACTTTTTTCTAATCTTAAAAAATCAATCTCTTCCCAGAGCCGCTGTATTGTTTTTTCTTTTTCCTTAACAGCTTCTTTTTTTTCGTTTAGGTTCAACTCCAACTGTTCAATATATTTTTTTAAATAAAAATCTGTCGCAACTTTTTCATCAGTCACTTTGTGGAATTCAAACTGACACTCAGGTTCTCTTAATATTGAACTTTTCCCAAATTCGTCCTCATGTTCAGCTGCATTATTTTTTGCGATAATCATATTATCTTGACCTAAAAGCACCCACTTTGTTGAAACATCTTGCGCATAAGCAAGAAATCTAGTCAAGTTATCTTCAGATATGCCTGTTTTTTGATTCAATATACCACGGGTGATTCCCGACTCCTTATAGAAAGCATACTCGCTAATATTCTTATAACTAAGATATTGCAAAATTCTTTTTTTTATAGGCGAATTTTCTTGCTTTTTTTCTTGCATAATCGAATTATCTAGTTTATCTTTGTTGTTCTTTTATACAAAGATAATAATTTTTAATAAACAGTAATATGAATAACAAAGAACGCCTAGCCTACGTGGTTAGTAATTTACGAGCTGGGGATCAGTCCCGAATTGCAGAGAAACTTAATGTTCGTCGGACGTGGGTTTGTATAGTGTTTTCAGGCCGTGGAATAAGTAACAGGGTATTAACCGAAGCTGAAAAAATGATCCGAGAACGTTTCATGGAGCAGCTAACAATGCTATTGCGAAATGAACCGAATGTAGTTTTAAAAGTACTGAAAAAGGAAAAACAATTTGAGATAAAGACAACCAAGATAAAATAAAATTGTATGGAAACAGAAATAAGGACATTATCAGCAGTTGAGCTTATTGAATACATAAGCAATATCCCTGTTCTAGAAGAGCAAATTAAAACTCTAAAAAAGGAACTAGATATTATTAATAAAACTCTTGGGCGAAAAATAAAAGAGGAAGAAAAGAAAGAGCTTTCTCAGCGTCAAGCTGCAAAGCGAATAGGTATTTCTGTTCCATTTTTAATAAAATGCAAAGAGCAGGGGCTTATAGCAGGTAGGCCCAAGGGAGAATATCTGGTAACGTATACTGTTGGTGAGTGTGATCGATTTAAGAAAGACATTATTCCCAACATCCCAAGACTAAGAAGATGCAAGCAATCTATTTAATTTTAACATATAATCTCTATGAAAACAAAAGAGTTGCATGAAATCAATAGTATTCTGAAACAACAACTATTGCAAGAATTATATAAGAGGCTAAAAGCCCTTAATCCTAAAAAGAGTGTTGTCTCATTAGAGAAGTTGTTATTTCCGTTGTTGTTAGCCTGTTGTTCTGATGATAATGTTATTGCAATAGAGAGGTTATCAGTCTATGCAAAAATAAATAAATCCTTGTTGAAGTCTTTCCATATTTTTTTTAATAAAGATGTAATAGAAAATAATGATATAGGCTTATATATTAATTCTTGTGGATGTGTTAAGGACACAGCATTAGGTATAGCCTTTAATAATCCTTTAACAGATGCCATTGAGTGCTCCGACAGGAGTTTATTATTTGCCGGTTGCTCTACAGAGGCGGTTGCGATGGATAACTCTCAGGTAGTTGCTTTTCATAGCTGTTTTGTCAGAGCATTTAATAACGCTTTCATTATAGGTGTAGGTAATTCTGTTATTGAAATGCAAGATAATTCTTATTATGACGCTTCCGGTAATTGCATAATCTTACGTAGTGATAATGTTAAAGGGGTTGCAAAGGAAGCTGCTATTGTAACAAACTCTACGATAGCCGTAATGGATATATTAACCAAGCGTAATTATACAACTATTTAATATGTATATCAATGAATAAGACAGTTGAAATAGAGCAAAAATGCAATCCAGTCATAAGTATTTCTAATCAAATAATTTATGGCGGTACAGAGTGGAGTGTTAAAGAATTTAACCTCTTTTGTATTTTTTTATCACTTATAAAAAAATGGGATAATGCCACTGTCTATGAAATTTCTGTAAAAGAGATTATGGATATTTCTGGCCGTGAATGGAACTATGTGGATTTTACTAAGAGCAGTGTAAAATTGAATCTTCCAGAACGTGTTATGGCAAAGCCTATTACCATTTTTAGGGGAGCGGAGGATTATACAGTGATATTACCATTTAATCTGTTGAATTATAAAGACGGTATTATACATTTTCAGCTTACAGATGTAGCACGACCTCTTTTTGTAGAGCTTGCCGGTAATTTTACACAAATAAATTTAAATAGTGTCTTGAATCTGACTACTTATCCATCAAAGATACTCTATTTAGCCATAAAAAGTGAGTTGTATAAGAGTAATTTCCATTTATCGTTTGATATAGAAGATTATAAGAAACTAATAAATGTCTCGTTAAACACAGAACCGAGGCGGCTAAAGAAAGAATATATTATCAAGCCTTTGCAAGAGGTTCAGCAGCACCTACCGGTGCAAATCGACTATCGAATGCAAAAAACTGGAACTAGCTATAAAAAGCTTGATTTTTTCCCTATTCAAGCAGTGGAGACTGTCTGGAGCGATATTTTAGATATTTTAAGAAATCTTCTGCCCGCACAAGATTTTAAAACTTGGTTTGAGCCTATTATTCCTATCAAACTTACCGGTAAAAAATTAATCATTGAAGTCCCCTCTGAATTTTGTAGACAAAAAATAGAATCAACTTACCTCATACAATTTAGTTCTGCAATAAAATCCACGATTGGTAAACGTGCAAAATTGGAATATCAAATTAAAAAAAGTTAATATGATAACAACATTCTTTAGCGAAAAAGGCGGTTCCGGCAAAACAACGTTTAATATACTCTTAGCTTCATATTTAGCTTATATAGAGGGCAAAAATGTATTATATATTGATACGGACTCTCCTAACTTTCATGCAGAGGGAGTTCGGTTGCGTGAAATCAAACTTTATCAAAACCCCGAAAATGCAAAATTATTTCGCCGTTACATCATTTCGGATTCTCTAAAGATTTATGATATTCAAAAAATTAAAGATATTCGTTCTGAGGATAATTTTAAGAAAGTCAAGTATGCTTTAGCCTCTTTAAAAGAACAACAAAAATATGATCATATTATAATTGACCTACCGGGAACCCTTGATAATAAATCTATACAGGAACTTCTTTTTAGCAATTTGATTGATAAGATTTATATGCCTATCGAAGAAGATAAGCAACTTATTTGGTCTGCGGTAAAATTTGCATCAACTCTTGCAAATAGAGGGATTACGCCTTATTTATTTTGGAATAAAATCTACACAAAAGAAGGTATTAAGATATATGATTTACGCACACAATTTATAATAGAAAACTACAATTTAAGATTCCTCAATACTCGGATAAAGAACTCGGTAAAAATCCGACGAGAGTGGGATGGTTCAAATTGTGATTTTATTCGCTCCACCTTATGCTATCCACTTCGCAATATAGCACAGTCGAACCTAAGTTGCCTGACAGATTTATTCACTGAAATAACAAATAGACATGAGGACGATTAAGCATTTTTTCAATTTTCTATTTTCCAAGCAAGTAACTGTAAAAAAGAAAGTAGAGTTGCTTGTAAAAAAGATACATTATAGTATCAGTACGGAGCAAGAACGCATTGAATTCGATGAAGAAGATGTGTTTCATGCCGGGTTCACATTTGAACAATTGGAACGCCTAACTTCTGCCGGTTCACAGGCAGAATATGAGGAATTAGTTTCTCACGTAGCCGGTACACAGCTAGAAAACACTTTTTACAATGTTAAAAAAAGTGATTTGCAAAATTTAGAAGATGAATTTAATAACTATAAAAAAAATATAGAAAATGAAAAAGAATAAAAAGTATTTATTAGGATTATGCCTTCTGCTTCTCCCGTTAACGATGCTTGCACAAGGCGACTTAAGTGGAGCTTTAACCGAGGGTACGACACAGCTAAAGACAATCTCTAAAAATGTCATATCAGGTATTCAAATTATTCTTGCCATAGGAGCTATTGTATCTATTGCTCTTGTATTTTACAAAGCCTCAAAGGGAGATCAAGATGCATCTGACAAGGCGCAGAGTTTCTTTTTTGCATTATTATTTGCCGCCATAGCGTTGTTTGTAGTTCAAAAACTTTGGCTATCATGATACATAAAATAGATAAAGCATATGATTCAACACTCGAAGTATTAGGGTTAAAAGCGCAATATCTAATCATTTTGATTGCTATGATCCTCCTACTCTTCGCGTTGCTCTTTGTTGCACTATCTTTTAATATATCCATAATCGTCGCAATCTTATTTTCTGTGACTTATGCTATTGTACTGTATTTTGGATTATTTTATTTATCAGATAAATATGGGCAATATGGTATTATTAAAATGAGGATCAGATTTTATCTGCCACGATATTTACTTTTCCGTAAAACTCTAAAAATAAGTTAAAATGAAAATGAATTTAACGGCTCAAGAGTACTCGAAGTACTACCCGATATTATCTATTTCAAATGATAATATCATTATCAGTAAAACAGGAGAGCTTACGGTTGGATTTGAGATTAAACTTCCTGCCATTTTCTCTCGCTCTGAGAGTGATTATGAAGATATATGTGCTACGTTCACTTCTGCCTTGCAACTGCTGCCTGATTTTACAATCGTGCACAAACAGGACTGGTTTATCAACACGGAGTATCACAGTGAGCTCTCTTCCGATGCCGGGTTCCTCGCTCAGTCTTATCACAATCATTTTCAGGGACGCAAGTATTTAAAGCATCGATGTTATATTTTTATCACAAAAGTTGAGAAAAGCAGGGCGAATGCCTATTCTCTGACCTCGATACTTACAAGATCCAGTATTATTATTAATCAGGTCTCACGGGAAAAAATATATCAATTTCTTACAGCTGTAGATAACTTTGAGGGACTAGTGAATAACAGTCGTTCCTTAAAGCTCAAGCGTCTCACTAGGGAGGATTATTTAGATAACGAAAAAAGAGGCTCTGGCCTGCTTACACAATATCGTAACCTGTCTCTTTCCCCGTCAACGGAATATCAAACGGTTGAACTCACTCCGGCAATGTACAAAGTAGGAGATAAGAAGTTAATTTCATATACGATATCTGATTCCGAAAATATGCCTATGCAATACAATTCGGTAATGAGGGTAGAGGAGTATTCTACTCCGACATCAAAAGTTCTGTTGTCATTTGGTTCAGCTCTTGGTTTTCGATTACCGATAGAGCATATTACTAACCACTATATTTTACTGGTAAATCAGACCGCCTTAAAAGCAAGTCTTGAACAAAAATCGAGATACCTCAAATCAATG
>JAVXCW010000073.1:3121-6411 GCA_036659275.1 Bacteroidales bacterium | reverse complement strand
ACTCCTTAATTCTATGGGCCGTGAACAAAGAGACAAAGCAAATAATTTCAGAGAATGAGTATCGAAAGCTGACTCTAGAAAAGAAAGATGAGTATGATATTCGTTCACGAGTGTCTTATTTCTATGTTTTTAATGTTTCTCAAACAAACCTGAAAGAGATTAAGCCAAAGATATGGGCGAAGCTTGAAAAACAGTTTGAGAAAGTCCTGACCCCTCAGTCTCAGGAAAACTACAAAAATGAGTTGCTCGACAATGTGATTCATAAGCAGACATGGGATTGTCCAATTAATGAAAAAGAAAGTAACAGAGCTTTTTATTCTCCATCTGAAAGTTTAATTAATATGCCATTGCGGACACAATTCTCTCAGAGAGAAGAATTTTACTCTACTCTGATACACGAGATGGCTCATAGTACGTTGGGGACAGGAATGAACAGGGAGAGGAATACTCCGGTTGGCGTAGATTCCTACGGCCACGAAGAGCTGATCGCTGAACTATCAGCCGGGCTTACCTCAAGCCTATTAGGAATTAGTGCCTTTCCAAGTGATGATAATGTCAAATATCTAAAAAGTTGGATTACTAATATTAAGCAAGATCCTCACTACATATATAATTGTATGGGTGATGTAAAAAAAATAGTAAAATATTTTTCAACCCGACTCGATATTCAGCACAAGCAAGATATTACTCTGTTAGATGAAGAAGATTTTTCTCAAAAAAAATCAAAAAAAATAAAACTATGAATGATGTAAATTTATTGATAAAAGCCATACGGGTTTTAAATGGCAATTCGCCGGAGCGGATAATTGAAGATGAATTTAAGACGTTACAGAATTATTTTCCTGAGGAGTATTATTCTTTTAAGGAATATACCCTATATAATTCCGATACCGCTAAGATGTACAAGGATATTCGTTTTTTTAATGATCTCTATCCCGTCAAAAGATTGATATACGAAGAGGCCCACCGTTTTGCCTCTCAAATTAAGGCTATACTTTCTCCTGACGTGCTTCAACAGCACAAGGTAGAACTGGGGGGTAAAACTAATCTACCACTTGGCCCAAGACCAACAGTTCAAGATGCCCTGCGTTTATTTTCAAAAGAATACAAGGTTGAGATATTGCAATCACCTATTATTGAAAATGAAGCGAAAGGATGTTGGGAAATCAACGGAAAAATACCAATAAAAGACTCTAAAGAGTTAATATTGGCTGGTTTTTCATCATTTTCTCCCAATTATAACCAATTATTTCAATCTCTTGGATTGGCGTCAGAGTTTGCAACTTTTGAAGCTGTTTGTAATAAGAAAGTGCAATGGGATGAAAGTTACCTCCTTGCGGTAGCAAGTAATGATATTGTTGATATTAATGAAAAAGAGAGGCGTTTATCTAGTTTAGGGGCGAATATTGAAAATTGTCGAAAAATTCTTTACGTCAAATTTATTCTTTTCTCTGCTGCTATAATTAAAAATACATTAGATATGGATTATCGTAATACAAAATCAGAAGTTTACCCAGCCACCTTTTGGAATGATAGAGAAATAAAAGGGGCTTTTAAGGAGTATGGATATATCTCTCATAAAGTGGATAAAAAGAATGAATTAGTTGTGGTATACACTCAACGAACCCCTGCAAATGGGAATCCATACTGTCTACAAACGTTTCAAGGAGAACCCGGAGTAAAAGGATTCCTTATCCCCCTGCAAAATTATATTCAGGATTTATACTCCGTTAAACCAATGCATCTGAATAGCGGTAAAAAATATTATTATACCGGCGGAGCTCTGACAGAGAAAGTGAAATATTGTGGAATGGATAATAAAGGAGGGCGAAAGTTTGAATTTATTGATTCTAAAAATAAAATAACTCTGTATCCCAAAGAGATTCTAGAGTTTGTAAAATCAACCGAAAAACAACAAAATAAATTAAAAATATGAAACTATGACACCGGAACAAATTATTAAAAATGTGATTAAAAAAGAATTTGAAGGACAAATTTTAGGAGACTTATCCAGTCCAATCAATTTTGTTAAGCGGCAACATGCTTATCTGTTTAAAAAATATAATCTTAGCAATATCGGGTTTGAGAATACCTCCGAATATGACGAATTATATAACTGTATTACCGGAGTAGTTAGTCAATTTGTGGAACAAATAGGCAGAAGCTACCAATCAGGTAACCTGTAAATTATTACAATTTGTGGGATGGCAAAACGACTATGGAGTGTGGGATTGGCTATAATATTCAAAAGAAAATATAAGATAAGGTAAATGGTGAGATAATAATTTGATAAATAAATAAATATTTTTACATTTACGTACACATCTGAAAAAAGATATGAAGATGTGTAAATTTAAACAATAAAATAATAACAATTAAAAATTATGCCAACAGATATAAAGTTATTCGAGAATAAAAAAATAAGGACACAGTGGGATAGCAAAACAGAAAAATGGTATTTTTCGATTATTGATATTATTAAAGTTTTAACAGAAAGTCCTAGACCCAGAAAGTATTGGAGTGCACTTAAATTAAAACTTATAGAAGAAGGTAGCCAACTGTCCCAAAATATGGGACAGTTGAAACTGGTAGCGGAAGATGGTAAAATGAGACTTACAGATGTAGCAGATACAGAACAGCTTTTTCGACTGATTCAGTCTATTCCATCTCCAAAAGCAGAACCGATGAAACAGTGGATTGCGCAGGTGGCAAAAGAAAGAATAGAACAAATGCAAGATCCTGAATTATCAATCAATCAGGCCATGTTAGACTATAAACGGCTAGGATATTCGGAAAGATGGATAAACCAAAGATTAAGAGCAATAGAGTTCAGAAAGGAATTGACGGATGAGTGGGAAAAAAGGGGCGTTAAACAAGGACAACAATTTGCCATACTAACGGATGTAATATATCGTGCATGGGCGGAGATGTCAACAAAAGAGTATAAAGAACATAAAGGTCTTAAAATTGAGAATTTAAGAGATAATATGACCAGTACTGAATTGGCGTTAAATATTCTTGCAGAGGCTGCTACTAAAGATATTTCAGAGGCAAAAAAACCAGATACGTTTACAGAAAACATAAGCGTTGCAAAACAAGGCGGAGAGGTTGCTTTTAATGCTAGAAAAGAGATTGAAGAAAAAACAGGACGAAAAGTAATATCAACCCTTAATGCCACAAACACAATAAAACAAATTAAAAAGTAACTAGAAACTATGGACCTAACTATTATTCAAAATAAAATTTATGAGATAAGAGGGGAGCGGGTGATGCTGGATTTTGATTTGGCA
>JAVXCW010000073.1:0-3021 GCA_036659275.1 Bacteroidales bacterium | reverse complement strand
AAATAAAATTTATGAGATAAGAGGGGAGCGGGTGATGCTGGATTTTGATTTGGCAGAAATGTATAAGGTGGAAACAAAAAACTTAAAAAAAGCTGTTAGGCGAAATATTAAACGATTTCCTCTCGATTTTATGTTTGAGTTGACAAATATAGAATGGAACAGCCTAATAATCAGTTTGAGGTTCCAAAATGGAACCACAAATCAAACAAAAAATAGAGCAATGCCCTTTGCATTCACGGAACAAGGTGTAGCCATGATAGCAAGTGTCTTACACTCTGATATTGCTATTGAAGTAAACATAGGTATTATGCGAGCCTTTGTAGCCATGCGCCGATACCTACTCTCTGCTACAACACAAAACAAAGAGATAGCGCAGGTGAAAGAAGAAATAAAAGAGCTAAAAGAATACATAGAAGAGGTCTTTGCCGATTATAACGATATAAACGAAGATACGGCAATGCAAATGGAGCTGATTAACCAAACACTGGCTGAGCTATCCACTAAACAAAAGACCGTAGCTCAGTTGCAAAATAGAGACAAAATCGGATTCAAAAAATAGATCACTTTAATAGATAATATCCTAAAAATAAGCGAATTAAATTTGGTAGATTCAATAAAAATGTGTAAATTTAAACAATAAAACAACTAGAAACTATGGACTTAAGTATTATTCAAAATAAAATTTACGAGATTAGAGGCGAGCGGGTGATGCTGGATAGAGACTTGGCAGAAATGTACCAAGTGGAGACGAGAATATTAAATCAGGCAGTCAAACGAAATATAGAGCGATTCCCTGATAACTTTATGTTTGAACTTTCAACACAAGAAGCTAATCTTCTCACTATCAATTTGAGATCACAAATTGTGACCTCAAATAGAGGTGGTAATAGATATTCCTATTATGCTTTTACCGAACAGGGGGTTGCTATGTTGTCGGCGGTACTTAGAAGTCCGATAGCTATTCAGGTAAGTATAAATATTATGAATGCCTTTGTAGCCATGCGCCGATACCTACTCTCTGCTACAACACAAAACAAAGAGATAGCGCAGGTGAAAGAAGAAATAAAAGAGCTAAAAGAATACATAGAAGAGGTCTTTGCCGATTATAACGATATAAACGAAGATACGGCAATGCAAATGGAGCTGATTAACCAAACACTGGCTGAGCTATCCACTAAACAAAAGACCGTAGCTCAGTTGCAAAATAGAGACAAAATCGGATTCAAAAAATAGATCACTTTAATAGATAATATCCTAAAAATAAGCGAATTAAATTTGGTAGATTCAATAAAAATGTGTAAATTTAAACAATAGAACAACTAGAAACTATGGACTTAACTATTATTCAAAATAAGATTTATGAGATAAGGGAACAAAAAGTAATGTTAGATTTTGACTTGGCTAAATTATATTGCACCGAAACAAATATGCTAAAAAGAGCAGTAAGACGTAATATAGAACGTTTTCCTACTGATTTTATGTTTGAACTTACAGAAGACGAGGCTAATAGTCTAATATTCAGTGGGGTATTCCAAATTGGCACACCCTATAATTTTAGTGCATATGCGCAAGGAGCTTGACGATATTTATATTGCTTTAGCTGCTCTTTCTCAGAAAAAACAGCTTTCCGAAGATAAAGAAAGAATAAAAATAGGATTCAAAAAATAAAAACCTCACATACCATGAAAACACACAGACATATTTTACTTTTAGCCGTGGCAGCCATGGCTCTAGCTTGCAGCAAGGAAGAAGTCATCCCCGATATTCCGGGCGTGATGAGCGCAACGGCACAGATGGTTGCCGGAGATTTTGACCGTACACAATATTACTGCTACAAAGTGAAAATCAACCGTGATCCGAATGTTGTAGGCGACAACGTAATCACCATTGAAAAAGAGAACGCCGTGGGGCGCGGACTGTACCATGTAAACGGGGAGTTGTATTTAAACCCTGTCAGCAGCCAAAGCAATGAGTTTTGTATTGAATACCAGCCGCTAACCAACGACGATAAGCTAAATCCGTTTGCCTTTGATGTTACCGTCACCGCTGGAAACACCAGGCCGGTGAAGCTCCGAATCTCTCTAGATAAACCCCTGATTTTGGAGAAGCGAATAATGTATCTTGGATTGGATCAAACCAAATTCATTACCGCCGGCGACGGCCTGAGTAGTGCCGCTTTCACCAGCACCAATAACAGCATCGTAACCGTGAATGCCAAGGGACAGATCAAAGGAATCAAACCGGGCAAAACAACCATTGGTGTAGAACGCAACGGAGTGGTAGCTACCTGCGCCGTACAAGTAGTAAACTACCGCCCGGTGAATGATTTTGTATTGAACATCAACGGGAAAGATTACCATGCCGCTACGGATACTTTGTTTGTGAAACAGGGTGAAACGTTAAAGGTAAAGATGGGAAAACTCCTGCCGGAAGATGGAAATTGGTTGCTACAGAGTTTTGTAACAGACGATATTACCGATGATGAAATTGTTGATGAATGGTCTGGTGGATATATAAGATATTTTAGAGCTGAGTTTATTCCTTGGAAAGATTTCCGGACAAATGAGACCTATACATTTAGAGCAAATGGTGACCTAGGGAATAACAGCCGTATCCTTTATGTAATCAAAATATTCCCTGAATTGCCTGAATTTTATTATAGTTTCACTCAAGAACAAGACCTAATCCGAAAGGCTTGCGGAAGTTCTGGATTTAGTGATAATTCTTATCACGTCGAACTTCATGTCCGATTGGCAAAATAATTGTATTCTCAAATAAATAAAGGAACAGGGCTACTTTCGCAGCCCTGTTTTTTTATTAATAAGTAATGAAATATTTCAACACCTTATTCTTCGGTTCTTTATATTTTGTTTGTACTGCACCTTTATACGTTACCGTTACTGGAGTAATCTGAATATATTCCGTATCCCCGGCTGCTCCATATATCTTAGTGCGGAGGGTATACGTCCAATCCATACCATTAAACTTTAATCCATCTGGAATCACCTCCTTTTTAATAGG
>JAVXCW010000072.1:0-6413 GCA_036659275.1 Bacteroidales bacterium | reverse complement strand
TGTAAAATAAAACGTATCTTTATTGCCTAAATTATTACATAGTAAATATGATTCAAAATGGAAACTAATCCGCAACTTGAGCTGGCATCTAATTTTTTGCAATATACAGGGACTAATGTTTTTTTAACCGGAAAGGCTGGAACAGGAAAAACTACGTTTTTGCATAATCTTAAGGTGAGTTCTCCTAAGCGGATGGTTGTGTTGGCGCCAACGGGGGTTGCTGCAATTAATGCCGGAGGAATGACTTTACATTCTTTTTTTCAATTACCGTTTGGCCCTTATGTCCCGGGCATGGGGAGAGGAGTTGTAAATGATGATAATGCTTTAGTTAAAGATAATAAAGGGTTTACGCATAAATTTGGAAAGGATAAAATTAATATTATTAGGAGTTTAGATTTACTTGTTATTGATGAAATAAGCATGGTGCGAGCAGATTTATTAGATGCCGTAAGTGATATGCTTTGTCGTTATCGTAATCATAATAAGCCATTTGGTGGAGTTCAGTTATTACTTATTGGAGATTTGCAGCAATTGTCCCCTGTTGTTAAAGCCGATGAATGGGATTTATTAAAGGAATATTATGAATCGCCATTTTTTTTTAACAGTAAGGCATTATCGGCAACATCTTATGTAAGTATTGAGCTTACGCATATATATAGGCAGTCTGAGACCGTATTTATAAATTTATTAAATAGTATTAGAGATAATAATTTAAGCACGCAAGTCCTTAATGATCTTAATAAACGGTATATAGAAAATTTTAATCCTCCCGATAATAAAGGATATATAACATTAACTACTCATAATTATCAGGCGCAGCAAATTAACACATTAAAATTAGGCAAGATAAATGAAAAATGTTTTTCTTATAGGGCAGAAATAAATGGCAATTTTCCCGAATATTCTTATCCTACAGATGAAGTATTATTGTTAAAAAAAGGAGCACAGGTTATGTTTGTTAAAAATGACTCTTCTCCCGATAAAAGATACTATAACGGTAAAATAGGATATATTACTGATATTACTAATGAAGACGTTACAGTAAAATGTGATGAAGAGGAAATTTTGGTTTCTAAACAAGAGTGGACTAATGCTAAATATACTATTGATGTACAAACAAGAGAAATTACCGAAACAATTGAGGGAACATTTACCCAGTACCCATTAAAAGCTGCATGGGCAATTACAATACATAAAAGCCAGGGATTAACGTTTGAAAAAGCCATAGTAGATGCGGCGGCGGCGTTTTCGCATGGGCAAGTTTATGTTGCGCTTAGCCGGTGTAAAACGTTAGGCGGCTTAGTTCTTAGCTCAAAAATAAGTAGCAACTCAATTATAAGTGATATAAAAATTCAAAGTTTTGTAGAGCAAATAGAGCACAATCAACCAAGTGTGGCAGAGTTAGATAAAGAAAAGCAGAAATATTATACAGATTTATTAATTGATTTTTTTGATTATAATTTAGTGCAACGGAGACTTCAGTACATTACTTACTTATTTGAGACACAGCTAAATAAATTATATCCTCAATTGGCAGAGAATTATAAACAATCTAACGTAAATTTTAGACTATCAATTTTAGATGTTGCAGAGCGTTTTAAAAATCAATTAAGGAGAATGGTTGCAACTTTGGATATTGGTTACGAGTGCAATTTATCTCTTAAAGAGAGGGTATGTAAGGGAGTGGAATATTTTAGTGAGCAAATGGAGAAGATATTATTACCATTGTTAGAAGAAACAAATCTACAAATAGATAATAAGGAGACTAAAAAAGTTTTTGATAGTGCTATGGAAAAACTGCAATTGGAGGTAGTGGTTAAAAAAGAAACTTTGGAAGCAATGAAAAATGGTTTTAATATTAAAAACTATTTAGAAGTAAGGGCAAAAGCAATGGTTGAGAAACCTAAATTAAAAGTTAAGAAACAGGCAGAGAAATTAAAAATATCTGCCGATATTAAGAATCCTATGTTATATAATATTATAAGCGCATGGCGGAAAGAGGAAGCTGAACGGCTTAATTTGCCTGTTTATACTATTTTGCATCAAAAAGCATTATTAGGAATTAGTAATTCCCTTCCTGTTACTAGTAAGGAGTTATTAAAAATACCGGGTATCGGGAAGAAAATAATAGAAAAATATGGTGCCCAACTATTAAAAATTGTAGAAGATTTTTTAATTCAATAATCTACTCTATCCGTTTTTGCACTCCATATCTTAAATGCTTCTAAGGCTTGTTTGCGCATAAAAGGAAGTGCCGGAACAGAACGTGCAGCGTAAGGTTTTTCTATTTCGTCGTAGATAAATGAATCGTCAAAATCTATGGCTTTTGCATCTTCTTTTGTGTTTCCAAAAAATATCTTAGAAATTCCTGCCCAGTAAATTGCACTAAGACACATAGGACATGGCTCACAAGAAGTATATATTGTGCAGCCTTCTAATTTAAAATTATTAAGTTTTTTGCATGCGGCACGTATGGCACTTACTTCTGCATGGGCTGTAGGATCATTATTGGCGGTTACTCTATTTACCCCTTCTGCAATAATCTCATTGTCTTTAACAATTACTGCACCAAAAGGACCTCCCCCATTTGTGACATTTTTAATAGAGAGCTCAATTGCTCTATTCATAAATTTGATATCTAATTCGCTTCCTATAATCATTATCATAAATGTCTTTATTTTATGCAAATGTAATAAAAGCAGCTGTATTATTAAATATTATAATTATATTTGAGATAATTTTCATGTAAAATATAAACTAACTATAAACGGATGAAAAAGCACATTTTATTACTAAGCTTTATAATACCAATAATTTTTGCGGTATCGTGTAATGAACACTCCGGAGTAATTCCTACATTTAACTATACAACAGATTATCCTGTAAAAGAGTTCCCCTATGAGGAGAATTTTAATATAAAATATATTCCAATAGAAACCGATAGCATTATGGTTAATAGGTGCAGAGTAATTTACTCTTCAACAAATTTAACAATAGCATTAACAGGCAAGGATTATAAATTTATTTTTATTAATGATGATGGCAAAATAATAAAAAGTTTTAGTAGACTTGGAAATGCTCCGGGAGAGTACACTTCAATAACTGATGTTTTTTATGATGCTATTAATAAAGAATTTTTTATTTTGGATTCACGAAAAGGCGAAATTCTTATTTTAGATAACGATGGAGTATATAAAAATGCATATACTGTTAATAAAGAGCATAATATTGCAAGTATAATGGATTTTAATAGCCACTCTTTTATAAGCTATAATAACCTTTTTGGTTTTTCAGATAAAGAAAATAAGTATGGCTCATATTCTATTATTTCAAAAAAGGATGGATCTATAATTAAGAATATTATTATAAATCCTACGGAGAAGGAAAAGCGGTACCCTACTGTTATACATTTGCCCAATTATATTGCGGTATTTAAAATGTCAAATCTTATTCCTAATAAAGATTTTGCAATTTTAGACGAGGCGTATTGCGATACTATTTATAAAATTAATAGAACCAATTATACAATGGAGCCTTATTATATAAAATCGCCGGCTTTTAATACTTTTCCCCAAAATGATAAATATTTTTTGGAGACCTGTATGGATACTCCTAATTATACAGTATTTTTTAAATTAAATGTAAAATATGACGATTCTAAAGCTAATCTTATACAAGAAGAATTTTTTTATGATAAGAGGGAGCAGAAGTTTTATAAAAGTGGCAATAAATATATAAACAACCAAAAGGTTGGGCCGTTTGATGAACAGAATTATAATAATTATGGATTATTTGGATATAGTATAGATATTATTGATTTATTTAAAATGGACGAACAAGGAATTTTGGGAGCACCTCTTAAGTCTATACTTTCAAAGGCAAACGAAAATGATAATCCAGTGTTAGTGTTAATGAGCTTAAAGGAGAAATAATTAAGTGAGTAGTTTTTAAAACTAGGCAAACTTATGTTCTTGTTTTTTGTTGTAATTTAATATTATATATATGAAACAGTTTTTTGAAGATTTTAAGGCTTTTACAATGCGTGGAAACGTTGTTGATATGGCTGTAGGTATTATTATAGGTGCTGCTTTTGGCAAAATTGTAAGTTCTCTTGTTGGGGATATTATAATGCCGGGGGTTGGATTGCTTATTGGGGGTGTGGATTTTTCTAATTTGGCTATTGTACTTAAGCAAGCTGTTGTTGATGCCAATGGAAAGGAGATAGCTCCGGCCGTATTAATTAAATATGGCGCTTTTATTCAGGTAATATTTGACTTTATTATTGTGGCATTTGCAATATTTATGATGATTAAAGGAATTACCATACTACAACGTAAAAAAGAGAGTGCCCCTAGTGTAGCTCAAACTCCTGCTAAAAAAACTCCGCAAGAGGAAATACTAGCCGAGATAAGAGACATATTAAAAAAGAATAATAATTAAATTTGATATAATATTATGGACAGAAATGAAATTATTTGCAATTGTATGAATGTTACCAGAGGTGAGATTATTGATGCAATTAAACAAAAAGGGCTAAAAACAGTAGAACAAGTTAGCGAAGCAACTGAGGCCGGTACCGGCTGTGGAGGGTGTGTGGAGGATATTCAGAAGATACTGGACGAGGTTAACGGAAAAAATTAATTTTTTTTCACTGTTGTAACTGCGTAGTATTTAGATACAAAACGCAGTATGGTATATAGCCCTCACAAATTTTTTAAAAATAAATTTGTGAGGGCTATAAAAATAACATATCTTTGCACCCCGCAACAGGGAAGGAATATAGCAGGGAGTGGATAGAGATAGTTTTTAGGATATTATTTTGCGAGGAAAAGCAAAAAAAATAATCAAAAAAATAATCAAAAAAAATTAGGAAGTTAAAAAAAAGTTCTTACCTTTGCATCCCGCTTGAGAAACAGAATAGTTCCTAGCAATCCGCAGGAAAGTTTAGAGGATTATTTAACAAGCGACAGTTCATTGAAAGATTTAAGACAAGCAGCATATTAGAGAAATTTAATATGTATTTGTACAAGGAAAGAATAGTATGTTTTTTAGGAGACATACAAATTTATACTAAGTATAAAGAGCGTAATTCCTTTATAATAAGAAAAAGGATTTTAGGTAATAGTAATAATGTCTATTATTTAAACAAGAGTTACAGGACAGCTAAGAATGTAAAATATATATACAATGAAGAGTTTGATCCTGGCTCAGGATGAACGCTAGCGGCAGGCTTAACACATGCAAGTCGAGGGGCAGCGGGAGTAGCAATACTTGCCGGCGACCGGCGGAAGGGTGCGTAACGCGTGAGCAACATGCCTACTACAGGAGGATAATCCAGGGAAACTTGGTCTAATACTCCATAATATTTATGAGTGGCATCACTAATAAATTAAAATTACGATGGTAGTAGATTGGCTCGCGTGACATTAGCTAGATGGAGAGGTAACGGCTCACCATGGCAACGATGTCTAGGGGTTCTGAGAGGAAGGCCCCCCACACTGGTACTGAGACACGGACCAGACTCCTACGGGAGGCAGCAGTGAGGAATATTGGACAATGGGTGGAAACCTGATCCAGCCATGCCGCGTGCAGGAAGACGGCCCTATGGGTTGTAAACTGCTTTTGTATGGGAGCAATAAGGTCTACGAGTAGACTGATGAGAGTACCATACGAATAAGCATCGGCTAACTCCGTGCCAGCAGCCGCGGTAATACGGAGGATGCGAGCGTTATCCGGATTTATTGGGTTTAAAGGGTGCGTAGGCTGTTCGATAAGTCAGCGGTGAAATACATGTGCTCAACACATGAACTGCCGTTGATACTGTCGAGCTAGAATGGGGATGCTGTTGGCGGAATGTGTAGTGTAGCGGTGAAATGCATAGATATTACACAGAACACCAATTGCGAAGGCAGCTGACAAATCCCTAATTGACGCTGAGGCACGAAAGTGTGGGGATCAAACAGGATTAGATACCCTGGTAGTCCACACAGTAAACGATGATAACTATTTGTCGGCGATACACAGTCGGTAAACAAGCGAAAGCGATAAGTTATCCACCTGGGGAGTACGACCGCAAGGTTGAAACTCAAAGGAATTGACGGGGGCCCGCACAAGCGGAGGAACATGTGGTTTAATTCGATGATACGCGAGGAACCTTACCCGGGCTCGAACGGCTTAGGAATATATCAGAGATGGTATAGCTAGCAATAGTCTAAGTCGAGGTGCTGCATGGTTGTCGTCAGCTCGTGCCGTGAGGTGTAGGCTTAAGTGCCATAACGAGCGCAACCCTTGTCGTCAGTTACCATCAAGTAAAGTTGGGGACTCTGGCGAGACTGCCGCCGTAAGGTGAGAGGAAGGGGGGGATGACGTCAAATCAGCACGGCCCTTACGTCCGGGGCGACACACGTGTTACA
>JAVXCW010000071.1:0-6465 GCA_036659275.1 Bacteroidales bacterium | reverse complement strand
ATCGCTTTTTGTGTTTATCCGTCTTTTCTTCTGTGCGGGCAAAGTTAACTATTCCCGTTTATCCTACCCAATACGTCGGTCAGGTATTGGAGTGGATCTACGTTGTTGAGTTTGCAGCATCCTATGAGCGAATAGATGGATGCAGTCCTTTCTGCGGAGGAATGCCCTTCGCAAAAGAGATAGTTTTTTCTGCCTATGATTAAGTCTTTGAATTGTCTCTCGATAGCATTGTTATCCAGATGGTATTCTCCGCTTTTGAGACAGTGTAATATACCGGGAGCTTCGTTCAGGGGATAGGCTACAGCTTTGCCCAGATTACTCTTGGGCAAGATCGTTTTGTCTTGGACATATTGTTGCAGGAGCTGGTAGAGTTGCTTCATCAGCGGATATTCATCCCGTTTTCGGATCAGAGTTATCTGTTGGGGAGTTAAGAGCGGGTGCCCGGATTTCTCCCTTTCGAGATTCTCTTGCTGCCACAGGTGTTCGTGGTGGTAAATGGTGTTGATCAGATCGAATAACCGCTGTGCTTTCCCATCGGTGGAGATGCTCTCGAATATCTTCCGGCGGATGTGGGCCAGGCAACTGAGCCGCAGGATCTTATTTTTGTAGGAATCTTTATCGAACAGGTGATAAGCACTGTAACTGTCACTTTGAACCGTTCCCCGATACTCTTTGATAATCTGTTTGAGACATTCCTGGCTACGTGAGCCATTATTATAATGGAACCACACCAGCTTTTCTTTATTAGCGGTAATGCCCCATACGTACCCCTTGCGGCACTTGCCCTCTCCCTTAAGCATGATTGGCAGGATCGTTTCATCTACATTGAGGTAATTACTCTGCCGGATAATCTGGTGCAGTTCGTCTCTCCACAGTTGTCCTTTTCTGTTCCGACGGGGTGGGAGGCTCTGCCGCAGATGTGGCTACGGGAGCATTATCGGGAGATATAACATGAGCCGGCGCAGTAGTGGTCAAGGTGTTTTTAGGGAGACGCAATCTGCTCTTTTCGCTTTTGCTGCCGTAAAGCTGTTGCGTCAGGTAATCGATGCGATCACCCAGCTCTTTTATCCGGTTGGCGAGCTCTTGCAGCTGCTGGTCTTTTGCCTGGAGTTGATCCTGGAAAAGAATGTGCAGACTGTTATACATTTTCTGCGATTTATCATATAACTGCTTGTAATCCATGGCGTAAAGATACGGATAATTATCCACATCTGCAAGAAAAATAGTATTTATTTATCTGATATTCAGATAAATAAATGCTATAATTCATATCTTTTGCGCATATAAGTCTTCTTGATCCTGATCCCTTCTATGAGCATCACCAAGGTGTGCCAATCCATCTTGTAGTTGGACGTGTGGCTGTCATATGTCGGGAGTTCAAAGGTGCCGCTCTCGAGCCTTTTCTGGTAGAGGACAAAGCCTCCTCGTTGCCAGTGGAGCAGTTTAATGGTGTGTCTGGAGCGATTGATAAAAATGAATACCTCTCCCGACAAAGGGTCTCTCCCCAGGTTATTGCGTACCACGGCACAGAGGGTATTGATTCCTTTGCGCATGTCCACCGAACCGATGGCTAAGTAGTAGTGCAGCCCTTCACCTAATGAAAACATGGCAATTATTACAGGCGGATTAATTGGCTTAACAGGACCAGGGAGATATTGCTCCCTATTTGCAGGCTTACTCCGTTGGGGTACTCTATCCGGATATCCGATACTTCCGATGAATGCAGAGCTGATTTTCGAGTACGTCCAAATACAATCGCAGAGAGGGGCATGTCTTGACTTTTGCTCCGCTGCCGGTTGCAATGGTAAAGGAAGTTGGTGTAACTGATTTGTTCTTCACGACAAAATTGGGCGATGTTGTTCAGTCCGAGGGATTCATACTTGGTGTAGTAAGCACTGTAATCTTGTTTGAGGGTAGACATAACTTGATGAGTTGATTGATTGCCCGCAAAGGTACTGACACTATAAGTTCCGGGCAATATGCCCTACTGTGGACGGTTACGTTTGAACCCATACATAATAATGCCGCTTCCCACTTTTCCACTGTAAGTCCCCAATAAAGTAGTAACAAGAATGTTATTTTAAGTTCCCTCTAAACTAGTCCCAAAAGCCAAATTTGATTATTTTACATCAAAACATTCATTTATTTTATTTTATTTTATTTTATATAATTAAATTTGAAATGAATTAGAAAACTGTTTGAATTTATTTCGTATAAATCTTGAGGCTATTTTAGAGTAGACATCTAAGATTATTATTAATAAATTCAGGGCAATTTCTTCTATTATATATTTTTATTTTATTAATTTTAAATAACATTATCATTATGAAAGAATTGCTACTAGAGGGTCTACAAGATCCGAAATTTTTCGTACTTGAGAAATGCCAGTTAGTCAATCTTACTGGCGGAGATGCACCAACTTATGCAGATATTAACACCGCTACGATTGGTACAACAGATCCTACGAAACCTGCATCTGAAGATGGCGATGATGGTCGTGATCGTATAGACTAATGTTTTTAAGAGAGGAGAATAACTTATCACTCCTCTCTATTTTAATTTTTTATATTTAAATAAATTCTATATTCTCAAATATGATCCTAATTTTTAGTTATGTTGGAGATATTTCCACTGATCTTGTTGTAGAGTGGTTGAATTTTTATCAATATCCAGTATATAGGATAAACTCATCCCTTTTTTTTGAGTCAAAAGTCTCAATTGATATTAATAATCAAAATCTTTTAATAGATGGACAAATAATTCAATTAAATAAAATTAATGCCATCTGGTTTAGAAAATTTGGATTAAAAAAAGATTTTAAATACTTTAAAATTAAAAACATCAACTTCAAATATGCATTCCAACTACATGAAGAACATCGTATAGTGTTTGATACTTTATTGTATATACTTAAAGATAAACACTGGTTAACAAATCCCGACAAATCACAATTAAATAAAGGTAAGGTGTTATTAGATGCACTAAAATGTGGATTAATGGTTCCTAGAAGTATTTTTACCAATAATAGAAATGATGCATTAGGTTTTTTATCGCACTCTGAGGGTATATATAAGTCTGCCTATGACTCTGTCTTTATTGATAAAAATAATTCAACATATACGATGTATACTAAGTGTGTAAATCATAAAACCCTTACTTCTAGGACTCTTCCTGATATTTTTTCAACATCACTCATACAATCCAAGATTAGCAAACAATATGAGATTAGAATTTTTTTTCTAAGAGGAACTTTCTATTCAATGGCTATCATGTCTCAAAATGATACACAAACCAGGGACGATTTCCGAAATTATAATTGGGAAAGGCCAAATAGAACTATTCCGTATAAGCTACCCCCAAAAATAGAAAATAAGTTAAAACGACTATTGTTGATAACTGGTCTTAATTGTGCTTCTATCGATATGATTTATGATTCCAATGGAGAGTATATTTTTTTAGAGATTAATCCAGTAGGACAATTTGGTATGATTGATTTTCCTTGTAATTATAATTTAAATAAAAAAATTGCTCAAGAATTAATAAAAATGGATAAAATATGAAATGTAAAAAATATTTTTTTTTCAGTGTGCCTAAAAGTCACAGAAAATTCTTCTCATTAAATTTTCTTTTAGCAGAATCCTGTTCACCTAAAAATAAGGTATTGACACCTCGAAGAACAAGAATAATATCTATTGGAAAAGAGAAAGATATTTCAGTTAGTTCATATTATAAACCCATATCGACTATTATTCAAATATGTGATTATGATTGACAATAAATATTATAAGCTATACCCGTCTTGCAGGCTTGTAAAGGGGTTTTCAAGAAGTGTGATTATTGATACTCAAAGGGCAAATATATATACGATACCTAATTCATTATATCACGTATTAACCAAGTTTAGAAAAAAAACAATACTCTGGATTTATAATTTTTACAGTCAAAGCTCCATTATTGAGGAATATTTTAATTTCTTATTAAAAAATGAGTTAATTTTTATATCATCTGATTTGACCCCATTTAGAGATATCAAATTGGAATATCAAGTACCAAGTATTATTTCTAACTGTATAATAGAAATATCTAATTGTTTTGATCATAATTTTGGTATCATAAATAAGAAGTTAGACGAGGTTAACTGTCACATTGTAGAATTACGCTTTCTTGATCATCATAATAGTGATATTATAGAATCAATATTACAAAGTTTTAATAGCTCTTTTATTAGTACTATCGCTTTGTTTATACCTCATGGGTGCATATCAAGTGAAGATTACTTATTATCAAATTACCCTAGAATTACAAGCTTAAATGTATATAATACAACTAGAAATAAAAGGATAAGAACTAATGATTACTGTATTTGCTACCTCAAGCAAATGAGTTTAGATCCAACAAATTGTGGAAATTGTTCTAAGGAGTACTTTTCAACAAACCTAAATATGTATTTGGAATCTCAATTTTACAATAACTGCCTTAACTCTAAGATATCAATAAGTACTAAAGGATCAATAAAAAACTGCCCCTCAATGCAACATGAATATGGAAATATATATTCTGATGATTTGCTGCAAGTTTTAAAGAATACCGATTTGCAATCATTCTGGACTATTACAAAGGATAACGTTGAGATATGTAAGGACTGTGAATTCAGATATGTATGTCTTGATTGTAGAGCAATAATTAATGACACTAATAATAAATTTTCAAAGCCAAAAAATTGTTCATATAACCCCTATACTTGCTCTTGGTTAAAACGAGTGTAACAACAAATAATTTTATATCTATTTTATCTTATTTTTATGAAAAATACAATATTATTACCCGTTAACATTTTATTTGTTATATGTATCAGTTGTGCATTTTATGGGTGCAAAACAGCAACAAATGATGTTCCAACTTTGATTCAGGTAAATTTAGCTACCTCTTCCCCATATCTTCTCAGGGATAAGTTTACACTAAAACAAATAGTACCATTAGATACGGCAGCTCTGCTAAATTCCGATAAAATTAATTACATAACTGTTTTTAACAACCAATTATTTGTTACTTGTTACGAGGATCCAACTATTTTTGTTTTTAATCTAAAAAGTGGAAAATTGGAATATAAAATAGACAGAAGTGGACGAGGGCCTGAGGAATATACGAATTCTCCAAGGATTGCAATGTATTCAGAGGAAACTATTCTTATTGAAGATTTTGCCGGTGCTATTAAGTCATACGATTTACAAGGGAATTATAAACAAGGTACCGACAGTGTTATTACTTCAAATAAATTATTCTCAATCATAAATGTAAATGACTCTACATTTCTAATCTCTAAAGAGTTGTTAGGTTTGTATTTCCATAAAGATCTTTCTAAGCCTTATTATAGTGTGGATTTGGTAAATCATAAAGGTAAGATTATAAAAAAAATGGTGGAGAGGGATGCGACACTTCCCAAAATTCCGGTAAGATCGGCAAAAAATCAATTCTATAAATTTAAGAACCGGATTTATCTCTGCCCTTTAACCGAAAACAATATATATAATTTTGACGAAAAAGACTCTACTCTAAAATGTCTTTATTCTATTGATATTAATAATAGCAGTGTGAATAATGCTTTTGAAGAACAACGGCATACTCCGGCTGCAATATTTTTCAAAAAAATATATGTACTTAATATTGCGGCTGTTACAAATAGATATTTCTTGATTAGCGCAGATAGACAGAAAGGGGAGAGCAGGTATATTTTAATTGACAGATCAAATAACAGCACAACGGTATATGATAGAAATACCAATGAAGACATGAACCTGGGACGGTTTATAGCTAATGATAAAGGAATGGCCATTCAACTGGTTAACTACTTTGATTTAATTGATGATAATGGCATTGTTATAAATACGCCGCTCGTTGATAAGATTAGAGAATACGTAAAAATAGATGAAAATATGAATCCCGTTTTGAGTATATATTCCCCAAAATAGCCTCTTACAAAAACAGATCGAGTTCCTGTGCAATAACGCCTTTTGATCTGGTAATCTCTAAAATTTCCTGTTCCATCTGGGGAGACGGCACTATGATTGAAGCGGTATATGGATTGTTCAGCAGATAAATAGCCCCTATGTTATGCAGGGCCATAGTAGCCTCTATATATTTTAAGTGAGTAGGTTCTTCCAGCGTAAAATTAAGCGGCTTCTTGCTATTTAACACGCGCTCTGCAGGAATCATCGTAACCGTCCAAAGAACGACGTCTGCGCTTCGCTACGTCCCGTGTTGGAGCGAGTTATTTTGTGATGGGTTTCCAGTTGTGTGGGAGTAGTTGAGCGAGATCTTTGTGGCAATGCCCGTTTATCCTACCCAATACGTCGGTCAGGTATTGGAGTGGATCTACGTTGTTGAGTTTGCAGCATCCTATGAGCGAATAGATGTAAGCCCCCGATAAATTACGCTTGTATATAATAAAAAATAAACTTCAGCTAA
>JAVXCW010000070.1:0-6515 GCA_036659275.1 Bacteroidales bacterium | reverse complement strand
TTGTGTAAACTCCATTTTTTCTTTTTACATTTGTGAATTCATTATATAACAAGTTACTATGGCAACAAAAATTAATTGCTTTATTCCCGTAACGGAGAAGGCACAGGTTATTGAGACACTAAACGGACTAAAAGAGAGTGGATTGGTTTTTAAAATCTACTTGTTAGCAACAGAAAAACTTAATGAAAAAATTGATGGGTGTGAGATATTAAATGTAGATTCATTAAATAGTTCGGCCACAATAAAGAAAATTGCAGAGAAATCGGATGTAGATTATTCTTTAATTTATACAAAATATACAACTCTTAAATTAGGCTATTTTGCATTAGAAAGAATGGTAAAAATAGCAGAAGACTCAAAAGCTTTTATGCTATATGCAGATCACTATCAAATAGCGGATGATAACAAAACTGCAAGTCCCGTAATAGATTACCAATTTGGAAGTTTAAGAGACGATTTTAATTTTGGGTCTGTTTTGGTGTATAAAGCTGAAGCCCTTAAGTGTGGGGCAAGTAGGATGAAACAGGATTATAAATTTGCCGGACAATACGATTTGCGACTTAAAGTTTCTCAAAAGGGAAACCTAGTGCATATTAATGAGTATTTATATTCAGAGATTGAAAACGATACACGTAAATCGGGCGAAAAAATATTTGATTATGTAGATCCAAAGAACAGAGGCGTACAAATGGAGATGGAGCAGGCTTGCACAGAGCATTTAAAAGAGATTGGAGGATATTTGGAGCCCGTATTTAAACGTATAGAATTTAACGAGAATAATTTTGAATTTGAGGCTTCTGTTATTATTCCGGTATTTAACAGAATAAGAACTATAAGAGATGCTGTTAAATCTGTTCTTAATCAGGAGACTAAATTTAAGTTCAATCTTATTATTATTGATAACCACTCTACGGATGGTACTTCCCAGGCTATTAAAGAATTTGCTGCGGATAGCAGACTTATTCATTTGATTCCTGCCAGAAAGGATTTAGGAATTGGCGGTTGCTGGAATGCCGGCGTACACCATCCAAAATGTGGAAAATTTGCGGTTCAGTTAGATTCGGATGATGTTTATAGTAGCCCGCATACTTTGCAGAAAATAGTTAATGCTTTTTATGAGCAAAACTGCGCTATGGTTGTTGGTACCTATATGATGACAAATTTTAACATGGAAATGATTGCTCCGGGGGTTATAGATCATAAGGAGTGGACTCCTAATAATGGACGCAATAATGCTCTACGCATAAACGGATTAGGAGCACCACGTGCTTTTTATACTCCGGTATTAAGAGATATTAAAGTCCCTAATACAAGCTACGGAGAAGATTATGCTCTTGGTCTTAGATTTTCTAGAGAATATCAAATTGGAAGAATATATGAGGTGCTTTATAATTGCCGTCGTTGGGATGATAACTCAGATGCATCTTTGGATATTGTAAAAATGAATAATCATAATTTATATAAAGATAGAATTCGCACGTGGGAGTTACAAGCGCGCGTAGCACTTAAAAAATGATTATGTATACTAAATTAAGCAATGCAGGCGTACAAGCCCTTATAAATTCTCAGTTAAATGAGTGGGAGCAAGCAAAGAATAATTATGCAGCACTAAGTGGTGTAGAGGTAAAGGAGTTTTTACTAAACAGCTTTCCAATTAAGGTGCAGTTTAATTCTGCCAGAATTGTTTCATCTGCTGCAAAAGTGGATGTAAAATCAATTAAAGAGAGAAAATGTTTCCTTTGTTGGGCAAACCGTCCTGCAAATCAAAAAGGGATTGAATATGAAGGAAATGCAGGGATTTATGATATACTTGTAAATCCCTTTCCTATTTTTCCTAAACACCTTACTATTCCCGATAGAAAACATATAAACCAAACTATCGGGGAGGAAGAAGGGATTAAGGGAAGATATGAGGATATGTTGGATTTGGCGGCAATTATAGATGATTATATTTTGTTTTATAATGGTCCCAAATGTGGTGCTTCGGCACCAGATCACATGCATTTTCAGGCAGGAAATAAAGGATTCCTTCCTATAGAAACTAATTTTAAAGATCTTGCAAAAGAGCAACTTTATAAAACAGAAGAGGTGGAAATTTCTGCTGTTGATAGTTATATTAGAGGGGCTATTCTTATTGAGGCCGTAAATAAAGTAAAAGCTATAGAACAATTTAATAGGGTATATTCTAAAATAGCAATTAAGGAGGGGGAATGTGAACCCCTGCTAAATCTTATTGTTTGGAGTGAAAAGGGTACTTGCGGTGAGGTTAAATGGAATACGTTTATATTTATAAGAGAAAAGCATAGACCATCGCATTATTTTGCCCAAGGAGATGAAAATATTCTTTTAAGCCCGGCTTCGGTAGATTTAGGCGGTGTGTTTATTACTCCATTGGAAAAAGATTTTAGGAAAATAGGGATAAAAGAGATAAGAGAAATACTAGATGAAATTTCTGTAAGTAGCGAAACGATGGATATAATTAAGAACTCTATAAGGAACCAACCTAGTGTAAGTGTTGGAATTATGACAGAAAAAGAGTTTGAATTTGTGCTTAATGATAAGTATTTATTTAGTGCGGAAGAGTTTTGTGAAAGTAATAGTTATGTTATAGGGGAGCAAAAGGCAATAGAGAGTAATGGCAAGGTACTTTGGAATGGGAACGAATATAAAGAATTATTATTTACGCCAAAAGAAAGTGGTACGTTTTGGCTTAGAGGGGTTACTATTGGGGTAAATTTCCATTGGGAAAGAAAAGAGGATGAGAAATTTGAAAATGCGCTAAAAATTATTGTTGAAAATGGGAAACTTACTGCAATTAATCTTATAGGAATTGAGGATTACCTTACAAGTGTTATATCTAGTGAAATGAGTGCTACGGCAAGTGAGGAACTTCTTAAGGCCCATGCAGTTATTTCTAGAAGTTGGTTGCTTGCTCAAATTAATAAAAATACAGAAATTAAAAAAAATAGCTCAAACTATTTAGCTTATACACAAACAGAAGATGAACTTATAAAATGGTATGATAGAGAAGATCATGTAAATTTTGATGTTTGTGCAGATGATCATTGCCAAAGATATCAAGGACTTACAAGAGCTTCTACACCAAAAGTTAGAGCTGCCATTACTAAAACATGGGGAGAGCTGCTTACTTACAATGGTAATATATGTGATGCCCGTTTCTCTAAATGTTGTGGAGGAGTAGTAGAGGAGTTTAAAAGTTGTTGGGAACCTGTTAATTATAAATATTTAGTTCCATTAAGAGATAGCACTAAGTCGCAAGATTATCCAAATTTAACTATAGAGGTAAATGCAGAAGAGTGGATTATGCAATCTCCAAATGCTTTTTGTAATACCACTAACAAAAATATTTTAGGCCAAGTACTTAATAATTATGACCAAGAAACCACTAACTTTTATAGATGGACCCAAAAATATAGCCAAAAGGAGTTAAGTAATCTTATATTAAACAGGAGCGGAATTGACTACGGAGAAATAATAGATCTTATTCCTATAGAGCGTGGCCCTAGTGGGCGGCTAATAAAGCTTAAAATTGTTGGAACTAAAAAAATAATGACAATAGGAAAGGAACTTGAAATACGAAGAACTTTATCTACTTCTCATCTATATAGCTCTGCATTTGTTATTAGAAAAGAAGGGGTAATAACTTCTGTCAATGGGAATAAAATTCCTTCCATTTTTATTTTGCATGGTGCAGGATGGGGGCATGGGGTTGGGCTTTGTCAAATAGGAGCTGCCGTAATGGGAGAACAAGGATTTAAATATAAGGATATTTTGCTACATTATTATGTTGGTGCCAATATAGAGAAGAGATATTAAGAAGAAGTAAATTAATAAAATAAACAAAATGGGACAAAAGAAAACTAATGCGTGGGCGTGGATACCATCCCTTTATTTTGCGCAGGGATTGCCGTATGTGGCAGTAATGACTATTGCTGTTATTATGTATAAAAGGATTGGACTTTCTAATACAGATATTGCATTGTATACAAGTTGGCTTTATTTACCATGGGTTATAAAGCCTATTTGGAGTCCGTTTGTAGATTTAGTAAAAACCAAAAGATGGTGGATTATTACTATGCAAACTTGTGTGGCCGTAGGATTTGCAGGGGTGGCCTTTTCTATTCCAACAGATTATTATTTACAGGTATCATTAGCGTTTTTTTGGCTTCTTGCATTTAGCTCTGCAACACACGATATTGCGGCAGACGGCTTTTATATGCTAGGGCTTACTACAGGAGAACAATCATTTTTTGTTGGAATTAGAAATACGTTTTATCGTCTTGCTACTATTTTTGGACAAGGGGTACTTGTTATGTTTGCCGGATGGCTAGAAACTTCTAAAAATAATATTCCATTGGCGTGGAGTATTACATTTTTTTTACTTGCGGCTATATTTATAGGGCTTGCCTTATATCATAATTTTGTCCTTCCAAGGCCTGATTCCGATATTAAGAGAAAAGGGTTAAATGCAAGTAATTTAATGAAAGATTTTATAAAAACATTTGTGTCGTTTTTTAAAAAAGAGAATTTGGGACTAATGTTTTTCTTTTTACTTACATACCGTTTGGGAGAATCACAACTCGTAAAAATAGCTTCACCGTTTTTATTGGATGGAGATGAGGCTGGTGGATTAGGGCTTACTACTTCTACTGTTGGAATGATATATGGAACAATTGGAGTTATAGCACTCCTTTTGGGTGGCGTTGTAGGTGGAATGTTGGTGTCTAAAGATGGGTTTAGGAGATGGTTGGTACCTATGGCGTTAGCAATTAACTTGCCCGATTTATTATATGTATATTTAGCCGGCACTATGCCGCAAGATGTATGGGTGGTAATAACCTCGGTTGCAGTTGAACAATTTGGCTACGGATTTGGTTTTACTGCATATATGCTTTTTCTTATATATATAGCTGATGGCGAACATAAAACTGCTCATTATGCTATTGGAACAGGCTTTATGGCCTTAGGTATGATGTTACCCGGTATGGCAGCAGGTTGGATACAAGAAATGATAGGATATACAAATTTCTTTATATGGGTTTGTATTTGTACTATTCCCGGTATTTTAGCTTCGTTTTTAGTTATGAGAAAAATGAATTCACAGTTTGGCAAAAAATAGTAAAAAGGTATGAAAAATATTATAATTATTATTGCTTTCATTTGTTCTATTGGAGTACAAGCGCAGGTTAAGACAGGCATTGATGTACTCAAAGCAAACAACTTTAAACAATTAGAAGGTAAAAGGATAGGCCTTGTTACAAATCCAACAGGTGTAGACAAAAATCTTGTTTCTACAATAGATATTTTGTATAATGCTAAAAATGTAAATCTTGTAGCTCTATACGGTCCGGAGCATGGTGTTAGGGGAGATGTACATGCAGGAGATAAAGTAGATAATTTTAAAGATTCTGCCACCGGACTTCCTGTTTATTCATTATATGGTAAAACACGTAAGCCCACCAAAGAGATGCTAGATGGAATAGATGTTCTTGTTTACGATATTCAAGATAACGGTTGCCGCTCATTTACATATATTAGCACGTTGGGAATGATTATGGAGGCTGCTGCTCAGTTTAATAAAGAGATAATTGTTTTAGACCGTCCAAACCCATTGGGCGGAGAAAAAGTTGAAGGTAACTTAGTTGAAGACGGATATATCTCTTTTGTAAGCCAATTTAAAATTCCTTATTTATATGGTTTAACAGTTGGTGAACTTGCTAATATGCTTAATGGCGAAAAAATGTTGGGAAAACAGTGCAAGTTAACTGTTGTACCCATGCAAGGATGGAAAAGAGAAATGGTTTATGCAGATACAAAATTACCTTGGGTGCTCCCTTCTCCACATATTCCTCAAGATATTACTGCATATTATTATCCGATATCGGGAATATTAGGAGAACTTGGATATATTTCAATAGGGGTAGGTTATACACTTCCTTTTCAAATTTTTTGTGCAGAATGGATTAATGCTAATAATTTTACAAATGCTCTTAATTCTCTTAATTTGCCGGGAATCCGTTTCCGCCCATTATATGTAAAGCCATTTTACGCTACCTTGGCGGGGGAGAACATTGGTGGAGCACAAGTATATATTACAAATTACAAAATTGCCCGTCTTACAGAAATACAATTTTATGTAATGCAAGTTATTGCAGAGTTATACCCTAATAAGGCAGTATTTGCTAATTCCGATACTACACGCTTTAATATGTTTGATAAAGTATCTGGATCAAACTATATAAGGGTAGAATTTTCTAAACGGAATAAATTTTCCGATATAGAGCAATTTTGGACTAAAGACGAAGCTGCTTTTAAAAATGTATCCAGAGAGTATTATTTATACAAATAATTTGCACTTCCAATTGGTAAATGTGTTTTTAATATTTTAATAAGAGCATCATAATCTTCTCTATTGAAAATTACGATGCTTATTTTTTACGACTTATTGTTATAGGCTGTATAAACAGCTTGTTAATATCACTTTACTTAAAGCG
>JAVXCW010000069.1:0-6532 GCA_036659275.1 Bacteroidales bacterium | reverse complement strand
GTTGTGATTCGCTTTCAAATTAGTACCTTTGAGCCATTGAAGACAGCAGATTGTACATTATTATCTGATTTTCAATAGTTTATAACAAGGAGCAGAAAGTAAAAAAAGCTGTTACAAATAGTAAAATCACGTCAATTGACGTGATTTTATTTTTTAAAATAACTCTAATTGTTGACCGGCCGTATTGTCCGACATCTGTATTTTCTTACCATAAAACAATTCTATGTTCTCAAATTGTTTATCTGTTATACAAAGAATGCCAATTTGACCATATTCGGGCAGTAAGGATTTAACACGCCGGACATGAACTTCTGCATTTTCACTACTTGCACAATGCCTTATATAGATGGAAAATTGAAACATAGAAAAACCATCTCTTTGTAAGCCCTTACGAAAATCAGTATATGCTTTCTTATCCTTTTTCGTATCGGTTGGAAGATCAAAAAATACTAAAATCCACATAATGCGATATTCACTTAAACGATCCATTACATTTTGGGATAAGATATTCTCCGCCCCTCTCCTAAAAAACATTTATAAAGAGATGATGTAGTTTGTGCAACTGCTACCATTAGTGGGCTTCGCTTGTCATTTATACAGACCTCTAAAGTAGGAATAGTTAACAGCTTTACTTTTACATCTTTACTCAGATTAGTTTGTTCTCCCATGCTTTTCATAATACGAATAACTAACTCATCAACATACGGGCGATAAGGTTCCATTATATCATCAGCCAAACAATACGCATTATAACGATTATGATGATGAATACCAAAGGTTGGCAACAGTCCGCTTGTAACTAAACCCCTGGCCATTACAGCACGTAGAATAGCATAGCCATAATTTAATAGGTTATTAGGAAAGACACCATCCCTACTTCTAGAAAAGTCATCTATTTGCGGGAACATATTTCTCCAATAATAGGCCGCAGCTCTTGCTTCAAGATTATCGGAATCCCCACTTTTTACATCATCTGCCCAAATTAGCATATTCTTAACAACCACTTCTCTATGATTTTGTAGCACAGATGCTTGATTCTCTATTTTAGCTTTTATTGTTTGTTGCCATAATTGTTTCCGCATAGGAAGAGACACCCCCAATTGCTGACGAAATCGTTCACTCTGTGTTGTATTGCCACATAGAGGCAACATTAAACCTACCGGCATACTTTTACTGTCACATGTAATAATTGCACAATTATTCTCTAAAAGAGCTTCCAAAACTCCCGAAGTTATTGTAATTTGTTTATTATCTAGAATCACAACAGCAATATCTTCAATAGCTCTTATTATTTCTATACTTTTCTTAAATTCGGCAGGTAGATTTTTACTATTTTCTACTTCCGGAAGTTTAATTACAAGCTGTGCATTACATAATGAAATATAAGCCGGGTTACTAAAATAGAGCGTTTGTTTTATCATATCCCAATGTGTTAAATATTACTCATCTATTTTAAAAGGCAACAAAAGCGTATCTTCTTCCAATCTATTATCAGGGATTCAGATAAAAAAAATTGCTCTGTAATTACACTATGTCTCAATTCCTTTTCTGTTTCTTTACTACCAATTCACCTAATTAATTATCTTTATAATTTTACCTAATCTATCAACCTCTATTAGAATACAAATTTCCTTAATCATTTCATCTGTCCAAGCACGCTCGGCTTTGTTATTACTTCCTAGTTCCACCGTTTGCACAATGGGATTTGCAATCATTACCGGCATAAAATGGACTTCTTTTTTGGTACAACTTACCATTTTATATATTCTATTCCTATCTAAATTATCTTTATCAATTTTCCCATTAATAAGCTCTTCTTTAGTTGGTACATAAACAAAATCGTTAGGGGATAGCCAAAAGCGAAGACAATCTCCATTTTCATTTATTTCTGGGACTGGCAACTTTCCTTGTTTTTCTCTTTCTATAACAATATTCAAAGGAACAGTGCTGTACGATCTCTTCCCATTTGCAGACTGATAAATGGCAAAGAACAAATTCGTCCCTTTAGCCGATTCGGCAAACTTAGCAAATTTATTACCAACACTACCTATCTGAAACTTATTTCCCAATGGTTCACAAACCCTTACCTTAATGATAGGCTGATGAAATTTCCCATGATTTAAATCTGTTATAACACAATTCATTTCATCTATCCCATCTGGAGAGAAAGCAAGCTCTGTATCTCCTCCATTATTTTCTAAATGCCGGAGTAATATTTTCTGTATACCTGTATCGGTTACTTTTTCTTTGATTTTTTCTACTGTAAAACTAGAGTCCAACAAGTTTCTTACAGCTACCAATGGCAGCTCATCATCCGTAAAATAATAAATTTCTATTTTTGAGAGATTTATATCAGCCCAAATATCTGCATTTTCTTTAAAATATTTTGATAATTCTTTATTATCGTAACCTAAAGCTATTAATTCTTTTAATTTAATTTTAAACTCTCTATTCACAATCCTATCTAAAGAAGTTATCGCTTTTGAAAAGTTTACTGTCTTTATTTTCCTTATATTAACTCTCCCAAAAACAGTATCTTTATGCATTGGCTTACGAATAGCCCAATGATCTCCCAATACTTGTTTATCAGTCACTTTTTCACCGTTATAGTAATGTTCATAGCAATTCATTGTCTTGTTTATTACCCTTTGATTATGCTTGACACTAACAATCATATTTTCCAAAGTTACCCTAATATCCTGATTAAATGTCTCCCATGGTTTCTTTATAACCCATTTATAATTGCCACTATTATCAATTTTAATCTTATCGCATAAAATACGTTGCAAATCAAAACGGGATATTCGGGCATTCTTACTGGCTGATTCATTACTTAAATAATTAACCAGATTACGTGTGGAACATGCTATAATAATAGCATCCATTGCATGATGCCTATGATCTATACGCTTTTTATTAAACCCTTTTTGCAACTCTAGTGGCATTACAGGGATTTCTTTATTTCCACTGGTAGCTGTAAAAGCTGTTGAATCTGTTAACTCATTCAAACGAATAAAACGAGGAAGAATTATCTCGTTCCAAACATCATTCACGCCCCACTCTTTCTTTAAACGGTCTGTTACGCCACCTGTACATGCAATAACATTTTTAGATATTGCCTCCTGTTCATAATTACCATTTTCATCTTTTTCTCTCACTATATTTGAAAGCAACCCTTTAATAACTTTACTAATATATCTACTATCATTCAATTGACGTTCTATAAACTGATCTGGAATATCATCCATAAGCAGTTTTTTCATCTTATTATGCGTTTTAGAATAGTTATCTTTCACAAATTGTTCATAAGCCTCTACTGAAAATATTTTAACTTTTTTTCCAAAAGCTAATTCAACTATTTCTCCTTTGTGCTTTTTTATAAATTCATATCCCAAAAAATTGTCTTTTAACTTATTTACTTCCGATTCACAAATAACCTTGTTATTAAAAGAATCATCAAAATATCGTGACTGCGGAATAACATGCTCTATTTCATAAGCCGACGTAAATAATTTCCCCAGAGGTATTATCTCTCCTGTATATGGAGATCTATATTTCTGTTCCAACCAAAGTTTATAACAAAGTACATCTCTGCTAGTTGGCCTTTTGGCTGAATCATTCTCTTTAAAACGTTTTAAGATACCATCTATCTCGTCTGGTATATCAGACACACTATTAAGCACACAATCTTCATAAATACGTAATATTTCTTGCTGACTAGGAGAATAAGGGCGAACATTTTCCACTTCAAATTCGGGATTCAAGAACTCTTTAAGAAGAACTTTCACCCTAAGATTAGCATTCTCATTTTCCAAACTCTGCAAAGTCATTTGCTTACGCTTATCTGCAGGATTTTTCATTTCACGTCCCAGTTCAACATGAATTTCATCAATTTGCCCAACCTGATTCCAAATATCTCTAACTGTACGTAAAGTTTCTGTAATAACCTGTTCTACAATAGGATTACGTAAAGAGTGCTGTTTAAAAGTTTTTAGATATAAGTCGATATCGGCCGGAGAATGCCATTTTTCTATATTTTTCACCTCGGAATGGCGATTATATACAACATAACAACTTAGCCAAAGAGGTAATGCTCTAAAATCCGCAATATTGGTAAGATGTATAGCCTTTTCCCGCACGCGCAGTTGAATATTCTCATCCCACTCTCCCGATACAATCTTATCAATTCTAATTTTAGTTGCGTCGTCAATTTGGCTTTCATCCCAATATTTACCTCTTCGCATAAGAGGTAATAATTTTTTTAGGGCTTTTGCTGAATATGCTCCATACTTTTTTTCTAATGGAGGGCATTTACAAAAAATTGTCACAAAATCATCCGGCAAATTGTTCTGATTTGCGAAAGTTGTAAGTGCCCTTTCTATTTCTGATTTATCCTCCACCGAATATAAAATGTGCCATAATTTCTCTTCTTTTTCTCTAGTTAGGAAGTCTATCGAAATCCCTGCTTTTTCGAGCCGCGATAAGATTAAAGCCCTAGTTTCATTACAAGGATATGCTTTATCCTCCACATAATTCCACCGGTAATTATCAAATATCTTTTTTAGACCAAAAGGAGAATATTTAAGAAAGGCTTTTTGATCTATCTCTTTTCTATTATTTAACCAATCAAAGAGCGCAACATAATCATCTTCGCTTTTTAGAAAGTCCGTAGTAACATCCACATCTGTTTGTAATTTTACATTCCCTTGATTGGAATCCGAAAATAACATCGGTTGCTCTTCTATAGTAACTCTACGTTCTTTCTGATAAATTTTTATACTTGATATAAAGTGCCATAGCCGAAACTCTTGAAATAAAGGATGCGATTTTGCTATACATTTCACCGATACTGTTTTTTCCTGGCCATTTACTTTATAAGAACGCTCCTCATACGGACAATCATCAATCAAATTCTTTTTTCTTTTTAGCGGCCTCTGATAGAATATAATATCCTCAATAAATAGGTATGTCAAATCTCTATTAATAATATTATCACGATGCGTCTCATTTTGTGGATACAACTCTTTAACAGATAGCTCATATAATTGTCTATCTCGTAGTTCTTCATGAAACTCCTTTTGCTTTTTTAAAATATCTATTAGTTCTCTTTTATAATATTTGCGCTCTATTGTACGTACTAATTTTCCCTTTATTTTTTGATTAGGGTTAATTAATAATGTATCGTATATATAACATCCTATTGTCTTATTACTATTCTCAATATCTGCTTCTGTTTTCTTTTTTACCAATGTCCAGTCCCCTTCTTGCGGCATGCGAAATGATGGCGGCTTTACATTACCCTCCTTATCTTGCTTACAGGTACCATCTTCATTAAGTTCGGTAGTTACAATAAATTCTTTTATTTTCCCACACCAGTCCAAAGGCACACTACTCGTTCGTCTATATATCCAGCCATTTTCCAAATAAACATTATACCAAGTGTCTTTTCCTCTTTTTTCATTGGAAGCTTCTACTTTTACAACTTTTAGAGCGTAGAATTCACTCTTTTTGCCGTAATTTTCTTGTTCATCCTCTCCTCTTAACTGATAATATCCCCTTTTTTGATTAAAATTCAATAAAATCCAGGCAAGTTCTTCTTTAGATATCTTTTGAGTTAATGCCTTTTTTCTCAAATAATAAAGAGTCCAGTCATAAGGTACTTTTTTTCCATTTGCAACCAATTGTGGTTGGTAGTTGGCAAAGTCTGCTAACATTTCCCTAAAAGATTCCAGAAAAATAAACTCAACTCGTCCATCTGCTCTCTCTTTCCATGGTAATTTACACTCTGTCTCTGGTTTATATTTTCCTGGATGAGTATCAAAATTAATACTTTGAACATAATGCTCAGGTAGAAACCCTAATAAGTATAAAACCCTGTGCAGTCGCTCGCGTCGTAATAAAGAACGCTCTCGCAAACGACGTATTCCTCTAAAACTTGTCCTTTCTGCTGTTTGAGATTTTGAATTTCCTTTATCAAAATCACCTAGCACAGCAGCATCCATTGGGATAATTCGGCTACCTGAAAATTCTATCCATTGTTTATCAATGTGCTCTGCTACATCTAAATAAGTAATAACAGCACTACCTATGCTATTTGTTCCCAAATCCAAGCCAAGTATTTTTCTCATAATTTTTAGTTTAAATTCCCACCAAAATTAATAAAAACATTGAGATAAATGCGTTTTTTACAAATTATTAATTATATTTGCAGAACTAATTTGAAGCGAATCACAATAAGGATTATTCCGTTGTGAAAACATTTGGTTGCCCTCTTAACCTTAAAGGGGGCATTTTTTTGCTACATATAACTGGAATGCTTAACTTTGTCCAAATATTAAGTTGAGAAGCAAATTAGGAGTTATCTTAGTATAGCCTAATAAGCCCAGATGGTGAAATGGTAGACACGCTAGTTTCAGGTACTAGTGGCTTAATAGCTGTGCAGGTTCGATTCCTGTTCTGGGCACAAAATAATATTTAGCATAAAGCATTCCTTTGCAAGAAAACAAAAGTTATCCATTGCAAAGCTAGGACG
>JAVXCW010000068.1:0-6603 GCA_036659275.1 Bacteroidales bacterium | reverse complement strand
CATTTGCAAAAATTGCAAAAGAATTATAAAATAGTTGAACTTTCTTAAAGCTATTATGTTTATTAGGTGAAATAGTTTTTTAAGTTAGGTTAAGTCGGGGAGACCTGCTCACTTCAAATGGTGTAGCAGGTCTCTTTTTTACTTTATAGTTACCATAGTGGCACCAAACCCATACTCTTTAAATGAAGCATCTTGAGAACTACAACGGCTATATTTTGTTTTAAGCTCTTTTAATAATGCATTACGTAATACTCCATCTCCTTTACCATGAATAAATACAATTCTACTTCCTTTTTTGTGCAGGTTTGCAATCATAACTTCATTAAACTTACTTAGTTGATAAAGTAAAATTTCTGTATTGCCCATCCCTGCTGTTGTGTCTAATAGCTCATTGGCGTGTAAATCTACCTCTAATATTCCTGTTGAAGTCATTTTTACAATGGAATTATCGTCATCAACCGCTTTTTGGGGTTTTACAGGAACTTTTATCTCCTTTATATCGTTATTAAATTTATCTAAAAGTTCTTTTTTTACTTCATCAAAATTATCGGGAATATTATGCCCCTCTTTAAATATATTAACAACATATCCCTTTCCAGAGAGGTATTCATTCTCCTTAAACATATTCTCTTTTAAGAGATTAACAGGATCTATGGCAAATTCTTTTTCTATAATATTCTTTGGTTTCCAAACTTTTTTTTCGTCAATTCCTCTAAAATTATTTCCAACTCCATACATTGTCCCTACATCTCCTCTTTTAAATGGGATTGCCCTTAGCATAGCCTTTTTTGATGTTTCGTTAAGTGTGGCTTTACTAAATGTAAATAGCTGTTTCCTTTCATAAGGAAGTATCTCTCCGGCAAACACTGTTGTATGTTCTCCTTTAAGAATAACAGTATACGTAACTAGCATATTATAATTGCTTTCATTTGCTAGCGTGCATATAAATTGAGAGCCTAATTTTTCATTTGTGTATATTAACGCCAAATTAAGCTCGTCTCCTCCATGAGTCTGTACAGTTTTAACCGTCTGCACACCTTTTTCCTTTCCAACTACATTCTCCTCAACAACAACACATTCCTTTACAGGCACAGGAATTTCAAAGCCATCGGTATCTTCAACCAACGCCCACCCTTTTTTATCAAAGCCAACAACAATACCACCTCCGGTTTGACTTAAAAATCTTATTCTATCTCCTATTCTCATCTCTTTGTAATAACTACAATAGTTTTTTAACCAATGCAGAAATCACTTTTCCATCGGCTTTACCGGCAAGTTGTTTTGTAGCAACACCCATTACTTTACCCATATCTTGCGGACCGGTTGCTCCCACTGTTGTTATTATTTGCTTTAGCTGTGCTTCTATCTCGGTTTCGCTCATTTGTTTAGGGAGATAAATCTCCATAAAGCCTGCTTCCATTAGCTCATTCTCAGCTAGTTCTGGCCTATTCTGCTGTTTGTAAATTTCGGCTGATTCTTTACGTTGTTTTACAAGCTTTTGTATCATTTTAACTATATCTGCATCTGTTATTTGATGAGATTCCCCAGATGTTTTAGCCAAAAGTATGGCTGATTTAATACCACGCAACGATTCTAATCTTACTTTTTCTTTAGCCAACATAGCGGCTTTTATATCTTGTTGAATTTGTTCTTCTAAACTCATAATTTTCCTTTCTGTTAATTAATATTTTATTTTTTTGCCGTACTTTTTAAAAATAGCTCATCCATTTGAGCATTATCAATACGCGACGGCGCATCTAGCATTACATCACGTCCATTGTTGTTTTTAGGAAATGCAATATAATCTCTAATGGTTTCTTGTCCGCCAAACAAAGAACAAAAGCGATCAAATCCAAATGCTAACCCTCCATGAGGCGGAGCACCATATTTAAAGGCATTAATTATAAAGCCAAAACGGTAATCGGCATCCTCTTTTGAGAACCCAAGTACCTCAAACATTCTCTCTTGAATTTTGGAGTCATGTATCCTTATTGAGCCACCGCCAACCTCTGTTCCATTAAGAACAAAGTCATAAGCATTTGCATTAACTTGTTCTAAATCTTCTTTTTTATTGCTAAAAAATTTATCCATATCTTCTGGCTTAGGGGCGGTAAACGGATGGTGCATTGCATAGAAACGTTGTGTTTCATCATCCCATTCTAAAAGAGGAAAATCACAAACCCAAAGTGGAGCAAAAACAGAATTATCTCTAAGATTTAAGCGATTCCCCATCTCTAGTCTAAGCGTCCCTAACGCTACCTGCATTTTCTTTTTGTCTCCCGATAGAATAAAAATAAGGTCTCCTCCTGTGGCTCCAATTTTGTCTGCTACCGCTTTAAGTTCTTGCGGAGTATAGAATTTGTCTATTGATGATTTAATATTGCCATCGGGACCTAATTTAATATAAACCAATCCTTTTGCTCCAACTTGCGGTCTTTTAACCCACTCTGTTAGTTCATCTAATTGTTTACGAGTATATTCTGCGCATCCCGGTACAACTATAGCTCCAATATATTCTGCCGAATCAAACACAGAAAAATTTTTCCCCTGCAATAAAGTTGTTACGTTATTCATTTTTATGCCAAAACGGATATCCGGCTTATCTGAACCATAAAATTCCATAGCCTCTGCATAAGAAATACGAGGAAAAGCCTCCGTAAATTCTTTAGTTAAAACATTCTTAAAAAGAGTTTTTATAAGTCCCTCAAATGTATTTAAAATATCTTCTCTCTCCACAAACGACATTTCACAATCTATTTGGGTAAACTCCGGTTGACGGTCTGCGCGGAGATCTTCGTCGCGAAAACATCTTACAATCTGAAAGTATTTATCATATCCAGCAACCATTAAAAGTTGCTTAAATGTTTGCGGGCTCTGTGGTAAAGCATAAAATTCGCCAGGATTCATTCGGCTAGGAACTACAAAATCTCGTGCCCCCTCGGGAGTAGATTTTATCATATATGGAGTTTCAATCTCCATAAAACCAATTTTGCTAAGGTAATTCCTTACCTCATAGGCCATTTTATGCCTTAACTCCAACGCCCTTTTTAATGGTCCGCGGCGTAAATCTAAATAACGATATTGTGCCCTAATATCCTCTCCTCCATCTGTATTATCCTCAATTGTAAACGGGGGTGTAACAGCAGCATTAAGTATTTTTACCTCTAAAAGCTTAATCTCTATATCTCCTGTAGCAATTTTACTGTTTTTACTTTGTCTCTCTGTAACAACACCACGTGCCTGAATAACAAACTCTCTCCCAAGTTTTTCTACCATAGCATTAATCTCTTTATTTTCGTCTTCATTAGCAACTAATTGTGTAATGCCGTAACGATCTCGTAAATCAATGAAATTAAGGCTACCCATTTTCCTAACTTTTTGTACCCAACCGGCCAAGGTAATCTCTTGACCTACATTCGCAATGCGTAATTCTCCGCAAGTATGTGTTCTATACATAATTATATAATTTAATATTCTATTTCGGTTTATTACGTGCAAAATTAGTAAAAATACTTTACCTTTATGTTCTAAGATTGTTTTAATAAAAAAACATTATAACATTATGAGAAAATTATTAATTAAATCAACTAAATTAACGTTAATAGCTTTGAGTATGGCTCTATTATTTACATCATTTACAGCAAATGCAGATGATGATAAACGCATTAATTTTAATCAATTACCTAAAACTGCTCAATTATTTATAACCCGACACTTCTCTGCCAATGATATTGTAACAGCTAAGCTAGATAAAGAAATTACGGGAACAATATACGAGGTAAAATTAAAAAACGGAACAGAAATAGATTTTAAGAAAATAGGAACCCCTATTAAAATAGATTGTGGAAATAATAAAGTTCCCGATAGTATAGTAGGAAAAGACATTTTGGCAATAATTAAAAATTTGTATCCAACTACTTTTGTAAAAAAAATTAAATATCTAAAAACAGGAACAGAAATAGAACTTTCAAATGGAAACGATATGATTTTTGGGAAAAGTCTTAAAGTAAAAACTAACGATTAGTTTTAATAGTTTCTTATTCTTTCTTAGTATATTTGCCCCCGTTATGATAAATGTAAGAGCAAAAAAAGGGCTAGGGCAACACTTCCTTAAGGATGAGTCTATAGCAAAAAGAATAGTTGACAGCCTTGTCCTGTCCCAAACTGCACAAACTCAAGTATTGGAGATTGGGCCGGGTACAGGTGTGTTAACAAAATACCTTCTGGTAAATCCACAAATTAAACTAGAGGTTGCAGAAATTGATACGGAATCTATCGAATATCTAAGGAGCACATACACACAGCTACTATACACAATACAACAACGCGATTTTCTTACAATAGAGCTCAGTGAAATATTTAAAGGAGAATTTAGCATAATAGGCAATTTCCCATACAATATCTCATCCCAAATATTCTTTAAAGTTTTAGATTATAAAGAACAAGTTCCACAAGTAGTTTGCATGCTTCAAAAAGAAGTAGCAGAAAGACTTGCAAGCCCCCCAGGAAATAAATCTTATGGTATCCTATCTGTATTACTACAAGCTTGGTATAATATAGAATATCTATTTACAGTAAACGAAAACGTATTTGCCCCCCCTCCAAAAGTAAAATCGGGAGTTATTCGCCTCACAAGAAATAGTCGTATAGATTTAGATTGCGACCAAGCCTTATTTAAGCAAATAATAAAAACCTGCTTTAATCAACGTCGCAAAACCATCCGTAACTCAATAAAGCCATTAACATCTGCACTAGGCATTACTCTCCCAAATAACCATTTGTTTGATATGCGCCCAGAGCAACTATCTGTAGAACAATTTGTAGTACTCACAAAACTTTACATGGAACAGTTGCCTTAAGCTTTAACATCTAATAAATTTTCCCAACCGCTTCCTGCACCTTCTCATCCAAAATATAGTCGTCATAATCCATATATTTGTCAACCATGCCTTTAGGGCCTATCTCTATAACACGGTTGGCAACAGAATTAATAAACTCATGGTCGTGCGAGGTCATTAACACAACCCCTTTATAAGAAATTAATCCATTATTAAATGCCTGAATAGATTCCATATCCAAATGATTTGTAGGAGAGTCTAAAATTATTGTATTGGCCTTTTCAATCATCATCCGAGCAATCATGCAACGCATTTTTTCTCCTCCCGATAACACATCAACCGATTTATAAATTTCTTCTCCCGAGAAAAGCATCTTACCTAGATATCCTCTTAAAAACAGTTCGCTTGTATCTTCCGAAAATTGAGCTAACCAATCCACTATACTTAGTGACGTATTAAAGAAAGGAGCATTATTTAGTGGTAAATATTCTTTATTTATAGTTATACCCCAGTTAATCATTCCGGTATCGGGTTTGTCATTATCTGCTAAAATCTCTAAAAGAGCTGTTACCGCACGTGGTTCACGCGATAAAAACACAACTTTTTCATTTCTTTCTATAGTAAATGAAAGGTTTGAAAATAGCTTTTCTTCATTTATTGTCTTACTTAAATCAGCCACAGAAAGAACCTTTACGCCAGGCTCCCTATCAACTTGAAAAATAATCCCGGGATATTTTCTCATAGATGGTTTTATCTCCTCAATATTAAGCTTTTCAATCATCTTCTTACGAGAAGTAGTTTGTCGCGATTTTGCAACATTAGCGCTAAACCTTTGGATAAATTCCAATAATTCTTTCTTTTTCTCCTCTGCCTTTTTATTTTGTTGTGCCAGTTGTCTTTGAGCTAACTGGCTTGATTGGTACCAAAAACTATAGTTTCCCGAATACATATTAATATCGTTATAATCGATATCCAAAATATGCGTGCAAACTGTATCTAAAAAGTGCCTATCGTGAGATACTACCAAAACCGTATTATCATAATTAGCAAGATAATTTTCTAACCACATTATAGTGTTAACATCCAAATCGTTAGTTGGCTCATCTAATAGTAAATTATCGGGTTTACCAAAAAGAGCCTGCGCAAGCAATATCCTCACTTTATCTTTAGCATTAACTTCACTCATAACTGAATAATGGAGAGATTCCTTTATTCCCAAGCCACTTAAAAGCATCATTGCATTGCTCTCTGCATTCCAGCCATCCATCTCCGCAAATTTTGACTCTAACTCCGCCGCTTTATCTCCATCCTCGGCAGAAAAATTCTCTTTTGCATAAATAGCGTTTTTTTCTTGCATAATATCCCATAGGACATGATGTCCCATAAGTACGGTATCTAAAACTGTATATTCATCAAATTCGTGGTGATCTTGTTTTAATACCGACATTCTCTCTCCCGGACCAAAAGAAACATTTCCTCTTGTACAATCTATCTCGCCGCTTATTACCTTAAGAAAGGTTGATTTGCCAGCCCCATTTGCCCCTATTACTCCATAACAATTCCCAGGGGTAAATCTAAAATTAACATCCTTAAATAGAACTCTTTTGCCAAATTGCAACTCTACGTTTGCTACTGTTATCATTTACTTCTTTATTTTTATAAGACGGCAAAGATAGCTATAATAAAACGAATACGGCATTATAATTTTTTCACCTGCTCAACTGTTAAGCCGGTACATTGTGCAATAAGTTCAATATCTATATTT
>JAVXCW010000067.1:0-6942 GCA_036659275.1 Bacteroidales bacterium | reverse complement strand
GTTTTGTTTCCACATACCAACAAAGCCGAATTACCTTCCCACTCAAAAATTTTATTGTCATTTAGATGTTTCAGCCAAAATTGATGTTTTTCTTGTAATAGTTGCAAATAACTGTTGCAATCCTTTTCCATTTCACGCCTAAAAGCCGGAAAGTCCATCATGGCATTAAACCGTTTTACTTCACCAAGATACCAGTTATTAATATAATAATATTTATCCTTAATGGGCATTGCCGCATTGCTTAATGAGAAAGCTTTCCCTAAGGGAAGAATGCGTATGTTAGATAATCCCACCTTAGAGAATAAATTAGGCATTAGATATGCCGTTGCATTGTCACTAGAAAGAAGTTCCAATTTAAGTTGCTTCTTTATTAGGAAATCTACCTTTGTTTCCATTAGTCTTAACGGGCCTACCCAGGTTGCGTTTTCTGGATAATGGCCCGGATTTGATACATTAAGTTGCAGGGACATTGGTACGATAGCTGCTATACAGCCACCTTTTTTTACTACCCTTTTCATTTCTAACAAAGCATTTTCCTTGTCTGTTATGCATTGAAAGAATGTATGGCTTGCTGCAATATCAAATGTATCGGAATCAAAAGGCAATTTGTATGCATCCCCTCTTATAAAATGAACACGGTTTCGGCGGAATTCTTTTTTCTTGGCTTCTTTTATTAAGGCAGCGTCGTTATCCAACCCATAAATCTGCATATCATTTACTGCATCTTCTATGTAGGAGATAAATGCACCGGAACCACAGCCTACCTCTATCATTTTCTGCATGGGGTAAAGACCTATAAAATCTCTGACCACGGTAGTGAATTCTCTATGCAATAGTTTTATTCTACTTGCTTCTAAATATTCGGCCGGTTGAAAAACTTCTCCCCACATATTCTTTGCGTTCTCTTCTACAAGGGTCTGCCTGTTGTCGCACACTAACAATTTAGGTATGTAATTTGCGTACTGTCCAAAGCAGTCCGATAAGTCATTTTGATTTGGGAAAAAAAATATCATTTTAGATTTAAGACCAAGCCATGTTCTTTCAATTTCTTTGTAACTGCATAATGATTTAATTTCACAGGAATTACAATGGAAACAGTCTGTTTGAGGCATAAAAGGCATTTTCATCTGCTCCAATCCCATAAGTTCATTTATTATCTCTGTTACAGAAGTATTATCATATACCACATTACAGTATTCTATAATTTCCGATACGGCTTTGCCCGATGCTTTAGCAAGAAACCACATTATGGACACGTTCAAACAGACCGGTTGCATAAGTCCTTTCATTTCATACAACTGAGAGATTTGTTTTAAAAATGCTGCGCCTTTTTCCCATTCTCCTAATATTCCGCAACATATTGCAGATAAAAACAAGTTCCCGGCACTTTCCAATTCAAAAGGGAATGCTTTAGGGGCAATAGGGAGCTTGTAAATATAAGGCAATCTATTTTCAATTTGGTTATTTCTTGTTGCATCTAGCAAATTTAGTAAATGCCCGGCGTCCATTGTTGTTAATGATTGGGAATGCTTTAATTGCAAGCATATATATTCTTTTGTATTGCCAAGCCGGTTTAGAAACATTTCCATGCGGTTGGGAAACATTTCACTTAATCCCGGTATCACCACATGCAAAGAAGGAAATCCCAAGTAGGATACATTCCGTACTAATATATCAAGTCCCCGTTTTGCCACCTTATTTATTATCCAGTTGCACATCGAAAGATTATCATGTGGGATATGTTTGGGAACAATGAAACTTTTTTCAGAAGCGGAAAGCAGTATTTGTGGTGGATAGACACCAATACCTACCTTGTAAGCATTAAACATATTTGTGTATGAATTGGTGATAGAATTTCCAAATTCCAGCGGAGAATATTGGGAGAATGATTCTAGCCCCTTGCCTTGAAAGGCTTCCGTTATGGAACGTTCTATAGCAATTTCGTATTGAGGATGCGCCCCAAAACGGATACCATATGTCCCTTTTTGCAGATTGATGGCGATAAAAACAGCTACAGGATAGTTTTCCACTATTGTAGCATCCTTTAGGAGAAATTTGTAGCCTTTTTCTTTTTTTAGGCCCGATAACATATTATCCAGTTTAGGGTATTTTTTTATGTAACTATCCGGGATGTTAGGAAGCGATACCTTACTGGTAAGCAATGTTCTTTGCACTCTTCTTTCAAAAATTTCAGATACTCCCTGAACAAAAGCTTCCTGTATGGAATTTCCCGCACACATTCCGTTTGAAGAGTGTTCATTGAGCATTACTTGTATAGGGAGATAAAATATTTTCTTTTGATGAATGCTGTAATATGGTACACATAACAAGCCGTCTTTTCCTAGCCGGATGCAGTCATTGCATCCTAATTTTTTTAGTGCCTTTACTTTTTCTTCTTTGTTTTTGCCTTCCATTCCATTTCTTTGTTCAAAAGAAAGAGTCCAAGGCGATGCTTGTTCAACAAAATCTGGCAAAGACAATATTTTTTCATCTGGATAGCAGGTAAAGCCAAATGCGGAATTGGTCTCATCTGCAAAATGAAGGGGAAACAGAAGGTTGTTTTGGAGCCTTTCCATAAACTCGGCCATAGCGCTTGCAAGCGCGAACTCTCTATTTATTCCTTTACCGTTTTGGCCTATATCAGTACCTTTTATAACTACCCGTAGGGAAGAAGAACCATATCCATTTTCTTGAGACCACAGTTTTTCCGTTGAGATTTTACAGTCTGCCAATATGGATTCTATTTTTTCTAAAGTGGCTTTAGGGCTGCAATCTTTATAACGTATTGTTGAGTATTCCATTAATTTTTATCTAATAATTGCTTGAATAATAGTTGATCTAATTGCATAATTGTAGGAGAAGATCTTTCAAATGCATTGTTGATATTGTTAATGCATTTTTCTATTTCTGCCTTATTGTTTAGCTTATTGGCACGTAAGATTATATGCTCATTTACCGACTGATCAAAAAAATTCTCCTTTAGCATTTGTTTTCCTGCAAAAATATCTTTACTATCGGGGAAGCAATAAAAATAAGGTATATCTAATTTTTCCATTGAGCACTGTTCGTATTTATATATGTTCATATAGTTTTTCTTATATTTAAGAATGGGCGTAAGGCGCTCAATAGGAAGGCTGTACAGAAAGCCGTCTTGCATCCTTTTGCGGTTTAGGCATTGGGCTTGAATTAGGGAGTATGTCATTGTGCTTCTTAAAACACACCTTAAAGGATGTTTAAACGTATAAATATGGCAGCCTTGTTGGATGACAGATTTGAAACCGTCTGTAATGGATGTCACATATTCTTTTTTGAACGGTGCAGTTGGAATATTTAAACCTCCGGGCACTTTTACTAATCCTCCCCAATCGCCAATGCATACTCCTTGTATGTATTTTTTTACAGATAAAAGTCCGCACCGTTCTGGCCCTACAGACAGTTCTCCCAATAAAGGACCGGCCACTGTTTCAGTATCTACAATTACCGGTATGTTTCCTTTGGCAATCAGATTTTCATAATGCATATCTGTTGCGCCTAAAATAATGCATGCCGCCAATAGCTCACCGGCATGGGTGTAATATTTTAATGGATTTCCGTTACCATTGTATTGGACAAATTCTGTATAACTGTACTGTTTGTGTTCTAGTATTTTAAATTCATAAGTTTCTATTCCGCATTTTTTTAAAAAACGCATCCATTCTTTACCTGAAAGACTTGAATGGGGTTTATATACTACGGTTGTTCCGTCTTTCCATTCAAAAAATGCGACACTCTGCCCTCCATTGTGACTATCCGACAATCCCATTTTCAATACTACCGGCATTCCTTTTACCTTAAATGTTTGTTCTATGGAAGGCAAGTCTTTTTGCAGGCGCTCAAATAAAGTTTTTATATTTAATACCCAGTTGTTTAATTTTTCGAACAGTAAGCGGGCAAGTACCGGATATCGGCTAAAAATATAGTCGAACCAATTCATGTTAACTACCCGTCCTTTGCAAAAATACAGCGTTCCTGCATCGCCAAATAATTCGGGGAAAATGCAACGATGGCTTATAGAAATTAAATTATGTATCAAATGTGTTGTTGCACCATTAAGTAGCTCTTTTAAGCTATCTGTTAAATGTGTTTGTTCTATAAATTTACGTACTCCATAAGCAACAATAGGAGAGAGTGCGTTAACCAAGAAAACTGGTTCGTTTATATTTTTATCGTTAATTTCAAAATCATTTATTAAGGGGGATTCCCTAAAATCAGATAACCATTGTAGCCATTCCGGAATGTTGGCGCATAAAGGCTTTCCCGCCAATTCTAAAGCACGATTTTCGCAAATACCTTCCATAGCAAGTCTGGTAGCAAAAAAATCTTCACCTACCATCTTTTTCCATTGCGCCAGATTAGTTTTGGAATCAGCGGTTTGTATTCCGTCGCATTTTATTCGCTCACTAAGGAACATTGCCCGTAAACCTATATCTATAATTTGTTTATTCATCTAATGTAGTTGAAATTACTTCTCTTATTCCACAATTGTTCATGCCGTTTTTTTTCATTTCGTCCCTACAAAACATCCAAATATTCTTGATGATGTGCAATTTGCAGTATTTCTGCAGATCGCAACTCTTGCATAGTTCGCTTGATGCATTTTCACCTGCTCCCAAACAATTTTTTAACGGGTACAGTTTGCCCAATAAGGTGGAAGGTTCTTTAAAGTAACTATCAATTGTACAAATAATTTTAGGTCTAAAAAACTCACTCAAAATATTGATGGTAATCTCGTGTGAGTTATTTTCCATCCTGCTTTCCATATATTTATAAACGCAGCGGTAAAGCGGATTGATATTGGATACTTTAAGCCGTTTTTCTCCGGTGAGCCATAAATCCATTCTGCTAAATGCCTTTTCATAGTCACCCGATACATAGTATAGCATAGACAGCAGAAAATAGATGCCCATTCCTTCTTCATTACCAATAAACGGATAGTTTTCTATTGGCACATCGTAGAAGGAAAGCAGCGAATTTTCTAGAATGGAGCTTTTATAAAATTCCATGGTAAGCAATAATTGGCAAATATCCTTTGGGGAAAGTTGGGACGGACGAGAAAGAAGAGCAACGGCTTTCTTTCTAGAATTGCACGCTTTCATTATAAGAATGTTGGGTTTTAAGGATTCGCTCATGCCCGGTACTATAATGCTGTATGCAGGAAAACCCAAATATGACACGTCTTTAATAAGGATGTCATATCCTTGTTCCAATATATTTTTTAATTGTCCTTTTAGTATAGTTCTGTTGCTCTTGCCTAAAACGGATGGTACTGGAACAAAGGGTATCTCTGTTGGGCGGAGGAATAGTTCCGGCGGATAGCAGGCTGCCGAAGTTTTATAGCTGTTGAATATGTTCACAAAGTTCTCAATGTACTTGTTCTTAAAATAGATGGATGATATTTTTGCAAACTGTTTTTCGGTCCGTCCTTGAAATGCTTCTGTCATTGCCCGCTCCATTGCTATGCCAATATTAGGATGTGAGCCAAACTTTATGCCGTAATGTCCTGTATCTTTCTCTATCATCAAAAATGCGGCTACGGGATATTTTCCGCCCAACGAGCAGTCTTTTATTCTACAACTATAGCCTTCTATGTTTTGCAGCGTTCCCAATATCTTATTTACCCAAGGATAGGATTCAATTGTTTCTTTTGGAATATCGGGCAATGTCCTATGATCTACAAAAAGCCGGTACATCACATAACGTTCTACTATTTCCGAAATGCCTTGGGACAGAGCTTCTTCTGGTTTATTGCCTGCACACATTCCGCTGCTTGCATAAAAAGCATGAAACAAATTGGCCGGTACATATACTGTGCGGTTCTCTTTTAGGCTAAAATAGCTGCGGCACAATGTTTTGTTGCACTGAGACATGGTGGACAAAAACGAGGTTTTTTCAATGTTGTTAGCCAATCCCTTTCCGCATCCTTTGAGGAATGTACAAATAAAACTATTATTTTCCGCTACTAACATCTCCCAACTCAGTATTTTGTCGTTGGTATAATTCCAATAGTCTTCTTTGCCACATAGCATTGAGTTATGGAGAATGTGATTTTCCAAGCGTTCCATAAATTCGGCGTATGCACTTGCCCTAGCGTATGCTAGAGACACTCCTTTGCCGTTTGTTCCTATATTAGTTCCCTTAATTACAATTCTAACTGAATGGCAATCAAAATCCCGGGCTTGATGGGTCTCATCTAGCTCTATATGAAGTGTAGATAGAATTTGAGATATTTGTTTTACCGTACTTTCAGGGTTTATTTCCTTATAGTGTGAAAGCTGTAGTTTGTTTTCCATAAGTTGCATTTCCCAAAAATAGATTTTAGAAGTCTGCAGCTGATGCGCTTGCCGTAATTGTTGTGACGGTGGTGACGGTAGTTACTGTAGAATCGTTGTCACAACAATTTAAGGCTGCCTTTACATCTTCTTCTTGCAAAAGGGCTGCTTCTTTATCGGAATAAGCGTCTTTAAGATCTGTCATTTCTTTTTTGAATGCGTCAAAAGACAAATTCGTTTTATCCTTAAGCAGCTCATAAGCTTCTTTAGGATCTTTGCATCTCCGTAATTGTACAGCGATTTTTGGATCTTGTAAGATCTCAATCAAATGTTTCCTTTCCATAAAAGCACATTTTTATTGTTAATACTATTCTCTACAAAGATATAATTTTTTTAATATGGCAATATTTAAAAATATAAAAAAAAGTTACGACATATTCAAAAAGTTTCACTATCTCAAGTTGATACCTAAAATCAAAAAATAAGCATCGTAATTTTCTGATAAAGAGGATTACGATTTTTTCTATTACGTTATTTAATTATTAAATCACCTCCAAAATTATGAAATTCACAATATATATTAAAAAATTACCGTATAATTTCCGTAATTCACAAAATTTTTAGCCTGCCTGTA
>JAVXCW010000066.1:0-6957 GCA_036659275.1 Bacteroidales bacterium | reverse complement strand
GCCCATCTCCACAAAAGTATAGGTAAGCACTTGATTAATATATATTTATACTATTATAAAAACACCCAAAAAAATATTAGATTTTGGTTATAAATCAAAGTTGCAAGAGCCCTTATCTTTGTAGTACAAATAAAAACACTTGATTATGGGAAAATGAAAGACTTCATTCTACAAAAAAAAGAACTTCAACAAGTAAAAGGAGGATGGATTTGGGTCTAGAATGAAGTAAAAGAAGAGTGAGAATGGGAGGAGGATTAATTTATTAATATGCTTATTTGAAAATATAATCTAAAATTGAAGATAAAAAACTTGATTGAACTAGCAAACCTAATCCGCACAAAAAGTTAAGCGGCATCGTTAACTTTTTAAGAGCAGAATGCCTACGTCTTTTATTGTAGAAAGTTTCTATGTATGCAAATACACTATTCCTTATTTGTCCAAATCTTATTCTGTTTCATTGGTCACTGTTACTTCGCACTTTACATCCCGTTTTTTTGTGGGATATGCAATACGGGCATGGTAAACTTCTTGTAAATGTTTCTTAAAAACAGCTTTTACAACATTTATTTCTTTTATTGAAATATCAGCTTTTATGAGTTGAGCATCCGAGATACGCTGGCTTGTTATTCCATCTACTAAGTTTGAAATACTTTGAGCAGAATAATCTTTAAGCGATCTTGAGGCTGCTTCTACGGCATCTGCCATCATTACAACAACTTGTTCTTTTGTAGTTGGAAGTGTTCCTCTATATGTAAAATCTGCAATATTTGCCGGATCTCCCCCTTCATTACAATAACGTGTGTAAAAAAATCCTGTTTGGGAACGACCATGATGAGATGTAATATAATCTACAATTATCTGGGGAAGTTTATATTTTTTAGCAAGTTCAACGCCGTTATCTACGTGTTGAATAATCTCTTTAGCACTTTCTAGAGGAGATAATCCCTCATGATAACGAATTCCAGGAGCTTGATTTTCTATAAAACATTGTGGATTATTTAGTTTCCCAACATCGTGGTACATAGCACCAACCTTAACCAATCTAGAATTACCATGTATTGCAGCCACTGCTCTTTCAGCTAAATTAGCAACTTGCAACGAATGTTGGAATGTGCCGGGAGCCTTACGCGCAAGCTCCTGTAAAAGAGTATTATTGGTATCGGATAAATCTCGCAGAGTAGCAACGGAAACTAGAGAAAACATTTTTTCCAACAAAAACACAAGCGGATATGCTGCAACTACAAATAAAGCATTAAGAAAAATATATAATATTATGGTATAATTTGTCCCGGCAAAAGTTCCATTTTCTATAAGCCTAAAAGCAAAATGTACTATAAACAGACCAATAAAAATTATAAGCGAATTAAGAAATTGCAACCATCCCCTGCTTAAATATGTAAATGAAAATAGAGCTACACCTCCTGCAAATACGTTTAAAATATATAATTCAACCCCGTATTCAGCAATAACTAATAGAGGTATAAGAGAAATCATATATATTGGGAACACCATTTTAGCCTGAAAGAAAGCCATCATATAAAGGGCGAAAACAGCATACGGAACCATAAAAAGATACGATGAGTCGAAGCTCCTTACAACTACCGTAATAAGAAACGTAAGTGTTACAACAGAAAGAATAAAACTAAATTTGTTTATTTCACGCAACATGTCAAAATTTACAAAATATATCGTAACATATATTAACGACAATAAAACCAATATTAATATAGCGTGTCCAAATGTTAGTTGCAAACTACTTCCCGTATATCCCAAACTAAGCTTATACTCAGCCTTATATGAATCTAGTAACTGCTCAATTTCCGCAGTAATTGTTTCTCCCTCAGAAACTATCAGTTGTCCGGTATATATCATCCCTTTTGTTGGAGAGATATAATTTGCAGCCTCCTTGTGTAGTAAATCGGTTGTAGCCTGATCATAAATAAGATTTGGCACAATAATATCCTTAATTTGAACAATTGCAAAAAGAGAATCAACATTGTATTTTGGGTTACAAGTTAATAATTCAGACTTAAGAAAACGCTCTGCCTTTTTAATGGTATAGAGAGATGGTTCTAAATCTTCATAAGACCGTTTCCCCTTTTGTACTATAATATAGCTTGTTTTATATTTTGATTTCCTCTGCTTAGCCTGAACTTGGTTATTACTGTTTCTATCGGGAATAACCCCTTTAGAGTAAATTTGTTTTAACCCTGAAACCAAAACCTGCTCTACATACTGGGGCATATTATGTTTTAACTGTATTTTAACTAGTTCTTCTAGCTGATTATCAAGGATATCATCATTAAATTTATAGTATGGCACAACTTGCGATGCAGCCTCATCCCTCTCCTTAAGTAGCTCAGCTTGTGTCTTAAGAATTGGAAAATCTATAGGAGAAATTAGCGTTTCGTATAGCCACGGCCTCCCTTTATGATATTCATACTTAAATTTTCCCTCTTTTGGGAAAAACACTAACATTATTACAAAAGCCACTGCTAGACTTATATATACAACTCTATTTCTTAGAATTATCCTTGTTTTATGAATATTTATTCCTTCCATATCGCAAAATTAAACTATTTTTGTGAAAGAGAATCAAAAACAAATAAATAATGAAAAAACCTTTTATTATAGTCACTATTTTTGCGCTTTTTGCATGTTTAACACTACAGGCCCAAGAACTAATAATAGTTAAATCGGCAAATTTAAAATGTGATGACTCCATACGAGTATACTCACCACAAGATATAAACAAAAGCAACCAAATTCCAACCTTATTTTTGCTCCATGGTTGGAGCGGAGATTATAAAAATTGGGGCGATAAATATGATTTACAAGCAATAAGCAATAAAACAGGATTTAGAATTATTACTCCCGATGGCTTTTATAATAGCTGGTACATTAATAATACCAATCCCAATAAAATGCAATGGCGTACATTTTTTAACACAGAATTACTGCCTCTTATAAAAGAAAAATACAAACTTAATCCAAATACTACATTTATTACAGGACTTAGCATGGGAGGGCACGGAGCTATAAATTTATTTATAGATAATCCCAACAGCTTTAGAAGTGCAGGCAGCATGAGCGGTATTTTAGATTTACAACTTACAAGCCTTAAAGATACAGAAATTGTAAAAGTAATTGGAGATAGAACAGAACGAATAGATAGCGAAAGTGCTATAAATAGAATTAATCAACTAATAAATTTAAATAAACCAATTATTGTAACTTGCGGATATGATGATGTTTACAGTAAGTGCACCGAGGCTTTCTCTGCAAAATGCAGAGAAAAAGGAATACAACACATTATTATATTAAGCCCTGGCAAACACTCATGGCAATATTGGGGATTTGCGTTAGATGAACATATTAGTTTTTTTAAAAGGCTCATTAATAATGATAATTTAGGATATTAATAACCTGTTAAAGAATGAGAGTGGCATCAGTTAAAAAAAATTATATTCTTAACCTTGTAAATACGGTTAGCGGATTGCTATTCCCATTAATCACTTTTCCATACGCATCTAGAATATTATTAGCAGAAGGAATTGGACAAGTACAATTTTTTGATTCTATAATAGGATATATCCTTCTTATTAGCTCCCTAGGAATTCCGTTATACGCAGTAAGAGAACTTGCTAGAGTTAGGGATAATGCGCAAATGCGATCTAAAGTTGCAACGGAAATTATTCTACTACACACATTCCTTACTATAATAGCATACTTTATAGTATTTATTATTGCGGCTTACGTTACAAAAATAAAGGCAGACGTCCCATTATTTTTATTACTTAGTACAAGTTTATTTTTTACAGCAATAGGGGTGCAATGGTTTTACCAAGCAATTGAGGATTTTAAATACATAACTATCCGTTCAATCTTTATTAAAGTTTTGGCAACAATAGCATTATTTGTATTTGTAAAAGAGAAACAAGATATAATGTGGTACGCAGGAATAAACGTAGCGGCAAGTGTAGGCAATAATATATTTAACTTTATAAGGCTCCGTAAATACATAACACTAACCGGATTATACTTTTCCCAACTTAATATTGCGCGTCATATAAAACCATCCTTAAAGCTTTTTTCACTTAATTTAATAATAAGCATATATATATTATTAGATAGTGTTATGCTGGGCTTTTTAAGTGGCGATCAAGCTGTTGGATTCTATACCGCAGCTAGTAAGCTTACAAAAATGAGTATGGGCATTGTTACCGCATTGGGGACAGTATTGCTTCCTCGCTTCTCTAATTACATAAGTACAGGACGTAATGCAGAATTTATTGAGTTGGGAAATAAAGCTATAAGTTTTACCGCCGCCCTTGTATTTCCAATGGCAATAGGACTAATTATACTTGCCAACCCTATAATAATGGTTTTTAGCGGTCCAACATACATCCCTTCTGTTATTACATTACAGATAATTGCCCCAATAACAATATTTATTGGATTTAGCAGTTTACTTGGAATGCAGATACTTTACCCGCAGGGGAAAGAAAATTTGGTTATTGCGGCCACACTATCGGGAGCTATAATAAATGTTACAATGAATCTTATCCTTATTCCTTTATATGCGCAAGTAGGAGCTGCAACATCTTCATTAATAGCAGAATTTGTAGTTGTAACAATGGTATTAATACTTGGACGGAAACACCTTCCGTTCAAATTTATTTCTCTTCAAAATTTTAATTATATTGTAGGAACAATAATAATGGGAATAGCTGTTTACTATATTTCCACCTTAAATATAACTGCATGGATAAAGCTAATAATAGGGATCCCTACAGGGGTATTAATATATTTTACATATTTGGCAATTCGCCGCGATCATTTTATTAAAGTAGTTAAAGAAATAATATTTAATGGGTAATTTTTTTGTAGAAATAATAAGCGGTGGAAAATCGTATAACGCCGGATTTAAGCTTATAATAGATTTAGATAAAATTATGGCGCAAATAGGATATACTTCGCTGCCATGCAAATTACAAACGGGGAAAAGCAAGTTTACTAAACTTTATCACCTCATTAAAGATACATATTATGCAATGGGCAAAATTAATAACAACTCTAAGGTTGTATATCTTTATCCCGATATCCTATATTATGACTTTCTTTTTCCATTATTACGATTAAAAAAACACACTAAAATAGCCATTATAATTGATATTAATTCACTACGTAATGGCAATGGCACTTTACTAGCAAAAGACAAGAACTATTTACTTAAATTTGATGAACTTATAGTACATACACCTGCAATGAAACAGCTCCTTATTGCTAATGGCTTTGCAGCAGATAATCTTAAAGTAATAAACATGTTCGACTATCTTATAAATATACCAAATAAGATAGAACGCAAATATGGTAATATAGTGTGTTATGCAGGCAATCTTAACAAAAGTGAATTTCTTAAAGAACTACCATTGGTAAATTTACAAAGTGTAAAATTTAATTTATATGGAGCAGACTCTCCTAATATTCCAATAGGTGAGAATATTCTTTATATGGGAAAATTTGAGCCCGGAGATTTAAGCAATTTAGAAGGAAATTGGGGATTAGTTTGGGACGGAAACGCAATTAACACATGCACAGGTATATTTGGCAAATACCTTAAGGTAAATTTACCGCACAAAACATGTTTATATACAGCCGCACAACTTCCAATTATAATATGGGAAGAAGCAGCTCTTGCTCCGTTTATAAAAGAACATGGCATAGGAATTACAGTAAAGTCAATTACCGAAATCTCTAAAAGGATTGGAGAAGTTAGCCAAGATGAATATGCAACAATGTTCAAAAATATAAAACAACTCTCTCATTCATTAAATAATGGAGAAATGTTAAAAAAAATATTAGGGGACAACTCATAGTATTTTTTTGTGTCATAAGTTGACAAAATACAACTATATCTTTGCAGAAATTATTTATTTAAACGCAAAGATTATGAAAGATTTTTTTACAAATTTTATTGGTTATATTGCAATAGTAGCAATGATATTTTCTATGATATACACTTGGGCAAAAGTAAATTCTGAACTTAAAAAGATGGAGAAAGCAAAATAATAGCTAAATTTGCCCAATGTTGTGGAGCAAAAATTTTATCTTGGTAAATATTGGTAATTTTTTAATGTATATAGCATTTTACATGCTGCTACCTATATTACCTCTTTATCTAAGCCTAGAACTTAAGGCAAGCGAATCTGTAATAGGAACAATTTTATCACTTTATACCGTAGCTGCCCTTATTACAAGGCCATTGGCTGGTTTTTGGTTAGATAAAGTTGCCCGTAAGCCACTTATGATGGCATTTTACATTTTTTATATCTCAATGTGCCTTAGCTACACACTTGCAGCAACATTAGCCCTATTCTTTGTAATAAGATTTGTACATGGAATTGCATTTGGATCTGCAACTGTGGGGATAAATACAATGGCCATAGATATAATTCCGCCTAATAAACGAGGAGAAGGAATGGGAATATATACGGCATCATCGAGTTGTGCAATGGCCATTGGCCCATTAATCTCTCTTTTTATGCATGAAAACGGATATCAATTTCAATACATTTTTATTACCGTGTTTATTATTGGATTAATTGGCTTTATAGTAGCTGCAAATATAAAATCTGTACATAGAGAAAAATATTCCACAAATAAATTCTCCGCAAAAAACTTGTTGCTGCGTAACGGACTGCCCGAGGCCTCAGTTATAGCATTACTAACATTTGGATATGGTATTGTTACAGTTTACCTCTCCACATACGCAAGTAGGGAAATTGGAATAACAAAAGGAGTAGGTTATTATTTTACAATCTTTTCCATAGGTTTAGTAGTGTCACGTATTATGTCCGCAATGTTCTTGCGGAGTGGGCGATATATATTTGTCCTTTCAATAGGGATTGCCGCATTAATCATCAGCTATTTTGTTATTGCATTCATTCGTATTCC
>JAVXCW010000065.1:0-7342 GCA_036659275.1 Bacteroidales bacterium | reverse complement strand
TCTCTTGAGCCGGAGCTTCTACAGATTCTTGTGCAGAGATAATTATAAGTTCATCTTTTTGTTTTGCGCAACCTATGGCTGCAATTATAAATAGAGCTAAGAGAATATTTTTCATACATTGTTTATTTTAAGGTTAAGTGATACTCTTCATCTTTAATTATTTTACTAATATAACGTTCTTTATCCCCTCTGATTTTGCTTCCATAAAAAGAGTGTATATATATTGAATCTTCAAGATTCTTATGGGGACCATATATAAAATCTTTATCCGAATATTTAAATGCTTTTTTATTCTTTTTATCATAATACGCCACCTTAAAGTATTGTGTAGGTAGAGTACCATTGAACACTTTATATGCAAAAAACAAATACCTATCTGTCTCATTTAGATTATCTATAATATAACTTTCTTTACCGGTATTATATATGTCCACATTTACACCTAAACTATCCACAAACTTTTTTATTGTATGCTTTTGCTCAAAAACATACTTTGGAATAAATTCTCCATTTTTAATATAATACAATGTATCTGACAAATCTTTGGTATGCAAAGTGTTATTATAATTATAATATTTAGCTTCACTCAAAAAGCGTGTACGCCCATTATAATCATCCATCGTTTTCTTTGTTGTAAGAATCTTATTAGTATTCGGATTAGTTATAAAATAATTATACTCAATATTACCTCCACAATATGCATAATGTATAAGCAAATTGCCATCAGATAATGGAACTATCAAATCACATAAATATCCTTTAAGGTCTTTTTCATATCCATTTTTTTTTGAGTAAGTCACAGTTTTTAGAGGTATATATCCTTTAAAAGCACCTTTATAATCATATTTATATATAGCAGATGGTTTTCTTAATAATAAATAGATTATTGAATCTGTGACAGATGGAATAGCCTCATATAATTGTCTGTACTCACCTGTCTCTATTCTCTTGCCAACTTTATTTATTTCCAATAATTTATTTCCAATACTATCGTAAATATTTACTCTATTATTAACGGGACCTGCTTCAATGATATTGTTGAACCTGTCTCTATAATATATATCCCATACACCATATTGAAAAGTATCCCGTAAGTTATTAACTATAGGTTTAATACGTTCATAACCCAAATACAAAGAATCAAAAGGAATAAAATCTCCTTTCTCAAGAAAATCTAAATTAATTATAACCAAATCATTCTCTATTCTTACAGATGAATTCTTAAGAGTATTATGTTTATCATTACACCCTACGAATATAATAAGCAACACTAGGCTTATATAAATATAGTATTTCATTTAAATAATAGATTAAAGTGAGCCCCATTCTTAGTACAGTTAACAGGACTTTTGAAGTCATTGTTTTTTTCTTTAAGCAATCCAAAGTTACGAGTTAATTTTTATTTTACAAATTTATTTTTATTTGGAATCCAACTCCCCCAAAGCATACGCATAGGCCCCCAAACTTATGGCTTTCTCGGTTCCTATTTTGGAAATTCCAACACCTACCCGGCTCATGGTATCATATACAATCTCTTTTCCTAATGGGGTAAATATGCTCTTTCGTTCCCCTTTTGCAAACAATGCCATTTGAGAAGAATCTTCCAGATTAAAAACTTTTTGTACCAGCCGCGGATAAACACTACCGCTTTTTGCCGTAAAGTTTTCGTTCATGGCCTCAAACATGGCCGGCATAAACAAACCGGCCGCCCCCGAAACACCACCCCCGATAACCGCCAGGCTATCGGTGATGGTGAGCATGTTGGTTAAAGCGAAACCCAATGCTCTTCCTAATTTTTTATAAGCCTCCAAAGCAGCATTTCGGTTTCCGGTCTTCACCCCTTTGGCAATCTCATAAACATCTTTTGGGGTAATCTCTCCGGTTTCTCCGCTAAGGAATTTATAATTGCAGCACACCGCACGAATACTTATCTCCTCCTCAATATTTACGCTATTATCCTCACAATTAGAGAGTAACCACACTTCCGTACCCGCAGAATTATCTCCAATGTACAACTGTCCGTTGCAGACAATTCCCCCGCCGAAGCCGGTTCCAAGGGTAAATCCAATCAGATTTTTAAATTGTTTTGCAGACCCGGCCTCTTGCAACTGCTTGTTAATCATGGGGAGAAATCCGCATAAAGCCTCCCCGTAAGCATACAAATCGCCGTCATTATTAATAAATACAGGAATCCCAAACTCCTCTTCTAAAATAGCCTTTAACGGCACGCCACCTTTAAAAGCCGGGAGGTTTTTAAGGTCCCCGATAATTCCATTCGGATAATCGGCGGGGCCGGGGAAAGCAAAACTAATGGCATGGGGTGCCAGAGGTAACTGTAAGATTACCTCCTTAAACCCATGCTTAATATTTTTGATACATGTTTCCAGATTATCGCCGCACGAAGGCATTCTTACAGGCTTTACAACCTCCTGCATCTGCCCTATTGCCCCAAACACCAGATTTGTTCCTCCGGCATCTAGAGTCATAACAATGCGTTCGTCATTCTTATAATCTTTCATAGCTAGTTAGTTTTTAGAATATTTTAAGGTCTTTCCACTTTCAGACAAAGATGGCGGATAAGCCGCTTTATCTGTTCCCCATTTAGTAGGGGTAGCACTCATCACATATTTGATTTCAGCACCGTTCTTAAGATCGTCATAGCTGAACCAGGTCTTTTTCCACTCTTTTCCGTTCAGATACACTTTCTTAATATAAAAATTCTCTGCGCTCCAGTTTTCGGTAGTCACTTTCAGCTGTTTTCCCCCGTCCATATTCATGGTTACGGCAGCAAGAGCCGGAGAACCAATAGGATACACTCCGCTAGATGGAGCAATAGGATAAAATCCCATGGTATTAAAAATATACCAGCAAGACATCTGCCCGCAATCGTCATTTCCGCAAAGGGCATCGGGAGTATTTCCATACTGGGTATTTACCAGCAGGCGGACAAGTTTCTGCGCTTTCCATGGCTCGCCAATGTAATTATACAAATACGGAATATGGTGGCTAGGCTCGTTACCGTGCCAGAAATTACCAAAACTGCCATGTCCTTTTGCTTGAATAGGAGGAAGATTCCCTTTTTTATCAAACATAAATACGGAATCCAGTTTCTCCTTAAACATAGCAACTCCCCCCATCTCATTTACAAGCCCCTGCACATCCTGCGGAACATACCATGTATACTGCCAGGTACTCCCCTCGGTATAATCTTTCCCTTTTCTGTGGTTTGTTTGTCTCCAGTTACCGGCAAGATCGCGGCCTCTCATAAAATGACCTTGAGGATCAACTAAGTTCTGATAAGAAAGAGCTCTGTTAATAAAGTATTTATAATCCTCTTCCTTGCCTAATTTCTTAGCAGCCATTGCAATGGTATAATCGTCATATGCATATTCAAGCGTTTTTGAAACAGCCTCAGGCTCTTTATCAAACGGAACCCAGCCGTTAGTGCGATATGCCTCAAGGGCATCATAATCTTTATTCATGGCAGTTGTTTTAATAGCCTCGTATGCTCTCTCATAATCAAACCCTTTCACATCCTTTACAATTGCATCTGCAATAACCGGAACGGCATGATACCCAATCATACACCATGTTTCATTTCCGTAAAACGCCCAGATAGGAAGTAATTTATCCACACTCTGGTCATAATAAGCCAGCATGGAATTAATCATATCCGCATTACGCTCTCTTTGTACAAAATTAAACAACGGATGCACCGCCCTGTAAGTATCCCACAACGAGAATACGGTATAATTCTCAAAATGATCTGCCTTATGAATGTTTGCATCATGGCCTCTGTAATCTCCGTTGGAATCTTCATATACAAACGGATGAATGAAAGCATGATAAGCGGCTGTATAAAATGTCTCCTTCTCGGTTTGAGTTCCCTCTACCACAAATTTACCAAGTTCTTTCTCCCAAAGCTTTTCCCCTTCCTGTTTTACGCAATTAAAATTCTTTCCGTTGAGTTCAACCAGATTCGCCAGGGCATTGGAGGCACTTACGGAAGAGACTGCAACTTTCACATCAATCTCTCCCCCTTTCTCCACGCCAAAATCCATCCAAGCCTGAATGTTGGTTCCGCTATAGGTCTGGCTGCTTCTGAAACGTCTGGTATTATAAATAATCGGTTGCCCCTCACCAACAATTCCAAAACGCTTGAACGGTTGAGAAAACACGGCAGCAAAATAAACATAACGCTCTCTTCCCCATCCTTTTACAAGCCTAAATCCGGTAATGGTACTGTCGTTCTCAAAACGAACGCTGCTCCATGTAGCCGCCCATTGCAACGAGTGGAAAAGATCTACAATCACATAAGCGGTATCGGTCTGAGGATAGGTAAAGCGGAACATTCCGGCTCTTTTTCCCGATGTCATTTCGGCTTTTACCCCAAAATCCAACATATCCACGGCATAGTAGTTTGCACCGGCAATCTCTTTATCATGAGAATATCGCGAACGGTATCCGCTATCGGGAGCTTTTTTATCTCCGGCAACAAATTGTTTTGCTCCGGTTCCGGGAATAAATAAGAAATCGCCCAGATCGGGAATACCGGTTCCGCTCAGATGGGTAAGGCTGAATCCCAAGATAGTAGAATCAGAATATTCATACCCGGCGGCAGAGCCCCAATCTCGGGTATCGGTATCGGGACTTATCTGTATTCCCCCAAAAGGGATCTGTGCTCCGGGATATACATTCCCGTCATTTTGTGTTCCCACAAGCGGCTTTACATATTGTACCAAAGAGTGGTTGCAGCATTGCGCAGTGGGTTGTTTTTTACTTTGGGCATTCCCCTCATTGGGAAGCGAGAAAGCAACGGCCCCAGCCAAAAACGGAAGGATTGCTTTTTTGGTAAGTGATAAAAACATGTTCTTATTTGTCATTTTTCTGATAGTTTAAAGTTTGTTTAGGTAAAGATAGCGAAGGTGGTACGGCAATTTGTGAAGTTCCTCTTTTATAGTTTGGTTTTGCCGACATTACAAATTCAATTTGCGCTCCCTCTTTAATATTGTCATACGTAATGTATGATTTATCATATTTGGCTCCGTTCAGATACATCTCTTTAACATAGACATTCTCTTTGCTCCAGTTCTGAGTTGTGACCGATACTTTTTTACCGTTGCTCATAGTCATTTCAACTCCCTCTAAACCGGGTGAACCAATGTTGTATACATTGCTGGAAGGGGCCGTAGGGTAAAATCCCATTGCATTAAAAATATACCAGGCCGACATTTGTCCGCAATCATCATTTCCGCTTAAGGCATCGGGGGTATTTCCGTAGAACGTATCCATTACATAACGGATTTTCTCCTGACATTTCCAAGGTTGCTTAAAGTAATTATATAGATAAATAATCTGGTGGCAAGGCTCATTCCCATGCCAGTAAGCACCAATACGCCCCTGAATATCATGCGCTCCCGGTATATCTTTGGGCAATACCATCACAAACATGGAATCTAGTCTCTCCCTTAATAATTTCTCTCCGGCAATATTCATATACCCCTGCACATCCTGCGGCACATACCATGTATATTGCATGGTGAACCCCTCGGTAATATCTCCCCAGCCATGTACGGAGCCGGGGCCTGTGTATGCAATAGGAGCAAACGGAGTACGCCAGTTCCCTTTAGAATTGCGTCCCCTCATATATTTGGTCTGCGGATCAATCAGGTTCTGATAAGAGACTGCCCTGTTTATAAAATACTTATAATCATCCTCTTTACCAAGCTTTTTGGCAGCCATTGCAATTGCATAATCATCATACGCATATTCCAACGCCTTGGAAACAGATTCTCTTTCTTTATCATAAGGGACCCAACCCAACTGCGCATACTCCGGCAGACAATCATAATTAGGATTCATGGCCGTTGTTTTAATTGCCTTAAAAGCCCTCTCCTTATCAAATCCTTTTACCTCCTTTACAATGGCGTCCGCAATAACCGAAACGGCATGATACCCAATCATACACCACGTTTCATTTCCGTAAAACGACCAAATGGGGAGCATTTTCTCCACACTTTTGTCGTAGTGAGCCAACATAGAATTTACAATATCTGCATTTACGTTGCGCTGTACCAAATTAAACAGAGGATGCAACGCCCTATATGTGTCCCACAAAGAGAACACCGTATAGTTTGTAAAGCCCTCTGCTTTTTCTATATTCTTATCATGCCCTCTGAATTGTCCGTCTGCATCCTGAAAAATAAACGGATGCAAAAAGGCATGATAGACCGAGGTATAGAAAGTCTCTTTCTGTTGCTGTGTCGCTTTTATTCTAAATTTGCCCAACTGCTCCTCCCACATTTTCTCTCCGGCAGCACGCAAGGATTCAAAAGTAAGTCCATTTAACTCCCCGATATTTTTGCGGGCTCCCTCGGAACTAACCGAAGAAATTGCGGTTTTTACCGTTACACTCTCTCCGGCCTTGGTAGCAAACGAAAACCACATCCTCAAATCTTTTCCCCACGCCTCTTTGCTGCTTCTGAAACGAGAGGTATTATACACAACCGGAATAGTATCCTGCATAATTCCGCATTTTTCAAAAGGTCTGGAAAACACAGCGGTAAAATAAACATGCCTCTCCGGCCCCCACCCTTTTACCAGTTTATAACCGGTAATGGTACTATCATTCTCAAAACGGACATTGCTCCACATGCATTTATGCAGCAGAGTATGATTCATATCTATTAAAATAAACGAACTATCACTCTGCGGATAGGTAAACTTTAACATTCCGCTCCTCACTCCCGATGTCATCTCGGCTTTTACACCGTAATCGAGCAGATCCACCGCATAATAATTGGGCGAGGCATTCTCCCTGTCATGTGAAAACCGCGAACGATACCCGCTATCAGGATTCTCATGTGTGCCCGGTTTAAATTTTATTTTGCCGGTTCCCGGAACAAACAAAAAATCCCCCAAATCGGGAATCCCCGTACCGCTCAGGTGGGTAAGACTGAATCCCAAAATGGTATTGCGCATATATTTGTATCCCGATGCGGCATCGTAGTAATTGTAATCGGTATCGGGACTAATTTGAATTCCCCCAAAAGGGATCTGCGCCCCCGGATAAACATTCCCAAACCCCAATGTTCCCACAAACGGATTTACATATTTATTTAAACTCTCGGGAGCACCCTGCCCAAAACAGGCGGTGCTCACTACCAGAGAGATGAATATCAGTTTTAATTTATTCATATATAACAGTTTTTCGCACTTACGGCAGGGGCATTTATCTCAAACATTTTTCTGCTCTCCAGAACAATCCATTGTCCGTTTTTGGCCTGCCCCGATATTACTTTATAGGAGAGCACCGGCAATTTTGATTTCGCCTCAATCAGAT
>JAVXCW010000064.1:0-7641 GCA_036659275.1 Bacteroidales bacterium | reverse complement strand
CCGTCTGCTTGAATAAGATAATAATTTGGAACAGTAAACGGCAATAAGACTTTATGCAGAAATTTATTTTCGGGTATATTTACGTTACAGCTATAAAACAAAAAATGAAAAGACAAATAGTATTAAGATAGAATAGGCTTCCATATTAATTTAAATTAACACTAGATGATATTTTTTTTTCTAAAAAGAAGAGACATTGGCGCAGATTTTGATTTTATAAAAAAAAATTATACTTTTGATAGATATTTTAAAAATAAACAGGAGGTAAAAATATGCAAAACAAATTGCAAGAGCTCACCGATAAATTATACAACGAAGGATTGTCTAAAGGTAAGCATGATGCCGAAGATATGAAAGCAAAAGCTAAAAAGGAGGCTGCGCTAATAATATCTGATGCTCAAGAAAAAGCAAAAGAAATTATTCTTGCTGCACGCAAAGAAAGTGACGAACTTAAAACAAAAACGGAGAACGATATTAAAATGGCATCTTCGCAAACTTTTGCTGCAATTAAACAACAAATAGAGAAAGCTATAATTACAAAAGCAATCTCAACTCCGGTAAAATTAAGTACGGGCGATAAAGATTTTATTCAATCTATTATTACAACAATCATATCTCAATTTAATTCTAATTCAGCCGAACCTGTTTCTTTAAGCATTATCCTTCCCGATAATAAAAAAGCAGAATTAGACAATTTCTTATCAAATCAAATATCTAAGCAATGCTCAACGGGGTTAGATATTAAATTTTCAAAAAGCATTAATAACGGATTCCAAATTGGTCCTAAAGGAGATGGCTATATGATTAGCTTTACAGATACAGATTTTGAAAATATTATAGCTGAATATCTAAGGCCAAAGACAAGAACCCTTTTATTTGGTAAATAAATGGATAACTACCATTACATAATAGCGGGATTACCAGAATTGATTCTAAATACCGACAACAAAAGCTTCTCTTATGATTTACTTAGAGATTCCATCTATTGCAGTAGTTCTGCAAAAGACAGGCGCTTTATTGAGTGGTTCGATTTTGGAACCAATGATAAAAATCTCAACTCCCATTTTTATAAAGCAGCACTTGCTTGCAAAAGCCTATTCATAAAAAAGTATTTTGCATTAGACCTAGAAATAAGAAATAGAAAGGTTGACTTTATAAAAAGCAGTGAGAAGAATGAGAGTAATGAAAATAAATATAAGATGATACTACGTGGATATGTTCCTATTGAACTTACACCAGAAGAGACAGAACAACTTAATAATGTTTTTACTACTTCAAATATTCTAGAAAAAGAGCAAATGCTTGATAAATTCAAATGGGATTATATAAACTCGTTTAATAAATACGGCGAGTTTAATATGAATGTTATACTTGCCTTCCTTGCAAAAGGAAAACTCATTGACCGTTGGAACAAACTTGATAAAAAAGCAGGAGAACTAATGTTCAAAAAATTAGTAGATGAGGTAAGAGGTACTTTTACAGGAATAGATTTTAAAAATAATTAATAATATATGAATACCACAGGAAAAGTTACGGGTATCATCTCCAATCTTGTTACTGTAGAGATTGATGGCCCCGTTGCACAAAATGAGATATGCTTTATTAAACTAGGTAACACTAAATTAATGGCAGAGGTCATAAAGGTAAATGGTAAAAATGCTTTTGTTCAGGTTTATGAAAGCACACGTGGTTTAAAGAAAGATAATACAGTTGAGTTTAAAGGGTATATGCTTGAAGCAACCCTTGGGCCCGGGCTACTTTCTAGTAACTACGACGGATTACAAAATAATCTTGCCACCATGGCCGGAGTTTTCCTTGAAAGAGGTGAGTACACCTCCCCTATTGATATGGAAAAAATATGGGAATATAAGCCTCTTGCTAAAGTTGGAGATAAAGTTATTGCAGCAGACTGGCTTGGAGAAGTTGAAGAAGGATGGCTTCCTCATAAAATTATGGTTCCATTTAGCTTTAAGGGAGATTATACGGTAAAGCAGTTAAAAGAGGCAGGAAATTACAATGTAACCGAAGTTATTGCCATATTAACAGATGAAAAAGGTGAAGACCACAATGTTACAATGCTACAAAAATGGCCTGTAAAAGTTGCAATAGGTGGTTATATAGAAAAGCCCCGTCCTTATAAAATTATGGAAACAGGCGTAAGATGTATAGATACACTTAATCCTATAGCAGAAGGGGGAACAGGATTTATTCCCGGTCCTTTTGGATGTGGAAAAACTGTATTACAACACGCTATAGCAAAACAAGGCGAAGCAGATGTTATAATAATGGCAGCTTGCGGAGAACGTGCTAACGAAGTTGTAGAAATTTTTACAGAGTTTCCTGAGCTTGTAGATGCTAGAACCGGACGTAAGCTTATGGAAAGAACAACTATTATTTGTAATACATCAAATATGCCGGTTGCAGCACGTGAAGCGTCTGTTTACACAGCTATGACAATAGGTGAATATTACAGAGCAATGGGGCTTAAAGTTTTACTTCTTGCAGACTCAACATCGCGTTGGGCTCAGGCATTAAGAGAGATGAGTAATAGAATGGAGGAGTTACCCGGTGCCGATGCGTTTCCGGTAGATCTTCCGGCAATTATCTCAAACTTCTACGCAAGAGCCGGTATTGTAAAACTAAATAACGGTGCTACAGGTTCTGTTACATTTATAGGGACAGTATCTCCAGCCGGCGGTAACTTAAAAGAGCCGGTTACAGAATCAACAAAAAAAGCAGCAAGATGTTTCTATGCTCTTAGTCAAAGTAGAGCTGATAGAAAAAGATATCCATCGGTAGACCCTATTGATTCATATTCAAAATATTTGGAATATCCCGAGATTATAGAATATCTTAACTATAAAGTTGATTCTAATTGGGTATCCAATGTTAATAAAGCAAAAAATATAACTCTTAGGGGAAAAGAAGCTTACGAACAAATAAATATTCTTGGTGACGATGGTGTTCCAATGGAATACCATATAAGATATTGGAGATCTGAGCTTATAGATTTTATTATACTTCAACAAGATGCGTTTGACAGCATTGATTGCTCAACTCCTATGGATAGACAGGAATTTATGCTAAAAAAAGTCCTTGAAGTTTGTGATACAAAGGTAGAATTTGAACATTTTGAGGAGTGTTCGGCTTTCTATAAGAATGTTATAAATTTAATGCGCCAAATGAACTATTCAGAGTATAAAGGGGCAGATTTCAATAAATACCTTGAGCAATTAAATAAAATAATTAACCATGACAACTAAAGCATTTCAAAGAATATACACCCAACTGGAGGCTATTACAAAGGCTACAGTTACACTTAAAGCACAAGGGGTATCCAATGATGAGCTTGCTACCGTTGACAAAAGACTTGCGCAGGTAGTTAAAATTAAAGGAGACCTTGTTACGTTACAGGTATTCTCGGGCACAGAGGGAATTCCAACTAATTCAGAAGTAATTTTCTTTGGAGAACCACCCGCACTTAACGTAAGTGAAGATTTAGCAGGGCGTTTCTTTAATGCTTATGGAGATCCAATTGATAATGGACCTAAAGTAGAAGGAGAAAGGAGACATATTGGAGGTCCAAGTGTAAACCCGTATAAAAGAAAACAACCATCACAGCTTATTCCTACTGGTATTGCTGGTATTGACCTTAATAATACATTAGTATCCGGACAAAAAATTCCATTTTTTGCCAACCCAGATCAACCATATAACCAAGTTATGGCAAATGTTGCCCTAAGGGCAGACGTAGACAAAATTATTCTTGGTGGTATGGGACTTACAAATGACGATTATCTATACTTTAAGCAAATGTTCGAAAACGCAGGAGCTCTTAGCAAGATTATCAGTTTTGTAAATACTACAGAACAACCTCCTGTTGAACGTCTGCTTATTCCAGATATGGCATTAACGGCAGCTGAATATTTTGCAGTAGATAAAAATGAAAAGGTACTTGTTCTCCTTACAGATATGACATTATATGCCGATGCCCTTTCTATTGTAAGTAACCGTATGGATCAAATTCCATCAAAAGACTCAATGCCGGGATCTCTTTATTCAGATCTTGCAAAAATATACGAAAAAGCAGTGCAACTTCCTAATGGAGGGTCTATTACAATTATAGCCGTTACAACTCTTAATGACGGAGATATTACACATGCAATTCCTGATAATACAGGTTACATTACAGAAGGCCAACTTTTCTTAAGAAACGATTCCGATACAGGGAAGGTTATTATAGACCCATTCCGTTCACTATCGCGTCTTAAACAATTAGTTATAGGAAAACAAACTAGAGAAGACCACGGACAAGTTATGAATACCGGTGTACGTCTCTATGCAGATGCCGCAAATGCCAAAACTAAACTAGAAAATGGGTTTGATCTTAGCGATTACGATTTGCGTTGTTTAGATTATGCAAAAGAATATTCCACAAGGCTTCTAGCAATTGATGTTAATATTAAAATTGACCAGATGCTTGATACTGCATGGGAACTCTTTGGAAAATATTTTAAACCCGAAGAGCTTAGTATAAAACAAAACCTTGTTGATAAATATTGGAAAGGAAGTAAATAATTATGGCAATAAAATTCCAATTTAATAAAACATCGCTCAACGATCTTAACAAGCAGTTAAAGATAAGGACCAATGCCTTGCCTACTCTAAAAAATAAAGAGAGTGCGCTAAGGTTGGAGGTTAAGCGTGCTAAGGCCAAAAGTGATGAACTTATGGAAAAATTATCTGCCTCATTAAAATCTTACGAATATCTTGCCGCCCTTTGGAATGAATTTGACCCGGGACTTATATCAGTAAAGGATGTTGTCCTTAAAACAGACAAAATAGCCGGAGTAAAAACGCCATCACTTGTAGAGGTTATATATGATGTTAAGGAATTTGACGTTTTTAAAAAACCACTTTGGTATACCGATGGTGTAAAAATTCTACAACAATTGGCGCAAATAGGAATTGAATCTGAAATATACTTGGAAAAAATGAGATTATTAGATTTTTCAAGGAAGAAGACAACCCAAAAGGTTAATCTTTACGAAAAAGTGCAGATTCCCGGATATCAAGAGGCAATAAGGAAGATAAAGAGATACATGGAAGATGAAGAAAATTTATCTAAAGCATCTCAAAAAATAGTTAAAACCAGGCACTTAATAGAAGAAGAGGAGGAGAACAAATGATAAAAAAAATGACAAAATACTCCTTTGTGATTTTTCATAAGGAAGCCGATGAATTCCTGCAAAATCTTCAGGAACTAGGTGTAGTTGATGTTACTAGGCAACATAGAGCTATTGATAGTTATTCTATGGAACAGTTTGATAAAATAGCTAGTTATAATGCTGCTATTAGATCTCTTAAAATAATTAAGGAGACTGCAACACAGAAGGGCATTGCTATCCCTTCCTATTTAGAAACATCAGACGATATTCTTAAAGTATTTGAAACCAAAATATCACTCAAAGATGAATTAAATGCGGCTCTTAAAGAGGCTAAAGTGGCCGTTTTTGAGGCTCGTCCATGGGGCTTATTTACACAGGAGAACTTTGATAAAATAAAAACGGCAGGATTTATTCCTCATTTTTATACAATATCGGAGAAGCGTTTTAATTCACAATGGGAACAAGAATATCCGCTATATATTATTAATAAGGAAAACGGCAAAGTTTATTTTACAATTCTACAAACAGAAGGGGAACCTTATTTATTTAAGGAGCAAGAATGCAAGTTCCCAAGTACCTCTGCAAATATATTGGAACAGCAAATTGCTCTGCTGAACAAAAAAATTGAAAATAACAAGACAGAACTTCTTGCTACAACCAATATCATTAAACAATTTGAAGAGCGCAAACATGAATTGTTTTTGAGTCTAGATCTTTACATGGCCAACACGGCTTCACAAAAGCAGGCAGAAGAGACCATTGTAATTTTTGAAGGCTTCGCCCCTACCGAAATTGATTTGCAAGTAGATAAATATCTTGAAGATAATAATATTTATTATCTTAAGGATGCAGCCAAAACAGAAGATAATCCCCCTGTTAAATTAAAAAATAATTTTTTTGGTAAGTTGTATGAACCTATAGGGGAGTTGTATATGCTTCCTAAATATGGTGAATTAGACCTCACCCTGTTTTTTGCGCCATTCTATATGTTATTTTTTGGATTTTGCTTGGGAGATATGGGATACGGATTTGTTCTCTTATTAACAGGATTAATTGTAAACTTTAAAGTTCCAAAATTTAGCAACTACGGTAAATTGGTTGCTTTTCTAGGATTGGGAGCCATTATAATGCCTGCCCTAGGCGGAACATTCTTTGGAACAAAAATATATGATTTAATTCCTATGCCTGAGAATATTAAACAATTATTCTTTTCCGATATGAAAATGTTTTGGTTCGCAATTATATTTGGACTGGTACAGATTATCTTTGCAAGATTGCTAAATGCAATTTTCCTTATGAAAACAAAAGGGATTACAGCCGGATTGCATAATATTGGATGGGCAATATTCATTGCATGGGGTGCTGTATGGTATGCATCTACAGAAATGAAATTCAATATTCCTACATTAGTAAACTATATGGGTTATGCAGGTTTGGCATTAATCATATTTTTTACCTCAAACCATAAAAATATCATTGTCAGATTATTTAAAGGTGGAGCTGCCCTTTATGATGTAACAGGGGTATTTGGAGATATGCTTTCTTATATTAGGCTGTTTGGGCTTGCCACTTCGGGGAGTATTCTTGGACTTGTTGTCAATTCTGTTGCCATGCAAATGTCTGGAATTCCTTATATAGGGTGGTTCTTTACAGTACTTATGCTACTTGTAGGACATACAGCCGTACTATTTTTATCGGGATTGGGAGCTTTTGTACACCCTATGCGTCTTACATTTGTAGAATTTTATAAAAATGCCGGATTTGAGGGAGGCGGAAGAGCCTACTCTCCTCTTGCAAAAACAAAACAGGATTAACACGAAAAAATAATAACAAACAATAAAAATTTAATATTATGGAACAATTACCATTCTTTCTCGCCTATATTGGATTAGGCATTATGTTGGCACTATCTTGTATCGGAAGTACATACGGTGTAACAATTGGCGGTAACGCAACTATTGGGGCACTTAAGAAAAACCCCGATCTTTTTGGTTCTGCAATGATTTTATGCGCCCTTCCCTCTACGCAGGGGCTATACGGATTTGCCGGTTTCTTCTTAATGCTTAGTAAAATTACAGCTATGCAGACTATGACCATTAATGCATCACTTGCTGTACTCGCTGCAGGTGTATCTTTAGGCTTGGTTGGTTTCTTTTCTGCCCTTAAACAAGCTTCGTTAGTAGCTAACGGTATTAATGAAATGGCAAACGGACAAGACGTATTTGGAAAAACACTTATCCTTGCCGTATTCCCTGAGCTTTATGCTATTTTGGCATTTGCTGCTGCTTTCCTTGCATTACCATAATCTTAGTTAGTAGGTTAAAATGCTATAAAAACATGGTGTGTCAATTAAGACACACCATGTTTTCTTATATATGATATTATCAATTGTGTACACCTGTCTCGGGAGAGGAGAGTTGTTGATGCAGATTATATTTTTCATTTTCTCTATATTTTGGAAAGAGTTCAATAA
>JAVXCW010000063.1:0-7959 GCA_036659275.1 Bacteroidales bacterium | reverse complement strand
AAATGTACTCACAAAAAAAGCGCCATCCAAAAAAGCATTAAATATTTTGTATAGCGCTAATATTAAAAAGTTGTCTTAATTATAATTATTTATACCTTAATATTGGAGGAGCTAATGGCACAAAATTAGACATATCATAATGTGTTTTAGTTTCAACAGGGGCTTTTTGCACATCTTTAGCAATAAACTCATCTAATGAAAACTGTTCCCCGGCAACACTATGAATTCTCTCAACAATAAGATATCTACTTTGAGTATTGTAATACAATCTATTATCAACCATACAACTTATAAATTCAGATTTATAAGCGCCCAATTTATAAAGATAAGCTCCACTATAAACCCCTACATGATCATAATTAGCAAGTCCAATAAACTTAGACCAAGGCACTTTTGTTGATTCAGGATATGGTGAAACATTTAATGAATAATGAGATTCCTGCCATGTTAATAATTTATTTTTTTCGGATTCCGGTAATTGAGTCTCATAATTTGTATACTCATCTGCCAATCTACCAAATCCGTGGCCACCATATTCATGACATACAACATTTTTAAACGTTGTCATACTATTGCTACCTCTGGTAACAGGAACCATTCCTATACTCTTACCATCAATATATTGTATACATGTTCCTGCATATACATTAGCATTTATAATTAAGCAGATTGATGTCTTTTGCAAATCACTTTCAACCATATCTTCCACTTTAAGGGCATATGCAAAAACTTTATCTGCATTACAAGTTATCCCTGTACCGCCGGTTAATCTAGCAGAAAATGAGGTGTTTTTCTTAATACCTTTAACATCATCACTCACCCCTGCCTCTACAGAATATGATGCAACTTTATATACAGAAAAATATTCTCTATAAGTTTTATACGGTTCAACTGCAAATAAGGCCTCTATAGCTTCATCTATATTTTTATCAAACAATTCGCCATATTTAAAATGTTGTGGTAAATAACCATCCCCTGTAAACACTAATTTTATAGGACTACTCTTTAAACTCTTTTGATAAACAGTATAACTGCCATCTGCGTAGGCATCTGCATCACCGGTATAAAAAGTTGAAATATCAGATTCGGTAACACCACCATCATAACCATCGTCCACAATTACTTTATAAAAATATCTGGTATTTGCTTTTAGCACGTTTGCAGTTACAGCCATATTCACAGAGGTATTTTTACCGGCATCAATCACATTCCAATTTTCTCCGTCAACAGAATACTTTACAGTATATTTTAATTCATCTTTATTGATATCGGTGCAGGCATCCCAACTAAATAATGGCATAATAGACACCTTTTGGGAATTTGCTTGAGGTTTAATATTATTAGGTTTACTAGGAGGATCGTTATGCGCTGCTTTTTGTGTTAAAAGTATAGAACCCCAAGTAGATCCATAAGTAATCTTAAAAGTATATTTTTGGAATATTCTATCCGGATTATCATTTACAGATAAAGTAATAAGAGCGTCTCCATTACCTGAATTTGGCGATACACTTTTTATCCAAGCAGGCCAACCATCACTAGAAATTTTCCACGAAGTATTCGATTTTATTTCAAATTTTTTTGAACTTGCAGTCGCTTCCATCTCAAGTGTTGTTGGAGAGATAGAAAACATTAATGACTGTTGAGTTAATTTTGCAACAGCACTAACTCCTGCACCCGTAATTGTTAAATCTGACGCCTTTACTGCATTTGTTGTATTAGGTAAAGCACTAATTGACACCGATGTTACGCCAGGCCCACCTGCCTGTGGAGTAACAATAAATCCAACATTGGTACTTTGAGAAGAACTCCAATCTACATTAGACGTTACAGCTAATGTCATGGCTGTATTATCATTAGGAATAGATATTGAAGTACTATCTAATTTAATCTCTGCCGGAGTATCTTTTGAACACGCAGCAAAAAATAAAAACAATGTACAACACAAGAACAATCTTACAAATATTTTTTTCATATACTTATATATATCTTTAATTTTATTTTTAATCTACGTACATCCCTCCAGAATAATTCATTGTCGATCTTTTAGAAGAATAAATTTCAATATTAGTTTTTCCTGTTGTGAATACTTTAATTACAGTTTCAAATAATTCATTATCATGCGTACTCTTAAAAGTAAATGATAATTTATATAATTTCTTTTTCTCATTATACTCACTAGTTATATTTACCGGAACGTCCTCAGCCTTAATATATAAATCTTGACTCCCATAAGTTGAGACGCTTGAATTTCCTCTAAATGGCAGATTACATGTAAATTTACTGTCAATCAATGTAACTTTTAATCCCTCTGGGTACGTTTGTGTTCCCATATCAGATATTACATTTGTCATGTAAAATACTAGATTTTTATCAAGCATGTGCTTTGCAATTGAGGCAGATATTAAGTCAGATTTTTTAACCTTATTCTGTGGATATACCGGTAACGACATTGCAAACAATAATATAAACAACAAAAAATTTTTCATTCTATATTTTTTTATTAGTTTCAAATGAGAGCACTTTTTTTAAGAAGAGAGTGCCTTTTCCAGACACTCTCTCTTTATCTGTATTAGTAAAATATATTATTATTTTACGGCAGTAACTGTAAATATATCTGTATTCCATCCAAAGTATCCGGCATCAACAGTATAATAAGAATCTACACTAAATTTACTCCCGGCTACAATTTTACCGCCAGCTTGTAGCCCACTCCAAACAGTATAACTACTATCAGAATCTACCCAGGCAGTACCAATACCATACTTAGAATGCACAGCAGCAGTAACAAATTTATAAAGAGGATAATCCTTAACATCACCTGAATTATAAAAAGACGGTAGCGGTGAAGTAATTACGGCTAAGTTATTTTGGATGTTAAACTCTAAATCTGTTTTACTCCCATAAAAGCCAACAATTCTATAATAATTTGTGGTATACTTGGCTAATTGAAGTTTGTAAATTGTCTTATTACTAGGAGTCCTTTTTAGCCATGAACCACCTGTCCAAGCTATTGTACCGTAATCGTGGTATTCAAGAGGTAATGAAGCTTTAGCTTTAAAAATTGCAACTCCCGATATGGCTTTATCTGCCTCATTAAAAGAGAGAGTAAAATCATATGCTACAGCGGGCTTAAGATTTGTTATATCATACTCCAAAGTTACATCTTGAGAATAAGAACCCTCATTAAAAGTAACACTTGGTGTAGCTAATTTATATATCCCTTTAGGATCTGTAAGAGTTAAATTAACTGTAACAGCGCTATTAGCAACTCCTCGTTGCAATTTAACTACAACAGCATCTCCTGTTAAATCATAGGATGCCGAAGCCTCTTTAAAAGTTATGCTATTATTTTCTGGATTATATGTTACATCTTTTAAATCATTACTACACGATACAAAAGAAGTAACTATACCCAATACCATAATTAAAGAGAGTAGTTTCTTTGTTATATTTTTTAAGACTATCATTTTCTAAAAATTAAATTATTAATAACCATTATTTTGTTGACCCTTAATTTGTGGGTTGGCATCAATTTCAGCTTTAGGTATAGGCCACAAGAATCTAAAATTAGATGCATCAATTGATAATAACTCCGTTAAAGCCGATCCTGCATTACTTATAATTTGAGAATTTTGGCTTTTTGAACGATTAAATCCTGCATTATACCTCTTAATATCTAATACTCTAAATCCTTCCCCTACAAGTTCTCTAACTCTTTCATTACGGATTTCGGTAATTAAATTATTGCCCGCATACGTTTGTGGTACATAACTTGGAATTCTTTTTGCTCGCAATTGATTAAGATAATCAGATGCAACAGCATCATTACCACCCTTTAAAGCATAAGATTCTGCTGCTATTAAATATTGCTCTGCTATTCTAAATAATTTAATCTTATTTATATAATCAGATGTCTTTTTACTAGCATCTTGCAATTCACGATTACCAGGAAATTTATTTAATATTACTGCCTTACCTTTTATGGTTCCATAAGTAAGGGTCTGTTCTGTATACCATGTAGTATATCTTATATCTTTTTTATCATATAAATTAAATAACCATGATGTAGGAATATAATCCGGAGAATATAATCCATCTGCGCCAAGAGAAACATAATTATAATTACAAGAAGCCGGAAGAGATTTAGCAACATAATCTGCATACAACTGCATCATACACTCTTTACCACTATCATTAGTCCATAATTTAGTAAATTCATCCTTTGTACTAATTAAAGGATATTTCCCGCCAGATATAAGAGCTGTTGATTTAGCTATTGCTGTATCATAATCACCTGTTACTAAGGCTATCCTAGCTTGCATTGCTGTTATAGCATCTATAGTAATGTACATAGATGCCTCTTTACCAGAAACGCTTGCTATTGCCGTTGCTGCCTTTGATAAATGCTCATTAATAAATTTGTAAGTATCGGCCAAAGAAGATCTGCCGGGATAAGAAGTCTGATCCGAAGTTGGTGCATACTTGTCTACTAACATAACTCCCATACTGCTTGCTGCTGTAGAGGCAGAATAAACATCACAAAATCTCTGTGCCAACTCAAACATTGTAGCTGCTTTAACAAAGTTGCATTCTCCTTTATAAAGCTCTAATGCAGCTTTATCTGACTCCGAAAATTTAGTGTTATCTAATTTATCTATTTTTTCAGTTAGAAAATTAGCTACTGCGGTTAAATAGTAACAGTCAGCCCATAAGCTTTCTGCTGTACCATTTGTTGCTGTCCATTCCCATCTGTAAAACTCTCCCATTCTGTTCCCAAATCCAAACGATGCGTGGAAAATATCTGAACAAATCTCATTGCTGTAGATATATGAGCCTGAGTACATCCCTCTTAAACCCAAATAAAGGTAATCCCTTACCTTTGCAGCATCTTCAACAGATTCTACAGCTGTACTAGTATCAATATAGCCAGACGGCATCTTGTCCAAACTACAAGAAGTAGTCAGAAATACTAGAGATAATATTATATATATAAATTTTTTCATATTTCTATAATTTTTTAATGTTAAAATATTAGAATGTTAACTCTATTCCAAATGAGTACTGTCTAGAGTTTGGATAATTTCCTAATTGGAGATTAGAGTCAACCTCGGGATCATACCCTGAATAATTTGTAAATGTTAATAAATTTCTACCAACAACATAAACTCTTAAGCCGCTAAGAAATCCTGTCTTATTCATCCATGTTTTAGGAAAATCATATGCAATTTGTACATTTTTTAGACGAACAAAAGAGGCATTTTCTAAAATATGTGTATCAAAATGTCTTGTTTCACCTGCTCTAGGAATAGAAGTTATTTGGCCAGGAGTTGTCCACATATTTAACATCTCTGTGGTTTGATTCATATCATTTGAAAAGTTTGCATTTTCGGTAAAATATCTTGTATTATTTAAAGTCCATTTCCCAAATACTCCCGAAAGACTTGCGCTAGCTGATAATCCCTTCCATGAAAAATCAATCTGCAAACCTGCTGCATAAGGTGCATAACGCTGTTTCCCTGTAAATACACTATTATCTTCACTGTATTCTGTAGTTACATTATCATCTTTATCAAGCCATAATTGTTTACCTGTTGCCGGATCTACCCCTGCATATCTTACATAATAAAAATCACCTAATGCTTTGCCTACCTGATATTTTATACCGGTATTTGCTACAACAAATTCGTCTCGGCCTCCAAAAAGTGCTGTCACTTCATTTTTATTATAGTTAAAATTACCTGTAACATTTAAGTAAAAATCTTTTGTACTAAGTATATCAAATCCTAATGTTAAATCAACACCTCTATTTCTCATATTACCAACATTACCCCAACCACCGCTAAAACCGGTTGCGTAAGAGTAAGGAATTTCTAGTAACATATCTTTTGTATTCTTATTATAGAACTCTAATTCCACGTTCATAAAGTTGAATAAACGTGTACTAATACCAATGTTTAGAGCTTCTATTGTCTCCCATGTTAAATCCGGATTATCAACACTACTTAAATACCAAGTAGGTTTACCATCGTAATTTGCACCTACACCCATTAAACCGTTTGCAAGATACTCATTAATACCTGAGTTACCTGTTGTTCCATAAGAAGCTTTAAATTGGAGTTTATTAACCCAATCTACTTTCTTTAAGAAACTCTCCGATTTTACGTTCCACATTGCTCCTACAGAGTAGAAGTTAGCATATCTTTTATTTGCACCAAATAAAGAAGAACCATCACTACGAAATGTAGCATCTAAAAAATATTTTTCTTTATAATCATAAGAAAGACGTGCAAAATAAGAGTTAGATGCCGACTCTGTTAATTCATATCCTGGCTTCCCAAAAACTAAACCTTGATTTACATTATTTGTACGATTATCTGATTGACCTGTGGATGATGCCGAAAACCATTCATAATTGCTAATAATAGCCTCTTGTCCCAACAATACAACAAAGTTATTATCCTTTGCAACAGAAAATTTATACTCACCTGTATTAGTGGCTGTTAAACGATAAGATCTGTCAAACCTTTCTGAAGCAGATGTTGTAAATAATTTATTTTTATCTCCTAACACCTTATCTTTAGCACGATAGTCAAATCCTTCTAAAGCCTGAACAGCTCTAAATACCAAACCTTTAATAGGAGATATCTCCTGATACATATTACCGTTTAATCTTAAATAAGATCTACTGGATGGTTGAAGTCCCACTAAATAATGATAATTCCATGTCCCCATATCAGTAATTTTCTGCTGCTCTTCTCCATAGCCAATAAAATTACCATTATCGTCTGTTAATATATCATAAGGAGTTGCGTATGGAAGATACCAGTCTGCAATGCTCATTGGGTTACTCCAAGAATTCCTTCTACTTGAGTAAGCGGCAGTTTCTGTTTCTTGATAAGTTAAGCCTAAATTAATACCAAATTTTAACCATGAATTTAGTTTAGTATTAATGTTAGATCTAATAGAATATCTAGTTAAGCTAGAATATGGCTCTATACCATCTTGATCAAATGCGCCTAAAGAAATGTAATAATCGGTGCTATTTGTTCTACCTGAAATACTTAAATCTCCACTTACTGTAGGCGCATTCTCGTTAAGAATCCATTTTCTCCAGTCTGTGGAAATATTATTACCCAAACGGAATTTCTTAAGATCTTGGAACTGAGTATTGTTAAGAAGTGCTGGATCCGCCATTTCTCTAAAGTTAAAATATTCAGTCGAATTCATCATATCCTGTGGATTATTTGCTAAGTTGGAAAGTCCATATTGAACACCTAATTTAATAGTTGCTTTTTCGCTTGTCCCTTTTTTTGTTGTAATATAAACAACACCATTAGCTGCTCTAGATCCATAAATTGCTGTTGATGAGGCATCTTTTAATACTGTGATATTAGCAATATCATTTGAGCTTAATGTAGTAAACACCGATGAACTAACAGGAGAACCATCAAGGATAAATAAAGGAGAGGTTGATGCGTTAATAGAGTTAACACCTCTTAAACGCATAGAAACAGTAGCACTAGGTTCTCCCGAAGAGGTGAAAACCTGTAAACCGGCTACTTGTCCTTGAAGTGCATCACCGGCACTTGCAACAGGTCTGTTCTCGAATACTTTTGTTTTAACAGTTGTTGCAGCACCAACTACAGAACTTATCTTTTTAGCTGTTCCATAACCAATAACAACGGTTTCATCCAATAGCAATACGTCTTCTTTCAGCTCTACATTAATAACACTCCTGCCGCCAATTGGAATTTCTATAGTTAGATAATTTAGATAAGAAAAAACTAATACGTCTTTTGCATTAGCGTTAATGGAGTACTTTCCGTCAAGGTCTGTTGCTACTCCGCCTGTATGTCCTTTAATTTGGACTCCGGCACCTGTAAGAGGATACTTGTCTTTAGCATCCGACACAGTTCCCGTAACCGTTATATTCTGCGCAAACGCAAAACTAACAGCAAA
>JAVXCW010000062.1:0-8016 GCA_036659275.1 Bacteroidales bacterium | reverse complement strand
TGTATATACTTCTACTATTCTACTGTTCTATTTGTATATACTTCTACTATTCTACAAATGTAAGAATTTTTTACTAGTAGCAACAAATATTTGCGCAAATATTTGTTGCTATATTGAATTTTGTTTTTACATTTGTTCAATGGAATAAAAAACCTATAGCAAGTTGTGTCTTTGTAATACAAAAACTCGTTTACTGCTGTAAACGAACTTGTGCGCAAAGCGAATTAATTTACTTCAAAGTCGTAAATTTTAATAATGAAAAAAAAGGGTAGAACAATTATGTATATGTGTAGATACACCGTGCAAGAAGCAGATGATTTGCAAAAAAAAATGGAACTAGCGGGTTATAAGTCGCGAAGTAAATTTATTAGAGATAGCATCTTTGAAACAAAAATACTAAAAAATAGGTCAGAAAAACCCGGCAATGCAGCAGTAATAACAGAGCAAATGATGATTGAACTGAAGTATGAGATAAAAAAAATAGGCAATAATTATAATCAATATGTGAAGGCTGTTAACCAACGAAGACAGAATATGACTGTAAAACAGGCTGCATATTATACACATAAACTGCAAGATGATACAAAAAAAATGCTGCAAGCATTTAATAATTTAGCAAATATATTTACAAAATTAGATAAAAACGGTACCCCGGAACCGTCAATCCGGAAATAAATAATCAAGGTTAGTTTTTTCACGGGGGAGATTTCTCCCCCATTAAAAAAATAAACATGGGAACACATAGATAAACGATAAGCAATATGAAACTAAATGTAATACTCCGACGAAACAATAAAAGATAATTTAATAACATGAAAAAGGAACTATACAAAGGCTCTCTTAATACCTCAAGTGAGGTAATTAAAAACAAGCAGGAATATTTTGAAGAGGGGGAATTTTGCAATGTGGAACGTATTTATAGAGAATCTAATGCATTTGATTTTATGGCTGGAGCAAAAATTGAATCACATAAAGATGCTGCATTTATTTTTAGACAACTACAGAATAATTCATGTGAACATGCTTTTTGCTGCCTCGTGAAAGATAAACAACCAACTATTATTTATCTTTCCTTTGGTGATTTTTATACTACAATGATAAATCACTCCGCAATTAGTGATGCTGTATATAAAATGCAACCTGAAGCACTGTATCTAGTGCACAATCACCCGAGCGGACAATTGTTTTGTAGCAAAAGAGATAGAGAAGAATTATCAAAATTGAAAAAAAAGTTCGGAGATCTTGTCAAAGAAGGAATAATCATTAATTTAACAAGTGGAAAATATTGTGTTTTTAATGATACTGACGTACTACAAGAAGAATTTATAGAACCAAAAATAACTAATTGTATAAAGTTATTTACGTTTGATAAACAGGTGTTTGATAAAGACTTTAATCCTGAAACAGATTATATAGTAAGGAGCAGCATGGATGTTGCTAAGTTTATTTCAAGTCACAAATTAGGAGAGAGAAATAAAACAGGAGTTTTAGTGGTTGGCAGAAATGGAAGTCTTAAGGCGAATATCTTTACTCAATACACACAGCTCAAACAAGGAGATATTGTTAATGTATCGAAATCTATAGTACAATATATAAATACTTTTGCCGGCACAAGTGCAATGATATATTCTACGTCACAAATTAAAGATACAATAGTCAGACAAATAGCGAAAAAAGTAGAGGTGCTTTCCTCTAATCAATATTCCGTTTTGGATATCATTAGTAATTTGAGAGGAGTGCAACACAAAAGTGCGAGCAATGATGGCATTTTATTAGATCCGAAAGTAAAAAAATATAGAAGATTCTTATAAATGATAATTAAAATTCATGATCCGGCGGAATTGGTAAGGGATAGCCTTGATTATAATGTCAAGAAAGTGAAGAAAGGAAAAGCACAGTGTGTATTTTCCAATCAGATGCAAAATATACATTTAGAACAGGATATACCTTTAGAGGCATGTGTGAAATATTTTGAGGTATTAGAAAAGGCTAATATTCGCACTCAAAAGCCCGTTCTTCATGTCTCCTTTAATCCGGATCCAGAAGATAAGATAACAGAGGAAGATATTAATAATATGATTGTCGAGTATATGCATAAAATGGGATATGGACAGCAGCCATATTGTGTTTTTAAGCATCGAGATATTGATAGATTACACTATCATATTGTAGCATACAGAGTAATGCCGAATGGGAAAAAGATAAACGATTCTTTTGAAAAAAGACGATCAAGAGCAATAGCTGTTGAATTTGAAGACAAGTTTAAATTAGTAAAAAGTAAAAATCAACAACGTAGTAAGGGTAAAAAAACAGATATTAATGCAAAGACAATTAAAAATATCAGAGATAAATCGGAACTGGTATTAAAATATAATGTTTGCAATATAAAAGAATACATTGCCGTCATGGAATCGGCGGACGTTAAAGTAGAAGAAATTTCATACGTAGATCAAGTAACAGGTCAAGAAAGTTTTTCATGTTATTTCCAAGGTATGAGAAATGGAGAAAAGGCAACACCTATAATTTCTGCAAAAGATGTTGGAATAGATATGCAAACTCTTAAAGATAGTTTTGAAAAGAATAAAAAATTATCCAAAAATATTGGAGCTCAAAATAAATTAAGAGGAGTAATAGGATCTTGTATGTCACATGCAACTTCGTTTACACATTTTCAACGTATGCTAAAAAAGAAAAACGTAGATGTTAAATACAATATTAATTCTGATGGACGAATTTTTGGAGTATACTTTATTGATCATACGACAAAAAATATATTCAAAGGTTCGGAATTGGGTAAGGCTTATTCGGCTAATATTTTTGAAAGTAAGCGGGAGGTATGGACAGAGGGAGAGAGAAAGGGGTATACTAAACAGAGAAAAATTACATTTGACAATCAAGAGTACTACCGAGTACAGCACAGTCGTCCGAATACTTACTTCTGTATAGCAGCACGATTAACAAACTTCTACATACCGGATAGTAGTTCCGATTTCTTTAAAGATTTACGAGCAAATCAAGAAAGACAAGGAGGCGAAAATATGCAACTAACTCTCAATAATTAATTTATGTCAAAAGAATCTAAAAATAGAACATCGATGCTATATGCATGTGCTACGATACTGGTAATACTTGATATCCTTTATTATGCATATGTGTATTTACATCAATTTGGTGTAACAAACATTATCTTCGATGTATTATTAAAAATCTGTTTAGATGCAGGATTATATAAAAATATTTTTATAACCAAGACAGGCGTTCTTATAGCGTTACTCGTGGCGGCGATATCTAATAAAGGTATGTCTGAGACAGATTTTTCATGGATGAGCGTAATTACCTTTTTAAGCGTAGGATTGTTTTTTTTCTTTTTTTCTATGAAGTTCGCAGGAGCAATATACATCATCCTTGTGATCGTTGGTTATCTTATAATGCTATATAGTTTTGCTAAGCTATCTCAAAAAATAGGCAATAATTACAATCTGGATGAAGATAAAGATACTTTCATGCAGGACACCGTACTCCGTAAAAATGAAGATTCAATAAATATTCCTACCATTTTTCAATATAAAAAAAAGAAATATAAAGGCTGGATAAATATAGTTAATCCATTTCGGGCAACGATGGTATTAGGTACACCCGGTTCAGGAAAGTCATATGCAGTATATTCTTTTTTTATGCGACAGATGATTGAAAAAGGTTATACCATGTATCTGTATGACTATAAATATCCCGATTTGACTTATGAAATATATAACATACTCCGAGATAACGCTGATAAATACGCAATACAACCAAGTATATATATATTAAATTTTGATAACCCTGAATATTCTCACAGAGCCAATCCTATTAATGCAAAATTTTTAGATGAAATAATGGATGCCTATGAAGCTGCCTATACAGTTATGATAAATTTGAACAAATCGTGGATACAAAAACAAGGAGACTTTTTTGTCGAATCTCCAATCATATTGTTCGCAGCTATAATTTGGTTTCTTAAAATATATCAGAATGGTAAATACTGTACCTTACCGCACGCAATTGAAATGCTTATGCAGCCATTTGAAAATGTATTTGATGTTCTTGTAAGTTATGATGAATTACATAACTATCTGACCCCCTTTATTAACGCAAAAGAAAATAACGCACAAGATCAGTTGCAAGGACAGATTGCCTCAGCACAGATACCACTTACAAGGTTATCTTCTCCGACGCTTTACTGGGTAATGTCGGGTGATGATTTTACGCTTGATATAAACAATCCGGATGAGCCTAAAATTGTTTGTTGCGGTAATAACCCGGATCGGCAGAATATTTATGGAGCAGCACTGTCTCTATATAATAGTAGAATCATTAAAATTATCAACAGAAAAAAACGATTAAAGTGTGCCGTTCTCTTAGATGAACTGCCGACAATATATATCAAAGGGCTTGACAACCTTATAGCTACAGCCCGTTCCAATAGAGTTGCAATTACGTGTGGGGCACAGGATTTTTCACAAATAATTCGTGACTATGGGGATAAGGAGGCAGACGTGATAGCTAACACCATCGGAAATCTTTTCTCCGGGATGGTTAAGGGTAAGACGGCTGATAGTTTGAGTAAGAGTTTTGGAAAGGAGCATAAAAAAAAGCAGAGTAAAAGTATCGGAGAAGATAATTCCTCAATAAGCATAAGTTATCAGCTTGAAGATATATTGCCGGCAAGCAAAATCGGTTCCCTATCACAAGGTGAGTTTGTTGGCCAGGTAGCAGATAACTTTAATCAGAAAATTGATAAGAAGTTTTTTCATGCTGAAATTGTGGTGGATAACGAAAAAAGGAAAAAAGAACAAAGGGACTGGGAAGATATACCCAAATTAGCTGAGGTGGAACAGGGCAATTTAAAAGATTTAGTTCAACAAAATTATAAGAAAATTAAGGGAGAGATGAGAATCATTATGAATGATGAGTTGAAGAGGCTGGAAAGTAATCATGAGGATGATGACTACTAAAGGAGCTCCCGGCTTCCAATTTTGTATCAATCTTAGGGTAATAATATACTTGTACGAGGTGGACTAAATATTCAGTGGTAGTTCACCCTCCAGAGATTTTTTTATTAGAGCAATAGTTTTTTCTATATCAGTAAGTTTTTTTAATTGTTCTTGTTTATATTCTTGTCCATTTTCTTTTAATTGTTTTTCTATCTCAGATTTATCCCCCAACACGTTCCTTGGTGCATAATAGCATATAAGCTCTCTTGATGTAGCTTCTCCTATTTTCTTTAATAGGGATAGTTTCATATCTTCAGCATTCATCATATGACAAATATACTGTCTTGTACAGTTTAAAATAGCTGCAATATCTTTCTGTACTAAATCTTCCTCTAGCATCATATCCCATAAAAATTTAAGCTTATTATCGGACGGAATATTCTTAATGCGTCTTAGCTGCTGTGCTTTTCTTCGATCTCCCATAATTTTGTTTTTTCGCAAATGTACTACAATTTACAATAAGATTATTGCAATATCAGTCTGAGATATTTCATGTTATGCAATAGGTAGTTTACTTTTATGTATTCTACTTTGTTTTATGCAAATATTATTTGCATAAAACAAAGTAGAATTATATATTTGCAATAAATTTAGAAGCTGATAAAGTGGAGAGGTTTTATATATACCTTAATATATTTTCATGAAAGACATTAACGAAATCAAAGAATATCCTATCGTAGATATTCTTCAAGAACTTGGGTTTCCTTTTGAGCCTCAAAAGGATAAGCATTATTATGGAATGTTTATATCTCCATTCCGTGATGAAAAAGAAGCATCTTTTAAAATAGACTATACTAAAAATTTATGGTATGACTTCGGACAAGGGAGAGGGGGAGATAATATATCACTCGTACAATATCTAAAGCGGTGTAATTTTACTCAAGCAAAAGAATATATCACAAATTTCTGTTGCCAGGAGCATAGCGAGGCCAAAACTCCTATGAATTTATTGCATTCCGATAACGGGCAAAAAGATCAGGGAGGTATTGAGATACATTCAGTAAAAGAGGTATTCTTTTTCCCTTTAAAAAACTACATAAAAGAGCGACATATTCCGGTAGAACTTGCAGTTAGATTCTGCAAGGAGGTCATATATATCAATAAAGGGAAAACATATTTTTCTCTTGCATTTAAAAATAATGCAGGCGGCTTTGTGCTGCGAAATAAAAATTTTAAGGGAAATACAATCTCTGCACTAACTACAATTGCCGCAAATAATAATACATGTTCTAATAATGTAAAATCTGCTACAGTCAGAATATATGAGGGCTTTTTTAACTTCCTTTCAGATTTAGTGCTCAAAAATGAGTCTCTACCTAGTACCGATATTATTGTGCTTAATTCTGTTAATAATGTAAAATCTGCTCTTAATTACATTTTTGAACATCAAATCTGTGAGTGCTATCTCGATAACGATGTAGCAGGCAGAAAGGCTCTGGAAAAAATAAAAGAGGCGGCAAAAGAAAAAAAAATTGACGTGCGGGATATGAGTTTTTCATATTCTGATTGTAACGATTTGAATGAATATCTTATTAAAAATAATCAACAAGAAATTACTAACTCATTAAAAATTAAAAATTATGCTACTTAAAATTGAAGAAATTCCTTGGGATGAACTATCTAGGATAGGGATCACAAGAGAGAGACTCGAGAAAACAAACAATCTTGAAAAGCTCTTGAATTTTGAAAAGACAACACTGTTGTCGCTTTGGGGCAACGTGAATGGATATGAACTAAAAGGAGATGGAAAATTAGCCTTAACAAAAAGTTCTGACGGAAAGATACATATTAAAATGCAATTCGTAAAAAAGTATCCGGAGCTAAACTTGCCGATTTATGGCACTTACCTTAATACGCACCAGAAAAAAAACATTTTAGAAACCGGACATGCCGGTTCTCCGATAACCATTCAAAAGCAGGATGGAACAACCATTAAAATGTTAGTCTCGCTTGATAAACAAACAAAACAATTAGAATGTATAGCTTTAGATAAAGTCAGAATCAGAGAAACAGTAGCAGGAATAACATTAAGTGTCACTGAAAAAGATACACTTAAAAACGGAGGCGTTGTTTTTATAAAAGACATGACTAAAAAAGATGGGACACTGTTTTCGTCATTAGTAATCTACGATGCTGATAGGCATGATATAACCTTTATTAAGCCTAAACAGGAACAGCAAGCCGAAAAACAAGAACAGGAACAAAAGCAGGAACAAAAAAAGAAAAAAAACGTAAAACAATCAGTATAATTTCTATGATGAGGCTGTCTAAAAACTAAGTTTTTAGACAGTTTTGTCATCTTCTAATTAAAAAAACGTGCTATGGAAAAGGTGGAAATTGAAATTCAAAATCGCTCAAACTTTGTAAAAAGCAAATTCGAGTGCGCCATCCGTACATCGGAGGAGATTAACCTGATAAATTATGCCGTGAATAGCATTATTAATCAAATTATTGCACTCCGAAATGAGAATAGTAAAATAAAAATTGACATTAAGGTGAAGATAGATAGTAATTTACAAAAGTATTCCCTTATCTCAACTGATGATAGAAAACTAACAAAAATTAAAAATCTTTTTTTATTAAATCCTATTCTCATAGACTTTGAGATAAAAGAAGTAACAAAACAATGTCAAAAAATAAAACTATGAATGAGTGCTGCAATTGATAAACTAGCTGAACAATATTCTAAACTCCTCCTTGAGAGGATGGAGCAACTCAAAAGTGACTGGAAAAAGCCGTGGGTTTCTCCAGCGGAAACAATTCATCCACCGTGTAATATTCGAGGAACAGCCTATCGAGGGAATAATTTCTTTTTTCTTTCACTGCTGGCCGAGTTTAAAAACTATAAACTACCAGTATGGCTGACTTTCAAACAGGCCGAGAATCTTGGGTGTAAGATTACTAAAGGGGCAAAAGCAGCGGCCGTGGACTCCTTAATTCTATGGGCCGTGAACAAAGAGACAAAGCAAATAATTTCAGAGAA
>JAVXCW010000061.1:0-8380 GCA_036659275.1 Bacteroidales bacterium | reverse complement strand
ACAGACAATTATTCCTTATCGCCTACCCTAGTATTCCAATTAAAGACAGCTCTAAAAAATTTGCGCCATATTACCGCTACAAAATTTGTATAGGTACTATGGCGCAATTTTATATCTATTTTTAGCTTATTCTCCAAAAATCTCTTTTAACTTAACTTTTACCTCAGACTCATCCATCTTACCAATAATTTTACCGTTGGGAGCTATAAGAAAATAGCTTGGCAAATAATGGATACCATAAAGGGTGCTAACTCTAGCTGGTCTGTTTTTTATAGGAAACTCATCAATCGTATGAATCCATGGAGACCTATCTGTATCAATTGCTTTTAACCAGTCTTTATTGCGGCTGTCATTTGCAACGCCCACAATCTCAAAACCTTTCTCTTTATATTTGGCATACAACTCTTTCATTTGAGGAACAGCTGCACGGCATGGCCCGCACCAAGAAGCCCAAAAATCCACTAACACATATTTGCCCTTTGCCGAGGAGAGTGTAAACATAGCTCCCGATGGCGTTTTAAGGGTGAAATCTGGAGCAGGTTGCCCCGGCGCAACGGACTTAAGGCTATTTATTTCTTCTTTTATCTCCTGTGCAAAAAAAGAATTCTGAACTTTGGGGGTAAACTTGTTAAATACATCTTCTATCTCGGCTAATGTCATATTCGCACAAATAAAATTGAATATATATGCCGAAAATTCAAGATCATTATTTTCACACATAAGCTTAATTGATGCAGCTTGCGACTCTTTTCTGAGTATATCGCCATCTGCCTCCATCGATTTTTTCACCTCCTCGTATTTAGCTTTAGATGCATCATCTTTTTTATCACGTAGAGCAGTTAAAACAGTAGCAGCTTTCTTATAAGCAGCATATTTGGGCTGAGATGAGATACTATCATATTGCCCGTCATATTTACGAGAGAGATTCCAATTTACCCCACCCTTATAATTATTCCCCTTAAATGCACGGTTACCGTACTCTTCTATTACGGTTGCCCAATCCTCAGAAATTTGAATAGGACAATTTTCCAATAAAATATACATACCAGCCGGTTCCATTCCGGTAGGACACACCTGTAAAGAGGCATAAACCACATCATTTATCTCTCCTTTTAATAAAAATGCTCCATTCGTAATTTTTACCGTATCAGAAAATGCAAGATCGGCAGGCTCCTTTACTGTTAAAATTACCGTCCCGGTTTTAACACCCGCTACATTACCCTTTATTTCATAACATAGAGACTGTACAGTGCTCCACATAGTAAATAATACCACCAATCCAATTGTAAATAATTGTTTCATTTTTTTTAATAAGTATTCTGTTTTAATTGTCCTTTACCTGCAAGAATATCACACTCCGGAATTAAAGCGGCATAACGCCTATCATTAGGTTTTAATTCATATTTTTTTATTTCACCGGAAACAGTAATGCCGGCAGGAGTATAATTATAAAAGTTCTGTTCAATAGTAACATCATCTCCGGCATACTCGTTGCTGTTATAACGGCGCACATCAAACAGCCTTTTTATAGGGCCCATTTCCCGACGGCGTTCTCTAATAACTATCCCAATAGCCTCTTCTTTACTTGTCGCCGTTAAATTTATCTTCCCGGCAGAATCAATTCTTTTTAATCTTAATTGATTAACCAATGTAATTGCTTTATTATAATCTCCAACCCTAGCTTCGCACTCCGCTATTGTAAGAAGCATCTCAGGTACTGTAATAGTATAATTTCTGTTTGCATTTACCATATAATAAGGAATATCTATAGGTTTATTATTAAGATATCCGTAATTTTTTACGTAAAAATATTTCCATCTTGCATCCATATCCCTATTGCCATCTTCGCTAAAACAATTTATATGAGCCTGAGAAGGAATCATATCTGTAGAGAATCCATAAGAAAAAGTAGAGCTTGCACAACCAAGGAAATAGTCTTCTGTCCAATTGTTAGTATAATCATATCCAAACTGAGTATTTGGATATTTTACTTCAAAATCAATTACTTTACCATCAATTGTAATAGTTCCTTTATCTACCCTTGATGAATATCCTATTTGATTATAATCCATAATATTTTCTACCCCATATTTAGCCAAAGCAGCCTCAGCATATTTTTTAGCATTCACATAATTGTGCTTCATAAGATAAAATCTAGCTGCCAAAGCATTTGCAGCAGCACTTGTCACCCTATACACAGAGCCTTGTCCAAATTTATTCTTTAACTCAACTGTAATTTTAAGGGCTTCTATAATATCTTTTTCTATAAAATCGTAAGTATCTTTAATAGATGCCCTTTCTAGAGAGTAGTCAAACCCGGTAGTTGTTGTAAGAGGTAGCCCAAGTTCATTTAAATTAGCATTACAATAAGGTAACGTATAAACGGTAAGCAATTCCATATATGAAAGAGCTCTCCTAAACGATGCCTCCGATTTTATCATAGCCACTTGATTGGGTGTTGCTGTTATTTTATCGATATAAAAGAAAACCAAGTTTGAGCGGAAGATATTTTGATATCTATACATCCACATGTAATCTTTATTTGTACCGCTAAATTCTCTTTCCCATGTTGCTCCCTGCACAACTTCAACAGAATACGCCCCAGATATCCTTTTCTCCAGTTCTGCATTTAAATCAATATCTCCACCACCATACACAAGGTTTGATGATATACAATCCTCTCTCCACATTCCTGCAAGAATAGACTCCATGTCCTCCACAGTTGATGGGACAATATCCGATGATTTTGACGGCCTTTCGGATAAAAAATCATTGCATGAAACCAGTATTGCCGCAATCAATACTATGTATATAAAATTAATCTTTCTCATAAATAAATAGTTTAAAAGTTTATTTTTGCGCCAAATGTATAAGCAATCCTTGGTTTTTCTGTTCCCATAGGGTAAAATGGATCTTGTCCATATCCATTAAAAGTAATAACCCCTACATTATTTAATTGTCCGTAAACAGATACACCTCCCAAGCCTATGGTTTTTAACATTTGTTTTGGCAAATCATATGTTAAATTAATCTCTTGGAAACGAATATTTGCCGCATTAAGAAATTGGTAATCCAAAATATCGACATAACTAGGATAGCTACTAGGATACATGTCATCTATAGGGAGTGGAGCAAATTCGTTAGGATTACAATTTTTAATTTCGCTATAATATTTATTAATTGCTCCGTTTCCATCATCCATAATTGGATAATTAAACCCTGTCCTTTTAAACTTATGTCCAAAATATCCGGTAATAATAAAAGAAAAATTAAAATTGCCATACCTAAACGAACTATTTAATCCAAGTACATAAGGGGGTGTTGCCGTTCCGGCATCAATAAGGTAATTACTTGAATCAAAAGAGGTATTAAAGGCCGCCATCGTCCTTGGATTTTTTCCATCTTTATCTACAATCACAGGCTGCTTTACACCACCAACTTCTTGGAGTCCGCCATACTTAAATGCCCATAGTGTTCCGGCATCATATCCTTGTGTATATTCCCAACCCGAATTTGGCCCATAAACTCTATTTGCCAAGGTAGCAGCATCTTTAAATAATTTTGTAATCTTGTTTTTATTATAAGCAAAACTTAAATTACCGCTCCAACTGAATTTTCCTTTTTGTAAAAAGCTTCCTACCGTTATCTCAACACCTTTATTATACATAGAAACAGCATTAATAGATTGGGTATCAGAACCGTAAACATTTGCTATTGCCACCGTTGAAATAAGATCACGCCCTTGTTTATTATAATAATCTATCTTACCGTTTAATTTATTATTCAATAAGGCAAAGTCAACACCTACATCAAACGATCCCGTTTTCTCCCATCCTAAATTAGGATTACCGTAATTAGATATTATTCCATACCCGGTTCCTGTTTCCGGATTTTGACTCCATATTGAAATAAGTGGGTCTACCGATGTAGATTTATCTACATTTCCATTAAATCCATAAGTTGTTCTTAAAACCAATCTATTTATCCATGAAATATTTTTCATAAAAGATTCTTGAGTCATATTCCATGCTGCCCCAACACTCCAAAAAGGAGAATAACGAATAGCAGGATTTGAAGAAATAAGATTTGAAGCATCTGTTCTATAGCTGCCCGAAACTGTATACCTCTGTTTATAGGTATAGGAAATATTCCCATATAATGAGAAATATTTATCAGTTGAATACATTTTTTCTGCAATAGGATAACCAATTGTTCTAGAGGAAATTGATTCTCCAAACATATTGTATAAAGGATTATTTGGCGATGAAATTCCATTGAGAGGCGGCGTAATGCTTAATAACTCATCGCTATAACCGTACATTAAAGGATTTGAGGTGCTTTCATATACCTTTTTACTAACCTCAGTACCTGCAATAACAGAAACCATATGGTCATCCCCAAATGTTCGATCAAATGTAAATTGATTTCTAAGATTCCATGCATTAAGTTCGCTACTTCCCTCGGAAATTGCCATTCCGCTTGCATAATTTTGATTAACAGCCGTTGCAGGATTCCCATTCCACATAGAAATGCTGTTTACATTAAACCTTACTTGATAAGTATCCTCAGAATAAAGATCTTTGTTTTTATTATCCATAATCTCATATTGGAATTTTGAATCAAAAGTAAGTCCCTTCATTATCTTAACTTTAAGACCGGCCTGCACCCTACCATAAAGTGATTTACTTGTAATATCTCTCCCTCTCATTTCTTGTACAGGATTATAACCCCAATTAGAATAAGGAAATTTTACATTTTGCTGTGTAATATATCTATCAATAATAGGCAGATATAAATCTTTTTGTACATGCAGATATTCTCCATTCTCTCCTATAAGCATATCATAAGGGGAAATCTCTTGAATATCTGCAAGATTTACTCCGTTATTTCTGACAGAACTATACTGAAACATAGTTGAAACAGAAACATCCAGCCACTTAAACAAGGCCAGATTGGTTCTATAGTTAAATGTATATCTTTGATTGTCTGTCCTTTTAAAATTTGTGATGTTTTTATCAAACATTAATGTAAGAATATTGCTTAATTTCTCTGTTCCTCCCTGAATTGTTAAATTATATTGCTGCGTAATAGGAGCGTTAAGTAAATTATCTGTTATTTGTTGTCTGTTATCAAGTTGTGATAATCTATTTAATTCTGCGTTTAAGTCTCCCTTTAAAAAGCCAAGACGATTTTCGTTCATCGTAAGCACTGCCTGTGAATACATTCTGCCATACCTATTATAAATAGAACTCGAATAGTTATTTCCCAGCAACGAACCCCGTTTAAAGAAATTACTCTCAAATCCCATTTTCTCATACTCAATAGTTTCTGCACTGCTAGCTAACGGATTAGCATAATCCAAATTCATCTTGCCAGAGAATTTAACAAATGCGTTCAACTCAACATTCACTTTCCCTTGTTGAGACGATTTTGTAGTTACAACAATAACTCCATTTGCTGAACGTGCTCCCCATATAGAGGCTGCTGCCGCATCTTTAAGTACTGTTATACCGGCAATATCATTTGGATTTATAGAAGACAATGTTCCCTCTATTGCAAACCCATCTACAATAACAAGCGGATTTGAATTTGCCCCTAAAGAAGTAACACCTCTTATAACAATTGATTCTTCTCTATCTCCACGCCCTTTATTTACAACCTGTATACCGGATACATTACCAATGATGCTCTGTTCTAAAGAAGTGGAGGGCTTATTTAATTGTTGCGCCCCAATTGTTTCAAAAGATCCGGTTGCCCTCTCTTTAGAAATTGTTTGATATCCTGTTACAACCACATCATCCAACGTAATTGCATCGGGCTTCATAAAAATATTTAGAATGCTGCTTTTCCCGGCTACTGTCTCATAATTTGCCATCCCTATTGAAGAAAAGAAAAGCATATCACCTTCCTTTACTTCAATACTATATGCCCCATCCAAATCGGACGCCGTAAGTTTACCCGTTGTTTTATTCTGGATTGCGACACCGGGTAATGATTCTCCCATTTCATCTTTTACTACCCCTTTTAATTGAAGCGTGTTTTCATTAGCTGTACGGCCCTCCTTAATCATATTATTAAGCAAAGCAACTTGTTTTCCCTTTATACTCCAAGTAATACCTGTCTCTGCAAAAATTTTTTTAAGAAGAAGCTCTATTCCACCACCTTTTTGCATATAGGTAATGGAGATTACTTTGCCAATCTCCTTTAAGGCATCGGAATAAACAAATGTATATCCGCTTTGGCGGGTAACATCTTTTAGAATAGTTTTTATTGGAGTATCTTTATAATTGATACTTATGTTCTGGGCCCCCATATTAAGGGAAATACCAAAACAAAACAAGAACAAAGGCACAAACCTTTTAAATAGTTTTAATTTCATTAGGTCATTAATTTTTGGGTTATATACAAAGAGAACTCGAAAATTGAAAAACCCTAAGAAATTATCTACTCTGTGTTTTCTATTTTTTACTCAAAAACACTTTTTTATTCTCAATTTTATAATTTACCAGCGAGGTCATTTGAATTAAATCCATAATCTGGACAATGGATTCAGAGTTAAATGTAGCGGTTATTTTGTATTTTAAAATATCTTTATTTGTAATTACAAAATCAATCCCATGCCAACGCTCCAACGTTTTTATTACTTCAAAAATAGGTGTTTCCTCAAAAATAATCTTTCCCTCTTTCCAGGCAGCATCATCAAGAGGGGATTGTTTTAAAATTTTTTTTACAGTGGTATGTACGTTTTCAGAATTAATGGTAACAGTTTGAAAAGGGAGTATTTTTGTGGTAATTATTTTATTTCCACTCTCTCGTAGCAGGTTAATTTCTCCACTATACAAGGTTGCTTGTGATTTTGGCTCATCATCATACGCCTTTAAATTAAATTGCGTCCCCAACACCTGCACGCTAAACCCTTTAGTGGTTTTTACAATCATAGGGCGCTGAGTGTTTTTTACCACATCAAAATAGGCCTCACCAGATATAGTAACGTTTCGCACTAGCGAATCAAATTTATCGGGATACTCAATTCTTGTATCAGAATTTAGCCATACAACAGAACTATCGGGAAGCAACAGCTTGGCCTTTACCCCCTTTTCTGTATAAAGCACCTTAGTAGAGGATATATTTTTATAATGAATCTGTTTTCCAATAGAATTTTCTGCAACAAGGTCGTCTAAATAATTATTGGAGAATCTCCAAAAATACAGTCCAGTACTAAAAAGCAGCACTATAGATGCCGCAACGCCCCATACTATCCATTTTTTAATACGATAACTGTCGGTAATTTTAGATGTCATGCAATCTAATATTTGATAATTTTTAGCGGTTTTTTCTGCTTCGTCCTTATCTCTCCTTATTTTCTCATCCAACAAACCAGCCATCTTTTCCATTTCAGCCACAGAAGCCTTATCCTGCGGAATATTCTGTGATATCCACAGGTTTTGAAGCCTTGCTAGATAAAGTTCATTAGCCTTATTCTTTCCAGCCCATTCCAGAACCTCCTCACGTTTGGTTTGCGAAGCCTCTCCACTTACATATTTTAATAAAATTTTCTTTCTCATACCTATAGTTTTTATTCCCAGAGCTTGAACAATGCAGACATAAAGATAAACAAAAGAAGATAGTCCTTCAGATTTTTTCTCAAAATTTTATAGGCACAAGACATTCTGTATTCTACGGTCTTTTCCGAAATATTTTGTTTCTGAGCTATTTCCCTGTTTTTTAAATCTTTGAATTTACTAAACACAAATGTCTCCCTCACTTTTTCAGGCATTTGGGTTAATGCTCTGTTAATTAGCCCTGTAACCTCATTAGTATATAAACTTATAGAACTATCGTCATTTAAGGCCTTCATTGAAATATCATCACTACTTATTTTCTCCGCTACATACTTACCTTGGTGTTTCTCTCTTCGCAACCAGTTTAGACACCTATATTTGGTAAGGACAAAAAGGTAAGGCAATATTTCTCCATTCTCATTAATAGTATCCATCTGTTCCCACAAAGTCATAAAAACATCCTGCGCAATATTCTCCGCTTTCTCGTTATTTTTCAAATAGTTGTAAGCATAGAACCGCACCTTTCTAAAGTGGCACGCATATACCTCTTCAAAAAACTTCCGATGTTTTAGACTATCTCCTATACAATTTACAAACATATCTTTAAATATATAGAACGTAAAGATAGAAAAACCCTAACATTGGCGTAAAATATTCACTTTTTATACAATATTCTTAATTCTTACTTAAGATGAAAACGTAATCTTTCCGTCTTATACCTGCCAGTTTACAATGTGTGATTCCGAATAATTATTTTGCGTCGTTTTGCTTACCAATTCTTGATTTTATGCTTTAAAATAAATATATTTGCCCCAACT
>JAVXCW010000060.1:0-8400 GCA_036659275.1 Bacteroidales bacterium | reverse complement strand
GTTATAGTTACTTGCATTTGCCGGATATATACCAATAAATTTTATTTTGTTATAAATTTTATTTTTGTAGCTACAAATATCTTCTATTTCTTTAATTCCTGTTTGATCGCATCTTATCCCATTTACCTCTGCAATTATAGCTTGTAGAGCAACAAATTTATCAGCAGAAATTTTACATCCGGTATTAATTTTATTTATTGTTTTATATACAAAACCTGTCCCTTGTGCCACCCAGTCTAATTTATCTGTTTTACCAAAAAAATCCCTTGCTATTTTTAGCACATCATTTTTAACAGTAAATAAATTGTCTCCTAATCCCGGATTAAATCCTTTTGCCTCAAAAGGTAATATAATCTCGTTTTTTTCTAATGCCGTAACACCATTTATATTTATTTCTTCGGTTAAACTCTTGCCACCACCGGTAACCTTAACAATAACCTTGTGATTACCTGCCGAATATGGCAAATACTCTATTTTTACGTTATTTTCTTCTACAGAAATTGCTTCTATATATTCTTTGCCCGAAACCATTATATTGCCGGTACAACCTTGTGGCTGTATCTCTATTAAAAGAGGTAACTTAAATTTATTCCCTTTAACTAATTGCAACATATATCCGTAATGGCCCAAATTGTCTATTCCGTCTAATTTAATTGCGAATTCATTATCTGCCACACTAGGCATTTTATCCTTAGAACAGGCCATTGCTGATAAAATTGCAAACAGTACAATTGTAATCTTTGCTGAGATTTTCATAGTATATATTTTTAAATTGTTATTATTTCAACTTTTAAATTTACGCATTATTATCTTGTTGGCAAAATATATTTTATTCATTTACAGATTATTATCTATTAAAAATAAAAGACTCGCCAAATTCTACAAAGAGAGTGGCGAGTCTTAAATATTATATAAAAATTATGCTATTTACCCATTAAGCTCATAACTGCTTTTTCTAGTTGCATATCCTTTCCGTTCATAACTTCTTGTGGTTTGTTAAGAATAAGAATATCTGGTTCTAACTCTACATTCTCCAAATATTTACCATTCATATCCATACACCCAATTTGAGGTATTCCAAACACCAATGATGGATCTATTTGAGTTTCCCACCAAACAGCAGTCATTGTACCCGGTACAGGAGCTCCAATAAGTTTACCTATTCCTAACGTTTTATACACCCATGGAGTACCGTGAGCGTTGCTATAATTATCTTCACATATAAGCATACACGATGGTTTAGTCCATTTATTATAAGGATCTTTTCCTATAAATTGCCCTCTAGGCATAAATTTTTGATACTCTTTTCCACCTAAAAGAGTAACAACATCATCGTGCAACCAGCCACCACCATTATGCCTTGTATCAATTACTACAGCCTCCTTGTCTCTATTACGGCCAAGTAATTCACTATATAAAGTGCGGAAACTAGGACTATCCATCCCTTTTATATGTATATAACCAATTTTGCCTCCCGATAGTTTTTCTACAGTATCCCGGCACCTCTTTACCCATCTCTGATAAAGTAATCCATTCTCCTCACCCTTACCTATAGCCTTAACTGTTTCATTAAACCTCTTTCCGGTAGTGGGATTATAAATAGCAAGAAGCACCTTTTTGCCAGATTTTCCCTCAAGCAAAGGATAATAATCTTCTCCAACCTTAATTTCTTTACCATCTATTTTTTCAATAATGCAACCAGCTGTAGTATTGGTAGTTATTACATCCAGTGGACTCTTTTTTATAATTTCCTTAATTTTAAGGCCATTGCCTGTATAGCTATCATCTACAAAAATACCCAACGAAGCGGTAGGTAATACATTACCCCTAGCACTATACCTGGCCCCGGTATGTGAGCCATTTAATTCACCTAACATTTCACCAAGCATCTCTGCAAAGTCATAATTATTATTTATATATGGGAGGAATTTAGCATAAGTAGACTTATAATTAGCCCAATCAATTCCGCGAATAGTAGGATCATAGAATTTATCGGTAACTTGTTGCCAAGCATGATCAAAAATATATTCTCTCTCCATATAAGGTTTATATTCAAATGTAGCTTCATAAGGGATAGGTGTTGTTTTACCGCCTTCAATAGCTATTTTTTTAAATCCATCCTTACTATTTACATAAATATTCTTTCCTTCTTTATCTATTGTAAGAGAAGCATTTCCCAGCCCTTTAATTAAAATTTTTGTGCTATTATCATTAATATTATGCTCCCAAAGATCCATATCATCTTCAAAACTAGCCAAATAGTAAAGCTTATCTCCCTTAGGACTTAAAACTGCATCCCCAAGATTAGATGAATTAGGAGTAAGCCTAATTATTCTATATTCTGCATTCTCTAAATCAAACGTAAGAGGTTTAACATTAGCATCTTCTTTAATAGACTTAGCATCTTTTACTTTTTTAGTCTCCTCTGTTTTTTTTGTCTCTTCCTCTTTCTTAGTTTTATCCTTTTCTTTATCAGCTTCTTCTAATAAAGCAAGATCCTCTTTACTCATTCTAAATTTTTCATAAGCCTCAAGATTAAAAAACATAATATAAATATCGTTCTCTGCGCCCCAACTGCCGTGACTTCTGTACCCGGCTCTGTCGCTTGCCCAAATCATAGCCTTGCCATCAAGTACCCATTTGGCCATTATATCGTTATAGCCGCTCTTTGTAAGATTATGCATAACTCCATTGCCGCTTGCATCTAATAAAACCACATCTTTATTATTCCATCCCCCTGTAGTAATACTATTTGAAAGAATCCATTTACTATCGGGTGACCATTGATACCATTGGTCGCCATCGGAATATGAATATTCATATTTTGCATCCATTACTGTTCTAACAGTTTTAGAAGCAAGATTTAAAACTCTTATTGCCGTTCTATTCTCTAAAAATGCAACTTCTTTACCATTAGGACTATATAATGGTTGAAAAGAGGCAACATTAGAATTTGTTAGCCGCTCCTCTTTAATTTCGCTTGAATAAGGGAACAACTTTTCATCCTTATTTACAATTGTTGCTTGATAAACTTGCCACAAGCCGTTTCTTTCACTCGAATAAACTATACTACGTCCATCGGGAGCAAAATCTATATTGCGCTCTTGTTGCGGAGTATTAGTAATTTGTTTAGTTGTTTTGTACTCACTAGATGTTACATAAACATCTCCATGATATATGAATGCTATTTGTTTACCATCTTTGCTAACAGCCATATCATCTGCCCCTCTAGTAACAACCTGTTTTACTAAATCGCGATCAATTTTATCTGAAATTATCTTTATATCAACCTTTTGTGGAGTTGATATTTTACCGTTTTCATCCTTTAATGTGTAAATTTCGCCATCATATCCAAAACAAAGCGTACCGTTATTTGCTAACGAAAGAAATCTTACAGGATTACCTTTAAAATTGGTAACTTGTTTAAAACTATTATTAACACCCAATTCCCCTTTGTATACATTAAAAGTTCCATCCTGCTCGCTAAGAAAATAAAAAGATTTTCCATCGGGAGCCAAAACAGGATTACGATCCTCTCCTTTAAACGTTGTTACTTTGCTATAAGTTCCGGCTTTTGCTGGCTGTATTCCTGTGTTTGAAGGAGCTGTACAAAGCCATATATCACGTGTTATGGATGATGTATGATGCTTGCGCCAAGGATCCTCATATCCTTTTTTATCATTGTATAACAGCGTTTTACCATCATTGCTAAATGAAATATATTCCATTGGAAGGGTAGAATACATAACCGGACGCTGAGCTACATAATTGCTATTTTCCAAAGCCCCTTTTACACTAATCGCATATATTTGAGAAAACTGCCCACTTGGAAATTGAGAACTCTCGGCAGACGGCAAAATATTTGCGGAAAATAGTATTGTCTCATTATCAATAAAAGCAATAGGCGTTTCATTGACTGAATGTGTAGTAAGACGTGTAGGTGTTCCCCCTTCACTAGATACAAGATAAACATCCATGCTGCCCATTCTATCCGATGCAAAAGCAATACTTTTACCATCTTTGCTCCAAATAGGCTGCGTATCATATGCAGGATTTGTGGTAATTATAGACGCCCTGCCTCCTGTTGTTGGAACCGTATAAATATCTCCTTTATAGGTAAATGCAATTGTGCTACCATTTGGAGAGATAGCACTATATCTCATCCATAAAGGATTATCATTACTTCCCGATGGCGTTATTTTTGAATTTTGTTGTCCGGCCCATACACTGTTTCCAATGAACATAATTAGCGCTAATGCCGGATAGATTATTCGTTTCATAAATTATCTATTTTTTAGTGGATTAATTATAATAATTATTTTGTAAAGGTAAATAAAAAAACAAATAGGTTGTTTTGTGAAAATATATTTTTTTTACATTAAATATTACCTTTATAAACATCTGATTTAAAGTATCCTATTATGTTTTATTAAAAATAAACTTTAGCCAAACTATAAATAATTTTGCATAACAAAAAAAAATGGCTACTTTTGCAATCCCTAATCGGAATGATTCGCTAGCTCAGCAGGTAGAGCACAACACTTTTAATGTTGGGGTCTTGGGTTCGAGCCCCAAGCGGATCACTTAATAAAAGAGGCTTAGAGATTTATCTCCGAGCCTCTTTTATTGGTATATACAAACTATAGATGAATTTTGGAAAAACTATTATAAAAATTTAAAAATTAACGATGCCGCTTAATTTTTTGTGCGGGTTAGGTTTGCTAGTTCAAATACGTAAAAATAGCCTCTTACAAAAACAGATTGAGTTCCTGTGCAATAACGCCTTTTGATCTGGTAATCTCTAAAATTTCCTGTTCCATCTGGGGAGACGGCACTATGATTGAAGCGGTATATGGATTGTTCAGCAGATAAATAGCCCCTATGTTATGCAGGGCCATAGTAGCCTCTATATATTTTAAGTGAGTAGGTTCTTCCAGCGTAAAATTAAGCGGCTTCTTGCTATTTAACACGCGCTCTGCAGGAATCATCTCTCCAAATTCATCTTCCACCCCCATGTTGGCAAGCAGAGCGTCAGATTTGGTAATTGCGTGGGCCACATGGACATTTGTAATTGCATTTTTACAACCGGTTGCCATAACAATAAGATTGGCATCCAATACTGCCTTGCAAACCGCAACATCATCTCTATAATTAAGAATATATTGGCACTTGGAGGCAATATTTGCAGTAACTGTTTTAGGATCCGATACTACAGTAACAGCCGCACCGTACACAGACCCATACATAATAATACCGCTTCCCACTTTCCCGCTGCCAAAAACTACAATTTTTTTATTGTTCCAATTGCTATATCCTAATCCCGATAACGACCGGAACAAGCTCTCGCCGGTTCCCAACATGGTCTCAATTTTTTTAATTGCTCCACTATCAGCCATAAAGACAGGTTTTGCGCAATGCGTATAATACCCTACTCCCGAACGGGTTAGTTCCGAATAGCCTATTTTAGCAGGCACACGGCTAAATGCTCCGGCACAATCAAGAATGATATCAAAATTCTCTTTTGTATCCGGGGTTACAACATTTACTCCAATCTCTCTTAGAAATGCGATTATTTTTGAATCATATGGCATTACCGAAGATATTCCAACAGATAGCTTTGCCCCTGCGGCAAGGAGTGCCATGTATTTGGTCATTGTATTTCTGAATACGGGAGTTGCATCCAAAACAGAAATATCAGCCAGCGGTTTTGTTTCCGTCCATCTATAAACTTGACTATACAGAGCAGGATAATCCTGCTCTGTATAATAGTTGTCAATTATCTCTTTTATCCTGGGAAAAAGTAGTTGCATTTTTAGTGAGTGTAATTTAAACTCTGTTCTTTATCTTTTCAAAATATGAACAAAACTACAATTTTTATTTTGTTTAGCAAACTTACCCTCACACTTTAGCATTATATTAATTTCTGTTAGTTAGAGCAGACCATTGCTGCCAGCTTCCTTTATATTCCATATCACTATGGCCACCCTTGCTATGTGGTCAACACTGTTTTTATTTTGGGTGTAATTTTACGAACAAATTATTTGGTAGTTATAAAAAGTGTTCGTAATTTTGCGAATAGAAATATTAGAAATGAATAAAAATAGAGATTATACAGCGAACAGTGAGCAATTGGCTCGTTTTGCAAAAGCATTGGGACACCCTGCACGCATTACTATAATTGAGTTCTTGGCATTACAGGATAGTTGTTTTTTTGGGGACATTCACAATGAACTACCTATTGCTAAAGCAACTGTATCGCAACACTTAAAAGAGCTGAAAGATGCAGGATTGATACAAGGGGAGATAGAGCCGCCTAAAGTGCGATATTGTATCAATAAAAAGAATTGGGATTTAGCCAAAATGCTATTTAGTAACTTCTTTTCTAATAGCTGTAAATACAAAAAAACATGCTGCGAATAGTTGCATATTTTTTTGATGCCAGCGTTCGTAGTTTTGCGATTTACAAACATTTAAAGTAAACAAATATGGAAATTAAAATTTTAGGAACAGGATGTGCAAGTTGTAAGGCACTTCACAAAACAGTTAAGCAAGCGGTAGCGGAATTGGGTATCGAAGCTACGGTTATCAAGGAAGAGGACTTAATGCAAATAATGAACTACAACGTTATGTCTATGCCGGGTTTAGTCATTGATGAAAAAGTTGTTTCGGCAGGAAAAAAACTATCTGTTGCTGACGTAAAAGCGTTTTTAACCAAGTAACCTGCCGTGAACATTAAAAAGTTATTATTTATTCTGTTGACAGTATCTAATTAACATGTTAATTAAGTAGATTATGATACAATATTTTGCCGATTGGCTAGTATATGGGTTGTTCGGTCTTAGTGCAAACACTCATATGGGTGCTGCCGTAAACTTTTTCTTTTACGACACCATTAAAATTTTAATCCTGCTATTCATTATCAGTTCATTTATGGGAGTTGTAAATGCCTACTTTCCTATAGATAGGCTACGGACTTTTCTAACCAATCGAAAGTTGTACGGTTTTCAGTATTTTTTCGCTGCACTGTTTGGGGCAATTACTCCGTTTTGCAGTTGCTCTTCTATTCCGTTGTTCATAGGATTTGTTAAAGGTGGTATTCCGCTGGGCGTAACCTTTGCCTTTCTTATAACATCGCCACTTGTAAACGAAGTTGCAGTAGCAATGTTTTTGGGGGCTTTTGGTCTAAAAGCCACGCTAATTTATGCTATATCGGGTATTCTGCTGGGAACGATTGGCGGGTTTATTCTCAAAAAATTCAAATTAGAGCAATATTTAAGTCCGTGGGTAAAACAGATTCAAGCCCAATCAGAAATTGAAACAGCAGAGTGGAAAGCAGAACACATTCCTTTTGTGAAACGTCTGCCAACCATCATTAAGGATGCTTGGCAGATTGTTAGGGGTGTACTTATCTATGTGATTATAGGTATTGGTATTGGTGCTGCTATGCACGGTTTCATTCCTAAAGGATTTTTTGAAGAGTATCTGTCGGCTGATAAATGGTATTCTGTACCTTTGGCTGTTATTCTTGCCGTTCCTATGTATGCCAATGCCGCCGGTATTGTACCAGTGATTCAAGTGTTTGTTGCCAAAGGTGTGCCACTGGGAACAGCTATTGCCTTTATGATGGGCGTTGTGGGGCTATCACTGCCCGAAGCTACACTACTAAAAAAAGTTATGACATGGCGTTTAATTGGTATTTTCTTTGGCATAGTGGCTCTATTTATTATTATATTGGGCTATCTGTTTAATATAATTCTATAAAGTGAGCTCCATTCTTGGTACAGTTAATAATAAAAGGCATAATAATTAATTTTATGCTTTGTATATTATGGGAAAAAGGATTATTAAAACCATTATCCACGAATTGTGATAACGGACTATTAAATGTGTTCTTGTCAGATCCGCAGACCCAACTATTAGAAAATATCGTGGCTTTGGCTTTGATGAAACGATACGGTAACGAGGTATATGGCGGTACAATAGATATTGTACCTGTTTGGAAATGATTATTGAAATAGTTAACTTTGCCCGCACAGGCAACCGCATAAAGAACTATTGGGGTATTAACAAGGCAGGCGTAACGCTTATTTGGAAACTATTTTAATGATGATGGGAATAATGACAATTTACAAAGATAAAATGACCGTCTGCAAAACCAAACCGGTCATTCGCAAAATAAAATTGCTATCTACTATCCTGCTTACCACCTTTGTGGTGGTTACACTCACCGGCTGCGTAAAAGACGAACTCAACAACACCCCTCATCCCAATAAAGGAGCGGTACGGGTAACTACCCACTGGACGGAACTCTCAAAGGATGCTGTGCAGCCCAAAAGCTATCTGTTACGCATTACCTCCACCGCCGCCACGCTCACGGGTATTTCTCATAGTATCAACCTT
>JAVXCW010000059.1:0-8883 GCA_036659275.1 Bacteroidales bacterium | reverse complement strand
TTGGGGCACTCATTAAACTTACTAAAACTCTCGACTGTTCTCGATTGATGATAATTACTTATTCAGAAGAGCGGACTATTGAGATTGAAAACAAGACTATTGAAGTTCTACCAATTTGGAAGTGGTTGTTGGATTAAAATTAAGGTAATAGACGTTATTTTATTTGCATAATCAAAACTTAATAATTAACTTTGCTTTAAATAAGTGGTATATGACCAAAGAGATTAATCCTTTTATAGTTACTGGCAAGATTGAGCCCCAGTATTTCTGTGATCGTGTGCAAGAGTTGGCAAGACTTGTGAAGTCCATTACAAATGGTAATAACATGGTTATTATCTCGCCTCGTCGTATGGGTAAGACTGGATTGATTCGGTTTTGCTACGAAAAGCTGGAAATTAAAGAAAACTATTACACATTCTTCATAGACATACTTCATACGTCAAGTTTACGTGAGTTTACTTATCTGTTAGGAAAGGAAATTTATGAGACGCTCCTACCTCGCAGTAAAAAAATGGCATTGGCTTTTGTGCAAGCGCTCAAGTCCATCAACGGCAAGTTTGGTTTTGATCCTATGAGCAATATGCCTACTTTCAGTGTAGAGCTTGGCGATATTGATCGTCCGGAATATACGTTGGAAGAGATTTTTAAATCTTTGGCGACCGCCGATAAACCTTGCATTGTGGCCATTGACGAATTCCAACAAATCTCGAAATACCCCGAAAAGAATATCGAGGCATTGTTGCGTACTCATATCCAGAAGATTACCAACAGTAATTTTATCTTCGCCGGAAGCGAACGCAGTATGATGCAGGCAATGTTCTTATCTTCCGCACGACCATTTTATTTAAGTGCAGACGTAATGGAGTTGAATGCGATTAAGAAGGATATATATGTTCCGTTTATTGTTGAGCATTTCGAGAGCCGCAAACGCAAAATCAATTTGGAGGATGTCATTAAGGTTTATGATCTATTCAAAGGACACACATTCTACATTCAGAAGACCTTTAACGAATGTTTTGCAGATACGCCCATTGGCAATGAATGCACGCTTGAAACAATTCACGCCGCCATTGATTCGATGATTGCTTACAACGATACTATTTTCCGCGAGATTTTGTCAAATATTCCCGAAAAGCAAAAAGAACTGCTTTACGCCATTGCAAAAGAGGGTAACGCAAAGCAGATTCTTTCCGGAGAGTTTATAAAGCGATATAGCTTGGCTTCATCAAGCTCCGTGCAAGCTGCAACTAAAAAGCTTATTTACAGAGATCTTATCACAGAAACAAATAAGATTTACTCTGTTACAGACAAACTTTTTGCGATATGGATAAATAGAGCATATGGAGCAAATAATAGTATCAACAAAATTTTTCTGTAATTTTGTTGATACTATTATTTAAAGTACTGCATTATCCCAGCAATTATCTTTTCTTCTGTGCGGGCAAAGTTAACTATTCCAAAAAGCCTATTTAAGTAATGCGGAGCAGAATTTAAATAGGCTGTTCTTTAAGAGCATTTCTCTTTTTGGTATAAGAGCGTCTGAACCTTATTTAAGAACGTTACTTACACCCCTTACACTCCTCTTCACATTTTTGTCTATCGGGTGTGTTTTTTAAACACTTATCGACACAATCTTCATAGCTTACTTTTTTTGATCCTCCATAAGGGGGAGGTCTCGCTCCTGCTGCCACCTTAATCAACTCTTCGTCCGATAAAAGTTTTTTTCTCTTTGAAAGTTCTTCTTCTTCTTTAATGTTTCTTTTTTTTGTTTCCATAATTTATTTTTTTAATGGTATAGTTCACACCTAATTTTTGTTCTCCCCTCTTCTACCGTCTCTATAACTTCTCCACAAAGGCCATTAATTATTGCCATACTTATTGGATCTGGCTTCTTTTCTGCACCAAGGACTAATGTATCGTTTGATAATAACAATTCTAAATATAGCTTACCTGAGCGCTCAGAATAGTTAAACTTAAGATCTAGCCCTTTATTTAGAGGAACTATTTGCAGTACCTCTTCTACTAATAGTTGTATGTTATATTGTATTTTAGCTGATAAAAAGTGTTTTCCGCAGAAAGTAATTAATTCGGCGTTAAGTGCATAAAGATCGTAGTTAGCGTTGTTAATATGATAATGGAAGTTGCGGATACGGTTAATAAATACTTTTGTTTTTTCTCCCTTAGGATTGTCAAAAATTTCTTCTGGGGTTCCCTCTTCGTAAATAATACCTTCGTCCATATAAAGAATACGATTACTTACATTGCGGGCAAAGTTCATTTCATGGGTAACAATTGCCATGGTCATCCCCCCTTTGGCTAGGTTACGAATTACTCCAAGCACTTCGCTAACCATTGTTGGATCTAGTGCAGATGTAGGTTCATCAAAGAGAATAATTTGGGGATCCATAGAGAGGCATCGGGCAATAGCTACACGTTGCTTTTGTCCTCCCGATAACTGATTGGGATATGCGCCTACCTTTTCTGCTAATCCAACCATTTTTAATAATTCAACTCCCCGTTTTTCGGCCTCTTCTTTATTCTTCCCTAATAATTTTATTGGACCAATACAAACATTTTCTAAAATAGAGAGATGATTAAACAGATTAAATGATTGAAATACCATTCCCATTTTTTGGCGAAGCTTGGCAACATTTGTATTTGGATCTAGTAAATTTGTTTCATTAATTATTATGCGTCCGCCCGAAGGCTGGTCTAGTAAATTTAAACAGCGAAGAAATGTACTCTTTCCTGTGCCAGACGGGCCTATAATGGAGATAACCTCCCCTTTACGTATAGTTGTTGAGACATCACGCAATACTTGTAACGAGCCGTAGCTCTTTTTTAAATGTTCTATCTTTATCATTTGCGTGCAAATTTAGCGTTACTATAATAATCAAGTGCTGATGCAAAAAGCCATGCCAATAGAAAATAGAGAATAGCCACCATAATAAGCGGAAAAAAAGCATCAAACGTACGTGAACGAATAATATCTGAGGCTTTTGTTAGGTCATTTACAGCAATGTATCCAACAACAGAGGTCATTTTAATAAGTGAAATTAGTTCTCCTTTATATACGGGCAATACACTTTTAATAGCTTGTGGCATAACAATAAAGCGAAAAGTTTGTGTTTTAGTAAATCCTAAGGCTATACCTGCTTCACTTTGTCCGCAATCTACACCCTCTATTGAGGTACGGAACATTTCACTTACGTAGGCAGCAAAATTCATAGCAAATGCAATAATAGCAACCACAGTAGCATTAATATCCCAAGCTGCAAATACCACGTAGTACATTATCATAAGCAATACTAGTATTGGAATACCTCGCATTAAATTTATGTACACTTTCCCAATTAAGTTAAGTAATTTTTTGCGACTCATGCGGAAAAAACAGATTCCCGCACCTAAAATGGTCCCCAATATAACTGCAAATATTGAAATTATTAACGTTACTCCTAATCCGTTTAATATTAGCATATAACGTTTTTCTGCAATAATATTATTATAGAATGCATTTGCTAAATTTGTAATTAATCCTTGTTTTTTAACGTGCTCGGTTGTTGTATTATTTCCAGTTATCGCAAGATTTTCTTTTAGCACAGCCATTACTCCAATATTTTGGAAATAAGAATCAGAAAAATTTACATTTTTTACCCTATCGGGAGTTATAACAAGTGCAGCCGATATAATATCTACTTTTTCCGATAGTAATGCAGAAATCAATCCACCAAAATTAATTATTAAAAATTCTACCGGCCTATTTATTGTCTCAGCAAAACGCATAAGGAGTTCTATATCAAAACCCACGTATTGCCCATTGCGTACAAACGCAAATGGAATGTTTGCACCTGTAACTCCTATCCTAATGGGATCGCCTGTAGTTACTTGCTTAATATTTGGCATCTGGGCATCTTCTCCCTTTGCAATCCAACGATCTCTAATTTCATCGTAAAGTTTGCTCTTACGTATATTCTTAAGAAAAGTGTTAAACTGCTCTTTAAGATCATTTTGGTTATAACTAAATCCCATCCCTACATTATCGACGTACAAAGTACTATCAAGCAGAACTATCTGTGCATTTGATTTATGCATAGATGTATATGTAACTTTATTTAATACCAAAGCCTCACACTTGTTCATAGTGAGAGCCATTAACATATCTGGATACGTTTCGCTCCTTATAACTTGTGAATTTGGAAAATTTGCAGTAACATACTCATCATGTATAGTTCCCATTAACACAGCAATACGCTTATCTTTTACATCCTCCCTACTTTTAAACCCTGCGTTTTTATTAGAGATGTTCTTCTTAAGTGCTAATACTTGTGCCACATTATTAGCATATGGTTTACTAAAGTTAACCTTTTTTGCCCGCTCGGGGGTAATCATAATACAATTTATTATAACATCTAACTTACCCGTTTGCAGTGCCGGTATTAGTCCGCTAAAGTTTAAAATATTAAATTTTATTGGGCGACCTATCTCGGCAGCAAAACGTGTTATGATTTCTATGTCAAAACCTACGTTTTTGCCATTCTTTATAAATGTGTAAGGTGTTGATGTCCCGGATGTTCCAACTTGTAATGGCTCTCCTGTTTGTGGCAATGTAATGTTTGGCATTTCAACAGATTGCACATTTGCTGAGTTTATCCAGCGTTCCATTATTTGATTATAAGTACCGTCACTTTTTATTTTTGCTAAAAAGGTATCAAAAGCATTGAGCAAAGTACTATTATTATAGAAACCAACACCCATTGGTGTTTCTGTTAATTTTTTTTCTAGCACACCAAATGCAGGATAACTTTTTAGCAAAGCGGAAGCTTCAGTAGCGTCAAATACTGCAACATCACAAGTCCCTGCATTAAGTGCTACGGCAAGATTTGTTGACATATCAATACGTAACACTTTTGCTTTTGGAAATGCAGTAGTTATATAGGTATCTTGTGATGATCCCATTAGTACCCCAATAGTACCTTGTTGTAAATCGTTAATAGAATTGTATTCTTTAAACGATTTTCCATTGCAACCGTAGCATAAGAGCCCAATCAATAATAGAAAATGTAGTTTTTTAGTTTTCATAATAATATTATTCTGTATGTAATATTTATCCTATTCCATGCAAAATAAAGCCGATAATCCTGTCATATCAAATACATCTTTAATCTCTGGTCGCATATTGCGTAGTACCATTTTTCCTTTATTCCTGCCAACATGTTTTAAAAGTGTTAGAAAAATACGTAATCCAGAGCTGCTTATATAGCTAAAATCTGCGCACTCAAATATAATTTGTGGGGCAGTTAATTCATATAAACCTGCTATCTGTCTTCCAAAATCCTCTGCATTAGTAGTATCTAATCTACCAGATAATGTTACAATGGTTTCATTGTTACAAGTTGTAATTATTGCATTCATATTATTTTATAATATTAATTTAATATTTTTTTTAAGGTAAATACATTATTTCCTTCAATACGTTGATACTCTATATTATTCATTATTTTTTTAATGAGATAAATTCCTAAACCACCAATAGGACGTTCTTCGGCTGATAGAGTAATATCAGCCTCTTTAACCTGTGTTGGATCAAACGCCAAACCGTTATCTGTAATAGTAAAGACAAGCATGCCATTCCCCATTTCTACTTGTATTGTAATATTCTCACCTATGCGGTTTGGATAGGCATATAAAATTATATTTGAGACAGCTTCTTCTAAAACTAGGTTTAAGCTCATTACCAAAGACATTGAAAGGCCAAACTCCTCTCCAACCTCTTCTATAAAGGTAGCTAAGCGAGATATTTCCGCAATATCATTTTTTATACAAATACTTTTCTTCTTCATACTGTTAGATATTAATTTTAGGATTATATTTTATGGTTAAAATAGTAAGGTCATCGCTTTGTTCCGCCTCTCCGGCATATTTATGTACACTATTCATAATATGTATAGTAAGCTCTTTTGGAGAGAGACTGTTGTGTTGCTCAATTTCTTGTAATAGGCGATTATCGGAATAAAGTTCTTTATTTATATTTTCTGCCTCTGTTAATCCATCGGTATACAGTAAGAGCGTACTTCCGGGTGCAAGTATTGTTTTTTGGCTTTGATAATTAAAACCGGAGAAAACTCCAATTGGAAGATTAGGGAGCATTTTTAGAAACTCCACCATGCCATTAGGATTTATAACTAATAGCGGATTATGTCCTGCATTACAATAAGTTAATTCTCCCGATTGTAAATTAAGTACGGCAATAAAAAGAGTTACAAACATATTTGCCTCATTTGGCTCAGAAAGTGAACTATTCATGGAGTCTACTATCTTTGTAGGTTCTTTTAAATGTACGGCAATAGAACGAAACAAACTCCGTGTCACTGCCATTAATAAAGACGCCGGTATTCCTTTGCCTGAAACATCGCCAATGGCAATATATAGGGTATTATTGTCTATAAAAAAATCATATAGGTCGCCTCCTACCTCTTTTGCAGGTTGCAATACAGCGTAAATATCTATATCATTACGCTCTGGAAATGGGGGGAATATTTTTGGAATCATCCCCATTTGTATCTCTCTTGCAATGTGCAATTCACTTTCTATACGCTCTTTATTAGCAGTGGTAGTTTTTAACTCTTCAATATAATTAACTAATGAATGCTGCATAAAATCGAATGACTGGTGCAGTTGCCACATTTCATCTCTACTCCGTATCTTTGGCAGTATTATACTAAAATTTCCACTTGCAATACTCTCGGCAGCTTGGGCAAACTTCTTAAGTGGAAGAGTAAGGCTATTTATGGCTTGGACACAGAAAAGTAGTAGTAGCAATAGTCCGGCGATTGTGATACTAAACACAATACGTTTAATTTTATCAACTCCTGCAAAAACATCTTTATGAGGGCATACAATTGCAACCGACCAGCCCGATTTTTGAATTGGAGCATAGAAAACATATGAAAGGGTATCGTCGTTTTGCAGTGTAACCACTCCCCTCTTTGCATCTATCATTTGCTCTCCAAGGTAACGTACAGTAGTGTCTTTCATCTCAGCTGTTGCAGTAAAAACGGTTTCATTTAAAATACGTTCTTTATTTGGGTGTACTATATATCCCCCTCCACGTCCTATTATTAAGTTATATGAATGCGCATACGGTTTAATATTGCTAACTAATTTTGTTAACCAAACCAATGAAATATCTGCGGTAAAAATGCCGTATAATTTTCCTTTAGAATCTAATAGAGGACGTGAATATGTTGACATTACCATCTCACCTCCTCCTTTATCAAAATAAGGTTCACTCCAATAGCTTTTTTTTAAAAGCTTGGGAATTTGGTACCAATCTGTGTAATGATATTCGTAATCTTCGGTACCTAACTGTATGCTTAATGTTGAGTCTCCTTTTCTAAATGAGAAAGGAGAAAATTGTACCCCTTTGCTTTGGTAATAGTTTGGCTCAAAAGCTACGGCACTTCCTACTATAATTGGATTATTTTTTAATAGTCTGCGAGTAATTGCATACATGGAATCGGGCGTTTGCAAATTAGCATGGATATTCCATTCCATATTATTAATTGCTGTTTCTACACTGCCTAAAACGTGGTCTATTTGTAGTACAGTATTAGAGAGTGTATTTTGAGCACTCTTCATTGCTTCTTCCTTTACCATTTGACGAGAGTAATAAAAGAATACTAATAGCGATAGCATAAAAATGCCAGCCGATATTAAAGTAATATAGAGGCTTAATTTAGTAGCAAAAGATGTAGCAATTGAATTTGTATGTTTTATAAATTTCATAGTCCAATAAATGAGTCATAGTTAATCTCTTTAGTAATAAAGCCTCCACGCATTAATACATCATTTGCTTTATTAAAGTCTTTTGTGTTTAGTGTAAAAGTAGCTTTTCCGTCTGGTTTTTTCCGTTGCAATTCTAAAATCTCTTTAAGCATCCACTGCTGAACAGTGCGATTAGTACTTACTTTATACTCTTTTACAAGACGCATTACAATATCTAGAGTCTCTTTTTGGTGGGTTGCTGCCCATTCCCAACCGCGACGTGATGCTTCTGCAAAGCGATGTAACTGTTCTTTGTGCGTTTTGTAATAGCTGCTAGTAACATAAATTCCATCTTCTGGTATGTTGTATCCAATTTCTGAAAAACGAAAAACACAGTTGGACGATAACTTAACGCCAGATGAGAGAAGTTGAAAATATTCGTTATAACTCATTACCAATGTGGCATCAATAGCTTTAGAAATAAATATATTTACATTTTGTAAAAATGGAATCCATTCAATGTTTAAATTTTTCTCTTTATCTAATACGTGAGCTAACTCGTCAAATCCTACTTTCCACCTTCCAACCTTTTTACCACGTAGAGAATCTAAGCACGTAATGTGTTTGTGGGCCACCAGCATTAGCGAATTATTTTGTGATGTTTGCAATATATTTACAAGAGGCATTCCTTCGGCTACATATCTCATTGCCTGTATTAATTGTAGAGTAATTGCCTGACTTTTACCTTGAGTAAGTTTGTTGATAGCAGAATTAGATGAAGAAGGGTGTTGTATTATTACATTAATACCTGCTTCTTTGTAAAAGCCTTTTTCTAATGCAACATAATAGCCTGCAAACTGGCTCTGTGGTGTCCATTGAGGAGTAAAAATAAGCGGTTGTTGCTGTGCCTGCATTATACTACTTATAAATGTGCAGATACAAACTATTAATGCCACTGATAGTTTTTTCATATTTTTATCTATATTAGATACTCTGTGCTAAACACAAAGTATTTATCGCAAATTTATATATATTGTTACTCAATAAAAAATTTTATTCTATATAATTAATGTGAAATCATAAAATAATTATATGATTTATCCAAGATTAAAGAAATTT
>JAVXCW010000058.1:0-8946 GCA_036659275.1 Bacteroidales bacterium | reverse complement strand
CGCCATGTTTTTCTCGGTGGGGGCAATGTGGGCTCAGAATGTAAATGTTACCGGTACAGTAACAGACAAAAACAACGAACCGCTTGTTGGAGTTTATGTTTTAGTACAAGGAGCAAAAACAGGAACATCAACCGATGTTGATGGAAAGTACATTCTTAATGCACCAGCAAACGGATCATTGATTTTTTCATCAATGGGATTCCAAAATTTAACAGTAGCTGTAAGTAATCGCTCGGTTATTAACGTAACTATGCAAGACGATGCTATTATGCTTAGTGATGTTGTTGTAACGGCAATGGGTATTAAAAAAGAGAAAAAAGCTTTGGGATATGCTGTACAAGATCTTAAAAGCGAAGAAATTCTTAAAAACAAAAGTTCAAATGTTATAAACTCTTTGGCAGGCAAGGTTGCCGGTGTAAATGTTACACAATCTGGTGGTAGTGCCGGAGCCGGATCTACTATCATTATCCGTGGTGGTACATCACTAGAAAAAGATAATCAGCCACTATTTGTTGTTGATGGTATTATTTTTGATAACTCAACTCCTATAGGTGGTAATTCGGGCTTTGATGGTGCTGTAAGAACTGCTACTACTAATAGTAACCGTTTAATGGATATAAATCCAGAAGATATTGAAAATATGTCTGTACTAAAAGGGCCGGCTGCTGCCGCACTTTATGGTTCAAGAGCTGCTGCCGGTGTTATTATTATTACCACTAAAAGAGGTACAGAAGGACGCGTAGTTGTTAATTTTAGTTCTAAATTTACATCTAGTTGGGTTAACAGATTTCCTGAACAACAAGATGGTTACACAAGAGGTTATTACAATCAACAAGGAAAATTAGATGATTATTCCACCGAATCTTGGGGAGCTCCTTTTGCTGCAGGTCAAACTATGTATAACAACATGGAAGATTTTTTCCAAAATGGCACTGCATGGGATAATAGTTTAAGTGTATCGGGTGGTAGTAAAAATGGTAGCTTTTATCTTTCTGCTTCTCGTTTCGATCAAACAGGTATTGTTCCAACAACAGGGTTTGATAAAACTACATTCCGCTTTAATGGAGAGCAAAAATACGGTAGGTTAACAGTTGGAGCAAATGTTTCATACTCCATTTCTAATACAGATAAAACTCTTACATCGGCAGGTCTTTATGGATCTGGCGGTACAGGTGCAATGAACTCTGTATATCGTTGGTCTAGAAGTGATGACATGAATCATTACTTAAACGAAGACGGCAGTAAATACCGTATGTTTGCCGATAAACAAGTTCTTGCAGATGATATTGAAAATCCATATTGGATTCTTAATAAAAATAAAATGAGTGACCAAACTAACCGTTTTACCGGTTCTGTTAACGCATCTTATAAAGTTGCAGAATGGTTAGATATAAATTATCGTCTAGGATATGATAGTTACACAACTACTAATCGTACACTTATTGCCCCCGGTGGTGCTGTTAAGGAGACATTCCAAAATGGTAAATTATCTGATAGTGACCAAATATACGATTATATAACGTCTAACGTTATGCTAAATTTTCATAAAAAGTTTGGCGATTTTGATTTAAACTTATTACTAGGACAATCTGTGGAAGATACTAAATCTAGAACAGAGAGAAGAAACGGATATAATTTTGTAACAGAAGGAGTATTTAGTTTTGAGAATATTGCCAATACAGATAAATTCTTTCAATCGCTACACGCAAGAAAGAGACTTATGGGCGTTTACGGTGAGTTTAGAGCTTCATACAAAAATATTGCATATATAACAGTAACAGGACGTAATGACTGGGCTTCTACTCTTCCTGTAGAGAATAGATCATATTTCTATCCATCGGTAAGTGGATCATTTGTATTTACAGAACTTCTACCTAAGAATAATGTTTTATCTTTTGGTAAAATTAGAGCTTCTTGGGCAAAAGTAGGTAAAGATACAAATCCCAATGAACTTGAAACCACATTATGGTCTCCAAGACAATTTTTAGCAGGTGTTGGTATAGGCAATAGTTGGCAAAGAGGAAATCCTTTCCTAAAACCAGAAAGAACCTATTCATATGAGATTGGTCTAGAACTTAAATTCTTTAATGGACGACTAGGTCTAGATTATACTTATTACGATAATAAATCTGTAGACCAAATAGTTGTTCCTCGTTTGAGTCAAACAACAGGATACATTCTATTATCAACCAACGTTGGTACTGTTAGAAATAAAGGTATGGAGTTATCAATTAGCGGCTCCCCAATTTCAAATAGAAACTTTAATTGGGATATGACATTAAACCTTGCAGGTAATAGAGGTACTGTAGAAGATTTACTTACAGGCCAAGATGTACTATATGTAACAGATGTACAAGTTGGTAATGCTAAGTCGGCTTCGTTTAATAAACTTTATAATGAGGATGGCAGTGTAAAGCAAAAAGGTATCTTTATGGGTATTTCGGGTTCTACATATTTTAGAGATCCAAACAATAATATTATTGTAGATCCAACAACAGGATTACCTAAATTAAATAGTAAAGGTACTACTTATGTAGGCAATAGAGAGCCTTCATTCACAGGTGGTTTTAATAATAGTTTACAATATAAGAATTGGAATTTATCATTCTTGTTCGATTTTAGAATAGGTGGTGACATATATAATGGTACAGACTATTTTATGACAACTAACGGTATGAGTAAGAGGTCTATGGATAGAAAATCTATTACCGTAGAGGGCGTTATCGAAACTCAGACAGGCGTTGATAAAGATGGTAATAAAATCTTTAAATATGATCCAAAAACTACTACTTATGAGGCAGGTAAATTGTATAATCTTAATGGTAAACAAGAATCTGGTGAATCTCTAATTCGTACTTATTATAACAATTTAGATGCTAATGACTTTACAACTAAAACAAATTGGCTGCGTTTAAGGGCTTTATCATTGTCATATAATTTTAGCGACCTTATTAAGAGGCAAAATATTGTTAAAGGTCTTACTGTAACAGCATCGGGTACCAATTTGTGGCTATTAACTAACTATAAGGGATTAGACCCCGAAGCATCTGCTGCAGGATCGGGAGTTGTTGGATCGAGCTCTGCGGGTATGGATTATTGTGGCGTTCCTTCTACTGCCGGATTCTCCTTTGGAATTAATTTAACATTCTAATCACACTTATTAATTAAAAATGAATAATATTATGAAAAAAATATTGCACTTAGCTATAATTTCAATATTAGCATTTAATTTAACCTCATGTAATGAGTGGTTAGACGTAAATGATAATATGGATTCTCCTACTAACTTGTCGGCATCTGTAGCTGCACGTTTGCCTTGGTTACAACATTCGTACGGATATGCATACGGTAATGCTTCTGTTACTGTTGCTTCTGCAATTGGACATATGGCATCTAGGAGTACTAATTCGGCATATGAAGATTATGCCCCAGGTTTGGGATCTGGTCCTACTACCCCTTATCAGCAATGGTTTGTTGATGGAGCTAGTAACGTAAAAGACTTAATAATAAAAGCAGAAAAAGAGCAAGCTTGGCATTATATTGGAGCTGCAAAAGTTGTTGAAGCTATGGGATATGTTTTAATGGCAGATATTTATGGAGAAATGCCATTTACAGAGGCTTGTAGCTCAAGTTTAACTCCTGTTTACGATAATGGTAAAACAATTTATGAAGGGTGTTTGGCTAAACTAGATGAGGCACTTGCAATGTTTGCAAAAGAACAACCAATTACTGCTACAAAATTATCTAAAGGTGATAATTGGAATAATGGTGATATACAAAAATGGATTAAACTTTGTCATGGACTTAAGGCAAGATGGTTAAATAATATGTCTAAAAAGAGCACATATGACCCAACTACTATTTTAGCTGAAATTGCTAAAGGACCTGCCGGTAATGCAGATAATTCTATAGTAAACCATGTTAATGCAGTAGATGATATGGATGGAGATCCACTTGTTGGTGATCCTTTAAAGACATCTTTTGTTTTTGACGTTGCTGCATGGGGTTCTTGGGGACGTATTAATAAATGGTATATGAATATCCTTACTAATTCATTTACAGGTGGCACTAAAGATATAGATCCAAGATTGGAAAAATTAGTTCCTTCTTGCGAAAGATGGAAAGATATTAATGGTGATGGTACAAAGGAAAAGTATTGGGATATGACAGAGGGTGTAGATTTAATTAACGGAACAGTTAGAGTTGAAAGTTCAAAAGCGCCTATGGATCCTCAGTTTAATACTAAAACAAAACAATGGTATATTAGTGCTACGGATACAAGAAGATTAGGCGATACTGCTTATTTACAAATTAGATCACTCTGTGCAGCAATTGCCGGTGCTGGTTATGATGGTAATAGTACTAGAACATGGGGCGATGGTACAGTTATGACAACCGGTACTTTCTATTCGAGACCCGAGGCTCCAACCGATATTATTACCTACCATGAAATGTGCTTTATTAAAGCAGAAATTTTGTTCCGCCAAGGTGATAAGGGCGGTGCTTTAACAGCATATAAAGAGGGTATTGCAGCTCATATTAATCATATGCAGGCTAAGCTTGCTTCTTATGGTGGTGATAAACAAAATCCGGGTAGAAATCCTATGAACCAAGCGGCTATTGATAAATTTTTATCAAGTAAAGCTGTTACAGGTGAAATTACTATGACAAAAATTATGTTGCAAAAGTATGTAGCAATGTCGTTTACTGTTCAAAATTGGAACGATATGAGGAGATTTGATTATAGTACACCTGGTAAATTTGGTGAAGTTTATGCAGATTTTGACAGACCTGCCGCTTTTAAAAATACTGCCACTAATACTCAATATTTTCCCGGTAATAGTAAATCGGATGTAAATTATTGGTTCCGTAGGTTCCGCCATTGTGGACACGAAATTAACTACAATAATGCAAATTTAACTGCATCAAATCCAAAAGCACTTGCTGCAGATATTTGGAGCGTTCCTGTTTGGTGGGATACAACTGAATAATTTTACATAATAATTATTTAAAGAGAGTGGCAAATAGTCACTCTCTTTTTGTTAATTACGCATATAGTTATCTAAAAATGTATCGGCTTAGTAGTTAAATATGTGGAGCTGCTATAATTTATATAGTAGGTATTGTAATTTTTTTATTCAAAGTGTTCTATTTGAAAAATTTATTTTTAAATTTGTGAAACTTATAAACTGCAAAATGACCTACCTAAGATGAAATTATCAGATAAAAAGACAGTTGGTTCTATTATTATTTTCCTTTTTTTAGGTCTTGGACTAGCTAAGGACGCAATTGCGCTTGACGAAAAATTACCTATATTAATAATAAGTTCATATAATCCCGAGACAAGTTCTACTTCAAATAACATTCTAGCTTTTCAAGAGGCTTGTGATTCATTGGGAATAAGTAATAATATAGTCATAGAAAATATGAATTGTAAAAACTTTGCTGAGTCAAAGTTATGGAAATCAAGATTTCAAGGGATATTATCAAAATATATTAATTGGCGTGGAAAGTTAAATGTTTCTTCTTTAGTATTATTAGGACAAGAATCGTGGTCGGCATATTTATCGCAGAATATAGAATTGTTAGAAGAAATTCCTGTGGTTGTTGGCATGGTAAGCTCTAATGGACTTATTCTTCCTAATGATAATGAAGATCTTGCTACATGGGCTCCGGCTCCGCTGTACTTTTCCGATCTTTATAAACGTAAAAATATTCTATCGGGAATAGCATATAATTATGATGTTTCTCAAAATATTGATATGGCAATGAATTTTTATCCTAAATTAGAAAATATAGCGTTGCTTACCGATAATACTTTTGGGGGAGTTGTACTGCAATCTCATGTTAAAGCAATAATGGCCAAGCATAAAAATATAAATCTTTTATTGCTAGATGGTAGAGTAAATGATATTTATGAGATACAGAATAAATTAGCTAATATGCCTGTAAATACAGTGTTGTTTTTGGGTACATGGAGAGTAGATAAGAAAGAGAGCTATTTTATGTCATCATCGTTGTATACAATGATGGCTGCAAATCCGCAATTACCAACGTTTTCACTTACTACATTAGGGCTTGGAAATTGGGCAATAGGAGGTTTAGTCCCCAATTATAGGAATCAGGGAAGGTTATTGGCTATTAAATTAAAAGAAATTTTAAATAATGATTCACTTACGGATGGTGTAAGATTTATGTGTATTACAAATAATAAAAGATATGATATAAAAAAAATAAGAGAATTTAAACTTAAAGAAAATTTTACCAATGATGCAATATTAATAAATGATGATAAATCTCTTTTAGATAAGTATCCTAGCTTAATTTATATAATAACTATAATATTGTCTTTACTTGGAGTGGCATTTATATTTGTCTCTTTTTATCTTTTTAAAATCAAAAAACTTAATATGTATCTAACTAGTTCTGAGGATAATAATAGAATGATATTAAATAATATTGGAGTGGGGCTTTTTTTTATTAATAAAGATTTTGAGGTTTTATGGGAAAATTGTTCTGCAATAGAGGGGATGGGGGTGTGGAGTTTTATAAAGGTTGGGTGTAGGTGTTATATTAGTAAGAATAACGGAGAACGTCCTTGTAAAGAGTGCCCGGCACTAAATTTTAGCACTGATTATATAAATGTTCATAAAGAAATTATTGAGCGAAGAAATCATAGAGTATATTCTTTATTGTATACGCCAATTTCAAATAATTTAGAAGAATATATTGGGTGTGTTGTAAGAATAGAGGATGTTACCATGCGCGAAAAGACAAATATTGAATTACATGCAGCAAAAGAGGCTGCGGAAAATGCAGATAAGCTTAAATCGCAGTTTTTGGCTAATATGAGCCATGAGATAAGAACCCCACTTAATGCTATTGTTGGTTTTTCTGAGTTATTGGCTGACATTGATGATCCTATAGAGAAAAGGGAATTTATAAAAATTATTGAGGCAAATAATAGGCAGTTATTGCAATTGATAAATGATATTTTAGATTTATCAAAAATAGAGGCCGGTACTTTGGAGTTTCATTTGGAACAGGTTGATATGTCGCATTTAATTGAGGAGTTATATCAAATCTTCCTCCCTGCTTGTAATGATAAAGGGATAGAACTTATTAAGGATATTCCTTCTACCGGATATTGTTTTCTTTCCGATAGAAATAGAATAGCGCAAGTTGTTTCAAATTTTATAACTAATGCTATTAAGTTTACAAGTAAAGGACATATTAAGATTGGATTTATTGAGCGAGAAAATGATATTAAGATTTATGTTGAGGATACAGGTATTGGGATTTCGGAGGAGAAGCGAAGGACTGTATTTGAGCGTTTTGTAAAACTAAATAGTTTTGCTCAAGGGACCGGTTTGGGATTATCAATTTGCATGATGATTGTAAGTCGCCTTGGTGGAGAAATTGATGTTGATTCAACAAAAGAAACTGGCTCAACGTTTTGGTTCACAATTCCAAAAAATCCGGGGGGGGGGGGGGAGTAAAAGCCCTGTAGAAGAAGGTGTTACGCTAGTTTTATAGAGCTTTTGCAAATAATTTTAGTCTTAAGTATTGTTTGAATTTATATGACATTGATGCTCCTTTTAAATAAAATATATGGCTGAACTATTTATAATTATTGTTCTTATTTTACTCAATGGGCTTTTGGCAATGTCTGAGATTGCTCTTATTTCGGTACGCAAATCACATTTATCAAATAAAGCAAAACAAGGGAATAGATTGGCACAGATTGCTCTTAAACTAACTAATGAGCCAAATAAATTTCTTTCAACTATTCAAATTGGTATTACTATTATTGGTATTATGACCGGTATTTACTCCGGCAATGTACTTGCAGACGGTTTTGCGAAAATATTAATTGGATGGGGAGTCTCTCAAAGTTATTCATATACTGTTGCGCAAACAATTATTGTTATTGTTGTAACCTATATGACGTTGATATTTGGCGAATTACTGCCAAAAATGATAGGTATGAGTATTGCTGAAAAAGCGGCACAGGTTGTAGCCAGACCTATGTATATTCTTTCTGTTTTGGCTTCTCCATTTGTGTGGCTTCTCTCAAAGAGTACGTTGTCTCTTTTTAATCTTATGGGGTTTAAAGAGCATGATTGTAAAGTTACCGAAGATGAGATAAAATCTATGGTTAAAGAGGGTGCTGATGGTGGCGAGATACAAGAGGTTGAACAAGATATTGTTGAACGAGTTTTTATGCTGGGAGATTTAAAGATAAACTCGTTGATGACTCACCGAACTGAAACGGTTTATATGGATATAAATATGACTAATGAGCAGGTTAGCCAAGTTTTAGAAAAAAATTTATATGAACTTTATCCTGTTATTAATAGAGGTTCGGGCTTGGTATTGGGAGTAATTACGCTAAAGAAATTAGTGCTTACCTTTAATAAACCGGGCTTTAATCTTTCACAAATTATTGAGCCAGCCGTTTTTATTCATGAAAACATGAGCGTTTATAAAGCATTGGAACGTATGAAAAAAGAGCGTGTAAGTCAGGTGCTTATATGTGATGAGTTTGGGAGTTTTCAGGGTATAATAACACTAAAAGATATATTAGAGGGGTTGGTTGGATCTGTTAACGATATACAAACAGAACCCAATATAATTGAGCTAAAAGATAAGTGTGGTTGGCTAGTTGATGGGCAATGTCCGTTTTATGATTTTTTAGTTTATTTTAATAAGACAGAGCTATATTCCGAGAATAGTTATAACACTGTAGGTGGGCTGATACTAGAGCAGATAGAACGTATTCCTTTATCGGGAGAATTAATAATTTGGGGCGGATTTAAATTTGAGATTATGGATATGGATGGAGCTCGCATTGACAAAATATTAGTTACAAACAACTAAACTTTAAAAACCGTCCTAGCTTTGCAATGGATAACTTTTGTTTTCTTGCAAAGGAATGCTTTATGC
>JAVXCW010000057.1:0-9515 GCA_036659275.1 Bacteroidales bacterium | reverse complement strand
GTTACAATTAATAACCGTATGAATGTTAAAGTATCATCTATCGAATACGGCGGTAATATGTATCAAGTTAACCTCTTAGGATATGATACGGATGGTATAGAGGGTATATATTGTCCCGAAACATCTGCCGGTGAAACAGCAAAGGATATCTCTTCCGATGCCGTATCTCTTGCCGGTACATCGGTAGGAGGAGCAATTGGCATGGGCGCAAGTCAAGTGCTTAGGACTGCCACAAAAATATTTAACAGGAGTAAGGACGAAGTATCTGTTTCTGTTGCAGCCGGATATAAATTTTATTTACACGTTGAAAAATAAAAACATGAAGAAACTATTTTTAATTCTATTCTCGTTCTACTGTACGCTCGTATGTGCGCAGGATACGATTATAGTAGCAATGAACAAGACGGTTCATATAGCCTTTTCGCAACCGGTTAAATATTGTGATGTTGGTTCACACTCCGTTCTCGTTGCACAAACAACTGAGCAAACATCCAATATACTACGCCTTAAGGCCCAAGAACCATTTTCTTATGCTACAAATTTTTCTGTTATTACAGCAGGTGATAAATTTTATTCTTTCACACTCCTGTATCAGGAAAATATAACTCAATTTTTATATGATTATCGGACGGAACTTGCAACCTTACCTCTTACCATCACCGAACCGGAGCCTGCAAAACAGGTTCTTGTTAAAGGAGAGAGTATAGTAGATAAGATATACACTTATAAGCGTCGCATTAACCATATTGGATATAATTACAATAAATTACTTCTTGCTTGCGATGGTATTTACGCCCACCGTGACACATTATATTTTGCTGTCTCGTTAGAGAATAATTCGCCTTTGACTTTCACCCCTGCCGATTTACGCTTACAGATTGAGGACAAACAATCATCTTCCCGTTCTGCAAGTCAGATCACCTCCGTTTCCATACTTGCTCAAAAAGGAGATTTAATCTGTGCTCCTAAAAATGTATCTAAGGCCGTCCTTGTAATTGCTGCAATCTCACTAAATAATAAACAAACGCTTACCCTATATGCGTATGAAGAAAAAGGGAATAGAAATTTATATATATCTATCTTACAGGCAGATATAATGAATGCTATAACGTTATAACATTATACAATTATACAATTATACAATTATAATATTTCACAATTATGAAAAAATCATTGATACTATTACTCTTAATCACTTGTACGATGACGGTATATGGGCAAAGGATGTATAAGAATCAGTCCTCATTACAGTTTAGTTACGGGATAATTGACGGTAATTATTCAGCCGGCACTATTGGCTTGCAGTACAGTATGTATAAAAATATTGGACAGGTTATAGCCGGAGTAGAATATTCTTTTTTAAAAAGTAAATATGAATTAGAGGATATCCCCTACTCTCAGTTTATTTTTTCGGCCGGCTATCTGTTTCGGATTGTAAGTAATTACAAACGCTCTATAGTTTTTTCTGCAGGGCTCTGTGCATCGGGAGCATACGAATCGATAAAAAGCAACTTAGGAGATGGTAAGGTTATCTCAGAGGAAAGTAAATTTTTGTATGGTATTATTCCGCAGATATCGTTAGACTTTTTTCTTTCACGGAAAATGGCATTAGCCCTTTTAGTAAAGGAGCAGCTTTACTTCAACTCCTCTATCTCTACAAATCATTTTTTTGCCGGATTCGGTATAAAATATTTAATCAATTAAGTATGAATAAAATACTATTTATATTATTACTGGCAATTCTTACTGCATGCGGTAAGAAAGAAGCAATAAAGGTAAAGGACTATACTTTTACGGCTGCCCTTACAGTCTCTTCAGCAGAACATTCGATCCACAATCCGAGCCTGTTTGTATTAAAACTTGACGGTTATAAAGTGGATGAGCAACTCATAATGAGCTATCGTATCAATAATGCCACCACAGAGTCTATTCAGATTAATGGAAGCAATGTGTCGCATGATAATTATACTATATCTGCATTGGATAAGACAATAAATATATCTCTTACACCATCCCAAGCCGGAAAATACACCTTATACATAAAATTAAACAATACGGGATATTCAAAAGAGTGTTCGGTCACATTCGACGTTACAGATGTCAACCTTGACTTTACTGCCAGTGTTGAACTTGAACAAGGAGAGGATTTTTCAGGCAGTGAAAGAAAAATAATAATGGATGTTAACGGGTATACCGGAGAACAACTTACGATGAGTTACCGTATCAATGATAAGACTACAGAAAAATTATTATTAAATGGTACAACACTCAATAGCACAGATGTAATCCTTGACACAAAGATTGATAAGAGATTTATCTTTACATACACTCCGAATGTTGTAGAAGATAAAAAGTTGGTTATAATACTGCAAAATGAAAAAGTTAGCAGAACTCTTTCGCTTGATATTTCTGTTCGGGCAATACCCTCATTTATTGCAACTCTCTCCGCATTGGCGGGAGGTAAGGTAGAACCCTCCGGCAAGGTGTCCGTAAAGAGGTCAGACAAACTTGAGATAAAAGCAACTCCTGAGAAGTATTTTGAATTTGAGAAATGGTCTGACAATAATATTTCTGCAACTCGGACGGTAATTATCACATCAGACACCGTCCTGATGGCCAAGTTTCGTGAGAAAAAAGATCATAATTTTATTCCAAAATTAAGTATTGAACAATCTGATAAATATATAGAGATAGAGAGGACTATTGTACTTGATTTAAGCACATATACTAAAGAGAGTATAACTATGAGTTACCGAATTGACGGCAAGAGTAATGAAATAATTTATAACAGTCTTAAGGAGGCTGTAAAAAGTGACAATATTACGCTCAATACCAAGTTTGATAAAATATTTAAGTTTACCTATACACCTCACCAGATTAAAGATAAGATTTTGACTATCTACCTCGATGACGGAGAGAGTAAAATTAACATTGAAGCTATCTGTGAGGTAATTCCATATCCGGAATATACACTGACACTAGCAGCTATTCCGGCAAACGGAGGTCTTGTTGACCCGCCTGGTGCAACAAAGATTAAAACGAGCAGTACTGTTGTAATAAAAGCAACTCCTAATAAATTTTATGATTTTGAAAAATGGAATGACGGCAATACCAATCCGGTAAGGACAATTGTAGTAGCCGACAGAGATGTCTCCTATACTGCTAATTTTAAAGAATATGAGAAATTCACCCTTTCTTTATCTGCCACGCCCGGTGGAACAGTAGAGCCAAATTCTCCTGTCATTAAATACAAGACAGAAACAGTTAGCATTAAAGCAACTCCACTTCCACATTATATCTTTGAAAAATGGAGTGATGGTAACACAAGTGCTACAAGGGATATTATTTTTACAAAAAATCTTGCCTTACAAGCAACTTTTACCCCAGTCCTATATAAAGTTAGTGGTACGGTGAATCCAGCTGGATCAGGTAGAATTGAAGGACTAGGCAGCTATGCTTATGACAGCCCTGTAAACATTAAAGCTATTCCGGAAGCTGGATATGGTTTTGATTATTTTATGGTAAACAATAAGCAGAATAGCCAGAACCCTTTATCCTTTACAGTAACAGGAGATTTCTCGGCAGATGCTTCATTTTATCCTCTTGTTAAGAATATCTCTACAAATCAGTTTTCCGAGCAGGGCAATAATATGAAAGCGTGCGAGACTCGTAATTTTAACATGCAGGTGCTACCGGAAACTGCAAAAAACAAAAAACTCACTTATAGTTCATCTGATGAGAGAATCGCAAGTGTGAACGTTGCCGGACTGGTAGAGGCAAATTATGCTGGAGAATGCACATTAAAGGTAAAAACTACGGACGGTTCTAATCTAGAAAAATCGTATTCTCTTACTGTATCCGATGCAGTTGATGTATACATTTACGCTACTAGGGAACGATCTGATCCAGATGATCCTACTTCTCCGCTCACCGAAAAGGTTTATTTACGCTCCGATAGAAGTTATCCTCAATACCACATAATAGTGTCGGGTAACTATTACAGTGAAACCGGCAATCTCTATATCAGTTATGATGGCACATTTGAATTTAAAGGAGAAATCCTGCTGGGGGAATCTACATATACACCACATTTTGGAGAAGAAATAAAAGTGTCTGCAAACGTACATACAATTAAAATAGTTGAAGATCAACCGCTAATTAGCTTACAATACAATAAAGATAAAAATTTAACGATAAACTTAAAATGAAAAGATTATTACTCATACTAACATTACTCCCCTTGCTCTCTTTATGCTGTTATGCGCAACAAAGGGATAAGATCTACCATCCCCCATTTATAAAAAATCAAGTAACACTTGGTACAAATGTGCTTGGCTATGCAGATTTTTTAACAATAAATGCCGAAGCTGGTATCTCTATACATCGCAAATGGACTATCACCTTGCAGGGGAAATTTAATCCTTTTACCTATAATAAGGGAAAGGACAATCAGCTTCAAAATCGACAGGCTGCACTAGCTTGCGGCGTGCGGTTCTGGCCATGGCATGTAAATTCCGGTTGGTTCTTTGGTAGCAGCCTGCAATACATGCGTTATAACTCCGGAGGAGTTGTAAATGCCGATACTTATGAAGGAAATCTATATGGACTAAACCTGAATGCAGGTTATTCCCTTATGCTTGCAAAAAGATGGAATTTAGATTTTGGAATCGGTGTTATGGGCGGATGGACAAACTATATCAAGTATGCCTGTCCTAAATGTGGCCGTATCACTGGAGAGGATAAAAAGATCATTGTAACTCCTAATAACCTCTTAGTTCAAATCGTACATATATTTTAATTTTACTAAATATGAAAAACATAAAGACTATTCTATGTATTTCTTTGTCAGCAATTATATTATGTTGCAGTACTCCAAGAAAATTGAAACAGATACAAGAACAATCTCTCTCTGCAAATGTGACAATAGCAAATGATGATAGGCCTTTTACTCCTTTGCAACTCAATGTTTCTGACACGGCAAGAATTATTACAAAAACAGATGAAGTTGAAATAAGAGATTTTAAGGGTAATCAAATTATCATGAATGCTGTTAAAGACGAAGAAAGTGGAGAAATGATTGCAATAGAGCAGCTGCAGGCTATTGTAGTAGAAGCACGCTTTAGAAATTTAGCGGAACGTAACGGAGAGGTAGATATTGCATTTAATATTATTGTGCCTCAAGCGATGCAGTCCCCTGATTGGCAGATACGTTTTAAGCCAAAATTCTTCATTCTCGAAGATACGTTAAATTTAGATGAGGTACATATAACCGGAAATAAGTATAGATCTGCACAGTTAAAGGGATATGAGCTATACAATAAATTTCTCAGCTCAATCATTCCTGATAGTTGTGATTTTATAAACTCTTTTTGTTATCAGGATCTGTTGCAAATTTTCATAGATAGAAATTTTAGACAACTGGCCGCTTTACGCACAGACAGCACAATTATAGATACTACGTTCGCCAAATCGCTTATGGGTGTTACAGAGCGACAAGCAATTGAATACTATACAAAAAACTGGCTTGTAAGCAAAAATAACAGGAAGAAACTTAACAAGGATAAGATGTACAATAAGTACATTAAAACTCCGATATTAAGAGATGGTGTAAGGCTAGACAGCATCACTACCAATTCGTCCGGAGAGATAAAATATCATTATGTACAAACTATACAAACCCGTAAAAATCTCAAAAAGGTAGATATGGTTTTAGATGGAAGTATCTATCAGCAAGGCAAAAGTATTTATACGATGCCACGAACGGAACCTCTCACGTTCTATATAAGTTCAATATCTGCATTTACAGACAATGCAATAAGGTATAAGAAAAAGATCATTGAGCGTAATGCTGTTGCCAATACTGCTGCGTATATAGATTTCAAAGTTGGCAAGTATGATGTAAACGACACCCTTTCTCATAATATACAGGAGATAGGACGTATAAAAGAGAATATACGTCAGATGCTGGAGGATACCGATTTTATTGTAGATTCTCTTATCATAACTGCGAGCTGCTCTCCAGAGGGTATTTATCAATCAAATATCATTCTTGCAAAGAATCGTGCATATGGTATTAAACAATACTTCACCCGTTTTATTTCAAATTACCAAGACAGCGTAAAAAACTCTGTTTGGGACATAGACCTGGCTGGAGCTGATAGCGAAACGGAAGCACCTGTAAACGTCTTGGATTTAATAAAAACACGAAGTATACCTGAAGAGTGGAATCGGTTAGAAAAACTATTACAGCGTGATACGAACATACATAATCTGCCGGAACTACAAAAATGTTTAGAGATAGCCGATCTGGACGTAAGGGAAAAGGCGATGAAGATCTGCTCTGATTATAAATATATACGTAGCGTGCTATATCCTTATCTACGTACTGTTAAATTTGACTTTTTTCTGCATCGTAAAGGAATGGTAAAAGATACTATTCATACAACAGAAGTAGATCACGACTACATGAATGGATTACAAGCTCTCCAAGACAGAGATTATAAACTTGCTATTGAAAAACTACGTCCTTACAACGACTATAACGCCGCAGTAGCATATGTATGTCTTGATTATAATCAATCAGCATTATCAATATTAAAAGATCTTCAGAAAAGCGCAAAGAGAGATTACATGCTTGCAGTGGTGTATTCAAGAATTGGAGATGAACGACGAGCTGTAGAGATGTATTTGCATTCATGTGAACAGGATTCGTCAATGCGATTCAGAGGAAATTTGGATCCTGAAATTTCGATATTAATAAAAAAATACGGTATAAACAAAGAAGAAATATGATAACTATGAAACATTTTTTAGCAACCTCATTATCAATAGTTTTACTTACAGCTTGTGATAAAGGAGTACAAAATGACGAAAATAACACAGTAAGATTTACTGCACAATTAAATGCAATTACAAAATCAGCAATACCTTTCCCTGTCGGGAATAAAGCTACGATACATGTGTATAATGCTGCTGATCTTTCTACACCCCTTGCCGGGACACCTTCTCTTGCTACCGCTCAGAATAACGGTGGAGTAAGTTCACTTACCATTGATGCATTATCCTTTCCGTTTTCATTAAATAAAGGTAATTATGATTTTTACTGTGTAACAACAAATACCGCAATCGATCCGGGCATAACATTCACGAATGGGAAAAGTGACACACTAAGTAACAATGTAGATTACCTATACGCAAGCAATAAAGGTGTTGTAGTATCATCAAATACAAATGTACCATTTACTTTTTACCATAAGAACGTAAAAATTTCTATTAAAATCACGCCCAATGCAGCACAAGGTGTTACAGCTGTTACAATAAAAAATATAGGTTTAAAACTCCCTGTTGCAACTGGCGATCAGCAGGGTAAGATGGATCTAGCAACCGGTGTGATCACTCCCGCAACCACTTTTGCTCAGACATATACTGATATCACTAAAGTAGATGATGTAAACTGTAGTTATATCATCTTACCTGTTGCCATTACCTCTGGTACGGCTCAAACATTATCATATACAGTCAAAATGGATATGACGGTACAGGGAACTCGATATATAGATCGTATATATAATTTCTCGATAGCACTACCGGCAGCAGGCCTCGATAGCGGTAAGAACTATACCTATACTGGCTTAGCAGGATCTAAAGAGGTAACTTTTTCGCCTGTTATAGTTGAAGATTGGATTATATCCGACCAAGGATCAAGCAATGGAGAAGAAATTTAAAGTAAAAAAAAATTATGAAAAATACATCTATGAAATTTAAATTTCATTATATTCTGTGTGTTATTGCTGGATTGAGTAGTATGGTATTTACTTTAGTGTTATTATTTTTATTATTTTTCTTTAACTCCTGTAGTCAACAGGAGTTAAAGAAAGAAAATGCAAATATTACATTTGTTGCTTCTATCGCCCCTGCTACAAAATCTACAACACCTTTCCCTGCCGGAAATAAAGCTATGATACATGCGTATAATGCTGCCGATCTTTCTACACCCCTTGCCGGTACACCTTCTCTTGCTACCGCTCAGAATAACAGCGGAGTGACATCTTTAGTAACTTCACCTTCAATAAATTTATTAAAAGGTAATTATGATTTTTACTGTGTAACAACAAATACAGCAACCGATCCGGGCATAACATTCACGAATGGGAAAAGTTGCACACTAAGTAATAATATAGATTACCTATATGCAAGCAATAAGGGTGTTTCAGTATCATCTAATACAAATGTACCATTTGAGTTCAATCATGCAACGACACAGTTAACATTTAAGCTATCAACCAGTCCGAGTCTAAGCATTAGCAAACTTGTTATTAAAGAGGTAAGTATGAAATTCCCGTCCCCGCAAAATGATCAGCAGGGTAAGATGGACCTGGCAACAGGTGTAATAACCCCTGTGACAACTTTTGCGGGCGGTTATACGAAAATAACATCCGAAAACACCAATTATACTTGTATTGTGCTCCCCGTCTCAAAAACTGCAAATACGTCAAAAATTATGTATCAGGTATTGTTAGATATGACCATATCAGGCACACAATATACAGACAGGTTATATAACATCTCTGTAACACTGCCTGAAAGAGGGTTAGAGGCCGGAGTGCACTATATTTACACAGGGGTAATAGGTGCGAACGAAATAACTTTTTCGACTGCAAATATTGCAAATTGGATAGACAAAACGATAGAGATTGTGGATTTAGAAGAAATCCCTGAAAATTCTGCCGAAGCGGATTATTTTTACATTAAAAAAGTATATAGAGAACTAGGTCAGATATTTAACGAGAATGAACCTATATCAACATTGCCGGGTATCACCTTAACCGGGAATAGGATAACGGGAATTACCTTAACAAACGGAACCCTATCGGGAACCCTGTCACCTTATCTTGCAAAAATCCGACAATTAAATAAAATTGATGTATCAGGAAATAATTTAACAGGCAATATACCGGCAGAACTTGCAACCTTACCTCTTAGCATCCTAAAGGTGTATAATAACCTCCTTGCAGGAGAAGTACCTACCGAGATATTATTAATGCCTTTATGGGAAATCTCTCTGCCAGAAGAGGATCTCCGGCCACAAAAAAAATTTCCATTGCAAGGGTTTTACACATTTATTTTTGAAGTACAGACAACTGCAACAGATAATGCTTTGGATATTTCCGCAACCCCGTTCACCGGTGCAAACATAAAAATAGATTGGGGAGACAGACAGATAGGAACATATTCTGCCTCCCCTGCGGCGCACACATATTCTGCACCGGGTACGTACACAGTTAAGATTGATGGTAAAATTACCGGACTTGAAATTCATAGTAAAGCATTGAAGAAAATACTAAAATTTAAAGATCTAGACAATGAAATAAATAACGTGTCATTTTCCGAATCCGGCTTGAAAAATATAGAATGTCCTTTAATAACACCTAAAATAACAAATTTTCTCAATTGTTTTAACAGCTGTAGCGGTCTGACTAGTTTACCTGTTGATCTATTTAAGTACAATACTGCTG
>JAVXCW010000056.1:0-9690 GCA_036659275.1 Bacteroidales bacterium | reverse complement strand
GACTTTTCAATTTGTTTTTTACCTCTATTCTTCTCTCTCAATACTTCAATGAACTACCGTTGTTTCTCAAACGGGCTGCAAAGGTAAGGACTTTTTTTTAATCTCCAAATTTTTTAAAGCTCTTTTTATCTTTATTTTTCGTAAAAATAGCCCATATATTATGAGAAAAACTTTTAAATACTGACTATCAATATATTTATGCAAAAATTTGGTTATAAAAAAATGCTTATTTTGCTAACCCTAATAGTAGCATAGGCCCTTTTTGGAAAAATATTTTAAAAAAGTGTACTATATTTGTATCTGCTAATATAAAACACTTAAATAATTATATAATTAATGGAAAACACTACTCAACAAACACAAGGGCTTCCCGATAATGCTACTCGTGAGCTTAAACCGGGCGAAAAATATGAGCCCATACTAAAGGCAGGTAAAACTTACCCCGAGGTTACTCCGTGGTCGGTTTCAATGGGTATTATAATGACTGTTATATTCTCAGCTGCTGCTGCATATCTTGGACTAAAAGTAGGACAGGTTTTTGAAGCCGCTATTCCTATAGCAATTATTGCCGTAGGCCTATCGGGAGGATTAAAAAGAAAAAATGCCTTGGGCGAAAATGTAATTATCCAATCTATAGGAGCCTGCTCGGGAGCTATTGTAGCAGGAGCAATATTTACTCTTCCGGCACTATATATATTACAAGCAAAATATCCCGAACTTACAGTAGATTTTGCAAAAGTATTTATGAGCTCTCTTTTAGGAGGCGTACTTGGAATATTATTCCTTATCCCTTTTAGAAAATATTTTGTAAGCGATATGCACGGTAAATATCCATTCCCCGAAGCTACAGCAACAACACAAGTACTAGTAAGTGGAGAAAGTGGTGGAAGTGGCGCAAAACTATTACTTTTAAGCGGTTTAATTGGAGGACTTTACGATTTTGTTGTTTCAACATTTGGATTTTGGGCAGAAACATTTACCTCACGCGTATTACCATTTGGAGAAGCAATTGCAGATAAAGTAAAATTTGTATTTAAAATAAATATAGGTGCAGCTGTTTTAGGCTTAGGATATATAATAGGACTTAAATATGCCTTTATTATTTGCTGCGGATCATTCTTAGTATGGTTTGGCATTATCCCTGTTATGAATTTAGTATTTGGCGGACAAATAGTAGATTTAATGGGGACAGGCATTACTCAAACTATAGGTGAAATGAGTGCCGAAACTATTTTTACTACTTATGCAAGGCACATAGGCATAGGAGGCATTGCAACGGCAGGAGTAATTGGAATTATAAAATCGGCCGGAATTATAAAATCGGCTTTTGGCCTTGCCGCAAAAGAATTTAAAGGAAGTAAAACAGAAACAGACGCTAAAATTATAAGAACCCAAAGAGACTTATCAATGAAAATTATTGCAATAGGAGTACTTGTAACACTTATTGTAACATTTATCTTCTTTAGATTTGGAGTAGTAGATAATCTTAAACATGCAATAATAGCACTCCTTACAGTTGGTATAATTGCATTCCTGTTTACAACCGTTGCAGCAAACGCAATTGCAATTGTAGGAACAAACCCGGTAAGCGGAATGACTCTTATGACCCTTATCCTTGGCTCTGTAGTTATGGTTAGTTGCGGACTTACAGGCACAGCAGGTATGACAGCCGCACTTATAATAGGTGGTGTTGTCTGCACGGCCCTATCGGTTTCGGGAGCATTTATTACAGATCTTAAAATAGGTTACTGGATTGGCTCAACACCAAAAAAACAAGAGACATGGAAATTTTTAGGAGTATTAGTAGCCTCTGCCACTGTTGGCGGCGTTATGATAGTTTTAAACGACTCCTATGGTTTTACAGGCCCCGGAGCACTTGTAGCGCCACAAGCCAATGCAATGGCCGCAGTAATAGAGCCCCTAATGAGTGGCGGACAAGCCCCATGGCTCCTTTATGGAATAGGGGCAATACTTGCCCTTGTTTTAACATTATTTAAAATTCCGGCACTTGCATTTGCACTTGGTATGTTTATTCCCCTAGAACTTAATCTTCCACTATTAGTAGGAGGCATAGTAGCATGGTATATAGGATCTAGAAGCACCAATGATAATATTAACAAAGAAAGAACAGAAAAAGGGACATTATTAGCATCGGGCTTTATAGCCGGTGGAGCTTTAATGGGAGTTGTAAGCGCAATTATTAAATACGCCCAAATAGATATGCTTAACTCAACTTGGCAACAATCTGCCGGAGCACAATATTTAAGCATAGCAGCCTACGCACTTATTATATGTTTCCTAATTTTTGCATCAATGAAACAAAACAAAACAAAATAAAGACGCAGTAAATTACAATAAATATGGAAAAATTAGTTGATAAATTTTTAAGATACATATCGGTAGAAACAACTTCAAATCCCGATAGCAATAGTCAACCCAGCACAAAATGCCAACTTGACTTACTAAAAATGCTTACAAGCGAACTTAATGCAATGGGCATTAAGGCCACCTTAGACGAATACGGATATGTAATGGGAACTATTCCATCTAATATAGAAAAAAAAGTACCTGTTATAGGATTTATAGCCCATGTAGATACAGCACCCGATGCCAGCGGTAAAAACATTAAACCACAAATTATTGAAAACTACAATGGCGAAGACGTTATACTAAACAAAGCCCTTGGCATTAAAATTCCGGTTAAAGATTTTCCCGAAATATTACAATACAAAGGGCAAACTATTATAACCACCAATGGTACAACTCTTTTAGGGGCAGATGATAAAGCCGGAGTAGCCGAAATAATGTGTGCAGCCGAATATATTATGGCAAACCCACAATTTAAGCACGGTGAAATTAAAATAGGCTTTACCCCAGATGAAGAAATAGGCCGCGGCGTAGATAAATTTGATGTAACTCGTTTTGGAGCACAATACGCCTACACACTAGACGGAGGCCAACTAGGTGAACTAGAATATGAAAACTTTAACGCTGCAAGTGCAAAAATTCATATACAAGGGCGTAATGTACACCCGGGCTTTGCAAAAGATAAAATGATAAACGCAATTATTATTGCAATGGAGCTCAACGCAATGCTCCCTGTAAGCCAAAGGCCCGAGCACACAGATGGTTACGAAGGATTTTTTCACGTAATTAGCATTAAAGGAGAAGTTGAGCAAGCAGATATACAATATATTATAAGAGACCACAGTATGGAAAAATTTGAGCAGAAAAAACAACTCATAAAAGATGTGGTTACATTTATAAATAAAAAATACCAAGGATGCGCCAAACTAAAACTAAAAGACCAATATTATAATATGCGCAAACAAATAGAGCCACATTATAATGTTGTAGAGACAGCTATAAAAGCTATGGAGATGGCCAACATAAAACCTATTATCCAACCAATAAGAGGAGGTACAGATGGAGCACGCCTTTCATTTATGGGCTTGCCATGCCCAAACATATTTGGAGGAGGGCATAATTTTCACGGTAAATTAGAATACATACCGGTTAACAGCATGCAAAAAGCATACGAAGTAATATTAAATATTGTAAAACTTTATACTCAAAAAAACTAAACAACATTATGCTACTAACAACAACATCAACACTACAAGGCAAAGAAATTACCCAATATTTAGGAATAGTTTCATCCGAAGTTATAATAGGAGCTAACGCATTTAAAGACATAGCAGCTTCTTTTACCGATTTTTTTGGAGGCCGATCAACTACATACGAGAACACTCTTAAACAAGCAAAAGATGCAGTAATGCAAGAACTAATTAAAGACGCAACAGCAGTAGGAGCAAATGCCGTAATAGGAATAGATTTAGATTACGAAACTGTTGGCAGTAGCGGATCCATGCTAATGGTAACCGCCTGCGGAACTGCAGTAAAAATTATATAACATGGAGCAACCGCAAATTAACGAGCACAATAAAGCAGAGTATCCTCCAATGCACACAGCAGAACACATCTTAAATGCTACTATGATAAAAATGTTTGGATGCCCTCGCTCAAAAAATGCACACATAGAACGCAAAAAAAGCAAATGCGATTACCAGCTTATTACAGAACCAACTGCCTCACAAATTGAACAAATAGAAGCAAAAGTAAATGAAGTAATAAATATGCACCTTGCAGTTACGGTAGAGTATATGCCTAAAGAGCAAGCTGCTTTAATAGTGGATTTAAGCAAACTCCCTTTAGACGCAACAGATACACTGCGCATTGTAAGGATTGGAGAATACGATACATGCGCATGTGCAGGAGACCATGTTTTAAACACCAATGAAATAGCTCCGTTTAAAATTATCAGTACCAATTTTACTAAAGAAATGGGCGAAGAAACAGGCAGGTGGAGACTCCGGTTTAAACTACTTGAATAATAAAAATCTAATTAAGCAATAATGAATCTTGAGCCGTAAGTTTTTCTAGCGGCTCATTTTCTATAGCATTCTTTTTACGTAATTCATCTAATTTATTTACTTGAGCCCCATTTTTAATGGCTGCATCAACCCCTCTGTTAAATATATTAGTAATATATGAGCGTAAATTAAGACGAGTATCATCAATCATTTGTGTATAAACAGGAAGATTTGTGTTTTTATACTTTGCCTTACCTATTTTAAAATCAAAATCGTCTAAATTACCAAATACATTTACCCCAAGCCTAATAGGGATAGGCGATTTTAAAACCGAAATATGATACTTAAAGTTCATGTCCAAATCTTGTTCTCCGCTTATTGCTGTTATATACCTATCAATTTGCATAATAAAAGGAAATACCTCTATTTTATTATCCTTTATCATTATTTCTACCGAAATTTTATCCACAACATTACGATCCCTATTTTTAAATCGTAACATCTTTGATATTTCTGCAAATGTTTTGCCATCCATAAGAACCAAATTTTCGCCCTTTATCCTTGCAACGCCACGCATAGAGGGAAATATAACATTCATTTTAGAATCTAGTTTTGTGGTAGCAGCTATCTGACAATTAAAGACACCCTCAAAAGAGGTTAACATAGGGAGTAATGAGTCTATCCCCGGCATTAATGCAATAAGTTGCTTCACATTCATATTTTTCATAGTTAAATCGAACCCTGCCGCAATATCCTTTTTGCTTTTAGTAGCATAAAATGCATCTATATCCATTTCTCCGGCGCTAGTTATTGCTTTAAAACCATTAATTTGCAAGCATCTGTCTTTAGCAATTAATTCGCCCTCTACCTTATTAAGCACCAAATTAGAATATTTACCATAATTTACATTTAATTTTATATTAGCATCAATATTAGCCGGAATAATTATTAAATCTAACTCCTTTATAGTATCTGTTCCTGAAGCTGTAATTGCTTTTTGTAATTTTTCTTCACTCCTTACCCCCATTAGATTTTTCTTATATTCATCGCTTTTATAAATATACTCCATTCCCCTAGATGCGGCATAAACAAGTTCATTAAAATTTAACGTATCCGAATTAATCTTAAAATCTGCTTTAATTTTTCCATTTCCCCCTGCTAGCATAGCCATACGCAAACCCGATATTTTTCCTGTTGCTTCTATAACCGACTCTCCCAAATTAAAATGGGTATTATTAAACACAATATCATTGGCAGTAAAAGACATATTAATATTATGCATTGTGCTCTTTACCGGAAAATACGGAGTAGTAACCCTTCCTCTAGCGGCATTAATTGCCCCCTTAACATTCCACTCCCTTATAAAATATGCTAAATTTTTATCTTCAACTCCAAAATCTACATTTTTTCGTTCAAAATCATCCATCTTATCCTTTTTCAACTTTATAACATACGCTATTAGAGAATCTCTTTTTATATTTGGATAAACCATTTGCAAAGAATCCAATATTTTATTTTTCCTTGCTAACAAAGCCTTATCTTGCGAACGGTCCATAATGGCCTCAAAAGTTATTGTACCATCCTCTAATGTATAGCGATTAATATTGCTCCTCATCATAAAATGCTTATTAGTAGAGCTCACTTTAATTACAGGAATAGCAAAATTATTTTTATACGGCAAAATGCTAAAAATGCTCTTAGTATCCTTAAATATTAGCCTGCTGGAATCTGTGCCGTCAACCTCAAAATTCTTTGCGGTAATAATACCGTTAAATGGATGAACCTTAGTTTTATCCCCTTTTAGCACCGACGCCGCATTGTGTCCTGCAACCTGCACTTGTTTTCCGCGAATAACCAAAGAATCTGTGTGCCTTATATAAATTGAATCTACATTAAAGTTTAACGCCAACATTTTAGTTCCCATTTTTATAGTACTGTCTGTTGTGTTTCCCTCTGCTCCCATCTTTAAACAAACATTTTTTACCTTACAATAAAAATCTTTAGACGGCATTTGTATATTAAGATTATCTGAATCTATATCTCCTCTAACAAACGCATTAGCAAGTTTATATGGAGCTAAATTACTTAATAACGATTTAACCTCTACATTTGCTTGCAAAGCCCCTTCAATTTTAAAATCATTTTTATTATTAGGGAAAATTTTACCTAATGTATCTAAGTTAATAGCAGAAATAAATTTCATATTTATATATGGATCGCCTGTTAAATTTTTAATGTAACCGCGGCTATCTACCTTTATTCCAACTCCATCTATAAGGAACTGCTTTATATCTACCCCGTTAGAATCGGGCTTATGGGCATTATAATACGCTTTTACATCTACGGCCATCTCTTTAATCCCAACTTTTTGCCCTTTTATTGCTATTTTACTGCTAGGCAAATTAAACTGTGCTATAAACGAAGGAATAGCACCGGTATTAAAATTAAAGCTCCCGTTTACATCAACATCAACTGTAAATTTAGCATCTGTTTCAATTTTATTAACATTTGGGAATATTTGTTTGGGAATATATTTAAAGAAACTTGATAGATAAAAATCATCTACTCTACCACATAAATTATTAGTATACAAACTGTCTTTAGTTATTTTAATTTTACCGTTAAGCACAAGTGGAACCTCTGCAGCTGTTACTTTTAACCCCTGCAATGTAACAGTATTATTTCCTACCGTATCAAAAGCAAAGCCCCCATTTATCTCTAAAGGTAAATCTTTAGCAAGAATTATATCTCCTATTTTAAGATTTGAATGCGTAAGAGCATCCAACTTAAACGCCCCTTTTTTACCACTTATAATATTTAGAGAATCAATCATAAAACTGGCAGTTGTCTTTTTAATTTGCCCCCCTATTTGCTCGTTTTTAATAGTTATACTATCGGGAAGATTATAAAATACCGGAGAAACATTTTTCTGCGCCAAAAAATGCTCAACCGTTATAGAAAATTTTGAAAAATACCCTCTATCAAAAATTAATTTATTTTTATCTAGCGTAAGCTTTCCTTTAAGCCTAAGTTTATTTAGGGCAACCGTTGCCATAAGGGAATCGGGACGGCTATCATATACAATATGAGCTCTATCACTAATATTTATCCGCTCTACATTAATATTAAGCTCAAAATTACTACTATTATTTGTAGTGGTGGTATCTGCAATTATAATATCCCAATTGGCTTTACCCCAAGGAGATACAAATGCATAAGCACGCGGAGTTACCATTTTTATCCGTTTAATATCAATATTTGACATAAGCAACTGAGGCAAACTTAACGATATTACCAATTCCTTAAAGCTTAATAGAGAATCTGCTTGACTTGGCAAAATATTTTTAAGAGAATCACACTCATTCTCAAAAACTCTCGAAATTATCTCTCCATTAACCAATTTTATTCCAACATAAGGGAACTCAGACAAAAGGGCCAACGAAACAGTATCTACCTTTACATAAGCATTTAGGTACTCGTTACTATACTTATTTACCATTTTAGTAAGGCTCTTATCTGTTAGTATTAATCTAATACTAAGACATATAATAAGAAAAAGCGCCACAATACTCCCAAGAGTTATAGCACTAATTTTAAATATTTTTTTTTGTTTGGCTGTAAGTTGCATGGCAGAATAGTATAATTATATAGTTTTACAAAAGTATAAAAAATACTTCTTAAAGAGTAATATATTAGACATAAAAAAGGAGGCGATGAAATTCCATCGCCTCCTAACAAAATTAATTTACATAAATCTTAAAATTTAAAACCTATCTTTAAAGTGGGAGCTGCTAAAAATCCGTAATTGTGGCTATTAGCTGATAAATTTTTTAATCCCTCCTGTGGTTTAATTGTTGTAGTATTATAAGTATATTGAAAAGGATTAATCTCAATACCTATAAACATTGCAGGAAGAAAGTAATAATCTACTCCAAAATTAATAGCACCCTTTATATTAAAGGCTTCTCCTATAGATTTACCCATTGCTGTTTCTTCGTCGTATTTTATTTCATTAAGACCATAAGCAAACCCTCCGTGTACACCTAAATGGAAATATAGATTTCTTAAACTTTTATGTTGGAAATACCTATCTATTCCTGTAAAGACGCTATACTTTAAAGTTTGTCCACTTGCTACTGCCCTATAATTAGGGACAGAACCATCGCCATTGGTTGTATTCTCATCTATGGTACCGGGGACACTAGTGTAACCGGGATTATTTGTAAAACCTAAGCTTCCACCAAACCTTAGCGACCATTTATTTGAGAAAAACCAACTGCCATCTATACCAACCATTAGTTTGGTATCAAACCAATCGGTTGATAATGCCGATATTTCGTAGTCGTTAAAATTGCCGGGCACGGCATTTTTACCTACGTAAGTGTTATAGCCAATAGTAGCTGCCATTGTAACATCACCTTTCTTTGGCCCGTTACCCTCGCACTTTTCCTGGCTGTAACCCGTTATACACAGCATAAAGGCACAGGTTAATATTAAAAATCTTTTAATCATTTTAATTTCCTTTTATCTTATACAACTTATTTGGCATTTACCAACGCGTCTATTTGAACCTTGTAATCATTATACATTTTTTCTAGTATCTTAATCCGTGACTCTAGTTCTGCAATCTGGGAATCTAAAACAGAAATTGTTGCTTCTTTAGCATTAGCTTCTGCTACAAGCATAGCATTTTCTTCTTCTAATTCAGCTATATCTCTATTTATTTCCGAAATAACTTGTGGATAATCCATTAAATTATCATATATATTTTCTAGATTTTCAGCAAGTTTATGTTGAAAATTATAATTAAATTCAGCCTTCCAATATTCAATTTTAGCAGTCACAAATTTATTATCAACTACTTTTGCCTCTTCTAGTGACTTAACATAAAATGCATAAGCATCGGTTGTAAGTGAAGCCAGCAATTCTTTTATATTACCTAAATTAGCAACATTATTTTTAAGGTTATTTTCTGCATTAACAACAGATTGTTCTTCATTGGCTGTATAAGCAACAAGATTGTTTTGGGCAATGTTAATTTTATTATTAGCAATCTGCTGCTCTTCCGACGTTTTGGCATCAGCAAATTCTTTTTTTGCATTGGCAACCGCTTTTACCAAAGCCTTGTATTCATCTGTTGCCATTTTATCTGCAAGCACCTTCTCTACCTCCTTAAGATTTGTGGTAGCTATGGCAACATATCTAGTATATTCTTCAATATCAGCATTTAAAATATCTTTCTTTACATTTGATACATAATAATAACCACCCGTATAAGTAGATCCAACTTCTCCATTATCATACTTAAATTCAATAT
>JAVXCW010000055.1:0-9709 GCA_036659275.1 Bacteroidales bacterium | reverse complement strand
ATATTTTGTCCTTATGGGATTAAATCTTGCATAATATCAAATAATTAGATTATCTTTGTGCCGTAATAATTTCTTGAGTTGGTATTTCACCGCAACTTCTCCAGTTATTTCTTACTATTAATTATTAATCAACTCAGTCGCCTTATCGGGGACCAATTATTTTATGACATTTAAAGAATTAAATATTTCGGAGCCAATATTAAAAGCTCTCATTGACAAAAACTATACAGATCCAACTCCTATTCAGCAAAAAGCAATTCCACCGGCACTTAGTGGACGTGATATATTAGGAACTGCACAGACAGGAACAGGAAAAACAGCAGCATTTGCCATTCCAATTATTCAACAACTTAATGAGTTAAGAGAAAATGGTAGAAACAGAGAGATAAAAGCTCTTATATTAACGCCAACGCGTGAACTTGCAATTCAAATAGACGAATGTTTTGAAGAATATGCTAAATATACAGGACTACGCCATTGTGTAATTTTTGGCGGGGTAAATCAGAATAAACAAACTATGCAACTTAGACGTGGCACGGATATACTTGTTGCTACACCCGGAAGATTACTAGACCTTATGAACCAAGGCTTTATAACTTTAGATTTTATTCGCCATTTTGTATTAGATGAGGCAGACCGTATGTTAGATATGGGTTTTATACATGATATAAAACGGCTATTACCAAAGCTTCCTAAAGAGAGACAAACCCTCTTTTTTTCTGCTACTATGCCTATGACAATAGAAAATCTCTCTAAAACCATTTTACGTAACCCTGTAAAAGTATCGGTATCGCCTACTTCTTCGGTGGTAGATACTATTGAGCAACGGATATATTATGTTGAGAAACCTAAAAAGAATAATCTACTTATATCGCTACTTAAAAGCGGAGATGAAAAATCTGTATTGGTCTTTTCTCGTACAAAACACGGAGCAAATAAAATATCGAATATAGTTTCGGGAGCAGGTATAGACTGTGAAGCAATCCATGGAAATAAATCGCAGGTAGCTAGACAGCGTGCTTTATCTAATTTTAAATCTGGAAAAACGCGTGTAATCATTGCTACGGATATTGCTGCAAGGGGAATTGATATTCAAAACTTAGAGTTGGTAATAAATTATGATTTACCAGATGTTCCTGAAACCTATGTGCACCGTATAGGACGGACAGGAAGGGCCGGAAATACAGGTATGGCACTTACATTTTGCTCGCAGGAGGAATACGTAATGGTTACAGATATTCAAAAATTGATAGGTAAAAAATTACATGCGGTAAAAGTTCCGTGCTAAATTTATCTGTTAATTACATAACATAAAATAAGCTCTAAAACATAAATATTGTTTTAGAGCTTATTGCTTTTTATTATGCTTTTTATTAATCGTTTACATGCTGTAGTTTCTCGCGTATTTTAGCTTCAACTTCGTCTGCAAGTTCGGGATTATCTACTAATAATTTTTTAACAGCATCGCGTCCTTGTCCAATTTTAGTCTCTCCGTAACTAAACCAACTACCACTTTTCTTAATAATATCAAACTCAACGCCAAGATCTATTATCTCACCTATTTTTGAAATCCCCTCACCGTATAAAATATCAAATTCTGCTTTTTTAAATGGAGGAGCCATTTTGTTTTTTACAACTTTAGCTCTTGTTCTGCTTCCTGTTGCATCTTCGCCGTCTTTAATTTGAGTAATTTTTCTTACATCTATTCTTATAGAGGCGTAAAATTTAAGAGCATTACCACCGGTTGTAGTTTCGGGGTTACCAAACATAACACCTATTTTCTCACGTAATTGGTTAATAAATACACAACATGTATTTGTCTTACTTATATTGCCTGTTAATTTTCTAAGAGCTTGGCTCATTAAACGAGCTTGTAATCCCATTTTTGAATCGCCCATTTCTCCCTCAATCTCTGCTTTTGGAGTAAGAGCTGCAACAGAGTCTATAACAATAATATCAATTGCCCCAGAGCGAATAAGACTATCAGTAATTTCTAGTGCTTGTTCGCCATTATCGGGTTGCGATATAAGTAAAGTATCTACATTTACCCCAAGTCTTTTTGCATAAGTTCTATCAAACGCATGCTCAGCATCTATAATTGCGGCTATTCCACCTGCCTTTTGCGCTTGTGCAATAGCATGAATAGCCAATGTAGTTTTACCACTGCTCTCAGGTCCATAAATTTCAACAACTCTGCCTTTTGGATAACCACCAATTCCCAATGCATGATCTAATGCTATTGAACCACTTGGAATAGTAGAAATATCCCATTTTGGCTGATCTCCCAACTTCATTATTGTCCCCTTACCAAAATCCTTCTCAATCTTGTCCAGAGTAGCTTGTAAAGCTTTTAATTTCTCTAAATTCGCCTCCGCACCCTTTGATACTTCTGCACTTTCTTTAGCCATAATAAACTTTTTATATTTGTTAGTAAATATGAAGCAAAGATACTTAAAAAAAGTATTAACTTTGTACGTATGAAGAAAAAATTACTAGGTAATAATCCAACAGAATTAAAAGAAATTGCGTTAGCTTTAAAGCTGCCGTCTTTTACAGGCAAACAAATTGCCGATTGGCTATATAAGAAAAAGGTTACTACAATTGAGCAGATGACAAATCTCTCAAAGAATACCAAAGAGATACTTGCAGAAGAGTATGAGGTTGGGTGCGACGCATATACAAATGTGCAAGTATCGTGCGATGAAACAAAAAAATATCTTTTTCCATGCCATACCGGAACATTTGTTGAGGCAGTTATGATTCCCGATAGTGATAGACTAACGCTTTGCGTTTCTTCGCAAGCAGGGTGCAAAATGGCATGTAAGTTTTGCATGACAGGGAGACAAGGCTTTAAAGGTAATCTTACGGTTTCAGAAATTATTTCACAATTTATAGCTATAGATGAGAACAATTCACTCACCAATGCTGTTTTTATGGGAATGGGTGAGCCATTAGATAATTTAGAAAATGTACTTAAGGTAATAGAGATTCTTACATCTGATTGGGGGTTTGGATGGAGCCCTAAGCGGATAACATTAAGCAGTATAGGAGTTACTGAGGCGCTAGAAAGATATCTTAATGAAACAAAGTGTCATCTTGCAATAAGTCTTCATAACCCGTTTCCTAATGAAAGGCTAGAGCTTATGCCAATGGAAAAAGCATTTCCAATAGAACAGACTATAGAGCTAATAAAACAATACGATTTTAGCGGACAGCGTCGTGTTAGTTTTGAGTACATTATGTTTGATAGAATAAATGATACAAAACGGCATGCCGATGCTATTATAAGAATGTTAAGAGGATTAGAATGCAGGGTAAATTTAATTAGATTTCACGCTATCCCAGATTCTCACCTAGCACCTTCTCCAATGCCTGTAATAGAGTCGTTTAGAGATAGATTTAATTCATCTGGCATAACATCTACAATTAGGGCGTCACGCGGAGAGGATATTTTTGCTGCATGTGGAATGCTTGCGGGGAAGCAAGAAGAAATTAAAGAGAAAGAAGCGAGTAAAATAGATGACATTAATAGTGATAACTAATAGTTTGTAAACAACTAATTAATAAATTGCTAATTACTAATTTCGTGCTATATGAAAAAAATATTTATTTTATTTTTAGTATTAATTATAAATATTGTTCCATTGCAGGCTGCGGCTCAAAGAGGTAATGATATAGCTAAAAACACTAAACGGCCAAAAGTAGGGCTCGTCTTATGTGGCGGTGGTGCAAAAGGGGCTGCCCATATTGGCGTACTTAAGGTTTTAGAGCAGGCAAATATTCCTGTAGATATTATTGTAGGGACAAGTATGGGAGCCATAGTAGGGGGGATGTATTCAATGGGATATGATGCACATCAATTAGATTCTATTATCTCAAACTGCAATTGGGCATACTTATTAAGCGATAATACTTCTCGTAGAGATGCCTCTTTTAATAGCAAAATGATGGATGAAAAATATCTTATAAATATTCCATTTTATAGTATAGGAAATAAAAACAAAAATAATGATCCGGCTGCAGCTTTATTACCGGGCGGATTTATAAGTGGTCAAAATGTGCTTAATCTTATGAGTGGCTTGGCTGTGGGCTATCAAGATTCTATTAATTTTAATAAATTGCCAATTCCTTTTGCTTGTGTTGCCACAAATCTTTCTACCGGTGAGGAGGCTATTTTAAAGGATGGATATCTTCCGCTCTCATTAAGAGCGAGCATGGCAATACCAGGCGTCTTTTCTCCGGTTACAATTAATGGTAATGTTTTGGTAGATGGGGGAATGGTTAATAATTTTCCGGTTGATGTTGCAAAAAAACTTGGGGCCGATATTATAATAGGGGTTGATGTGCAGAACGATTTGGCTAAGCCCGATAAACTTAAATCAATTAATCAGGTTTTTTCTCAAATTATGGGGCTTATGGGAAATGAAAGATATTTAGAAAATATAAAACTTACTGATATTTATATAAAACCCGATGTTACCGATTTTTCTACTTTTAGCTTTGGGAAATCTGCTATAGATTCACTTATAGTTAACGGATATATTGCAGCAACTAATAAATATAGCGAGTTGGAGGCGTTGGCCAAAAAGTTAGATAATAATAATTCCATACAACATAGACTTAAAGCTCCAAAAGCTACAGAAATTACAAAAGACACATTTAAAATAGCAGATATTATAATTAAAGGGGTTACTGAGAGGGATGCCGAGTGGTTGCTCAAATTATCGGGTTTAAAAAGAAATAGCAATATATCGGGAGCGGAAATAAATAGGGCTATCTCTATTTTTATGGGAACGCGCGCTTTTTCATTTGTGAACTATATGTTGCAGAAAATTCCAAAAACAAATAGCGAAAATCTTCATCTAGATTTTAAAAGAGGCCCTACTAATGTTATTGGGTTTGGTGCAAGATTCGATTCCGAGGAGGCTGCTGCAATTTTAGTGCATTTAGGGATACACGAGAACGATTTAAGAGGGTCAAAATTAGGGGTAACTGCTAGGCTTAGTTATAATCCATATGGAAAAGTTGATTATACTTATGTATCGGAAAGATTTGCAAAGATAGACATCTCTTATATGTTTAGGTCTACAGATATGAATATATATAAAAAATCAGATTCGAGAAACTATCTTAAGTTCTATCATAACAATGTGGATATTTCACTATCAAATAGATATTTAAGGAATTTTAATTTTCAATTTGGCGTAAGATTTGAAACTTATAATTATGATATGTTGTTTTCTACTAGTGCAGATGCTTTGGGAACTAAACTCCCATCGGAATGTTATTTAAGTGCATTTGTTAGAGCGGTTATGGATGATAGGGATAGTAAATATTTTCCAACAAATGGGATGAGTTTTAATGCAGAAACTAATTATTACCATACAAATTTTAGAAGTTCTTTTCATAAATTTGCCGCACTACAGCTTAATTTAACCGGGGCTATTTCTGTAGGTGATAGATTTAGTTTTCTCCCTGCATTCTATTCTAGGGTAATTGTAGGGAATATGGATGAGACACCGTTTCTTAATTTTTTTGGAGGAGATGAACCGGGGCGATATATTGCGCAACAATTACCTTTTATAGGGATAAATTATGCAAATATTGTTGATAAAAGTATTGCCATATTAAGGCTAGATTTAAGAGGCCGTATTGGAAAGAAACATTATATTTATGCTCTTTCTAATTATGCTCGTTCCGGGGCAGATTATGGCGAAATGTTTAGATCTATTGGTGTTGGATATTGGGGAGTTGGGTTTAAGTATGCTTATAGTACTCCTCTTGGGCCTATTGCATTTAATGTGCATTGGTCGGATTACAATTATAAAGTTGGGGCATACGTGAGTTTAGGGTATTATTTTTAATTATGACAAAGGAACAGGCTCTGTTAAGATTACAAGCGCAGTGTAGCAGAAGTGAGTATTGTACTGGACAGATATATGAAAAGCTTACACGTTGGGCGGCAAAAGGGATTTTTTGTAGCGAGGATAATGAGTGGGTTATAAACTTGCTTATTGCAGATAAATTTGTAGATGATTATAGGTTTGCATGTGCCTATACAAGAGATAAATTTAAGATAAGCGGCTGGGGAAAACGTAAAATAGAGTATCAGTTGAGAAGGCTACGTGTTCCAACTACTATTATTAACATGGCGGTGCAAGAGAATTGTATTAATGCAACCAAAACTAATGATATGCTTTTAAAGCTGGTGGAAAGGAAATGGAATTCTTTAAAAAAAGAGGAACTTCCTGCGCAAAAAAAAATTAAAGTTTTGAGGTTTGCTATTGGACGGGGCTTTGAATATGATGAGATAATGGCTGCTTTATTGTCGGTTTATAATTTTGATAAATAAATTACTTCCTAATATAATTATGCTAACTAGAAGATAGCAATCTTTCAAATATATTTCATATCTTTGAAAGGTATAATTTTAAATAAATATAATTAGATGAGCAGTTTTAAAGAGCGCTTAGATGCGTTAAGGAGGTCTCTTTGACTATAATGCCAAAGTAATTGAGGTAGAGCAGAAAACGAAGATAAGTACGGCTCCAGGCTTTTGGGATGAACCAAAGGAGGCTGAAAAGTTTCTTAAAAAACTATCGGGAACTAAATATTGGGTAACTTGTATAGATTCTATAGAGACTGCACTTGCAGATATTGAGGTGCTTACCGATATGGGGGCAGATGAACAGGAGATAGAGGCAGAGGAGAAAAAAGTAGACAAGCTTATTGGGGAGGTAGAGCTTAAGAGTATGTTGGGTGAGGAGGGAGATAATTTAGGAGCATTGCTTAAGATTAATTCAGGAGCAGGAGGCACGGAGAGTAATGATTGGAGCATGATGCTTATGAGAATGTATGTGCGATGGGGTGAGCGCAATGGGTATAAGGTTGCAGTTTATGATGTTCTAGATGGAGATGAGGCCGGGATAAAATCGGCCACTATTGAGTTTGAAGGGACTTTTGCGTATGGGTATTTAAAGGCTGAGAATGGGGTGCATAGGCTAGTTAGACTTTCACCTTTTAATGCGCAGGGGAAAAGACAGACAACTTTTTCGTCTGTGTTTGTGTATCCTTTAGTAGATGATTCTATAGAGATTGTAATTAATCCCTCCGATTTGGAGTGGGATACATTTAGATCTAGTGGGGCAGGGGGGCAGAATGTAAATAAGGTTGAAACAGGGGTAAGAGTTAGGCATATTCCTAGCGGAATTGTTGTAGAAAATACAGAGACTCGTTCTCAGTTAGATAATAGACAGAATGCACTAAGAATACTTAAATCACACCTTTATGAGATTGAATTGGAGAAAAAGAGAGAGAAGCAGGCAGAATTAGAGGGGCAGAAGAAAAAAATTGAGTGGGGGTCTCAAATAAGGAGTTATGTACTACATCCTTATAAAATGGTAAAAGATTTGAGAACAGGTTTTGAAACATCTGATACTAATGCTGTTTTGGATGGCGATATTAACGGGTTTATGAGAAGTTATCTTTTAGATAATACAAAAAAATAATATAAAGTACAATTAATATTTACGATATGGAATTTGAATATAATGAAATGTTTCCGTTAGGAAAAGATACTACACAGTATCACCTCCTTACAAAAGACTATGTTTCAGTAGCCAATTTTGAGGGTAAAGAAATAATTAAAGTTAGTCCCGAGGGAATTAGACTTCTTACAAGACAGGCTTTTCATGATGTTTCGTTTATGCTTAGACCAGAGCATAACGATATGGTAGCTAAAATTCTTAAAGATCCAGAGGCTAGCGTAAATGACAAGGCTGTTGCTATTACAATGTTGCTTAATGCAAATGTTTCTGTAAATGGACAATTACCTATTTGCCAAGATACCGGAACAGCTACAATCGTAGCCAAAAAAGGACAAAATGTGTATACTGGCGGTGGTGATGAGGCAGCTATCTCACATGGCGTTTATGATACATACACAAAAGATAATTTAAGATATTCCCAAACTATTGCCTTAGATATGTATAAAGAGAAAAATTCAGGCAATAATCTTCCTGCTCAAATAGATCTTTATTCAATAGATGGTAGTGAATATAAATTTTTATTTGTTGCTAAGGGGGGGGGATCTGCAAATAAAACATACCTTTTCCAGGAGACAAAGGCTCTTTTAACTCCCGATAAATTAGAAAAATATCTTGTTGAGAAAATGAAAACTTTGGGAACTGCTGCATGTCCTCCATATCATATTGCTTTTGTAATAGGTGGTACATCTGCGGAACTTAATCTTAAAACGGTTAAACTTGCCTCTGCAAAATATTATGATGCACTTCCTACAAATGGCGGTGAAAAGGGACAAGCTTTTAGAGATCTTGAGATGGAGGGTAAACTTCTTAAAGCTGCTCAATGTTTAGGAATAGGAGCTCAGTTTGGAGGTAAATATTTTGCTCACGATATTAGGGTTATTCGTTTGCCTCGTCACGGTGCTTCTTGCCCTGTAGGGATGGGGGTGAGTTGTAGTGCTGATAGAAATATTAAGGGTAAAATTAATAGAGAAGGTATTTGGTTGGAGACTATGGATTCTAATCCTTCCCGTCTTATTCCAGAAAAATACCTATCGGGAGCTTCACATTCTACAGGGGTTAAAATAGATTTAAATCGTCCTATGCCAGAGATTTTGGCCGAATTAAGCAAACATCCTGTTTCTACATTTTTGCTTCTTAATGGAACAATTATAGTTGGTAGGGATATTGCACATGCAAAATTAAAAGAGAGAATAGATAAAGGTGAGGGATTGCCCGATTATATGAAAAAACATCCTATATATTATGCCGGACCAGCTAAAACGCCTAAGGGAATGGCTAGCGGATCGTTTGGACCTACTACTGCCGGACGTATGGATAGTTATGTAGATTTACTGCAATCTAATGGTGGAAGTATGATTATGATTGCAAAAGGAAACCGTAGCCAACAAGTAACTGATGCTTGCCATAAACATGGCGGTTTCTATCTTGGAAGTATTGGGGGGCCTGCCGCTATTTTAGCAAAGGATAATATTAAGAGCGTAGAGTGTTTAGAGTATCCCGAACTTGGAATGGAGGCAATTTGGAAAATTGAAGTTGAAAACTTCCCTGCATTTATTTTAGTAGATGATAAAGGAAACGATTTTTTTAGTCAAATTAAGCCAATTTGCTGCAAATAGAGTCATTGTAAAATGATATAAAGAGGCTGTCTAACAATCAAAGTTAGCCGGCCTCTTTTTTTGTGCTATTTTGACCAATAAGCCGATAATTGGGATCAATGTAAAATCCCTCCACCAACTTTTTACATTGAGCCGGTTGTTACATGCGACAGCATCCGCCACATAGGGCTATATCTGTCAATCATATAAAAAATCTTTTTATATGATTTAATTTATACAAATCGGTAGTTGAAAACACTTGCTGACTCAGTTAGTTAAAAAAAATATCACATCACTTAAACTTATCAACTTGCATTGCTTTATATCTTTTCCACACTCCAAACCATATAATACTCACCAGTGTGCATACTCCTCCAAAAATGTATGATAGCGTTATCGAAAAGCCAAATCCTTCATGGGCGATTGCAATGTATGTGGAGCAGACGGCGGTCATAAAGAGTGCAGGAATAAGCGTTATGATGTATGGCTTATGCGTATGCACCAGAAAGACTGTGATGGCCCATAGGGTAAAGACAGAGAGTGTCTGGTTGGCCCAAGCGAAGTAAC
>JAVXCW010000054.1:0-9716 GCA_036659275.1 Bacteroidales bacterium | reverse complement strand
GATCGGAAGTATTATTCTGCTTGTGGCTAAAGGTGGTTGTTCGGATGGTTACTTTATTTCAAGGATTAAAAAGAATTGCTACATTTGCAATATTGGAACCAACAAAGCAGAGTGAGTAAAAACGCAAAAAACGCGAGGTTGCAAATTCGGTAGCTTATAAAGTTTTGAAATCATATCATATTGATATACAAGCGGTAAAAACCAAGGTTATAGTCCTGGTGACACCACTTTTAAAAGACTAATAGTAGAGCAAATCCTAGAAACTCACACAGTTTCTAGGATTTTTGTTTTTCACAAACATAATTGCTTGTCTTTTTAAAACAACTCTTTTGGATTAATCTTAAGAAATTCATCATAAGGAATTCCGCCTATATCCACTAATAGCATCTGCCTATTCGTATATATTTGGTATAGAGAGTTGAGACAATAGCTGATTCACCATAGTGGTCTTACCCACCTAACGAGGCCCCAAAACAACCTGAATAAACTTTTGAGGCTCTTCCATTCTTAACTTAATTGACTTTAAATAAGGTCTTTCGAATATACTTTATAATTTTACTCAATACTACGCGCAAATTTATTCAATGTCTTTAATTATGCAAACTTTTTTTTGGAATAGTTAGGTTTGCTAATTCATTCCCACCCAAACCGGATAATAATCTGTAATTAAGATTCGCAGCACTGCTGTGTTTAATGGTATCGTATATTTCCTCCAGTTTTCGTTCAATTGCATCGGATGGGTTCATATTCAAGACGCTTTAATATTTTCGCTTTATGATAAAACAGCCCAGGGTAATCAGTACCGGAGCAGCTAACATGGCAATCGCATACTGCCATTGATATTCCATTCCTCCGGATGAAAACTCATTTGCAATGCTATTTAAATATCCTACGGCAAAGTAATAATCCACTCTCTCGTATTGTTCGGGCATCACCCCTAATGTAATTGCTAAAAAAGCTGCGATAAGGGGGAGGTACCAACTCTGTGTAAGCAGATGCAGGCCGTATTGGATGAGGCCGATGCAACAGGCGGCAAAAAGCAGCCTGGAGAAAAAGACGAGGGATGCCAGGCGCATATCGTAGCCACCAAAAGATAACAGTGGGCAGAATAAATTGCAAATCCCAATCCCCCCTAAAAATACAGTATATGCTAACAAAATAGAAGTGAAGAGTAGTGCGAGTAAAACCATGAATCGGATTGCCAGACCTGCGTATTGCGGATAGGGAAAGGTATTAAACAGTTTTCCACCATCTCCCTGTTTCTCCATCAAAAAATACTGAGCTGCCAAAAGGGCTATAAGAAATGAAAATGTAAATTGGTATAGTTTAAATAAAGCATAACTCACCTTAGAAAACGGATTGTACGGATATTCAATGATACCACCCTGTGTAAATTCTGGATAATTTGCCATCATGTATACAAATGCACTTATCACCAGGCATGCGGGGAATAGCCATAAAATGATGATCCATCTGTGATGAATTAACTTATATAATTCACACTCCAGCAACTGCCAGGCTGATCCTCTTCTTATTTTTTTCATAAATTGATTCGTTTAAATGTCACATATCCCAAGATTGTAAAAAACACAGTATAAACCGGGGTTACCCACAGGAAATAGACGACAAGTCTGGTTCCAGTTTCCGGATATCCGGTTACAAAACCGTTGCAATAACTATGAGGCAAGAACGGGGATTCGAGTAAGAAACTTGCAGCATAAAGAGCGATAAAAATGAATAGATAATAAATGAGGTTCCGGGTTAAATTTGCCAGGGTGTAATGGAAACTGGCCAGCATGATGCACCCGGCCGAATAATAGAGAAAGGGAAGTGAAGAAGGGATTGTATCGGCCTTGCCAAAGAGAACAGCGGTAGAGAGGGTTGCGAAAATGATTAAGTTATTGAGCAGCACTACTACCCACAACGCCGTTACTTTTGCAAAATAAACGGTACCCGTTTTTACCGGCAAGGTAAACAATGCGTTTGTGCAACTGTTTTGTTGCTCCATCCGGACATACTGGAAACAGAACAGTACGAGCAGGATGAGGTTAAAAATAGATATTTTAGCCATCAGATAACTATAAAGTGCTGCCGAATGCCCTAGATTAAAAAACTCTTGCCAGAGATTTGCCCTTTCCATCAGTCTTTCCGAGAAACTAACTTCATACACAAAGAGCAAGATGGGCAATGCTAGAAAAATGATAATTAAAGGTTGGTGGCAAACTTTATAAGCCTCTGTTTTTATCTGTGCCCACATTATTATTTGGTTTTAATGAGTGAAATGTAGAAATCCTCTAGACTCTCTCCCGGAACATCAGTTAGAGCACCCTGGTATTTTAATTCCCCCTGCTCGATAATTCCAACGTGTGTGCACAGTTTCTCCACCTCCGAAATGATGTGACTGGAGAGTAAAACGGTTTTTCCCTGTTGTTGCAATTTGAGTAATAATTCCCTTACATCAATGATCCCTACCGGATCGAGGCCGTTGATGGGTTCATCTAAAATTAAAATGTCGGGATCTCTAAAAAGTGCCAGCGCAAGGGCCAGCCGCTGCTTGAGTCCGGTGGATAACCGGGCGGCTTTTTTTCGTTTTTCACCGGATAAACCTACCAATTCCAACACCTCATCCACCCGACTGTTCCCTTTTTTAAACAGAATATCCAACATCTTTAAATGCTCTTCTACGGTGAGAAAATGATACAGGGCGGGGGATTCGATCATGTTCCCGATTCTGTAAAAAAGGGTATGGTCATATTCCGCACTTCCCCAATAACGGATATTCCCCTCTTTGGTGCGGAGCAAACCCAATAATAGCTTAAGGATGGTGCTCTTGCCGGCACCGTTACGCCCCAATAATCCGTAGATGGAGTTTTTAGGTATTTTCAAATCTATTTTATTGAGAACCTGTTGTTTTCCATAAGAAAAACTTAATTTATCGGTTTCGATTACATTCATAACTTACATTTTGTGTAGCGTTGATATAAAACAGTCCGTCGGCCATGTTTTTTAGGGATACCGAATAATGTGCCGACTGATTTACCCGGCAAACTACCGGATTCAGCACGGCCAAATCCATGTTTGTCAGATATAAATAAGGTTTATTGAGTGTGTGAAGGGCATATTCCAGCGAGTTGAACCGGGATAAATCATACGGTTTTTCACCGGAATTATATCGGGAAAAAGAGGTAAATAACAGGGTGTACATTTTTTCGCCGTAGATTGCTTTTACCCGTTCTCCCAAATTTTCAAACGATTTGTTGTAAAACTGCCGATTGTCATTAAATGCATGCAGGTTGGCAATCCATACAATTATCTTTTTATCTTTATACTGCGGCTCGTTCAACAGGGATAAGAAATTTTCCGCCATAAGGGAGTCCCGCCATTGCAGTCTGGGTGGTTCTCCTGCTTCGTATTTACTTATATAAACCAGTTGATTCTTTATCCCGGCAATGTACGAAAGGTGCGTTTTTAGTTCAAACTGTTGGCTTTGCGAAAGATCATGCATCGGTTGTCGGTTAAGAAAACAAACCATGCTATCCAGCTCTGTTGTAATTTTATCAGGAAAAATGATACTGTTTTTAATAGCGTAGCTCAACGAGCGATGATCAAAATATCCCCGTATCTTTTGAAAAAACTTATATGATTCGGGCCAGGCTTGTACGGCATCAATGCCGAATCCCGACATATAATTAAACAGCATGCTACGCCGGGCGGTATCTTTTAGATTTCCAGTGCACTGGATGTCGAACCCGACCGTTTCAATGCCGGTCTCTTTTATGTATTTCCACAATTGCTGTGTCTGGTCCGATAAACACCAGAATGGATATACCGCACTCTCCGGGGCAAGTGCAGTGTCTTGCTGCAGCCTCCATAGATCATATTGTCCCAATTCAAAAAAAAGGGTATTGAAATCCAGCTCCCGGTGCAGAAATTTTACAAGACGGGTTTTGGCCAAAAATGTGCTGCCGTCTTGATGGAGTGATTCTCCCAATACCACAATCTGCTTATCTTTTAATTCCTGTTTCAGGAACTCCAGATCTGAATGGCTTTTACCCTCAGGGTCAATGGAGTGTATCTCCCACAGGTGATCCTGTAACATGGAGATATCCAACGACACGGGAGCCGGCCGAATATTCAATGCCAATGCTAAAGCACACAGGACAACCGTTCCTAGAAACAGCCTCAGATATATTCTTTTTGGGTGGAAATTCATTTTCAAATTTTGCGCTATCTCTTTGTGTTTTGCAAACTCTTTTCCGTTATTAGCCGTAATAGATTCTTAATTACTTTTAATCCGGAGCGTTTTGCTTTTATAATCTACGATTAATATCTTATTAAGAAAATATACATTACCTGTTAATCCCCAAATAGTAAGGGGTTTAAAAACGTGTTGCTCCCATAACCCTTCTTTATCGTAATATACGATTGCTTTTTCTAACTCCGTTCCTGCAAATTTAATAGAGCTATTCACTTTAAGACCATAAAATGTGATGTCTTGCCCCCACCAAAGTGGGCCACTCAAAGAGTCAACAATCTTTGAATGAGCTATTTCCATCGCTCTTGCTTTTGAGGTAGCAAGGGGAAAAGGACTTGAACCGGTATCGAACATCACTTTCTGTTCAATTCCGTTGATTTGAAACGGGAATACGATCATTCCATTTATTAATTCAAATGCCACCGTTGGTAAATCGCGATATTCAGTGGGCAATTCATCTAACACCGCAAACCGGGTTCGTTTATAATCAAGAATTAAGATTTTATCTTTAAATAAATCGGGAGCAATGGTTCCAATATGTATGGGCGCTTTGGATGGAAGTATTTCTTGAGGGATTTCCTCTCCAAAGTCAATACGATGCCATACATCAAATAAAAAACTAGCTCCCCCCATTTGTAGATTGACATCCCTGAATATAAGATTCTGCTTTTGGTATATGGAATCCAGTTTATTTGCTAAAGAAGGATATTTCGCCAAAAAGGGTTTAATCGGATTCCCGTAGAACTGTGTGTCTTGTGTCCCTAAATCAAGTTGCATTGTAAAACCAACTGGCAACTCATCTATTTTTACTGGAACATAAATATAAGCTTTCTCAATATATTTCCCCGAAATGGTGTCTCCCTGCCATTGAAATGGAATCCATTTTAATAGTTGCTCCTGTGAATAAACTTGAAATAACCCACTAAAGAAAAGTAAAAAAAGTAAAAAAGATTTTTTCATACGTAAATATTATTAGGTGTAAGTTACTGTAAATAAATAATCTGTTTATTGGTTACTTCACTAAAATCAGTACCCTTGGGGATAAATTGCCTGATAAGTCCATTAGCGTTCTCATTAGCTCCTCGCTCCCATGAGTGGTATGGTTTACAAAAATAGAAATTTATTTTCAATTTTTGCGCTATCTCTTTGTGTTTTGCAAACTTTTTACCATTTCTTTCCACTCTGTTATACTCCTGCCTACTATCTGTTAAGGGCTAAATTCAAACTATACTTACCACTACGCATATTACAATTACGTTTAAGCTCTTGGCAAATGGTACTTTTATTTACGCCGATGGTTCTGGCTATATCTTTTTGTGTGTACTACATTTGCAATATTGCAAAAAATGGCGTACATTTACTCTACGGTTAAATGTTTTATATCTACAACTAAATCTTTAGACTTACACTCTAACAAATTATTATAATAATTATGAGCGAAAAAATCTTAGAAATAAAAGCTTTAACTTTTAGCTATGGAGAAGGTAATATTTTAGATGGTATTAATTTATCGGTACCTAAGGGGGCTATATATGGATATTTGGGAAAAAATGGAGCGGGAAAAACTACGACTATAAACTTAATACTAAAACTATTACCTAATAAACCAGGTTCCATATTTTATAATAATGAAGATATATGCACCATTAATGAATCCTATTTTTATCATATTGGAGTCCTTATTCAGCCTCTTGCAATGTACAATCACTTAACTTGTTATGAACAACTGAAATACTTAAATTTTTTCTGTGATGTTAGTAGAGCCAATATTGAGCAGGTACTTAAGGATGTAGATATGTTTGATCATCGCAATAAAAAAATAAAAATTTTATCGGCAGGGATGAAACAACGTTTGTCAATAGCTATGGCATTATTACATAATCCCGATTTATTAATTCTTGATGAGCCAATAAATGGGCTTGACCCAAACGGCATAAATGAATTTAGAGCCTTAATGAAAGATCTGAATAAGGCTGGAAAAACAATTTTTATATCGAGTCATATACTGGGCGAAATGCAAAAGATGTGTTCACATATTGGTATCATTGATAGAGGAAAGTTACTCTTTCAAGATAGTATATCTAAAATAGTAAAGTCTACTACTCAGATTAAAATTCGTACTTCTGATACGAGTTTATCAAAAGATCTTTTGCAACAAACAGGCACCCAGAATATAGACATTATAGATAATGACATTACCTGTGATATAGCAGGCGATGCTGAATACGCAAAAATTATAAACACCCTCTGTGCTAAAAATATTGACATTTATGATATCAGTAAAAAAGAGGTTGACCTAGAGTCTTTTTACTTAAATTTAATAAAATAATTATGGGTACATTTTATAAAACAATACAAGCAGAAATTCTGAAGATAAGAAGAAACTTGATGTTTTTGATGTTATTATTTATGCCCCTAATTGTAAATTTAATAATGACAATTTTTTTCATGTTCTATGATATCCCTAGCACAAATTTCTGGATATATTATACATGTGACATATTTATATTTTACATAATGTTATACCCTACTATACTCTCACTTGTTGCATTTGTTTATGTTGACATAGAGATGAAAAGTAATTGTAACAAGCAACTTTTTTATCTTCCCATAAAGCCATATAAAATATATCTGTCAAAATGCATGGTATTGTTCAGTTGCTATACTATATCTTTTATTATAGCATACCTCTCTTTTATATTAGGCATTTATTTATTAAAATCTTTCGTTCCGGAAATTGATGCAAGTCTTCAACTATATAATTCAAAATATTTAATAGATGCTGTATATTTAAAGAGTTACATCATAATATTACCGATTATTTTTCTACAATACTCAATCAGCTTAGCTATTCCCAAAGTATGGTTTCCCTGTACCCTTGCATTTTTCCTATATTGCGGAGGATGGATTGCGTGGAATAGTAAATATTTCTATTTGCTACCAAATGCTTCACTAACAAATTTAACTTTTATAGACATGATGCGGCATGAAGATGTTGCAATTTTTGATAAAATATTTCCTATTTCTATTCTGTATACCCTATTTTTCCTTAGTATTGGTTACTTTACTTTTAGAAAGAGTAAATACAAGTGATCTCCTAGGGAGGGTAATTTCTCTAAAGTTTATAAGTTATTTTTAAGCAAGGATAGTATAGGTGGCCGGTTAGCAGCACGGATAGATTGCCAATATACTGTTGTTACAGCAATAAAAATAGTAAGGACTCCGGCTGTTGCAAAAATCACCCATGATAAATGAATCCTATAAGCATAAATAGCTAGCCAATGAGACATGATATACCAAATAACTGGTACGGCAACTATCAATGCCATAAACACAGGCTTAAGAAAATTACTAATTAACAAGCACAATACTTCTACATTAGCTGCGCCATAAGTTTTTCTAACAGCTATTTCTTTTGCGCGTTGTCTGCTATAATAGGTTGCTATAGCAAGCATCCCTAACGAGGATAGAATAATTGCCAGAATAGATAAGATAGAAATCATCTGTGATATTTTTGTCTGTTTGGCATAGAGAGTTGCTATTTTCTGATCCATAAATACTCCATCAAATAAATCACCTTCTGCCTGTGTATTATAGATTTGTTTTATTTTACCTATTGTTTCCCGTACATTACTCCCGGAAATTTTGATTAATATTTCCCAAGCTTCCCTCTCTCCCAACGGCCTAATCACGCATCCGTCTATCTTTCGGGTAAAATCTCTTGAGTGGAAATCCTTAACTTTACCTTGTATTGGAATCACCTTTCCGTCCGCTGCTCTATATTCTGTAGCATCATCTGTTAAGCCCAACTCTCTCCAGGCTGTTTCATTCAACCAATAAGCATTTTTATTTTCTGTGCCAGTTCTATGGATGATATCCAGATTAAGTATAGAGAGGAATGTGGAATCTCCAATATAAAAATCATATTCCACTTGCTCCCCCTCCTTGGTTTGTATTTTTAATGTTCCTAGATCTTCAGACATTGGATATCCCCTTACAAATGAAACTTTTTGTACCCCTGAAACGGTTAATAATTTATCCCTGAACGCAGCTTGCTCGTTGGCATAGAGAAGGTTGGAACAGATAAGAAGATTTTCTTTATTAAATCCAAGATATCCCTGTTTCATTAAGCGCATTTGCTCAAAAATTGTGATGGTACACCCAATCAGAACAATGGTGACTGCATACTGTACCGTGATAAATATTTTGCTGTATGTTGTTTGAGTTTTTCGTCTTAAGGCTCCGCTTACAATATGTATCGGTTTAAAACCGGCTATAATGGAAGCCGGAATAATCCCTGAAATGCAGCCTAATAAAATTGTTCCTCCTATCAGGATCAGTACGTTTAGCCAATTCATTCCCCATAGTAATGATACATCTGTTCCTAATATATTTTGCAGCCAGTTTTGGATTCCAAGCACCCCAAAAAGGCTTAATACAACCGATATGGCACATAAAACAATTGATTCAAGGATTGTTTTTATAAAGACCCTTAACTTACTATCTCCTAACAAACGGCGTACAGCTATCTCATGCGCTCTATTCCCTATTTGCGCTACTGTTAAATTAATGTAATTGATTACAGCAAATGTTAAGATTGATAAAGCGACAATGAGAAGTACAGTAAGAAATGAAACACTATTACCTTTCTGATATGTTGGATCATCTTCCGAAGGATTAAAATAGACCTGATGCAGTGGCATGAAATTGATGCTCTTTACAATAGCACCCTTACTCTTGAATTCTTCTTCTGAATGTATAAACTGCTCTAAATCGTGCGCTTTACTAGAAATATCCGCATTCGCTTTTGTTAGAATATACAGATTCCAAATACTGTTACCTTTAGAGGTTACCCTCTCTCCCCATTCTGCGATAAGAAAAGAGTATGGTAAAAATACATCAACTCTACTAAAATGTGTATTCTCAAATTCTTTTACAACTCCGCTTATATTATATTGTTTGCCATATAGCTTAAAAACTTTACCTAAGGCAGATTCTGACGGAAAGAGTTTTCGGGCGAATGTCTCGGATAAAACGACTGCACTTTGTGATTGCAGTGCAGTGCCTGCATTCCCCTCAACAAATGGAAATGAAAAGGTAGAAAAGAAACAAGAATCGGTTATCATTGCATTTCCGGAAAAATCGACACCATCTTTATCTGATAATATAATCTCTCTTCTTAAAACCCTAACAACATCTTGTATCTCTGGGTATCGTATTTTAATATTATCGGCTAAGGGATAATCAAATAAGGTATTCTTTTGAGATTCAACCCTATAAATCTGTTCTTTATTGATGTGAAATGAATCTACCAATAATTCTTTGCGTGCATATAGGAGGATAAATATAACAAAAGCCAGAGATATGGAAAATCCAATAATATTAATACCCGTGTAAAACTTATAGCTTTTTAGGGAATTGTAAAATGATGTGAGATACGAAGAGTTTTTCATGCGTAAAT
>JAVXCW010000053.1:0-10635 GCA_036659275.1 Bacteroidales bacterium | reverse complement strand
GCTTGTAATTAATAAATTAAACATGTAATTAATATTAACATAAATAAAAATATTATAAATATTTTTTGTTACTTTTTTAAAAATGTATTGTCTAAAGGCAAATGATATAATTTTTAAGTTAATCTTTTAAAAATAATAAATTATGATTTACGGTTATATAAGAGTGAGTACAGATAAGCAAACTGTTGAAAATCAAAGATTTGAAATAAATAATTTTTGTGACAGGGAAAAGCTATCTGTTGATAAGTGGATAGAGGAAACAATTTCGGGGACTAAGGCCGTAGACAAGCGAAAATTGGGGTTGTTGCTAAAAAGACTAAATAAAGATGATATCTTAATATGTTCAGAAATATCGAGGTTAGGAAGAAATCTTATGATGATAATGTCTATTCTTAATAATTGCATGGAAAGGGAGATACAGGTATGGACAATAAAAGATAACTATAGACTTGGAAGCGATATAAATTCTAAAGTACTTGCTTTTGCTTTTGGGCTAAGTGCCGAGATAGAGAGAAATTTAATTTCTCAGAGGACTAGAGAGGCGTTGGCTAGGAAAAAAGCAGAGGGAATTATTTTGGGAAGGCCTTTTGGGAGCAAGTCTAAGTTATACAAATTAAGTGGTAAAGATTCAAAGATACATGATATGTTAGAGCAAAATTTACCAAAATCTGAAATAGCAAGAAGATTAAACGTGAGTAGAATTACTGTAATAAGCTATATTAGAGAGAATCAATTATAAAAAAACAGGCAGTCTGTAAAAGACTGCCTGAAATTTTATTATATAAAGAATTATAAAAAATTAGATAATTCCTTGTTCTAGCATAGCTTGAGCAACTTTCATAAAGCCTGCAATGTTTGCACCCTTTACATAGTTAATATGGCCATCTTTCTCAGTACCAAATTTAACACAAGCACCGTGAATGTTAGACATAATTTCGTGAAGTTTAGCATCAACCTCAGTTTCTGACCAACTAATATGCATTGCATTTTGAGTCATTTCTAAGCCTGATGTTGCAACACCACCTGCATTAACAGCTTTACCTGGAGCAAATAAAATTCTTGCGTCTTGGAATGCTTTAATAGCCTCTGGAGTACAACCCATGTTAGAAACCTCGCAGCAGCACCATGTTCCGTTAGCTAGTAACTCTTTTGCATCGTCACCATTTAACTCATTTTGGAATGCGCAAGGAAGAGCGATATCACATTTTACACTCCAAGCTTTTTTAGCAGGAGTAAATGTAACACCTTTAAATTTAGTAGCCATTGGAGCAACTACATTTTTGTTAGATGATCTAAGTTCCAACATAAATGCAATCATATCTTTATCCATACCTGTAGGTATTTGGCAAACGCCATCTGGACCAGAAACTGCAATAACCTTTGCTCCAAGTTCAGTAGCTTTTGTAGCAGCACCCCAAGCAACGTTACCAAAGCCTGAAACAGCAACTGTTTTACCTTTAATATCTTTACCTGCTGCGTGAAGTAAATGTTGTGTGAAATATAATGCACCAAAACCTGTAGCCTCAGGACGAATTTTTGAACCACCCCAAGTCATACCTTTACCTGTTAATACACCTGTATTGTATTGTCTAGCTAATTTAGTGTACATACCAAACATAAAACCAATCTCACGTCCACCAACTCCAACATCACCTGCAGGAACGTCTTGATCTGGACCTATATTATGCCACAATTCTAGCATGAATGCTTGGCAGAAACGCATAATTTCAGAGTTTGATTTTCCAACTGGATCAAAATCTGAACCACCTTTACCACCACCCATAGGAAGTGTAGTTAGTGCGTTTTTAAAAGTTTGCTCAAAGCCTAAGAATTTAAGCATAGAAGGAGTAACTGCTTTATGGAAACGGATACCACCTTTGTATGGTCCTATAGCTGCATTAAATTGGACACGGTAACCAAGATTTGTTTGAACTGTGCCTGCATCATCAACCCAGGTAACACGGAATGTGAAAATTCTATCTGGTTCAACTATTCTCTCAACGATTTTAGCTTTTTCAAATTCGGGATGTTGATTGTAAACTTCCTCTATTGATTCTAGCACCTCGTGAACTGCTTGTAAATACTCTTTTTCATGGCCATATTTTTTCTCCAAAGAGGCCATTATTTCAGCTGCTTTCATAATAAATTATGTTTTATTGTGTTTTGTTAATTAAAAAATTATGTTTTATTTTACCTCCCAGGTTGCACCTGAGTGCAATAACTGATCAACGGTTTTAATTTTAGATTTTGCTATTACTTCTAGAACCTGATCCCTAACGTTATCATCGTATGTTTTATCTGATACTGCTCTAATAACACCAAGAGCTACCGGATAATCGGGATATTTCATATCAACAAGCATACTGTGAATACCAATGTTATCTGTATGCGCATCGTGTACTAAAATATCTTTTTCTGTGATTCCGTTTTCACCAATTTTAACAACTTTAAGTTTTAGTCCCTCTAGGATAAGTCCTTTATCTCTGTTTGCTCCAAAAATCATAGGTTCACCGTGCCTAAGGGTAATTGTTCTATCTGCCCTTACTGCTTTATCTGAGAATTCTAGATGCGTACCATCGTTAAAAATTACGCAATTAACAAGCATTTCCATAACGGCTGTTCCATCGTGTTTTGCTGCTTGAACCATAATTTCTTGATTAAGCTTAAGCTCGGAGTCTAAACTCCTTGCAAAAAACGTACCTCTAGCTCCCAATACAAGCGCTCCTGGATTAAAAGGATGCTCAACTGTACCATAAGGCGAAGTTTTGGTAACAAGTCCTAGTTTTGATGTGGGTGAATATTGTCCTTTGGTTAAGCCATAAATACGATTATTAAATAGAATTATATTAATATCTATATTTCTTCTTATGGCATGTATAAAGTGATTACCTCCAATAGCTAGAGCGTCTCCATCTCCTGTAATTTGCCATACGGTAAGTGTTGGATTTGCTACTTTTATGCCGGTAGATATTGCTGTTGCTCTACCATGAATTCCATGAAATCCAAAGGTATTCATGTAGTATGGGAATCTTGAAGAACATCCAATTCCGGATACAAAAACAAACCTTTCTTTTGTATAATTAAGTTCCTCACAAACCTCAGGTAAAGCTTTTAATACTGATGCCAATACGGCGTGATCACCACACCCTGGGCACCATTTAACTTCCTGATCACTTTTAAAATCTTGTGCTGTATATTTCATAATAATGTCCGTTGAAATTTAATATTAAATTAAAGTGCATTAACTGCATCTACAATTTCTTTAACAATAAAAGGTTGTCCCTGAACTTTATTGAGTTGTTCATATTTGTACTGAGGGTGTTTAGCTCTCAGATAGTTTACAAAATGGCCGCTGTTAAGCTCACAAACAATAATTTTCTTAAATCTCTTAAGCACATCGTCAGTATTTCTTGGAAGCGGATTTATATAATCGAAATGCGCAAAACCAACTTTCTTACCCTGTGCGAGTAATTCTTTTGCAGCAGTGTAAAGATGTCCGTATGTTCCACCCCAACCTACTAAAAGGACATCGCCTTTTTGTTCTCCTATAACTTCTAACTCTGGAATAAAATTAGCAACTCTTGCAACTTTTTCTGCTCTTGCTGCAACCATTTGCTCGTGTACTAATGGATCTGAAGAGATAGCACCTGATTCACCTTTTTCTAGACCACCTACTCTATGTTCCAAACCAATAGTACCGGGAAGAGCCCAACGTCTTGCATAACGTTCTAAATCTCTTTGGTATGGTTTAAATTTGCCTTCGCATTTTTCAATAATAGGAGGAGTAATACTAGGAAAATCGCTCATACTAGGAAGTTTCCAAGGTTCAGAGCCATTTCCAATAAATCCTTCTGTAAGAAGAATTACCGGCATCATGTGTTCCATAGCAAATTTTCCTGCGTAGAAAGCAGATTGGAAACAATGAGAAGGAGTACGTGCGGCCATAACCATAATTGGGCATTCGCCGTTTCTTCCGTATAGAGCTTGGTTAAGATCTGTTTGCTCTGTTTTTGTAGGGATGCCTGTTGAAGGACCACTTCTTTGTACATCTACAACAACCAAAGGAAGTTCTGTAATCATTGCAAGCCCTAGAGCTTCTGATTTAAGAGATAATCCCGGACCTGAGGTAGTTGTTACAGCAAAATTACCAGCATAAGCAGCTCCAATAGAAGTACATATACCGGCAATTTCGTCCTCGCATTGTAGAGTTTTTGCACCTAGCTCTTTATGGATAGCCAACTCTTCTAATATAACTGTGGCCGGAGTAATGGGATATGATCCGCAGAACAATGGACGGCCCGATTTTTCTGATGCTGCCAAAAGTCCCCAAGCAGTAGCTTGATTTCCATTAACATTTCTGTAGATACCTTTTTCTAGCTTTGCGGGCTCAATTCTATACGTATTTGGAATAGCATGTATATTATGAGCATAATTATAGCCATCATTTAGCACTTTTTTATTTGGTGCAATTAAATTAGGCTTTTTAGCAAATTTTTTCTCCAAATAAGCTTCGGTGAAGTTTAATGGGCGATTAAACATAAAATAGCACATGCCTAAAACAAACATGTTTTTGCTTCTGATAATAGCTTTATTATCTAGTCCGCTCTCTTTAAGGCTCTCTTTTGTAAGAGTAGTAATGGGAGCCCATATTATGTGGTAATCTCCAAGTTTCATCTCGGCAATTGGATCTAATGTTTTAAATCCTGCTTTTTCCAATCCCTTTTCATCAAAGGAATCTTCATCCAAAACAATGCTTGCACCAGGCTTGGCCCATTTTGCGTTAGCCTTAAGTGCAGCTGGGTTCATTGCAACTAAAACGTCGCAATGGTCACCTGGGGTTTTAACCTCAACTTGGCCAATATGTACCTGAAAACCAGATACTCCTGACACTGTTCCCTGAGGAGCTCTTATCTCTGCAGGGTAATCTGGAAATGTAGATATCTCATTCCCATACAACGCAGAGGCATCTGCAAATAAAGTTCCTGTTAGTTGCATTCCATCTCCCGAATCTCCGGTAAAACGGATTACCACCTCCTGTGTATCAATAATTTTGTGTTCCATAAAAGAATAATTCTCTAATATTTACTGTTATTAGTAAGGTTATTAAATTGTACACAAATGTAATCATTATTCTTTATGATTATAATCTTTTTGGAAAATATTTGATTTAGTTGTAAATAAATATTCCAAAAAACATAAACTTTTTTACAGTGTGTCTGTTTCCTCTCTGATAACTTGAATATTAACCAAAAATTTTATCAAATGAGAAAATTTAGAATACTTGTATTCTTATTTCTGCTATGTGTTGGAATAGTTTCCACAGCGCAGAATACACAGGGAAAACAGGGTGTAATTATTACTGTTTCCGGTACTGTTACAGATGCTACCGATGGATCTCCACTACCGGGAGCCACGGTTACTCAAAAAAATACCAAACATACTGCAATCACAAATGTTGATGGTAAATACACAATTAAAGTTCCTGAAAATAGTATTATTGTAGTGCAATTTTTAGGAATGATAGAAAAAGAAGTTAATGTAGGAAATAGTACAGTTCTTAATATTATTCTTAATCCCGATAGCGAAATGCTTGGTGAGGTTGTTGTAACATCGGGATACGGCATATCCCAGAAAGGGACATTTACTGGGGCAGCATCGGTTGTGAAAGGTGATAAATTGCAAATACCGGTAACTTCTTTTGATAAGGCGCTTCAGGGGAATGCATCGGGAGTATTATCGGTGTCTAATTCTGGTCAACCTGGTGCAGGGCAAAGTGTTACTATTAGAGGAATTGGATCTATTCAGGCAGGTACTACGCCTCTTTATGTTGTAGATGGTATTCCTATTGCTACGGGAAATTATGGTAATATGACTCAAACAGCTGCAAGTTCGTCGGCCGATAATCTTAATGCTCTTTCTTCTTTAAATCCAAATGATATTGAAAATATTACAGTGTTAAAAGATGCATCTGCTACATCTATTTACGGGTCTAGAGCCTCTAATGGAGTTATTCTTATTACAACTAAAAGAGGTTCACAGGGAAAAACACAATTTGATTTAAAAGTTAGTACAGGCTTTTCTAATAGGACAACTAAAAACTTTAAAATGCTCCAAAAAGATGATTATATTAATTATATGACAGATGCTCTTGTTAATGCAGGTTATAGTAATACTACAATTGATGTAAACGGGAGTCCTGTTAATTCTAATATTGTAAATACTTTTCCTGTAAGAAATAGTAATAAGGATTTTTATAATTTTGATTGGGATAAGTATGCGTATAATAATAATGCCCCTATGTATACAGTTGATTTTAGTGTTAGGGGAGGAAATGAAAAAACGCAATTTTTTACTTCTCTTTCATATTTAAACCAAGAAGGTATTGTTACCAAAACTGCTTTGAAGAGATATTCGGGTAGGGTTAATATTGATCATAAAATAAATGATAAGGTGAAATTTGGCGTAAATCTTAATCTTTCGTATAATGATCAGGAATCTCCTATGACAACAAGCGGATATTATGTAAATCCTATTTTTGCGGCAATGATGTATGCTCCTATAGATCCGGGCGTTATTGAGCAGGGTTCGTTTCTTTTTAATAATAAAACAAAAGGTTTTACAGATTATTATCCCGAGAATGGACTAAATATAAATAATATGGTTACGTATGCTAATGCCAATTTTATTGCAAATCAATATTATGATGATTTTTCATCTAGGACAGCAAGGGTTATAACAGGGGCTACTGTGCAGTGGAATATATTGGATGAGCTTATATTTAAGGGTGTTGCAGGGCTAGATTATTTTTATCTTACAGAAACTGAATGGAAGGATCCAAGGCCTAAAGGGAATTCTGCATCGTATCTTAAAGGGTTGTCGGAAACTAGCGTTGGGGAAAATATTATATGGAATGAAACGCTTACTCTTAATTATTTAAAATCGTTTGGAGAGCATAATGTAAATATAATGTTAGGGCAAGAGACGCAAGGGGATGATTATAGATATGTAGACGGAATTAAACAAGATTTTCCCGGGACAGATTTACACCAGATAAGTTCCGGTAGTGTAAATTATGATGTAAACGGATCGCGAAGCGGATATAATATGGCGTCTTTTTTTGCTACCGGTAATTATAATTATGCAAGTAAATATTTTCTATCGGCGAGTATAAGAAGGGATGGTTCTTCAAAATTATCTAGCGATAATAGATGGAGCACGTTTTGGTCGGTTGGGACATCGTGGAGAATAAGTAATGAGAATTTTGCTAAAAATTGGTTGTGGCTTTCATCGGCTACGTTAAGGGCTAGTTATGGTACAACAGGAAATTCATCGGGAATAGGGAAGTATGCAGCTAAAGGTCTTTATAGCGCCGGCGCAAATTATAATGCGCTCCCTGGAACGTATCCTTCGCAAATTGCTAATCCAAATCTTAGTTGGGAGGTTAGTGAGAGTGCAAATATAGGGCTCGATTTTTCTTTGTTAAATGGGAGGTTAGGAGGTACACTGGAGTGGTATAATAGAAATACTAAAGAATTATTGCTTGATATGCCGCTGTCGTATACATCGGGTTTTGAGAGTGTTGTGTCTAATGTTGGAAAAATAAGGAATAGAGGTATTGAGTTCTCTCTTAATGCAAGACCTATTGTAAAAGATAATTTTACATGGAGTATAGATTTTAATATTACGCATAATAGGAATAAGGTTATTAAGCTTGTAGATGATAATCCTATAATAAATTCTCCATGGATATATACTATAGGTGAGGATATTCAAACATTTTATACAAGGCCTTGGGCAGGTGTAAATCCGGCAGATGGCCGTCCTATGTGGTATGATGCGGATGGAAATGTTATGTATAATATTACACAGGGAGGCGATAATAGAATTTATTGCGGCTCTGCTGCACCTAAGTTTTATGGCGGTCTTAGTACAAGATTCGATTTTTATGGCGTTGATTTAAGTATTATGTTTTATTATACTTATGGTAATAAAATTTATGATAGTTCTTGGAATAATGCCACTAATATGGGGTATAGCGGCTTAAGAAATCAACATGAATCTGTTGCTACAGAAAGATGGAAAAATCCTGGAGATGTTGTGCAATTTCCTAAGGCATATTATGGCTATGCGTCGTCAACTTATGGCGGATATGGTAGCGATAGGGTAATTTTTGATGGTTCGTATATAAGATTAAGAGATGTTACTATTGGATATACATTTCCTAAACAGTGGATGGATGCTATTCATTTTTCTAGCATAAGGGTGTATATGCAGGCTAGTAATTTGTTTACGTTAACTACATTTCCGGATGCCGATCCCGAGGTTGGAAGATCGGGGTATTATTATCTTGGGTATCCAAATGCCAAAACAATAACATTTGGAGTAGATTTCAAATTCTAATTTAACTAATAATAAAATAGAGATATGAAACATATTATAAAAAATATAATAACAGGAATTATAGCAGTATCTGCTATTCCGTCCTGCAATAGTTTTCTTGATACCGAACCGTATTCTTCAATTTCGGACACAAAGGCAATAACTAATTATAGTAGTGCTTTTTATGCCCTTACCGGTACTTATAATACAATGCAGAGTACCAGCTATTATGGTCGTGATTTTATTGTATTTGGGGATGCTGCTACAGAAAATGTAATAATATCACCAAATAATTCAAATAGATTTATTGCAGAGGCTCAATGGAGTATAAGTTCTACATCGGGAGATATGCTTTCTTTTTGGTCTCAGGCTTATGAGGCAATATATCAGGCGAATAAAATATTACTTGCTGTAGATAATATAGATGCTACCGATGTGCAAAAAGCAGCTTTAAAAGGACAAGCTTTAACAATAAGGGCAATGACTCATTTTAATTTAGTTAGTTTTTTTGCTCAATCTTATAGTGGTAATTCTAGCCTTTTAGGCGTTCCTTACATGAAAACTTGTAATAATTATGATAAGCCGGCTAGAAATACCATACAAGAGGTTTATGATTTTATAATAGCCGACTTAAATGATGCTATTACAAATTTTAATATTGCCGGTGGTTCTATAAATGGTAATACAGCTCCTTATTTTATCTCATCTTGGGCAGCAAAAGGGATTCTTGCCAGAGTTTATATGGCTCAGCAAAATTATACTGCAGCTTCTCCTATTTTGTTAGATATTATAAAAAATAGTGGCTACTCTCTTCTTACAGCAGATAAATATATTGATGCATGGAGCAGATCTTATGATAATACTTTAAATGTTGAATTTATATTTGCTATAAGAAATGTTGCTGATGATTACGGTGCTACTAATTGTTTGGGATACATTTATATACAAGGTGGTTATGGAGACCTTAGAGCTCCTGTAAGTATGCAGGCTTTATATACATCTAATGACATAAGAAAGAAGGCATTTTTTAGGGCTGGAATTTCTTCTCAAACAAGTTGGACTTTTGTAAATAAGTATCCGGGTAGAGATGGTACCGCTGCGCTTTCTGATATTCCTGTTTTAAGATTATCTGATGTATACCTTATGTATGCCGAAGCTCAAGCTAATAAAGGAGCAACAGCAGATGCAATATTATATCTTGATAAAATAAGAATGAGGGCTGATGCAGACGTGGTTGCAACAACTTTAACCATTTCAAAAGCAGATTTGCTTGATTTAATATTTTTGGAAAGGCGTAAGGAATTAGCGTATGAGGGACATTATTTATTTGATTTAAAGAGATTACAGAAGGATATAAATAGTGGTTATAGAAGTGATAACACCCTTTATACTACTATTATATATCCTAATAATTTACTTGCTATGCCTATTCCTCAAGGAGAAATGGATGCAAATAGTAATATGGTACAAAATCCGGGATATTAACTGGATATTAATAAATAACTCTTAAAAAATAAAACTATAAGAAATTAAAGATATGAGAACTTATAAAAAAAATCTTACAGGTATTTTGTTGCTCTGTATGTTTGCTGCAGTAACATTATCTTTTATATCGTGCGATAAAGAAGAAAAAAAGTATGAAGGGGGTCCACAACTTGCATTTGCCAGTACTACTTATAAAAAGACCGTGACTGTACAGGCAAATTCTATAACAATCCCTATACAGTTAATTTCTAGCAGCGTAGTACATGCCAGTGGAACAGTTATAGTTAATCCAACATCTACGTGTGCTGATGCAATAAATTTTACACCTAATTTTGTTATAGATCCTGCAACGTTTAGTTATAACCTTGTTATAGAAATAAACTATGCGGCACTTAGCAAAGGGAAAAACACTCTTGTGCTAAATTTAGAATCGTCTATGCCAATTGCTAAATATTACGGCACTGCAACTATTACCTTAACAAAATAGTATGAATTTTTGAAGAGGGCGACTAAAAGGTAAAAATCAGTTTTTCTATCTTTTTAGTCAGCCCTTTTTTGCTATTATTTCTTAAATTTTATCTATTTGCTCAACTGTTAAGCCGGTACACTTTGAAATAACTAAAGACGGAATTCCCTCTAATTTAAAGGCCCTAGCTGTTTGTAGTTTTTCTTTTTCTATTCCTTCTGCTATTCCTTCTTCTCTCCCCTTTGCCATTCCTTCTTCTCGTCCTTTAGCCATCCCCTTACTTTCTGCTGTTCCAATGGAATCCC
>JAVXCW010000052.1:0-10644 GCA_036659275.1 Bacteroidales bacterium | reverse complement strand
CCCGATATTACTTTATAGGAGAGCACCGGCAATTTTGATTTCGCCTCAATCAGATGCTTCCCGATAGCCCCATGCGCAAGAAACGGCACAGCAGCAATCATTGAAACCATCAATACGATTTTAATAAATAGTTTTCTCATAAATATTTTCTAAAAATGGAGCTTTAAGTGTTACTTCCTGCATACCTCAAAGCTCCATTACAAAATAACTAACTTATGTTGAATTAATAACCTTTATTTTGTTGGTCTTTAATCGTTTTATTTACAACAATCTCTGAATAAGGAATTGGCATAAGATATTTGAAATAACCTATCTCAGATAATTTTGCAGCACCGCCACGCTCAATATCTTTTCCATAACGCCTTAGATCAAAGAAGCGGTGCCCTTCAAAAGCAAGTTCGCGACGTCTTTCCAAAAGCAGTTCCTCTACCAGCTGTGCTTTTGTATAGGTAGCATTGGTATAACCGTCAATTCTCTGTTTACGGAATGAATTCAACAAATCATTTGCCTGACCAAGTTTGCCATCTTGATTCATAAGTGCTTCTATCTGAATCAAAGCCATCTCTGCAGACCGTAATATTTTTTCATCGTTTCTCCCTCTTGCCTCTGCCGGTCCGGGATATTTTACCACAACAGGTAATATAAGGCCGTCTCTATCGGGACCCATAGCGGTAAACAAATCCTTTCTAACATCTTTATCGCTTAAACATGCTAAATAACTATCAGAAGGGCCATACGCAATACTGTTATCTGCCTGATAGAACAATGTCCCTATAGGAGTACTTCCAGCAAGGCGTTTTAGTCTGAATATCAAACCTTTATTTGTTTTATCCGTCCAAATATCCTTGTACTCTGCTTTGGAAGCAAGCGGAGCCAGTTCCAAAGCTTTGGTTGCCCAAGTATAAGCCTCTGCCCAGTTACTACGGAACTCAAAAACCCTTGCCTTTAAAGCATAAACCGCAGCTTTTGATGCAAACGAAGGATCTGACGGCTTGGTATCTTTTAACAATGTTTCTGCCTGAGTAAGATCTCCCAGAATAAAATCAAAACACTCCTTTACACTATTTCTGCCGGGTAAATCGGTTGTATGAGTCTTCTTAATATAAGGAATACCGTAACTATCCTCTTTCGCACAATCGGAGAAGAACTCAAGCAATACAAAATGAGAATACGCTCTTATAAAATAAGATGTACCAATGCTATTATTCAAGGAAACCTTATCTGCGTCATTTTCCGCTTTAACGGCAGGAGCATTTTCCAGAATGCGATTTACCTCGTTAATTGCAGCATAAGACCTACTCCAGATACTACTGTGGTCTCCATTACTTGGAGTATAGCTCCACTGATAACTCACATCCCCAAGTCCGCCAAACTGTCCCCCCTGATACACATTATCACTGGCAAATTCGGAAACAGTTAAAAGGGTTCTTAACGAGAGACGGGAATAAGCCCCAATTGTTACCTCTTCAACAGATTGTGCAGAACTAAAAGCATCCTTATCACCTACAAAATCGGTTGGCTCCAGATCATTATAATTACAAGATTGTACTTGCAACGCAAGTAATGCAATTAATCCTAATTTAATTATATTTTTCATCATTCTTTCAATTAAAAGTTAATATCCAAACCAAATGTCATTGTAAACGGAGATGGGTACAAGGCAGAATCGGTTCCGCCATTTACCTGCGGATCGGACCCTGAATATTTCGTACCTGTCCATAAATTCTCAGCCTGAGCATAAATGGAAACTCCCGTTATGAATTTAGTCCTTGCAAGCAACTTCTGCGAGAAATCATACGAAAGCCTAAGGGTCTTAAGACGTATATGAGTTCCGTCCTCCAGAAATTGAGATGCCCACGGACTAGGATTGTATTTTGTACCAATAGAAGGGACATCGGTTATATCACCCGGCTTCATCCACATGCTCATCATCTTTCTAGGCTTATTACCATTAAAAGAAGGATTATCTATAAACCAACGGTTACCGTTCATAATGGTATAATCCAGTGCATAACTGAACATTGCATACAAAGAGAATCCTTTATACCCGAATGTAGTATGGATACCTCCAAAATAAGGAACTTCGCTTGTACCATAAATCATTCTCTCCACGGCCTCTCCGTCAATAGGAGTTTTCTGTCCGTTTTTTCCAACAAACAGAGGATCACCGGTCTGAGAATCAACACCGGCCCACTCTTTCATATACCATGTTCCCAAAGAGGTCCCCTCCTGTACAAAATAATCGCCATCTACAAAACCCTCTTTGTTCCATTCGCTCAGCTCGGTAATTTTGTTATTATTATAGGTGAAATTCACCCCTAAATCCCATGTAATTTCGTTGGTACGAATAAGACCTGCATTAATTGCAATCTCAACACCCTTATTTACAATAGAACCCGCATTGGTAAGAATCGATCTAAAACCAGATGTCTGGGAGATTTCTTTAGACATAAACAAATCTTTTGTTCTCTTGTGATAAAAGTCAACCGATCCGCGCAACCTGCTGTTAAACATTCCAAAATCAACACCAACATCAAACTGTTCCGAGCACTCCCACTTAAGAGCAGGATTTCCAAGTTGGTTCATTCTATAACCGGTTATACCGGCATAGGAGGTCTTCATATATCCGTCGTAAGTACCAAAATCATTCACACCATCCTGATTACCGGTTGTACCGTAACTTGCACGAAGTTTTAACTGATCCAACCAGTTTCTGGAAGATTCCATAAATTTCTCCGAATGAATATTCCAAGAAGCACCAAACGAATAAAACACTTGACTTCTGTTTTCTTTCTGGAACTTAGAAGAAGAATCATAACGCAAACTTCCCGATACAATATACTTGTTATCAAGTGTATAACTTAATTGTGCAAAATAAGACATTAAATTGCTCATTGTCCTGCTACCACTAATAGAAGGGGGATTGCTGGAAGAACCGTTCTTATCACCAATTCCGGCAGGGGTATCCCACATATATTCGTCAATATCATAACCGGTATATCCCATTCTAAACGATTTTCCCTGAAACATCTCCATACCAACAACTCCGTTTATTACATGTCCGTCGCCAAATGTTTTATTTACATTTAGGGTATTGGTCCATGTATAGCGGGTTAAATTATTATTACCTAACGACATAGAGCCATTATTCTTTAATGTTGTAGGATGCCCCGGCAACACCGTATTCTCTGTCTGCTGATTTCTGTAATCCATACCAAAGTTGGTTTTAGCACTTAGCCAATCGGTAATATTTACATTCACATAAGCAGCCCCTATCATTTTAAGCTCTTTGTTCTTACTCTCTCTGTATTTTAACAATAGGGTGGGATTATCTTTACTAAACCAATTATCCGGATCCTCATAAGGGAATGCCAACAACGAGGTAAACCAAGGATTTGTCCAACCGAAACCAGATCCGGTAAATTGAGGTTCGCTATAACCAATTGTAAATTTTACCCCATATTCCAAATACTTGTTCGGTTTGCTGGTAAGATTTAATCGCCCCGAATAGCGTTTCATGCCGGATTCTTTCATAATCCCTTTCTGGGTAAGATAAGAACCTGATATAAAAAATCTTGTCTTTTCAGTTCCTCCGGATGCACTTAAACTTTGCTCCATGGTAAAACCGTTTTCGGTCATGGTATCCATCCAATCGGTATCGGTAGCCCTTGCACTGGCAAGAGTTCCTCTCTTTTGATCCAAATACTTAAGTTCCTCAGCAGTAATCGTACCTGCGTTCTCTTTCATTTCATAAGCCAACGACCTCATTAAAGGATGAATATTCAAAGACGAAAGTTTATTCTTACTTAACATAGTCTCTGCGCACATCCGCTGAAACTCAATATTTTCCGCAGAATTCATCAATTCAACACCTTCTCTGAATTTAGAAAAACCATACTGACTGCTATATGTATATTTTATCTTTCCCTCTTTGCCCCCTTTGGTTGTAATGACAATTACACCATTTGCACCTCTTGATCCATAAATTGCAGTTGATGCGGCATCTTTTAGAACCTGCACATCGGCAATATCATTAGGATTTAACGATGCAAATTGTTTCGCCTCAATCATTACTCCATCCATAATATACATAGGAGTACTTGAGCCAAGCATAGAACCTGTACCACGTACACGCACCTGAATATTTTCACTACCCGGCTGACCACTTCCGGCAATAATCATCAAACCAGAAACCTGTCCTTGCAGCCTGCTCTCGAGTGATGTAGCAGAAGCTCTTTCAATTTTCTTACCCGCCACAACATCTATAGCTCCCGTCATGGAACTTTTCTTAACAGTATTATAACCAACAACCACAACTTCATCCAATAATAATAAATCTTCTTTTAAGACAATGCGCATTTTGTCCTCAATAGGAACTATTTGTGTAGTCATACCAATAGATGACACCGTAAGTGTTTGAGCACCATTGGGAACAGTAATGGTAAAATCGCCATCCAACCCGGAGCTTTCACCTATTTTAGTCCCCGTCACCATTACCGATGCACCGGGCAAGGTCTCCCCTTTTGCATCAAGTACAACTCCGGATACCGTCCTTTTCTCAGCACCTTGTTTTACAGCCTTTCCCTCAGCTTTCTTTACAATAACAATATAGTCCTTCTCTATTTTATAAGTCATAGCCGTCCCTTCCAGCACTTTGTTCATAAAAGCATCCAAACCGGCATTTTCAAATGATGCATTAATCTTACGTTTTGCATCAAAACTATCATTATTATAAACGATAATTTTTTTTGTCTGGCGCTGAAACTCAGTAAATAACTTTTCAATGGTAGTTTCACCGCCTTTAATTGTTACGGTTACCTTATCCTGCTCATAATCAACAGAAGAAGCATAGGAATAGTCTACGCTTAGTAAGCATGAAAGTAGCAGTGAAACTGCAAAGGCACGCCTAAGTCTGCCTTTAATGGCAGATCTGTTCTTAATAGTTTCCATAAAATAATTAATTAATTTAGATTGTTAATTTTCATAAGTTTAGTTCTTTTATTTGATTTAGATTGATTGTAACGTTTTTTTTGTTAGTTTTGTCTTTGATTTAGATTGTTAATTTTCATTAACATGAGCTTACCGTTCTACTTACCATTGCGCAATAGTAAAATAGAACGGTATTGTCATTTATTTTATTAAAATTTTTCTCCCTTCCTGCATCTCAAATTTAACCTGTTGCATTTCAAACTTCACATCCGTCATTTGTTCTATCATCCCAAAAATTTCCTCCACAGAACTTTTATGATTAAATGCGCCGGTAAATCTTAACCATTTAACACTATCCCTCTCAAAGAAATAAGAAATATCGTATCGTCTCTCCATGTATTTAAGCAATTGCTCCAAAGATGCCGATTCAAACTTATACAATCCCTCTCGCCACGCAATGTATTTATTCACATCAACAGTTTTCACCTCTTCTTTAAGTGATTTATTATTAATAGAAATCTGCTCTCCGGGTTTAATATTTGTATAATTATCGGCGACTTTCACATTTACCAACCCTTTTATCAATGTAACCTGTGTATCCTCTTCATTTGCATAGGTCATAACATTAAATTCGGTTCCAAGAACCTTTACATCGGTTTTATTGGTATGTACAATAAACGGATGCCCGGCATCTTCCGCAACATCAAAATAGGCCTCGCCATCTAAATAAACCTCCCTGGTTTTTCCTGTGAATTCTACCGGGAAACGGAGACGGCTGAACGAATTCATATAAACGACGGTTCCGTCTGCCAAAGCAACCTTCATTTCACGGCATTTAGGTACCAAAACCTCATTAAATCCCCCCTTCTTTAATCTGAATTTACTCCCGGTCGTATAAGCCAACGAAGTAGAATCTATATTAATGCTAACTCCCCTATCTTCTAAATGGTTTTTCTCCGGAGACCTTAATAAGTCAATACTTGTTCCCGATGCCAGTACTAATATCGGATTTATATTCTGCAATGAATAAGGAGAGGTTTGAGCCAGTACCTGCGGAGCATTATAATACTCTTTATCCTCTATATTCCCGATAGTGAACAGAACGCCAAATAAAATTACAATAGAAGCCGCTATGGAACTTACATAATAGAGTTTCTTCCTATACTGTTCCTTTTCTCGTTTTAGTTTGATAATATTCCACGCACCGTTTTTTGAAATATAGGCTATATATCTTGCCCAACGGCTTGCATACCATATTTCACATATATGCTTATACTCGTCTTTATTTTGAGGTGATTCATTCAACCATTCCTTCAAACGCTTCCGCCCCGCCGATTCTATGTTTTCGGTTAGCAAATCAATAATTATAGAGTAAATATCTTCGTTCATAGAGATAAAAAATAGGACTTTATTAGTAAGACTACGTTGTTATTAAAACGGGTTACATAAATTTTAAGAAAATAGCAGAAAAGGGATTAATTCTTAGATAACAACTTAGTTTCCTTACAAAAGAACTCTTAAGAGAAATATACTCTGTAAGGTGTACAGAAAAGTAATATTTAAATAAAAGGTAAAAAAGGTTTCTTTTTCATCTTTTATTTTTTTATCTTTAAAGCATCAATTCTGACTTGCCAGCAACAAATGAATGCCCTGCAAGGCAGTGAAAGTTTTACATCTTTTATTTAATTTTTTAATACCTAAAGAAATGAAAAAATTTAACTTACATCATTTCCACAGTCTCAGTTATTCAAAAATCCACCCTTAAAATACAAATTCATGAAATCTATTTACGCCTGCTTACTCGCTGTGGTTATCTTGTTTTCTGCATGCAATCGCCGCTCATCAGAAAGCGATCTCATTGTGTTTGATTATTATAAATCCTATCCTGAAATAGATCTCAAACTCAGCGATATAGCAGATATCACCTATATCCCCCTAAAAAAAGGGGAACAGAATTATATTCACTCCGGAAACGATATGTGGCAGGATATTTACATAGATGAAACCGCAAACAAAGTTTACTTTTTAACTTTCCATAAAATCTATGTGTACGACCTACAAGGAAACCCATTACAACTCCTCAATAAAAAAGGGCGTGGTCCAGAAGAGTATCTTTTCATGACCAATTTCTGGGTTGAAAAAGAAAACAATGCCGTCTATTGCTACGACGGCATGGCAAAAACATTGGTAGTCTATGATACCTTATTCCAATTCAAGAGAAAAATTCCATTCGTCATTCCACCTACCAGTAATATTGTCCGGATAAAAGGGGATACCTTGGCCATCTATAATCACCCCTCCCTACACGATTCTAAAAACAAAGAGAAATATAGGACTGTCCAAGAGAGATACCCCAACATTCCACCATTCTTTTTCACCTTCGCTTATAACACAGCTCAAGTGATCCAAGCCACCCCATATCACACCGAGCGGCGAATCAGAGATTTTGTAGAAGGGCCGGAATATCTCTACTATCCTGCCATCTCTAGAGGGATGAACGGACTGTTTATGGCAAACAAATGCTGCGATACCGTGCTGTGGATGAATACCAAAACCATGGAGGTACGCCCCCGATTCATTGATATAACCAACTACCATACCCCCGAATGCATGGCCATTCCATCGTTTGAGACAGAAAAATTTCTCTTTTTTGATGTTCACCTTGCCCCCAAACTCAGTCCTAATATAAAAAAGAAATATTTCCTATATGACAAAGCCAGTAAAAAGATCTTTCAGATTAAAGCTAGGGCATACGAACCCCGTTGGAACACATTGGGGCTGCTCAATAACGAATGCGCCCTTACCTCCAACCTTTCCACTCAAAACTACAATTACGCCGCTACTTACTTACACCCCCTATTCTTGCTGGAAAACCGCAACGATCTCCCGCAAGATCTGCATGCAATGGTAGATATGTTGAACGAAAACGACAATCCAATATTAATGCTTATTAAATTGAAAAAATAATGCAAAAACCACTTGATTTTACCACCATTGTCACTCCAACTGTAGTAAGCGGATTTGCAGATTTGTACAAAGGGTATGACGAACGAAAGAACGTGTTCCTTACTTTTGAAAAAGCGAAAGTTTTAATAGAACGTATATGCCAATGTGAATCTCTGCCCCTCCCCTTCTAACTATGAATTACTCATAGGGAGACCAAATCTATGCGAAATCACACTTACTTAAAATAATTAAATTCATGAAATCTATTTACACCTGCTTACTCACTGTGGTTATCTTGTTTTCTGCATGCAATCGCCGCTCATCAGAAAGCGATCTCATTGTGTTTGATTATTATAAATCCTATCCTGAAATAGATCTCAAACTCAGCGATATAGCAGATATCACCTATATCCCCCTAAAAAAAGGGGAACAGAATTATATTCACTCCGGAAACGATATGTGGCAGGATATTTACATAGATGAAACCGCAAACAAAGTTTACTTTTTAACTTTCCATAAAATCTATGTGTACGACCTACAAGGAAACCCATTACAACTCCTCAATAAAAAAGGGCGTGGTCCAGAAGAGTATCTTTTCATGACCAATTTCTGGGTTGAAAAAGAAAACAATGCCGTCTATTGCTACGACGGCATGGCAAAAACATTGGTAGTCTATGATACCTTATTCCAATTCAAGAGAAAAATTCCATTCGTCATTCCACCTACCAGTAATATTGTCCGGATAAAAGGGGATACCTTGGCCATCTATAATCACCCCTCCCTACACGATTCTAAAAACAAAGAGAAATATAGGACTGTCCAAGAGAGATACCCCAACATTCCACCATTCTTTTTCACCTTCGCTTATAACACAGCTCAAGTGATCCAAGCCACCCCATATCACACCGAGCGGCGAATCAGAGATTTTGTAGAAGGGCCGGAATATCTCTACTATCCTGCCATCTCTAGAGGGATGAACGGACTGTTTATGGCAAACAAATGCTGCGATACCGTGCTGTGGATGAATACCAAAACCATGGAGGTACGCCCCCGATTCATTGATATAACCAACTACCATACCCCCGAATGCATGGCCATTCCATCGTTTGAGACAGAAAAATTTCTCTTTTTTGATGTTCACCTTGCCCCCAAACTCAGTCCTAATATAAAAAAGAAATATTTCCTATATGACAAAGCCAGTAAAAAGATCTTTCAGATTAAAGCTAGGGCATACGAACCCCGTTGGAACACATTGGGGCTGCTCAATAACGAATGCGCCCTTACCTCCAACCTTTCCACTCAAAACTACAATTACGCCGCTACTTACTTACACCCCCTATTCTTGCTGGAAAACCGCAACGATCTCCCGCAAGATCTGCATGCAATGGTAGATATGTTGAACGAAAACGACAATCCCATATTAATGCTTATTAAACTGAAGAAATAATAATTTTAAAATAGAACATCATGATAAAATTTTTATACACACTCGTAATTTTATCAATCGCTGCATGCGGTGGTAATGCTCCAAAAAATTTATCGGAAATAAAAATTAACACTTCTAATTTAAGCAATCTCAGTTTTAATGACATTTATCAGGTAAAAAAAGTGATTCCTCTGGAAACATCGGATGAATCGTTATTAGGGCAAATCATAAGTGTCTGCTATGTAAATGACCATATTTATATCCGAACGGGTGCACACTCAATGAGTTGCAATGGATATATTGTTTTTAATAACGAGGGACAATTTGTGTACAAGCAGAGCAAAGTAGGAAGAGGACCGGGGGAGTATCTTAAAATAAGCAGCCTGCATTTTAACGGAGACAGTATTATTGTTGCAAATGGAAATAAACTTATTTATTACAATACAAAAGGCGAATTAATTTTTGAGAACTCTAACATGCCCGATAAAATGTATTTTGATATGTTCTATGTTGGAGATGGTACTATATTGGCCAATTATGTCAGACCAACTGTTGATGAAGGAAACTATTTTTCGCTACAACTATTTTCAAAAACACTTACTTTCACCAGCATTCCTCTCTTTATCAGAAATAATAGTTCCATCTATTATACGCCCATGGTAAGAAATGCAATCTATGAGTATATTCCCAAAAATATGGAATTAAAAGAGATATACAGAATTATCCTAGATAACAAACCTGTATTTGATGTCAACCTTATTGATTATACAGATAATTGGTTTCTTGATAATCATAAAATATGGATAGGGAGCATTAGTAAAGAGAGTATGTTACTTTTTATCATGAATCCACGGGGAGTCTATTATGCCTATGTAAATAGAGAGAGCAATCACGTAGAGCTTTTTAGTAAGGAAAACTTTACAGATAAACAGAACTCTCTGCCTGTTTCGTTGGTTGCCAGCGGTGAAGAAGATTTAATATCCATTATTTCTTATAAAGACCTAGAACCTCTTGTTATTACCGACACAAGTACAATCGGCTATAAATTAAAACAATCGATGAATGAAAATTCAAATCCGGCAATTGTGATATATAAGAGGAGATAAAAAAAAGACCCATCAGAGTCGACAAATGTCCAATTGAGGGTCGGAGGTATTATTCTGCTTGTGGCTAAAGGTGGTTGTTCGGATGGTTACGTTGCAACGATTATTCTATCCTTTGCTTGACTTGGTCAGCTGAAGATTGTGTTGGTTTAACTTTTTTGACTTTGCGATTACCAAATGTATAGCCAATACTGATGATTATTTTCTGATTGTCGAGATAACTTTGAGAATAGTTATTCA
>JAVXCW010000051.1:0-10892 GCA_036659275.1 Bacteroidales bacterium | reverse complement strand
CCATATCTTTACTATTATCAGCTTCAAAACTGAATACAGTTTCATCTCGGAACGATAGCAAATTTTTAAACCTTATTTCTGCAATCATGATTATAAATCTTATTTCCAACAAAATTATAAAATAAAAACAAGAAAACAATACATTAGTTCTCGATAATTGCACAAATAATGCAAATTAGAGAAAAAGAACAGAGGCGCAACAAAAGAATTCTGTTCTATCATCACTGCAGGCAAGAGGTGATTTATAGGACAGTTACGTTAAAACTTGGCTTTTTGCATTTTCTCTTTAATTTCTTTAGTGCATAAATTCCCAATACTTCCTTTATGTGTGTGATTTAGTTTACCTATAAATTTAAAATCACCTTTATTTACTTCAATACCAACAGTTTTATAAGCTTCCCTAAAAGGCATTCCATCTAATACCCGTTTGTTTACCTCTTCTACGGTAAACAAATAGTTATATTTAGAATCGTCTAAAATATGTTCATTAATTAAAATATGTTCTAGCATGTATTTAGTCATAAATAAACATTTGTGCATCTGCTCCAAGCCGGGGAATAGGACATCTTTTAATAATTGATAATCTCTGTGATATCCGTGAGGCATATTTGTACACATTAAAGAAATTTCATTTGGCAAAGATTGTATGCGATTGCAATTTCCTCTTATTATTTCCCATACATCGGGGTTTTTTTTGTGTGGCATTATGCTGGAGCCTGTTGTGAGTTCATCGGGGAACTTAATAAATCCAAAATTTCCACACATATACATGCAGCAGTCGGCGGCAAATTTATTTAATGTTAATGCAACTTGCGATAGGGCAGATGCAACAGCTCTTTCACTTTTTCCTCTACTTAATTGTGCAGCAATAGAGTTGAAATTCATGGTTTTAAATCCAAGTAACTCGGTGGTCATATCCCTATCCAATGGAAATGAACTACCGTACCCTGCCGCAGATCCTAACGGGTTTTGATTAATAATATTATAAGCACCGCGCAACATGCACATATCATCAACAAGAGCCTCGGCATAAGCTCCAAACCATAATCCAAAAGACGATGGCATAGCCATTTGAGCATGTGTATAGCCTGGTAAAAGGACATTTTTATGTTGTTCACTAAGGATTTGCAGACTATTAAAAAGAGCCACAATCTCATCTCTAAAAATTTCTAATTCCTCTTTAAGGAAAAGTTTTAAATCAACTAATACCTGATCATTTCTAGAACGCCCCGAGTGTATTTTCCCCCCAATTTCTCCCAATCTTTGTGTTAAAAGTAATTCCACTTTAGAATGAATATCCTCCACATCATTATTGAGTACAAATTTTCCGCTTGTAATCTCTTCTAAAATTGTATCTAAACCGGCAGCTAATTTTTCTTCTTCCTCTTTTAGAAGCAATCCAATTTTAGATAACATTTTTATATGTGCTTTTGAGCCTAATACATCATGCTTAGCAAGTTGTATATCAAGTATTCTGTCATTTCCAACCGTAAAATCCTCTACAATTTGAGTTGCGCTTGTGCCTTTACTCCATAAAGTCCCCATTATTTTTATTTTAAATATTTTCTATAAATTTTATGTAGCCTTCTATTCCGGCTTTTATTTCACTTTTTTTAACAAATTCATCAATACTATGGCTTCTGGCAGATTCTCCCGGTCCCATTTTTATTGCAGGAATTGAGAGTCTCATCCAATCTGATGTAGTAGGGGAGACATAACTTTTTATTCTCAGTTTATCAATAACTGTAATTAGTCTGTGTCCTTTTGGGGTAAATGAGGTTCTGTTTGTAAGGTTGCGTGCCCTAAGGTTACTTTTTACCTCCTTTTGCAGTAATTCAAGAATTTCTATATTGCTATATTGTTCTGTAGGACGAATATCTATAACAAATAAAGCTCTATCGGGAATTACATTATGAGCTTGTCCGCAATTTAGCTGCGTAATAGTTAGCTTAACTTCACCCATTAAATTGGAATATCTCTTAAATTTATAATTTCTCAATATATTTATATCATTAAGTGCTATATATAAAGCATTAATTCCTTCGTTTCTTGCTGCATGTCCGCTTATACCATAAGCTTCTCCATCTAATACTAAAAGTCCTCTCTCCGCAATAGCAACATCCATTGCCGTTGGCTCTCCCACAATGGCAAAATGGGGATATAGTGATATTTTTTTATTATAAGTATTTGTAACATAGCTATCTGCAAGTGCTTGCATAACTAAATCCATTCCTTTACTGCCAGATCGCTCTTCTTCTGCGGTAAGAACCAGTAGTAAATTTACAGAAATATTATCTTCACTAAAATTTATACTATTAAAGTAAAAAAATGTTTCTATTTGACTCACCACACTTGCTCCATCATCATTAGTACCTAAACCATAAATTATTTCATCTTTTTCAATTCCGCCAAATGGATTAAAAGTATAGCTATCCAATTCTTTTACAGTATCAATGTGGGAGCAGAGCATAAGAGTCTCCTTGTTGCTGTAAAAATTGCGGTTATACATTACAATATTGTTTTTTATCCGTTTTACTGTAATATCAGAAGAAATTTTGGCAGCCCTATTTGTAAGATAAGAGAATAAAAAATTAGCTCTTTCCTCTTCTTCAAATGAATAAGAGGGAATTTTTACCATAGATTTTAATAAATCTACAGCCTCTACTCCAAGCAATTCTTCTTCCATTATAACTTAAGTTGAGTCTCTTTATTATTTAATAAATTACCTGCATGCTTAATAATTACCTCACCTACACCATTGTTAAGGGCAGTAAAAGCATTATCTAATTTAGGAATCATCCCTTCTGTTACTTTTTTCTCTTCTAATAATAACTTGTAGCTATTTTGTGTAACTAATGGAATAACAGAACTATTATTACTAGGATTACTTAAAACTCCCTCTTTTTCGAAACAATAAATTAATCGAGTGCTATATTCTTTTGATAAGGCTATTGCAATACACGAAGCCATTGTATCTGCATTTGTATTTAATAGCGAACCATTTGAATCATGCGTTATGGCGCAAAATACAGGAGTAATTCCCCTTCCCAATAAAGCGGTAATTAGAGAAATATTTATTTTTGAAGGCTCAACGTCGCCAACATATCCCCAATCAATTACATTTGAAGAACGCTTTGTTGCAGGAACAGAATCTCCATCGGCTCCCGATAGTCCTATTGAATTACATCCAATTTTTTGCAATGATGCAATAATTTGTTTATTAATAAGCCCTGCGTAAACCATTGTAACAAGCTTAAGTGTTTCATAATCGGTAATTCTGCGGCCATCGTGAATTTTAACCTCTATTCCAAGTTTTGGGGAAAGTTCTGTAGCAATTGCACCACCACCGTGCACAAGGATTTTAGGCCCTTCTATTTTGTGAAAATTATTTAGAAAATTTTGTAAAGCCTCCGGCTTATCAACAATATTTCCCCCTATTTTTATAATAGTAAGTGTTTTCATATCTGTATATATAACTATTAAATTATTATCTGTTTTTTAAAAATTATTTAAATTTTTTAACGAAATTAATACCTCTTTAAGTACTGTTTGTGCAGAAACAACCCTATTGGCAGCCTCTTGTATTACAATAGAATTTTTACTCTCAATAACATCATCGGTTACAATCATATTTCTCCTTACAGGAAGACAATGCATAAAATAGGCATTATTGGTAAGCGACATTTTATGTGAATCTATTGTCCAAGTCTTATCCATAGAGATTATTTTTCCATAACTTGGGTCATTATATGCTGCCCAATTTTTACCGTAAATAAAATCTGCCCCTTTAAAAGCTTTTTCTTGGTTGTATTCAATTACAGCCCCATTAGTAAATTGTTTATTAAGCTCATAACCATGAGGTTGAGTTATAATCACTTTATAATTAGCAGCAATCATCCACTCTACAAAAGAATTTGGAACAGCTTGCGGTAATGTTTTAGGATGTGGAGCCCAGCTAAGCACAACCTTTGGCCTTGCCACTTTTTTATACTCATCAATTGTAATAAGATCTGCAAAACTTTGTAACGGATGACGAGTTGCTGCTTCCATACTTATAACCGGTTTTCCCGATAGCTGTATAAATTGATTTAGAATTTTCTCTGAATAATCATCCTCTTTATTCACCAACTGCGCAAAACTACGCACCCCTATAATATCGCAATAACATCCCATAACAGGAATTGCCTCAAGAATATGTTCCGGTTTATCTCCGTCCATAATAACACCACGTTCGGTTTCAAGTTTCCATGCTCCTTGGCTAATATCTAAAACCATAACATTCATTCCAAGATTCATTGCAGCTTTTTGGGTACTTAGTCTAGTTCTAAGGCTTGAGTTAAAGAAAATTAGCAGCATTGTTTTATTTCTGCCCAATTCGCAATCTGCAAATGGATTTTGTTTAATATACTTGGCTTTTTTTAAGGCCTCACTAATATTGCCTATATCATTTACATTAATAAAATTTCTCATTTTTTGTTTATTTTACTAACTCTTTAAATGCAGTAAGAAATTTATTTGCCTCTGCTTTTGTTATACATAAAGGGGGAAGGAGCCGTATTATATTTTTACCCGCTCCTCCGGTAAAAATATTTTTCTCAAATAGCAACCTATTGCGTAACTCTTCATACCCTATATTAACTTCTATCCCAATCATTAATCCCTTACCCCTAAGTTCTTTTATAGCTTTATTTGCCCCAACAAAACAGGCCATTTCTTTCATTATATATTCTCCAATTATATTGGCATTTTCTATAAGATTTTCTCGCTTTATTACCTTTAAAACAGCAATGGCCGCTGTACATGCAAGGTGGTTTCCTCCAAACGTTGTTCCCAACATTCCATATTCAGCTTTAATTTTAGGGGATATAATTATTGCTCCCATAGGAAATCCGTTTGCAATTCCTTTTGCCATTGAAACAATATCAGCCTGTATATTTGCATGTTGATGTGCAAAAAATTTACCGCTTCGTCCATATCCGCTTTGTATTTCGTCTATAATAAGAAGAGTTCCTGTTTTATCGCATAGCTCCCTTATAGTCTTAAAATATTGTGCAGAATGGGTAAAAATACCTGCAACTCCCTGTATTCCTTCAATTATAAAAGCCGCATATTCTCCCTTTTTAAGCTCATTATTCGCTAATTCAATATTATCTATCGGGATAAAAGTTACATTATTATTTTTATTAAACTCAGCTTGTATTTTAGGATTATCGGTTGCCTCTACCGCACCGCTTGTTCTACCGTGGAATGCTTTTTTAAGAGCAAGAATTTTTTTTCTTTTAGTGTAAAAAGAAGCCAGCTTAATTGCATTTTCGTTTGCTTCTGCCCCAGAATTGCATAAAAAAAGAGCGTAATTAGGGTATCCGCATTGTTCTCCAAGCCGTTGAGCTAATTCTTTTTGTAGTTGATTCTGCACTGCATTTGAATAAAAGCCAAGTTTATCTACTTGATCTTTTAACATTTGTTTATAAGTAGGGTGGGCGTGTCCTATACTTATTACTGCGTGGCCGCCATATAAATCTAGGTACTCTTTTCCTGTTTTATCCCATATTTTGCACCCTTCTCCTTTTACAGGTTCTATATCCCAAAGGGGGTATACATTAAATAAGTCCATATTTCCTATTTTTAAAAAGCACTTGGCTTAAATTTAAGACCTGTAGTTTGATTAAGTCCAAACATAAGATTCATATTTTCGACAGCTTGCCCTCCGGCACCTTTTATAAGATTATCAAGAGCACAAGCAATATGAATATACCCATTGTGTAATTCAATGTGCATGAGTACTTTATTTGTATTAATAACCTCTTTAAGGCTAATATCTTTTGCTGAAATATGCACAAAAGGAGATTCTTTGTAATATTCTTTGTATAAGTTTATTGCATCTTCCTCTAATGTACCTATAGTGCCATCTGGCTTTAATATACCAAGCCATTTTGTATAAATACTTGCAAATATGCCTCTTGTAAAATCTCCTCTTATAGGAACAAAATTTATTTGAGGAGCATCGCTTCCCAATAATTCTGCAAGTGATCTTTTTATTTCACCTATATGCTGGTGCGAGAATAGTTTGTATATAGAAATATTATTATCTCTGTAGCTAAAATGGCCTGTTTCAGAAGGCCTTTTTCCAGCACCTGTAGAGCCTGTTATTGCTGTTACATGTATTTTTTTATGGATTAATTTTGCTTTAGCAAGAGGGGCTACCGCACTCTGAATAGCTGTTGCAAAGCATCCCGGATTGGCAATATTGTTTGCTTTAACAATTTTATCCTTAAAGGAATCTGTTAATCCATATATAAATTCTCGTTCTTTATACTGTGGTGTAATCCTAAAATCATTTCCTAAATCTATAATTTTACAGCTATCGGGAAGAGGATTATTATCTAAAAATTCTTTTGATAAACCGTGTCCAAGACAGAGGAAAACTACATTAGGAGTTCCTAATTTATTTGTGAATTTTATATCTGTCTCTCCAAATAAATCTCTATGGACATTACTTATCTCTTCGCCTATACTTGTTGAACTTAATACGCTAATTATTTCAACATTAGGATGATAGAGTAGAATTCTTAATAATTCACCTGCGGTATATCCTGTTCCACCCACTATGGCAACCTTAATCATATTATTTATCATTATTATGGAGTGAGTAATAAATTTTAAGCGGATTAGCAAGAACTTTTGTAAAACCAACTACATCTCTTCCTGTGTAAGATTTGTTTATTTCTCCATATTCTCCAAATTTAGAATTCATAAGATCGTAGTTACTGTTGCAGCCAAGTACAAAGAAACTATATGGACGAAGAAGAATTTTAACCTCACCTGTAACATTTTTCTGAGTGCTTTCTAAGAACGCCTCCATATCTCTCATAGTTGGATCTAAATATTGAGCCTCGTGCATAAGCTGCCCATAATAATTTGCAATAGATTCTTTCCAATATAATTGCCCTTTTACCAGAACATGTTTTTCCAATAAATGATGAGCCTTTATTATAATAAGTGGGGCGGCGGCTTCAAAACCAACTCTTCCTTTTATTCCAATAATTGTATCACCTATATGAATATCGCGGCCTATACCGTAAGGATTTGCTATAATTGCTAATTCTTTAATGAGTTGTATAGGCGACATTTTTTTACCATTTAGCATGGTAGGTTCCCCTTTCTCAAATCCTATGCTAACTTTTTCTTCGCCTCTTTTTGTAACTTGGTGTGGATAAGCTTCTTCTGGCAGATAGCCTTGCGACAACAAAGTTTCAACACCACCTATACTTGTGCCCCAAATTCCTTGATTTATAGAATACTTACTCTTTTCCCAACTAAAATTAAAACCATATTTTATTAAATAATCAATTTCTTCTTTTCTGCTTAATTGTAACTCCCTAATAGGTGCTATTATTTTTACTTGTGGTGCTAAAACTTCAAAAACCAGGTCAAATCTTACTTGGTCGTTACCGGCTCCAGTGCTACCATGAGCAACATATTTTGCTCCTATTTTTTTTACATGCTCAAGAACTTCTAGTGCCTGAAAAACTCTTTCTGAACTCACCGATAGCGGATATGTTGAATTTTTAAGAATATTACCAAAAATAAGATATTTAATTCCCTTATTATAGTATGTTTCAACTGCATTAATTGTTGTATGCGTTTTAGATCCAAGGTGTAATGCACGCTCTTCTATTTTTTTTGCCTCATCAATTGTAAATCCTCCGGTATTTACCATAACTGTATGAACTTCAAGGTTCTTTTCGTTTATTAGATAAGGAACGCAAAACGAGGTATCTAATCCCCCACTAAATGCAAGTACTATTTTCTCTTTCATAATATTACTTAAAAGTTTTATTAATTGTTTTAAATGGATAAACAATCCCCTTACCAACCATAGAAAGGAGTGGAAATCCTTTCTGTATTGATTTAGGCGTATTATTTTTTGCCACCTCTTTTTCTTTTACAGGGTCGTAAAGAAGTGCAGTGCAAAGGCACATCTTATAATTATTCCGTTCTAATACGTCAAAATTTCTACATCCTTTACAACCTGCCCAAAATTCCACATCATTTGTAAGTTCCGAGAATGTGACAGGTTTATACCCCATTGCCGTATTTATTTTCATAACTGCAAGTCCTGTTGTTATGCTAAATATCTTTGCATAAGGATACATTGTTCTTGATAATTCAAAGATTTTTTGTTTTATCATTTTTGCAAGGCCTGTTTTTCTAAACTTATGGGCAACTATTAAACCCGAATTTGCAACAAATTTAGTGTGACTCCATGTTTCTATATAAGAATAGCCTGCAAATGTGCCATCGTCTGCAATAGCAATAACAGCTTTACCATCGCACATTTTTTCTTTTACATATTCCGGACTGCGTTTAGCTATCCCTGTACCCCTTTCTTGGGCCGAGATATAAACAAGTTGGCAGATTTCTTCTGCATAAATTACGTGGCTTTTGTTTGCCACATAAATACTTACCTTCATCTTATGGATATAAGTTAAATGTTGAACATAGCCAATTATGGCTTATGAATTATGTAATATAAGTTGTAATTATAAAATTACATTTTTGAATTTTAATGAATGTGAACATAATGGACTAAGATGCCCATTAGTCCACTACTGTCGGACTAAAGAGTATACCACAGATGCATGGCGTCGGACGTGCCAATGTATAGTAATTGATTGTAATATGTGGCTATTTTTTTTCATTGGCTGCAAAGGTATATTTTTTATTTATAAATTTGAGCAGTTTTTTATAAATTTCAGACTTTTTTTTTATCTTTGCTTCGCTATAATCAGTATTTATGGCGTTATAACCACATTTAAATGACTATACTTGTAATTATAATATTATTTTTGGAGATATGTTTTGGCGCTTATATTTTCTTTATTTTAAAAAGTAATAAGCATGAGGCGTTGAAGAAAAGCGCTGAAAGTAACGAGCTAAGAATATTATTGCACGATATATTTAATAATTTATCTGTCGGGATATATATAAAAGATGTCTCTAATGATTTTAGTTACCTATATATAAATAAGAAGGCCGCAGAATTTTTTAAATATCCTGTCAGTAATATAAAAGGAAAAAATGATTTTGAGGTAGTATCAAAGTTTAATATTACACCTCAGCAAATAAGGGAAGAGGATGACGCCGCCTTAAATGTTAATAAACCACTTATTTTTGAGCGGGAAATATGTGATGAAAATGGTGTCCCTATACGATGGGTTATTGTACATAAAAAAAGAATTAATTTTTTAGGTGAGAAAATTTTAATTCTTACATCTGTAATTGAAACGACAGAAATAAAAAATCGCGAATTTAAGCTTAATAATTTTACAAGAGATTTAACCTTGGTTATTAATGCTAGTAAAATGTCTATTTGGTCGTATGATATTGCAAAGAAGATTATTTCTTCAATTCATGGTAAAACTTTGGTAGGGGATTTTTTACATATACAGGATGTGGAAAATCTTATGCATCCTAATGATGCCGTTAGGTTTCACCATATTATAGACCAGTTTTGTAATGGTAAAATAGATGAGACGTTGGAAACCCTTAAGTTTAAGGATTTAGAGGTTGGTGGAGAAGTACCTACGTATAAGTATATTCAATCTAGAATGATTGCCTACAAGTCTCCTTTTACAGGAAATATAGAACAAATAATAGGTACAGAAATAGATGTTTCCAAATCTGTTGAAAGTCGTATTTTGCTAGAGGATTATAAGTTTAAAATGGATTTGCTTATAAAAGCTGGTGAATATATAGTTTGGGAATACGATGTGGTAAACCAATTGTTTATAATTTCCGATTATAATATGGTAATAGAAGAAGGTGAAGCTATGGCTACTTATTTAAAAGCTGTGCGCCCAGATTACGAAGAAGAGGTACGAAGGCAATTTGAACTTATGAAAAGCGGACATGATGGATTATTAAAATACGAATACTACATAATGAATGAAAAGTCGGACGATTATTTATGGGTTTCAACATTTTCTGTTCCATATAAGAGGGATATACAAGGTAAAGTACTTAGATATGCCGGGTTAAGGAAAAATACTACTGAGTGGAAAAATTTAACAGAGAACCTTATCCTATTAAAGGATAAAGCTGAAGAATCAAATAGACTTAAATCAGCTTTTTTGGCAAATATGAGTCATGAGATAAGGACCCCGCTTAACGCAATAGTTGGATTTTCATCATTAATTGCTGAAACAGACTCCAAAGAGGAAAAAGTTGAGTATGCAAAGATTATTGCTCTTAATAATGATTTATTACTAAGGATGGTAGGTGATGTTTTGGATGTTTCCAAATTAGAAGCAGGAAAACTAGATTTTGTTTTTTCGGAGTTTAATATAAATGATATATTTGAACATCAGCGTGCTGTCTTTTTAGATAAAACTCCTAAAGGAATAGAATTTATAATTAATATTCCTAATAGTGGGCTATTAATGGTATCGGATAGATACAGAATAACTCAGGTGCTAAATAGTTTAATAAGTAATGCTTTAAAATTTACTGAGCAAGGGAGCGTAACTGTGGGCTATTACATGCATATTAATGGAACATTATCAGTAGAGCCTGTTTCAATAACAGGGAATTCAGTAATATTATACGTAAGAGATACAGGTTGTGGTATTTCGGAAGATCATTATAATTCTATATTTAACCAATTTGCAAAGGTTAACAGTTTTGAACAGGGAATAGGGCTAGGATTGGCTTTAAGTAAAGGGATAGTAGATTGCCTTGGAGGCAAAATTTGGGTAGATTCTAAAGTTGGAAAAGGAAGTACTTTTTATTTTTCCGTCCCAATTACTGTTAAAAAATAAATACATTATAATTGCTGTTTTTTTTAAATAAATTTGTTCTGCGTAAAAAAATAACATATCTTTGCACCCCGC
>JAVXCW010000050.1:0-11947 GCA_036659275.1 Bacteroidales bacterium | reverse complement strand
CGAAAATTATATGGTATTTTTTTAATGTGAATTGTGAATTTCATAATTTAAAAGCATATTTAGTACTTAAATGGCATAAGTATCTATATGACAGGTAGCGAAGTACTAGAAAGTTCCTTTTACTATTCTATCTTTTCCGTTAATATCTTGTATTACAGCGCAATGAGAATACCCCAAATTTTCCAGCATTTCTACGGTCTCTTTTCCAAACCGCTCATTAATTTCAAAAAATAATTTACCACCCGGCATAAGCAATTCTACGCCCAAAGCAGCAATACGCTTATAAAACAACAATGGATTATCATTAGAAACAAAAAGCGCAATATTAGGCTCAAAATCAAGCACGTTAATATGCATTAAAGATTGCTCGGCTTCACAAACATATGGAGGATTACTAACTATAATATTAAGCTTTACTTTAGTATTGGCTACAATAATATTACCTGCTGTTTTGTCCAATATATCACATCTAAAAAAACATGGTTTAATATTATTTTCATTTTGTAAAGGGAAAATATCTAAATAAATATCCTCATTATTTGCTATCTCTAATGCCTCATTTGAAATGTCACATCCATAAATTTTAGCAGTATCCCTAAACTCGTATGCCAATGAATGAGCAATACAGCCACTCCCTGTACAAACATCTAAAATTTGTAGTGGGATATCTTTTGAATAAATATCACTAATTTCATTACACTCCTTTATAACCAAATTAACTAACTCTTCGGTCTCGGGGCGAGGAATTAAAACATTAGAAGAAACAAAAAATTTATGACCTTTAAACCACTCAAAACCAAGAACATATTGGATAGGGCAACCTGTAGCAAGCTTATTAAGTGCCCCAATAAGTTTTTGATCCTCTTTAAGTACAGTATCCGGCTCCACTAAATGGGCATAACTACTAAGCCCCTCTATATTCTGTAACAAATTAATGGCAAGCGACTTAGACTCTTGCAGCGAATATAACATATCCAAACGCTTAACACACTCATCTACAAAATCGCCTATTGTCATTGCCATTTTAAAAACTGTTTAAGTTATATTCTTTAGCGCCCCTCAATAAGAGTAGTAAAAAATTCTTGCATATTAATTCCGGCAACGCGTACCTGTGCAGGAACAAGGCTCATTGAAGTCATACCGGGAACAGTATTTATCTCAAGAAAATATATATCATCTCCCTTTGCTATATAATCCATTCTAACCAAACCTTTGCATCCTAGGTATTTATAAAGTTTTTCACTTAGCTCCTGAATCTTTAAGGTAAGTTCATCAGAAATTTGAGCAGGACAAACCTCTTTACTCTCTCCTAAATATTTAGCCTCATAATCAAAGAACTCCCTCTCTGTAATAATCTCTGTTACAGGCAATCTTACAATTTCATTACCTTTATTATAAATACCATTGGTTAATTCTCTCCCTTTAATAAACTCTTCAATTATAGCTGCGTCATATCCACTAAACACAAAATCTATTGCAGCCTTTAAGTCCTCTACCCTTTTAACCTTTGTAACTCCAAAGCTGCTTCCACCATTTGTTGGTTTTACAAACATTGGTAATCCAACTTTTTTTACAATCTCATTTACATCGTAGCTATCACCTCTATGCAAAAAAACATCCTTAGCTAAGTTAACTCCGGCAAAATCTAAAAACCTTTTGCATGAGTGTTTATCAAAAGTAATAGACGATACAAAAGATGAACATGAATTATAAGGAATCATCATCATCTCCAAATAACCTTGTAAAAGTCCGTTTTCTCCCGGAGTACCATGGATCATTATAAAAGCAAGATCAAAGTTTATTTTTTCGCCATTATTCTCAAACGAAAAATCCACTTTATTTACCTCTAACCCTATATCACTTTTAATGTTTTCAATTTTTGCACCACCAACACCTGTATTAAAAGCCACCTCACTAGCCATAACACATTTAAGATATTCAACTGCAACCTTCTCAGACACTAACCCTCCATTAGGATTTAGAACACGCCAACTTCCTCCTCTTAACAAAATTTCGTAAACGTCATATTCGTTCCTGTTAATATTAGCGGACACATTCATACCGCTCTTAATTGAAATCTCTGCCTCAGAGGAATTTCCCCCATAAATTAAGGCAACTTTTTTTCTCATATTTTATAAATTAGTCAAAAAACCCATCATTTCCGTCTCCCGATAGCAAATCATCATCACTTCCGGAACAGTTAAGATTAATATTAAAACCTTGAGGAGCCACAAATTGATCGTATTTTGTTACGCCCAAAGTGCCATCATCAAGAACTTTTTTCATAAAAATACCCCATATTGGAAGGGCCGTATTTGATCCACCACCAAGCGCCAATCCGGCAAAATGCACCTGCCTATCTTCTGCTCCAACCCATACACCTGCAGTTAGTTTTGGTGTATATCCAATAAACCAGCCATCCGACTGATCATTTGTAGTCCCCGTTTTACCTGCAATTTGTGCATCCCTAATATATCTGCTTCTTATTCTAGCTGCTGTACCGGAGTTTACAACTCCCTGCATAAGATTTACCATAAGAAATGCAGTATTCTCACTTATAGCTTCTCGTTTACGAGGGCTAAAATTAGAAAGAACATTGCCCATCTTATCCTCTATGCGCAACACAAATAAAGGATCGGCAAAAACTCCCCTGCCCGGAAAAGTATTAAATGCAGAAACCATTTGATATACAGGTATATCTGCAGACCCTACACACAAAGATTCAACGGGATCTAACCACGCCTTAATTCCCATAGTATGAGCCATTTCAACTAAAGCCCTAGGGCCAAATTGTTTCATAAGATATGCCGATATATTATTACTACTTTTTGTTAATCCCCATTTTAAAGTAACTGTTTTACCAATCCATTCGGGCTTATCTGTACTTTTAGGAGTCCATATATCCTCACCTATTACAAACGACTGCGGCACATTAACCACCTTATCACAAGGAGTATATCCCCCTTGCATTGCAAGAGTATATAAAAATGGCTTAAATGTAGAACCAACTTGTCTTTTCCCTTGTCTTACTTGATCATATTTAAAATATCTGTAATTTCCGCTTCCAACGTAAGCCCTAACATATCCTGTTCCCGGCTCTATAGCCATCATCCCTGCACGCAAAAAAGATTTATAGTACCTTATGGAATCGTTTGGAGTCATAGTTGTATCTATATACCCTTTCTTATTCCAAGAAAACACCCTCATATTTGTAGGCTTTTCAAAGTTTTTTAAAATATTAGTTTCACTTACACCTGCCGCTTTCATAATTTTATACCTATCACTCCATCGGCGAGCCTGTTTCATTATTGTTTCTATAGTTTCCTGCGGAACATCATTTGCAAAAGGTTTATTATTTTTCCATTTTAGTTCTCTGTTAAAAGTAGGCTGTAAAGTCCCGCCAAGATGCTCTGCAACAGCCTCTTCTGCATATTGTTGCATTTTTGCATTTACAGGTGTATATATTTTAAGCCCATCTCTATCAAGATTATACTTTGTACCATCGGGTTTAAGATTTTTGTTAAGCCATCCGTAAAGCGGATCCTCTTTCCAAAGAGTTGAGTCTGCCCTAAAATCCTCTATATTGTTGTAATTGCTCCTGGTAGGCTTATTTGCACTCATTACCTTTTTTAACATATCTCTAAAGTGAGGAGCAAGTCCGCTATTATGATCTTGCTGGCTGTACGAAAGGGTAATTGGAATTTTTACTATTGAATCGTACTGTTCATCACTTATATATCCGTATTTATTCATTTGATTTAATACGTGATTGCGCCTAATAAGCGATTTTTGCGGATTACGTACCGGATTATACCTAGTAGGCATATTCACCATTCCAACTAATAACGCACTCTCTTCTATATTAAGGTCTTTTGGTTGTTTACCAAAGAATGTATTTGCCGCAGCTTTTATACCATAGGCATTACTTCCAAAAAAAACAGCGTTCATATACATACTAAGAATTTCCTCTTTAGTGTAGTTCTGCTCTAGCTTAACAGCCGTTATCCACTCCTTAAATTTATTTGAAGCCAAAACAAAATATTTTGCGCCGGGAATTTTTGATTCAACCGTATCTCTTGGGAATAATGACTTTGCTAATTGCTGCGAAAGGGTACTTCCTCCTCCTCCCGATCGCCTATCACCCAACATAACCGATTTTACAACAACTCTCATTAAACTTCTTAAATCTATTCCGCTATGTTTATAAAATCGCACATCTTCCGTTGCCACAATAGCATCTTTAAGACTTTGAGATAGCTCGTTAAAAGTAGTGTAGGACCTGTTTTCTATATGAAACGTATTTAACACTGCGCCATCTTGCGATATTATTTGAGTAGCCAAATTACTTTGAGGATCTTCTAATTCTTCAAATGATGGTATGTCTCCAAAAACGCCTACCAAAAGTAGAGCACATAATGTTAATACTATAGGACTAAATGCAATAATCCACAGCCATTTAACAAATTTTTTCTTGTTTTTTATTTCAATCATTTTTTCACTCTTATTAACCAAAAAACTTGCTATTTTGTAATACGAGCTGCAAAAATACGAATAAAAATTTGCATTTTATCCTACTTTATGTCTTACTTTGCAAATTCATGGAATAAAGTATTATGGGAGAGAATTTAGTAATTGTAGAGTCGCCGGCAAAGGCAAAGACTATTGAAAAATTTCTAGGAGAAGGATTTACAGTAAAATCCAGCTTTGGGCATATTAGGGATTTATCAAAGAAGAATCTTGGAATTGACATAGAAAATGGTTTTCATCCAACTTATGAAGTTGCTGATGATAAAAAGAAGATTGTATCCGAATTAAAAAGTCTTGCAAAAAAGGCAGATACTGTATGGCTAGCATCCGATGAGGACCGCGAAGGGGAGGCCATTGCATGGCATTTGCAAGAGACACTCAATCTTAAAGAAAACAACACTAAAAGAATAGTTTTTCACGAAATAACCAAAGAAGCAATTTTAAAAGCAATCAAAAATCCACGTACAGTTGATTTAAACTTGGTTATGGCACAACAAGCTAGAAGGGTGCTAGATCGTTTAGTTGGATTTGAGCTTTCACCTATATTGTGGAAAAAAGTTGCTCCTAAACTATCGGCAGGAAGAGTTCAATCTGTTGCTTTAAGGTTAATTGTTGAAAGAGAGCGAGAAATAATGGCGTTTCAGTCACATCCGTTTTTTAAGGTAAACGGGATATTTCATCCAACAGCTGCTGCAAAAAACGTAAAAGTTAAAGCAATCTTAGATACTAAATATCCTACACAACAAGAGGCGGAATTATTTTTAGATAAATGTAAAAACAGTATATTTTCAATTGAAAAAATTGAGAAAAAAGACCTAACAAGAACCCCGGCACCTCCATTTACTACTTCTGCCCTACAACAAGAGGCTGCAAGAAAATTGGGATTACCGGTTAGTCAAACAATGCGAATAGCTCAGAAACTGTATGAAAACGGTCTTATTACTTATATGCGTACAGATTCAACCAACCTGTCTCAGCTTGCAATTAACAGTGTAAAGCAAACTATTATAGCTAGTTATGGCGAAGAATATTCAAAAGTAAGACAATATAAAACCAAAAGTAAAGGAGCGCAAGAGGCTCATGAGGCAATAAGGCCCTCATATCCTGCAAACCACACAATAGAAGGAACACCTCAAGAGAAAAAATTATATAATCTTATTTGGAAAAGGACAGTTGCATCACAAATGGCCGATGCCAAATTAGAGAAAACAAACATTACAATAGCAGGGAATAATTTTACCGAAAAATTTATTTCGCAAGGAGAACAGGTTGTATTTGATGGGTTCCTTAAACTTTATTTAGAGAGCAAGGACGAAGATGGAGAAAATGAAGATGAAAACCAACTTCTTCCAATACTACACGAGCAAGAGGGGATGGATAATTTAGAAATTACAGCTACCCAACGATTTACTCTAAGACCCCCTAGATATTCAGAGGCAAGTCTTGTTAAAAAATTAGAAGAACTTGGCATAGGCAGGCCGTCTACTTATGCTCCCACCATCTCTACAATAAGCATGAGAGGTTATATTGTAAGGGAAGACCGCGATGGAGTTGCTAGAGAATATTCACAGATACAGCTTAAAGATTCCAAAATAACAAAAAGTTTATTAAATGAGATTTCAGGCACCGAAAAGGGGAAATTATTTCCGCAAGATATAGGCATTTTGGTTACCGATTTTTTAAGCAATAATTTTGAAGCTGTTTTAGATTACGGCTTTACAGCAAGGGTAGAGGAATCTTTTGACAAAGTTGCCGCCGGAAAATTAATTTGGAACGAACTTATACAATCTTTTTATACTCCATTTCATAAAAAAGTGGAAAGTACTTTAAAAGAGAGCATTCACACTAGCGCAGAGAGAGATTTAGGAATAGATTTGGTAAGTGGTAAAAAACTTATTGTTCGTTTGGGTAAGTTTGGTCCTTTAGTACAAAAAGGGGGAAATGAAGATCCCGATAAACAATTTGCAAGCCTGCAAAAAGGTCAGCTTATAGAAACTATAACCATAGAGGATGCCATTAAATTATTTGAACTTCCAAGGACAATAGGAGAACTAAACGGTAATAAAATTACCGCTGCAATAGGGAGATTTGGCCCTTATATAAAATATAATAGTAAATTTGTTTCATTAGGAAAATTATATGACCCCCGTGCAATTGATTTTGATACGGCAGTTGCCTTAATTGCAGAGGCAGAGAAGAAGGAAGCAGAAAAGTTTATAACTAGTTTCCCCGCACAAGACATACAGGTTTTAAACGGCCGTTTTGGAGCTTATCTAAAACATGGCGGAGAAAATTATAAAATTCCAAAAGGAACCGATGCAAAAGCACTTGATGTTGATAAGTGTTTACAAATAATAGCTGAAACAAAGCCATCGGGGACCAAAGGAAAATTTAAAAAGGGAAAAAAATAGTATTTTCTCTTACTATAAATAGTATGTGTTTTTATGAACGGAGCAGATTATTTTGAGCAGATACCGGCAGGTGCTATAAGCCCACAAATGCCGGAATGTAAGGCTATTATTGTTAATATTGGCAACCAAAAGCATATTCTAGAATCTTTAGCACAGCTATATAGTTGTGCATCATACAAAATATATGTAGTAAATACTACTACAGCAAAGCTTTGGAAAGTTTTGGAAAGGATTAGTGAGGTGGGGGTCCCGGCAATTGTAAACTGCGGACAGGATATTATAGATATAGATAATATTCTTCCTAAATATCCATATAGCGCATCGCTTATATCTGCAGATAGTTACAATAATGCAAAGGATAGTGTATTAGACACCTTACTTAACAATAAGTTTCTCATAAATTTTAGCAATATTGGATTTCAAGGATATAGATATTCCCCAAATGTTTTACAAAATTTAAGAGAAAGATATTTTGAGGATATGAGATTAGGAACTATTCGCGACAATATTTCATTATGCGAACCCCTTTTACGAGACTCAGAATACACATTTTTAGATTTAAAAAGTATCCGTTATAGCGATTATCCATACTCTGCCCAAGCTAATCCAAATGGATTATATGCAGAAGAGGCATGTCAAATAGCACGCTATATTGGGTTAGGACAAAAATTATCTGTAGTCTTTATTTTTGGAGAAATTAAAGGAGAGAGTAAAATTACTGTTTGTAATAAACTTATTGCCGAGATTATATGGCATATTTGTGATGGAATATCTATAAACCTTATTGAAAATCCTCTTGATAAAATTACAGCCGATAGTTACATGCGTAAAATTGTAAGTCTTGGAGATAATGGACAAGAAATTATATTTGTAACAAGCTTATATTCTGATAGATGGTGGATGGAAATTTCAGTAAATAATGGTAGTAATATTAAGCTTATTCCATGTTCCATAAACGACTACAAAACGGCATGTTCGGGAGAAGTTCCACTTAGATGGTTACTTTTTTATACAAAATATGCACTTTTATAAAAGTTTTTATATATTTTTGCACAAATTAATTAAAAACTGTAAGAGAATGCCTAAGTATCAAATTGACGAAACAGATCAAAAAATTCTTTCGTTTCTTGTAAAAAATGCGAGAATGCCTTTTTTAGAAATTGCCCGTGAATGTGGAGTTTCCGGGGCTGCTATACACCAAAGAGTAAAAAAGATGGAGGTTTTAGGTATTATAACAGGATCTCGTCTTTTGGTAAAGCCTCAGGCGTTAGGCCTTAATGTATGTGCTTTTGTTGCTGTAACACTTTCTGAAGCAAATAAATATTCCGAGGTTATTGATGCTTTAAAACAAATTTCAGAAGTTGTAGAATGTCATTTTGTTACAGGCAAATATTCACTTTTGTTAAAAATTTATTGCTTCAATCACGATCATTTAATGGAAATTCTTATAAACACAATCCAAAATATCCCTTGTGTACAACAAACAGAAACATTAATTTCGCTTGACCAAGCAATAGAAAGACAAGTTTGGGTAAAAAATTATCCAAATAAAAGTGGTAGTCCAAAAAAGAAATAGCAGACAAATAACTTGTCTTTTATACCATTTTTAATATTATCTCCGCCATTTTAATGTCTTCGGGCGTAGTAATTTTAATATTGAACCTGCTTCCTTTTACTGTTGCTACAGAATAGCCGCTACTCTCTAAAACAGAGGCATCATCTGTAAATGCAGGAGAGTATGCTTTGGCGTAACATTTTTTAAGTACAGTGGAGTCAAATACTTGCGGAGTTTGTACAAATAAGTATTTATCTCTGTCAACAGTAAATGTTCTTTCAACCTTTCCATCAATATCAAAAAGTTGCTCTCTCATAGATTCTGTAGAGGGCATTACCGGAATTACCCCAAAAATCTTTTTTTCCCCTTCTGTAAATTTAAAATTAAGCATATTATTTAGCATTTCATCGGGTACAAAAGGACGTACGCCATCGTGCACAGCAACAATAGCACCATCGGGAACCTGTTTAAGAGCATTTTTTACAGAATGGAATCTTGTTATTCCTCCCGATACAAGGGTATGTTTAAACCATAAATTATTATCTACACAATACTGCCTCCAATATTGCTTATATATTGATGGAAGTACAATAATTATATTTGCATCATTGCGCCAATGTCTAAAAAGATTTATTGTTCTTAACAATATTGGTTTGTCTCCAATTGTAAGAAATTGCTTGGCTATATTTCCTCCCATTCTACGGCCCAAGCCACCTGCCGTAATGATAACATATAATTCCTTATCCATTCCAATAAAAATTTTGACAAAATTATCAAAAAATAGGTTATTATTTCGTATTTTTACGGCATTATTATTTTCAATAGCAAATATTTACTAAACACAACAATATAATAAGTGAAAGAGATTAAAAGAGCCCTTATTTCCGTATACAATAAAGACGGAATTTTGGAAATTGCAAAGATACTGGCTGATAATGGAGTAGAAATTTTATCAACCGGAGGAACTTATAACTTTTTACAAGAAAACTCAATCCCCGTTACATCTGTAGAATCTATTACAGGTTACCCTTCAATATTAGGCGGAAGAGTTAAAACTTTACATCCTAAGATTTTTGGAGGTATCCTTAACAGACGAGATAATAATACAGATATATTAGAAATAAGCGAGTATAATATACCGGCTATAGATTTAGTTATTGTAGATCTTTATCCATTTGAAGAATATGTTGCGGCAAATGCCACACATAATGAAATTATTGAAAAAATTGACATTGGAGGAATTTCACTTATAAGAGGAGCGGCAAAAAATTACAATGACGTTGTAATAATTCCATCCAAAGACTCTTATAAGCCACTTTTAAATATACTTAAAGAGAAAGGCTGCAATACAACAATAGAGGAGAGGGAATATTTTGCAGCGCAAGCTTTTCTTGTAAGTTCACATTATGACACCGCTATATTCAACTTTTTTAACACAAAATTTGAGATTCAGGCGTTTAAAAAAAGTATTTTAAATGCTAAAACATTAAGATATGGAGAAAATCCTCACCAAAAAGGGATATACTATGGCTGTAGCGATTCCCTTCCTAAACAATTACATGGTAAGGAAATTTCTCATAATAATCTTTTAGATGTGGAAGCAGCAATTGAGCTAATTTCAGATTTTACAGAGATAACCGTTGGAATAATAAAACACAATAATGCCTGCGGGTGTGCATCAGCTCCAACCGTTAAAGAGGCTTGGGAAAAAGCTTTAGCGGCAGATCCTGTTTCGGCATTTGGAGGAATAATTGTAACCAACAAAGAGATTAGTAAAGAGACAGCAGAGTTAATGAACAAAATATTCTTTGAGGTTATAATAGCACCGGCATACACAGAAGAAGCTTTGGAAATACTTAAAAGTAAGAAAAATAGAATTATTCTTGAGAGTATTAATATAAAACTCACCGATAAAAAATTCCGTTCGCTTCTTGGTGGTGTATTAGTTCAAGATAGAGATTCTTATGTAGAAACTCCTGCCGATCTTAAACCTGTTACCCAAAAACAACCTAGACCAAATGAAATTGATGACCTCCTTTTTGCCAATAAATTGGTTAAGCACTCTAAATCTAATGCCATTGTTCTTGTAAAAGGGAAACAGCTGCTGGCTAGCGGCATAGGGCAAACATCTAGAGTTGATTCACTTAAACAGGCTATACAAAAAGCTAAATCATTTAATTTCTCTTTAAACGGAGCGGTAATGTCTTCTGACGCATTTTTTCCATTTGCAGATTGTGTGGAAATTGCAGCAGCAGAGGGAATAAAGACCGTTATACAACCTGGCGGGTCTATAAGGGACAATGACAGTGTAGAATACTGCAATAAGAACGACATTGCCATGGTAATGACGGGGATAAGGCATTTTAAACATTAAAAAATAGATAAAAATAAAAATAAATATGGCATTCTCATTTTTAACACAAGAATTAGCTATTGATCTTGGAACGGCGAATACAGTAATTTTTGTAAACGACAAAATTGTTGTTGATGAACCGTCAATTGTTGCTATTGACCAAAACACAGGCAAACCAATTGCTTTTGGTCATGCTGCACGCATGATGCATGAGAGAACTCATCCAAATATAAAAACTATACGCCCCCTCAAAGACGGAGTTATTGCAGACTTTAACGCTGCCGAACAAATGATAAGGGGATTTGTAAAAATGATAAATAATAAACGCACAATTTTTACTCCAAACCTTAAGATGGTTGTATGTATTCCATCGGGAAGTACAGAGGTAGAGATAAGAGCCGTAAGGGACTCTTCCGAACACGCAGGGGGAAGGGATGTGTATATTATTTATGAGCCAATGGCTGCAGCGTTGGGCATAGGGCTTAATGTTGAAGCACCTAGTGGTTTAATGGTGGTAGATATTGGAGGAGGAACAACAGAAATTGCAGTAATTTCTCTTGGCGGTATTGTATGTAAAGAAAGCATAAGGGTTGCAGGGGATGTTTTTACCTCAGAAATTCAACAATATATGCGTCAGCAACACAATATAAAAGTTGGCGAAATTACAGCAGAGCTCATAAAGATTAATGCAGGGGCAGCTATGTCCGAATTAGAAGATAGTCCCGAGCCATATATAGTTAGGGGGCCAAATCTTATGACAGCGCATCCTGTAGAAGTTGCCGTTACAAGCCAAGAAATTGCACATTGTCTTGATAAATCACTTGCAAAAATTGAAACCGCAGTGCTGTCTGTTCTTGAGCAAACTCCTCCCGAGCTGTACTCAGATATTGTAGAAAGAGGAATATTCCTTACTGGTGGCGGAGCATTACTTAGAGGTCTTGACAAAAGACTTTTTGATAAAATAAATATCCCCTTCCACGTAGCTGACGATCCTTTGAGGGCTGTAGCTAGAGGAACAAGCATAGCACTTAAAAATGCAGGCAAGTTATCATTCTTAATGAGATAATATAATATGAGAATACCTCCTTATTTTTTTGCCCC
>JAVXCW010000049.1:0-13073 GCA_036659275.1 Bacteroidales bacterium | reverse complement strand
AGAATTATAAAAAAAGCTTCTGTTTTTTTTGCATAATTAAAAAGAATGCCTATCTTTGCAATCCCAAACAGGGAAAGTTCTTATAAAAATAATGGTGCGGTAGTTCAGTTTGGTTAGAATACATGCCTGTCACGCATGGGGTCGCGGGTTCGAGCCCCGTCCGCACCGCCAATAACAAAGGACACTTAGGTGTTATAAGCACGTAAAACAGCCCTAAATATAATATTTAGGGCTGTTTTTTTGTTTTATCTAAGACACTATATCTGCCTTTGCCGTTTATGGTTGCTTTAAATTTCACCACCCATTTACTACTATCTATTTTTGCAAATACCTTTGAATGAGTGGCCTCCATTTAATTTATGCTCATTTTTAGAAAGAAAATATATTAGGCTTTAGGATACTTCCACGAATTCATTATATCGTATATAGATCCGGCCCAAAAATTTCTAAGGCCAAAACCACCGGCTTTGCCAGAAACAAACTTAGAAAATAATATCTCTTTACTATTTGTATCAAAGAAAACAACATAATAATTACCCTTGTTAGAAGATTTATTTAACAATTCAGAAACTATAACCATACCAACACTATGTTTAGGCACTATATTATAGCTTTTTACAAGTAATGCCAACTGTTCATCTGTTAATTTATAATTACTATTTGTTGTACAAATTACTGCACTATCTATAGCATTATTATTGCTTAAAGTTACATCCAATAATGTCTCAACATCTTTCTTTTTAAAAAATTTGCCAACATTATATTTAGATGATTCATGTACAACCAATTCGTTTATAGCATTAAATATTTTTTGAAATTTAGCAGGAGACTCTTTAGTCCCAAAAACTTTACCAATGGAATAATCTATTCCATAATAATCTATTGCTGTTGTTGTTGCCACATTAGTCTGAGCTAATAAAGGAAAAACAAACATAGCTGTGAAAATTAAACTAATTAATTTTTTCATATTTTTTTATTTTTTAAAATTAGATAACAAAACATTTAAATTTAGCGCAAATCTACAAATTTTATTGGCTTTCTACTCATTGCCGGAAATTGAATTTTTGTAATTGCTTCAATTGGTTCAAAACAAATTTCGGGAGCAACACGTACTTTTGAACGAAACATATCCTTAAGTTGCTTTACAAATTCATCGGAATGATTATTACTTCCAATTTTTACCAAAATTGAATCTGTCCCTATATTATTTGTGTACACCTCAACAATATAATTTTTAATATCAGGAACATTATCTAATATATCGTACAAAGCCAAAGGATAAAGCGTTGTCCCTTTATATTTTATCATTTGTCCCTTACGCCCAATAATAGGACAAAGACGTATAGTCTGCCTGCCACACGCACATTTTTCAACATTATGATAACAAACATCCCCAGTTTTAAACCTTAATAAAGGCATTCCTTGTACACCTAGAGTGGTAATAGTAACTTCTCCGGCTTCTCCTGCGCCAACAACTTGGTTATTATCGTTGAGGAACTCCACAATTATTAACTCAGGCTGTAAATGCCCTCCATTGCAATACTCACATTCTGTAAATGAAGACTGCATTTCTGTAGAAGCATAAGTAGAATGAAAGGTTAGTGAAGGCCATTTTTGCGATAATTGTTGTCCCAACATATTAAAAGAGTGATCATTATTACGTAATGGTTCCCCTATACATATAGCTTTACGCAAAGAACTATGCACATAATCTATGCCGTTAGCATTAGCATATTCAATAAGTTTTAGCAAAAATGATGGAACAACAATACACACAGTAGGTTTAATCCTATTAATAGTATCCCATTGCAATTCGGGGATGCCGTTTCCAACCCTAACTATTCCTGTTCCCAACTCTCTTGCTCCAAGAAAATAGGCCAATCCTGCCATAAAACGACGATCTATAGTAGTCATAAGCTGTATAATATCCTCTTTCTCACATCCTGCTGTTGTAAAAGATAAAAATTCATTATAAGCAAGCCTATCCAAATCTGCTCCTGTTAAGGCAAAAAGGACAGGATCTCCAAGCGTTCCCGATGTAGTAACATAATCTATAATAACACTTTTATCCACACACAAAAAATCATTATTATATATTTGAAGATCTTTTTTTGTAGTAACCGGCAATTGTTGCAAATCCTCTATAGTTAGTATTTTAGAAATATCTATTTCATTATCACTAAACATACGAGCATAAAACTTTGAATTTACTTTTAGGTATTCTAAATTTTTACGCAACAGGGATTCTTGAAACAACTTAATCTCGGCAGGAGATTTAAATTGTATTTGATTATTTTTATTCATTTTCTAACTTTTTGAGCTTCTCTTCTATTAAATTTTTCTCAGCAACTTTTGGAATTTCTCTCATTAAAGCCTTATTCCACATTGCTTTAGCAAATTTTGTATTAGATAAAACATTTAAATAATAGTCTCCCAATAAATCATATACATAATACATATTAGGATTAACCACTATGAACCGCTGCATAGTATCAGCCGAAATTACCCGTTTATCTTTAATTGCTTTTTTAATAATTTTAACTAATAATCTATACTCTAGCAACTTAGTATAATCATTTTTTATAAATATAGAATCTGCGCCAATAGTATAATCTAATTTTGTTACTTCACCACTAATTTTCTCCTTTAAAAATATATCATTAATATTATAACAAATATACTCTCCGCTTTGCCATGGAGAAGTAGACACCCACATTAACCCCTGTTGCGGTTTAAAAATAACAGAATGATGAGCAATAGACTGATTTATAGACTTTTCATTAGCCAATCCAATATCCTCACTACTAGTTCCCAACCTATCTCTTAATATATTTGCAGCATCCTTATATGCTATCTTTCCCTTATTTTTAAGTAACTGTTCAATCCGTTTATAACGGTAAGGACTATCAGACATTCTAATATTTTCCATATTATAAGAATCGTTCTTAAAAATATCCGATTGATAATGATTTGTACAAATTACCTCATTATCAGCACTATAAAATAGCCCTATTTTTGATGGAGATTTTTCAATAATTGCAGCATTTCCATCTTTAGCCGAACCTATAAGTAAAGACTCAGATACAAACGTATGTCGCTTTTTAGCAATATCATAAGCCTCCTCTATAGTAGACGCATATTGCAAAATCTCTCTAGCCAATAAAGAAATTGGCATTGCAGATGACATTGGAAGGGAACCCTTAGCTGCGTTTATTGTAACCGTAAGCCCCATTTCATTCATTCCCGATAGCACCCCTATCATTCCGGCCCATCCAATAGAGACAAATTTATATCCATTACTAGGAGCAACAAACATAACCAACCTGTTTTTAGCAAAATCATCCCCAACATAAAAATCAAAATTTCTCCCAACTAATAACGTTGAATCTGCACTTTTATTACCCCATACAGCAAACGAGCTACACCCTACAAGCATATACTCCTGCATTGTATGCCCAATATCATGAGCAGCATGATAATTTATCTGTCGCTCATAAGGAGTCCCTATCATATCATATTCATGGGTGCACAATAAAGAAATTCCATAAATCTCTTCTCTATACTCTTGCGGAATATATTCTCCCAAATTACGATTAAAAACAACCGTAAAGAATTTAAGAAATCTCAAATACGAATCGGATGGAATAAATGTCCTAATTTCATCTACAAAAACTTTCTCTTGATAATATAACAAATCCTTTGATAACATCCCCATTGCAATACCACGGTCAATTGGGCTGCCATGTAAATACGCCTCCCATAACCCTTGTTTATTTTTACGAATAAAATTACCATTACAACTCTTATATGTAATACTATCGGTTACAGAATATTTATTAATATCAATTTTAACATTAGGTTCACCCATATCTGCTGATAAATACATATATGTAAGTAAACCAATAAACAATACCACTATTCCCAATAAGGAAAATAAAATATATTTTAATACTTTTTTAACCATTACGCCTCACCTATTTTTTTAGCTAAATATTCATTTCCAAGTAATTCTGCACAAGTTAATGTTGCAGTTAGTGTTACCCCAATAGCCCCATGTACATTTAAATTTTGCCCGGTAAGAAACAAATTTTCAATTTTTGTGCGGGTAGATATTAACGTCCCAACAGAATTATTGCAATTTTTCATAATACCGTATGCCGATCCGTCTACTGTTGCAGTATAATCTCTATATGTAAGTGGTGTAGCAGTATATATTTGCTCTATACACGCCCGTAAACTAGGATGATATTTATTTACAAAATCTATAATCTGTTCAGCTTTATTTTGTTTAAAAGCTTCATATTCATCTCCTCTATGTTCTATTAATGTATTACTCCATCTTTCAACTTCGCTAAAAAACATAGGGCACAAAATATTAATCACATTAGCATGTTCTTCATCTGCGCTATTGGCTTGCGAAGAGAGCAAAACAAACTGTATAGAAGTATGGCGCAAATTTAACGAAGTATCCCATACATCATTATCTTTATAAATATAATAATTACTATTTAAGTATGGAAATGTCCCCTTTTTCATTACAAGATACACAGAAAAAAACCCATATGAATTACGCAAAGAATTTATCCGTGTAATAAATGCTTTTTTTAATATTGGAGTTTTATCTATAAGATTTAATGTAGGAACAGGATGAACATTAGAGATAAAGTAATCTGCTTCAATTCTATCTAAATCGTTAATTTCAACCCCTTTTGCAACGCCATTCTCAATTATTATACGGGTAACTTCACAATTACGTAATACGATTCCCCCATTTTTATTAATAACATTAACAAATGCATCTGCCAAAGTTTGACTACCATCAACAATTCTATATGCACCATCAATATTAGAGCCATTAATCATTGCATGATAATATAGTGGAGAGTAATTACGCTCCGCACTATATAACGGACCTGTACCGGCAAGTACATTTTGCAATACTTTATTAGAGACAGTATTTTCAATCATTTTAGAGGCAGCTATCCCAAAATACTCCATGCCATCTCTATTAATTATTCCATGCCTTAAGTTTTCAACCCCTACAAGGCTGCATATCTCCTCTATTTTATTAGCATAACATTTTATACCATCTCTCTCTTTTGGAAAATACTGCGATAAAGTATTAGTGAAATTCTCATAACCTTGAGCAAAATTATACTCCTTATCTTTATAACAAATTACATCATAAGCATTATTATTAAGCCTGCGAAATTTAACTCTATCCAATACTCCAAAATACTTAAAATATTGATTTAGTAGCTTCCCTTTATCCATGCTCCCTATATAATGCATTCCGGTATCTAGTAACTGCTCTTTACGCTTAAATGACTGCAAACACCCTCCAAAAATGCCATTCTTTTCTAACACACAAACACTCATTCCCTCTTTTGAAAGAATTGCGGCACACTCTAATCCACCAAGGCCACTCCCTATAATAACTACATCATATCGTTTCATGAGTGTCTTAAAATAAATATTGTATTAGACGTAGTCTTATCATTTTGTATCTGCTCCACTTTCATATTATTTACCTCCGCAATTTCTAAAATATTTTTAGCTGAAGTAAAATACAAGTTTCCCTCAGTTTTATTAAATTTAAACACCTTGGTAGAAAACACCTCAGTTAATTTTGTAACCTTATGCCGCTTAGTTTGAGAATTATCGCCATCACGAATAATAATAATTCCTCCAACATTTAACATAGATATACACCTCTCAATTAAAACCTGCTGCTCTTTATATCCCATATAGTGTAGCATATCATTCATTATAAAAACATCTGATGCAGGTAAATTATACTCCAACACATTTGCCGCAACAAAATTAAGATTTGGAGATTTTAAAAAACTATTATTTGCAACATCAATTTTTTCATTATCATAATCAATCCCAAGTATATTACGTTTATATGATAATAAGGATAACATAAATACCAGCGGACCATACCCACAACCTATATCGGTAATAGTAGCCTGTCTTGGCACTAAATTGTTAAAAATTTTATAGTTTTCCTCCATTCTTATTTTTATTCGCATATACCACTCTAAAATAGGGCCCTTATATGTATAGCTTTTTATTAAAGCATCATAATAATATGAATTACTTGGAATTCCATAATCTTTACATAACACATCATATTGTTCTCTAAAATACAGAGCAATATTTTTAGATTTTTCTTTATATGTAGATCCGTAAATAGTACTATTACAATCTATTCTGGGAAGTATTTTAGAGACTATAATTCCTTTTTTTATAAAAAAAGGTTGGCGTTTAGACGAAATAAGCCCATTGCCAAATTGCACAATAGGAATAATATCTAGGTTTAGTATATCTGCAAGATAAAATGCCCCTTTATGAAATCGTTTAATTATACAATCGGCAGAGCGCGTTCCCTCGGGAAAAATAATAACAGAATACCCCTCTGCAACCTTATCTTTTAATGTCTGAGCAAGCATTTCATAGCCATTTGCCGTATGAAAAAAGTCTCCGTATCTAACAATCCTTCCAAAAAAAGGAGAACGCCATACCCACCCATTAGTTACCATTACAGATTTACTATTTAAGCTTAGCAGCATTAGTATATCTATAAATGATTGATGATTAGAGATAATTACAGCAGGCTTTTTAAAATTTTCATTTTCATCATTAATATTTTTCACCTTTACTGTAAACATAGTCCTTAAAAAAACTTTGGCAATACAGCTAACAGAGCTATGAAAAACATCCTTTTTGCGCTTCTTATTAATTGGGAGAAAACTAAGAATTAAAATTAATATTTGCAAAATTATGCATCCCGATAGAAAATATAAAAAGGCATATAACGAATTTAAAATTCCCAATAACGTATAGGGGAATCCTCCCCTATGTACTTGAGAAGAGATTAATAATCTAAAAAGAATTGGTTGAATTGTATATGAAATAATAACTACCGCACACATTCCCAATATTGAAATTACAGATATTGATTTAAGTGCCGGATGCCCTGCAAATACAAGCGCTCCCATCCCTATTATAGTTGTAAATGCCGAGAAAAATATAGCTGTTTTATGTGACGAAAGAAGCTTTTTTCCGGTAGTATATTCACTTAAAAGGCCATCCATTATAAATATGCTAAAATCATCTCCTATACCAAAAATAAAAGTAGAAAGAATAATATTTACTATATTAAACTCAATCCCAAATAGTGCCATAAGTCCTAATATTATTATCCAGCTAATAGCCATTGGTACAAATGCCAGTGCGGCCAATTCTATTCTTCCATAAGAGAGTAAAAGGGCAAAAAATATTAAAAATGACGAAATATAAAGAATAAGATAAAAATCGTGATTAACCACAATTGCCATTTTATTGGAAAAATATCCTCTATCAATAATTATTGCATTTGTATTAGAACTTATATGGTTATATACATACTCTTTATCTTTATTATTAATGGTAATTTTGGTTATAAGCATATACATAGAATCTGCATACATAACCATATCTTTTAATAGCGGCAAATTAATTAATAAACTATCGGTGAGGGAAAGTGGCTTATATTTTTTTGATAGAGTTCCTATAAATGGATTAAATGAGCCATTAGCAAAACCAAGCTCTGCTGTTTGTTCAGTAATAAGTTTAGATATTTGCTCTTTTATTTGTGGTGTCCAAAAGCTGTTCCATTGCTCTATTTTTTGTTGCTGCTTAGCCGTAGGAATTAAAAACTGTCTAGCAGAAACCAAACTCTCTACTTTACCTTTCTGTTGTAATAGGCTAAGTTCTAAATTAACTTTTTGGTACTGAGTAACGGCACTATCTATATTTTTATCTGCCGATACAAGTAATACGGTGTTATTATTAAAATTGAAGACCTTATTTAATTTTTGCTCTGCCTGCTTTATGTGGTTTGGCTCAACGCTAAGATGCATCATATCGCTATCAAAGCGGACATCATTATACGTAAATAGACATACAACGGTAAGAAGTGCCAGCCCCCCTACAAGCCAATAGTTTCTATCAAAAGCATAGCTATTTATTTTTTCTATCCATTTTAATAATTTATTGGGCGCCTCCTCTTTTCTGTTACGCATAAGATGCGGAAGAAAAATAAGGGTAAAAAATGTAGTGCCTATAAGTGTTAGAGCTGCAAAAAGTCCAAAATCCTGTAAAAGATTTGATGTTGTAAATAGCAATCCTATAAAAGCGCCAATTGTAGTAAAGCTCCCAACAGTTAAAGGATATGCAAGTTCTTCTATTACATTACGTATTGTATTTGTGTGATTTCTATGCGATAACACATGTATAGAGTAGCTTATTGCTATTCCAAAAACAGCGGCTCCTGCCCCTATTGCAATAGAGGACATTGCCCCTTTTATAAAATATATTATTGCTAAGGCAAAGACCGTTCCATATAGTACCGGAAAAATTATTAGAAATATTGCCCAGCGGTTTCTAAATGCAAGAGTTATAAATGCAATAATTATTAATAACGCTATAGAAAGCGTAATCATTGTATCCTTTTTTATTTGCCGGGCATTATAAACTCCTATACTTGGCCCACCAAAATAACTAATGGAAACGTCTGTAAATTTTTGTTGTGTGTTATCTCTTATAAGTTCTATTGCAGTAATTAATGCATCGTTTTTCCCTGTACTTCCGGTTCCGTAAATAGGATCAATCATAACCAACATTGTTGACATATCTTTAGAAAAAAGATATCCATTATAAATCTGAATATTTGATGACTGACTAAACGCTTGCAACCCCGCTAGCATATTGGAACCAATTCCTAGCGGATCTTTTATTATTATGTTTTTTATTGCCCCTCCTATTGGTGATACTAAATTATTATAGTTGTCTTGCATCTTTTGCTTTAACACTACCTCACAACGCATAGAATCTAAACGGGTATAATCTGCTGTAGTAAGAAATATTGGAAGATTATTGTAAATTAAATTGGTTACGGTGCTAATAATGCTATCATTAACCTGCGTAGTTATAGTTTTAATATGTGATTGTCCAACACTTGCGGTTAATTTTTTTACGTAATTCTCACTTGCCTCTATTAATCTATCGGGATTATTAGAATTATAGGGATTAGAAAAAATTATAAAAATTTTATCTTTAACTTTTAAATTTTTAAATACCGATAGTGTCTTTGCATCATCTTTACTATTAGGGAAAAAACTAGTTACATCCTCTTCAAATTTAACTTTAACAGCAAAATAAAGCATAATTGCCAAACTCCCCGCTAAAAGCAAAAATAGCAATGTTTTTCTTCCATTAAAATAATCATATATATTTGCAAAGAATTTACCCATTGGTTTCTCTCCTAAAACATTTTAACGTAATAAATGTAATAATTCCTATTATAATAGCGCTTATAATTGCCAGCACAATACTCCCTATAATATATTGAGCCATAGATGTTGATATAGATTCAAGATTAATCTGCGATAATGATGTAAAAGTTGGTACACCTAATAGTACTCCTCCTGTTAACAAGCTGCCGTAAAGGATAAATGGAATCATTGGGGGGATACTTATGTTAGAAGAGGCAATGCTTATAACTTTATTAAGTTTTAAAAAATAAGCAAGTATTCCTGCGGTTATCATTTGATAGCCCCATAACGGAATAATTCCACAAAAAATGCCTAATCCTACCGACAATGCAATTTTTCTATCCGATTCTTTTGAGTGGCGAATATGTTTATTAAATAATTCACTTATAGTCTTAATATTAAGCAATTTAATAAATAATTTAGGGTAGTAATAAATAAGAGCTGCTAACACAAGAAATGTATTAAGGATACTTATACGGGTAAAGTCTTGTAATGGTCTAAAGTGCGAAATTCTTTGAGCTGCACATGGGTAATATACCTCTATGGGTATATTTATAACTTTTATCCCTTTCCATGCCAATCTAACTATCACTTCAACCTCAAATTCATAACGCGATGTAATAAAGCGCATGTTTTTTAAAGGCACTAAAGGATAAAGTCTGTAACCCGACTGTGTATCGGATAATGTTATGCCTGTCTCAACTTTATACCAAAAATTGGAAAATTTATTGGCAAATGTATTTTTGCCGGGCATATTATTAGCATTAAGGTTTCGCGCCCCAATAATAAGTGTATTTGGGTTCTGTTCTATATGTTGTATAAATAATGGAATCTCTTTTGCATAATGTTGCCCATCGGAATCTATAGTAATTAAATAATTGAATCCTGCTTTTATAGCACATTCCAATCCTACCTTTATGGCATGTCCCTTCCCTCTATTTTTTGAGTACGAGATAAGAGTTATATCATCTCTTTTCTCTAGTATTTGTTTTGTGGTATCGGTAGAACCATCATTAACAACAAATATGTTACCGCTATACTGCAAAACATCATCTATTACTTGCAATATTGTTGTGCAATTGTTGTAGGTTGGTATAAGTACCGCACACCCCAATTCTCTCACTTTATCTCTGCACTCAATCATTATTAGTAAATGTAGATTTTAGTTTAAGCATTGTCTTCCCCTCTAAGTGTACCATTGCTTGGAGTATATCATCATCAGCTATGTTAATTAAAAGTTCAATTTCCCCCTTATTGGGGATTATCATAGCAATAAATTTACATTGATTAATAGTCTTATATCTTATATCTCTGTTTAAAATAGCCCCTGCACATTCACGTATAATTTGCAAGGCACACGCACCCGGTAAAATAGGTTGGCCGGGGAAATGTCCTTTGTATATAGGGTGCAAAGTATTAAGTTCTATATACACCTTATGTTGGTTTTTATTAGAACAAATAGAATTTACAGTATATAGGGTTGTGGGGATCATTATATTTTAAATTTTTCTTGTGGAATATTACAATTTAGTTTTTTTGCTTTAAATTCATATTTAGTATAATCCGTCTCATTCTCATCCATTTGCATGGTTAATAATGTCATATTTTGTTTATCAAAGCTAAGAATAATTTGTTTAATATGTGTTTTAACACGGTTACTTGTTGGGGTTATTACCACTGTATATGCATTGTCAGATTCATAATATTTGGTAATAGATTCAGAGCCAAACAGCGAAATATTACCTGTCATACATGCAGTTAGCATACCGTTTAATTGGCGCATCATTGGATTAGTTTTATTGCTTACTATAATTGTTTTGCCACTATTCACAATTTTAAATTTTCCATTGCTCATAACAATTATATTTCCTTTAGGAACACTATATTCCAAACAAATATTATCTGCACGTGTGTAGTAAAACTGCCCTTTAGAATTTACCGGCTTAGCTAAAACCGACATGTATTTTGTTTGCTCAAAATCGCATAAAATACTATAAGTAGCCTCACTAGCTTTTTTTAATTTTTCACTAAACCCATCATTGGGATTAATATCTATTCCATAATTCTGCCCTTTGGTTCCGTAATTCTGTGCAATAGCCAAAATGGATCCAAACATTAATATTATTGCTAAAATGCCCTTTTTCATAATATACTTTATAATATATTTTTGTCCTTATAGGTAGATACTATTTTATCTAACCTATCTATTTTATCTAATCTTTCTATTTTGTATCCTTTTTCCAATGTTTTGGTTATCAAATTTTGCAAAAGTTCATTACTATTATCTCTATTATCGTGCAATAATATTATTGCTCCATTATGCAATTTATTAATAATCCGCTTTACAACATTTTCTCTTGGCCCACTTATGGTATCAAAAGAGCGAATACTCCATCCTACGGTTTTAAAGCCACACTCTTTTATTGCACTGGCAACTATAGGATTTGTTACTCCAAAAGGGGGCCTAAACAACAATGTCTTTTCTCCTGTAATTTTCTCCAAAACACAAGAACATTGTTCCATATCTGCTTTCATTTTATTTTTGCTAAAAATAGGAAAAAAATTTGAATGAGAATAAGAATGATTACCAATAATATGCCCCTCATCAATAATTTGTTTTACTATGTTGGGATATTTTTTGGCCATGCTCCCAACACAAAAAAACAGAGCTTTAATGTTATTTTCTCTTAAAACTTCTAGCACTTTTGGCGTATACACAGGATTGGGGCCATCATCAAACGTAATGGCAATAATAGGCTTATTTATCTTTATTTTACATAGTGCCTTAACATATATGCCCAAACTAATAGAGGCTGAGGCATATACAGCAAAAATTAACAAACAAACAATTAATAATGCTATATACATTTTAGTACTATTTTTATTTTTCCATTAATTATACAAACTCTCTTTACAGAATTCTGTAACATTTGTACCCCTTTGTACATTGCTTCTGCAGTGGCAGTATTATAACTTTTATCTACAACTATCTCTGTATTAATATCCTCTGTTACAGGCTCATTATTAATATATAAATTTTCAATAATTCCTATAGGATTTAACCCCGGTTCACTACTTATTATAAAAAAATTAGCCCCTTCACCCGGTATTGTTTTATCTCTATATAATCCCATTCGCTCCATAATTTTAACTTGTGTAGCCGTAGTTTCGTCTACTGCTCCAAGTAAAACATTTTTTGCTTCTCCATCTTGTAATAGCATAATTGCATCTAATAATCCACTCTCAAAACTGTGTTCACGATGTGAATATGTTACATTATAACAATGATTTCCTGTAATTAAGGCTATCTGGCCCCCTATTGTATTAAATGTAGATTGAATAAATGGAGTAGGGTTTAAAAGTTGCTCATTATTATCAATAATAGATTTTAGAAATTTCTCGCTATCTTCTAAACATCCTAGTGCAGTAGCAGTAATAATTGCATCAATAGAGTTATAATCTACTCCTTTAAGGCATTCCATAGCCGTACCAACTCCCATTTTAAGGATATGACTCATTCTCCTCCGCATATTAGCATTAGGAATTAAGTCCTTAATATCTGGCAATAACCTGTTACATGCCGCATTATTTATATAATATTTCATCTGATAAGACACAATTAAACTCTTTCTATCTATAACTAAGTAAGTTACAAAACGTTTTAGACGAACAAGTAACAGTTAAAAAACAATTGAGCTTATTAACCTGTGCAAAGGTACAAAATATACTTAAAAAGAATGAACTAGCAAACCT
>JAVXCW010000048.1:0-13115 GCA_036659275.1 Bacteroidales bacterium | reverse complement strand
TCTCCTCTATCAAAACTTCTAGGAGCTCTTGCAGGTCTATCAGACCTTTCACCTCTATCGGCGAAACTTCTAGGTGTTCTTTCTCCTCCTTCGTTTCTATCAGCGAATCTTTTAGGAGCTCGTGAGGGTCTATCTGGACTTCCTCCTCTGTCTGAGAATTTTCTAGGAGCCCTAGATGGTCTGTCTGTAGCAGAGCCTTCTGCTGAGCCTTCTCCGGCTGAGTAGTGTCTATCTCCTGCAGGTCTTCCCTGCGATGTTCCTCTTGATGTTCTTCCGTAACCTGAGGAGCTACGGCCTGTTGAGGAACCTGTGCGGCCGGTACCTCTGGTACCCGGACGTCTGTCTGTATTACTATTTCTCATTTATGTATTATAATTGGGGGGCAAAGTTATGTTAATATCAGATAATTTCCTATTTTTACAATCTATTTTAAATAAGGATATGTCTGTAAATAAATTTTTTAGGTTATCACCTTTGGTAAGGGAGAATTTAAGTGTTGCATTAAAATCTATTAAAAGTAATAGACTTAGGTCCATTTTAACTATACTAATAATAGGTGTTGGCATAACATCTTTAGTTGGTATTCTTACGGCTACAGATGCTCTTAAAAACGAAGTTTTTTCTAGTTTTGGAAAGCTTGGAGTTAACTCTTTTTCAATACGTTCAAACTATTTTTCTGGGGAAACAGGCCAAAAAACAAGAATAAGAAATAGGAGAGCAATTTCATTTAATCAAGCCTTAGCATTTAAACAAAAATTTAATATACCAAGCTTAGTTTCTATATATTGTTCGGCTAGTAATAATGCTACAGCAAAATATGATGGAATAAGTACAAATCCAACTATAGCTTTAACCGCTGCAGATGAAAATTATTTACAATATAGTAATATAATAGTTTCAAATGGACGTGGGTTAATGGAGAATGATATTAAAAATGCCAGTTTTGTTTGTGTAATTGGAAGTAAGGTTGTTAAAGATTTATTTAAAAACAATCAAAATCCAATAGGAAAAATAATTTCGGTACAAGGGGTGAGATATGAGGTTATAGGCGTTACTAAAAGCGTTGGTTCTTCTTTTGGTGCAAGTTCAGATAATAAAATTGTAATCCCTATTTCAAATGCTCGTTCTTATTTTATGAATGATAATACATCTTTTGAAATAGGGATAACACCAAAAGTTTTAATGGACGATATGTCCCCTGTATACAATAAGGCTGAGCAAGTTATGAGATATATAAGGAGATTGTCGCCAATTGATGAAACAGATTTTAGAATTCCTAAGAGTGAAGCAATGCTTTCTACTCTATCAGAAACTATGGGAGTTATAACTATTGCGGCGGCGGCTATAGGACTTATAACATTGCTTGGCGCAGCTGTTGGATTAATGAATATAATGCTTGTTTCTGTAAAAGAAAGGACTCGCGAGATTGGTACAAGAAAAGCTATTGGTGCTTCTGCTAAACGAATTAAACAGCAGTTTTTGTTTGAATCTATTGTTATAAGCCAGTTAGGGTGTATTCTTGGAATAGTGCTTGGAATATCTGTTGGTAATATAACTGCTGTTTTAATGAAAGCGTCATTTGTAATTCCATGGCTTTGGATGTTTACGGCTATAGTTGTATGCTTTATTGTTGGAATAGCATCGGGGTATCTTCCTGCTGTTAGGGCTTCAAAACTAGATCCAATAGAGGCTTTAAGATATGAATAATGTTTCCCGATAGATAATAAACTACTTTTATTCATTTATAATTAACAATAATGCTCTTTTTTTGTTAAAATATAAAAGATTAAAAAATGCGAAAATATAAAGAACAAGATGTTGATGCAAAGCGATGGTGGTATATTGTAAGTGCTTTATTAATACTCTTATATATTGTTGCAGGATTAGTTATAATGTTTAGTTCGTTATTAGATGACGAATTTTCTAAAAATGGCCGATATTTTCTTGGCTGTGTGTTTTTGTTATTTGCTCTCTACCGTGCTTGGAGCATTTGGCACAATAAATTTAGGTAATTCTTCTATTTATTGTAGCTTAAATACGTAGGTGATAGTTCCTTCTTGTACTACGGCGGCGGAAGAACTTACGTTAAATTGTGCTTTTAGTGCGGCTTGTCTAGCAGCTTCCCAAAGAGTTTTATCTTGAACAGTGGTGCCTTGCACGCCTGCAATTGCATTAGTCACTTTCCCATATTGATCAACCATAATTTTAACAACTACCTTACCGGCTTTATCAATGGTGTAGCTTGGAAATGGAAGTGCCCCCATAACATTTCTCCCTTGTAAACGTGCAGAAGGAGTGCCTGTTATCTCTCCAACGCGAGTATTTCCTACTGGATGACCTGCCTTTAATGCGGCAGAGATACGATCGGCTGTTTGCGGAGCTAAAGTATCTGTTTTATTGTTGGCAGAAGAAAAAAGTGCCCTTTTATCTATAGCCTTTTTGCGTGGAGGTTCATATTTTGGAACATCACCATTATCCCCCATTGTAACCTCTTTGCCTTTGTTTGGTTTTGTACCAACTGCTTGCCCCTCTGATTTTTGCACTAGACGAATATCAGCTTTTGGATTGGCTGTTTTTGCACGGGGCTCATTGCCGGCTTTAACCTCAATAGGCTTAATTTCAATATCTTGTTCAAACTCAAGCAAAATACCCTTTTCTGTTGGAGGTGGATATATAACTTTAAACCCTGCATTAAAAAATACAAGAAAAAGAGAGGCATGCACTATAACAGTGAGTGCCAAGCCTATTTTTCGTCCGCTCTTTTCGTTCTCTGTATTTTTTTGTTCTGTACGGTTCATCTGCAATATTATTCGGGGCTCGTAGCCAAAATTACCTTATACTTATTTCTTTTTCCTATATTCATTATATTAACAACCTGTTCAATAGGAACTGATTTATCTGCGCAAATAGAAAAAGTAGGATCTTCGCTATCCTGCAATAATTGCTGTATCTGTCCCTCAATATCATCTAATCTTATTGGCTTTTGATTACCGTTAATATGGTACGAAAAAGTATTATTACTAGGATAGTGCTTTATTGAAACGCTTACCTGTTGTTTTGCCGAAATTTGATTTGTGCTCTTAGGTAATAGTAATTTAAGAGCATTAGGATTTACTAGTGTTGAGGTTACAAGAAAGAAGATAAGCAATAAAAATACAATATCCGTCATTGACGACATACTAAAATTTGCCTCCGCCTTTGCCCTTTGTTTAATAGCCATATTAATTATTTTTAATAATGTTATTTACCAGCCGGTTCGTGTAACAAATCCATAAACTCAATGGTGGTACTCTCCAATTTAAATACAAGATCTGAAATTTGTGCACTAAGATAATTATATCCAAAATACGCCATAATACCAACTACAAGGCCGGCTACAGTGGTTACCATTGCTGTATATATACCTCCCGATAGTAAAGTAATATCAATATTATTTCCGGCTTGCGACATATTAAAGAAAGCCTGTACCATTCCAATTACAGTTCCTAAAAATCCAATCATAGGAGCACCGCCGGCAATTGTAGCAAGCATAGGAAGCCCTTTTTCTAGTCTGGCCACCTCTACATTACCCATATTTTCTACGGCAGTTTGAATATCTTGCAAAGGACGCCCCATCCTTTCTATGCCTTTCTCTACAAGGCGAGCAACAGGTGTATCGCTATCATTACAGAGTGCAATGGCCGATTTAATTTTTCCTTGATGAATAAAATCATGAATATCTTTCATAAAATTATCATCAATTTTTGTAGCCTTTCTTATTGACCACCATTTCATGCCAAAAAGATAAATTGTTAGAATTGACAGAATAAAAAGCGGAATCATAAGCCATCCTCCCTTAAATGCCATTTCAATTAGTGAAAAAGATAATTCTGCCTTTGTAGTTGCGGCCTCTGCTACGCCTACAGGATCTGCTTGAAGTAAAACGTTAAGTAACATATAATTTAGATGTATTTAATATTATCGGTGATATTAGGTTGCAAAAGTAAAGAAAAAAACGTTCTATATGCAAAAATTTTGCCTTAATACTTATTTGAATAAAAGTATCCTACTATCTTTGCATAGTAATTTGATAAACTATTTATTGATATGAATATTTTTAATAGAAACTTATTGGCTATTGTTGTAGGATTGTGCTTTTTTATCTGTTGTAGTAATCCTGCAAATACAGAACAAGACGTTGAACAAGCTAAAAAAAGTGCTACTGTGGCCTTGCTAAAACAGCATACAGAATCTATCTCTAATGACTCATGCCAAGGACGGAAGCCGTTCTCATATGGCGCCGATTTGGCAATGATGTATATTGCCACGCAAATGAAAGAAATTGGACTTACGCCTATAAATGGCAATTATGATAAAAATAATATACAGCCGGCCGATTATTTACAAGAGGTAAAACTTGTATTATGTGAAACTACTCCGTCTAAACATATGCAAATTAAAACAGAGGGTAGCCCAATTCGTAATTTACTAAAGAATGTAGATTTTACTGCGTTTAATATTGGTAGAACAGAGGATGTTGTTGAGATAAAAGAGGCAGATCTTGTGTTTGCCGGCTATGGTATTGTGGCTCCCGAGTATGGAAAAAATGATTATGCCGGAATTGAAAATCCACAAGATAAAATAGCTGTAGTTATGGTAAATGATCCCGGATTAGGCTCGGCTGATAGTAAGTATTTTACAGGGGATGCTATGACTTATTATGGACGTTGGTCGTATAAATATGAGGAAGGTGCGCGTCATGGCTTTAAGGGAGTTCTTATAATTCATGAAACAAGAGGAGCCGGATATCCATGGAGTGTTGTTGAAGCGGGTGCACATTCAAAAATGTTTGTGGAGGAAGAAAATACTACAGGAACACAGTTTGTATGTCCTCTTACCGGGTGGCTGCAATATGACAAGGCGTCGCAGTTATTCACCGATAATGGATATAATATGGAAACTCTTATTGAACAAGCCAAAAAACCTAATTTTAAACCTATACCGTTACGCTCAAAATTGAGCATAAAAATGGAAAATAAATTTGAACGAAAAAGTTCGTATAATGTTATTGGGTATGTACCCGGTAGCGAAGATGGAGCCAATGCCAGTGTTGTTTATACGGCCCATTGGGATCATTTAGGATATGGACTTCCAATAGAAGGAGATTCAATAATTAACGGTGCATCTGATAATGCAACCGGGGTAGCTTGGCTTTTAGAAACTGCCAGATGCTTTAAAGCCCTTAAAAATAAGCCTGCTAAAAATATTGTATTTATCTCTCCAACTTGCGAAGAAACAGGCTTTCTTGGCACCGAATATTATGTTACACATCCTTTATTTCCAATAGAAAAAACTGCTGCCGTAATTAATTTAGATGTTATTCCTTTGTGGGGCGAAAACAACGATGTAACTATAACAGGATATGGGCATTTCCCGGCTATGGATAGCCTTGTAGGAGTATTTGCAGCAAAATACAATCGTTATGTAATGCCTGATCCCGAGTCATATAATGGAATGTTTTTCCGCTCAGATCATTTTCCATTTGTAAAACGGGGAGTTCCTGCAATTTTTGCTAAAGGATGGAACGATAACAGAAAGCATGGTAAAGAGTGGTCTGCTGCCAAAGTAAAAGATTATTGGACTAGAATTTATCACAAGCCGCTAGATCAAACTCATCCGGAGACAGATGATTATAGTGGGGCAATGCAAGAAGTTTACCTATTTTTTGATTTAGGAGTCTCTCTGGGGCAAAAATAAGATTGCATAAAACTATAATGTGGCTTTAAATATTTCTGTCACTTCTTTTAAGTATTGTGCATCTAAGTTATCAAAGGTGTTTAAATCTTTGCTGTCAATATCTAAAACGGCAAAGATTTTGTTTTTAGAATTAAATATAGGAATTACAATTTCTGAACGTGAGAGGCTACTGCATGCAATGTGCCCGGGAAATTGTTCAACATCTTTTACAATTATAGTTTTAGCTTCTTTCCAAGCTGTACCACATACTCCCCTTCCGTATTTTATTCTAGTGCATGCAAGCGTACCTTGGAATGGGCCAAGGACTAGTTCTGTTTGGTCTACTAAATAAAATCCTACCCACCAAAAATTAAAGGCTTCCTTTAAGATAGCAGATACATTTGCCATATTTGCAATTAAGTTTGGTTCATCGCAAGTTATAGATTTAATTTGCGGTATTACTTCTTTGTAAATATTTTCTTTCCCATTAGACGTTATTGAGAGTGATTCCATATTGCTTTAAGTTAGATAGTTTATAAGATTAAAAAACAAACTGTCTCATATAGCCTAATGACAACTGAGACAGTTTATTTTTTATTTTAGATATATCTCTATAGACTTTTACAATTGGTCAAAGTCTACATCTGAAAAACTATCCGATTTAATCTCTTTAGTTTCTGAGTTTTCGGGATTCTCTGTATACACCCTCTCTGTAACCGGACATTTATCTTTGATAAATTTAACAACTTCATCAAGTCCCTCTGAGAATTTTTCAAAATCCTCTTTGTATAGGAAAATCTTGTGCTTGTCATAAACAAACCTACCATCTTTATCCATTCTCCTTTTACTTTCTGTAATAGTGAGGTAATAATCATTACTTTTAGTTGCTTTTACATCAAAAAAGTAGGTTCTTTTACCTGCTCTCACTGGTTTAGAGAAAACATCGTCACCATTACGCTCTTGCGCTCCCGCATTATCAAAATCTTCGAAGTACATAATTTTTCTTTAATTAATTTTAAAAAGTTTTACAAAGATAAAATTTTTTTTGAGGGTAATAATCTATATTTGCAAAATATTTTAAATTTAATTGTTTATGTTAAGCAGAAGATTAATAAGAGTGAAGGTTTTTAAGATATTATTTAGTAAGATTGCTTCCGGCTCGGAGTCGGTAAAAGCTGCTGAAAAAGAGATGCTTGCCTCATGTGAGAAAACGTTAGACCTTTACTGTTTTATGCTTTCACTACCTGTTGCCCTAAGAAAAGTGGCAGAAGCAAAGATAGAGGGAGGGCTAAAGAAATTCCAACCTACAGCTCAAGAAGCCAACCCAAATCGTAAATTTTTGGATAATAAATTTATACAACTCATAGAAGATGATTCAAAATTCATAAAATTATGCGAATCCAAAGGGCTTATATGGGTAGATTATGATACTTTTGTAAGGAGATTATATACTACAATAGTTACAAAAGATTATTTTAAAGAATACATGGAATCGGAGCAGAGTAGTATAAAAGAAGATTATGCTTTGTTTAGAAGAATATATGAGGAGGAGTTTGAGGATAATTCGGCCTTGGAAGATATTTTGGAGGATATGAGTATATTTTGGATGGACGATCTTGTTTATGTTGTAAATGTAATTCTTAAGAATATGGGCTCTTTTGAGAAAAAAGGGAATGTGATTATTCCTAACGTATTTCTTAAGGAAGATGATAGAGCTTATGCAATAAAACTTTTAACTAGATCTATGGTTAATTATGATGAATACACAGAAATTGTATCGGGATATATTCCCAATTGGGATTTAGAGCGGTTAGTAGCAACAGACTTGGCTCTTATTGTAATGGGAATTGCAGAGGCTCTTACTTTTGAGTCTATTCCACTTAAAGTTACTATAAATGAGTTTGTAGATATTTCAAAATATTATAGTACACCAAATAGTAAAGTATTTGTTAATGGATTGTTAGATAAGATTTTACAACAAATGTTAAAAGAAGGTAAAATAATTAAGAGTGGCAGAGGCTTGGTAGGTTCGTTAGAATAGTTAAATTTGCGTTAGAAAAGTTAAATAAAAAAATTAAATAAAAAATAGAAATTATGAATATGTTAGTGTTTTTACAGGCACAGCCTGCTCAGGCAGGAGGAAATTGGAGTTTCCTTGTAATGATGGTGCTAATTTTTGTTGTTATGTATTTCTTTATGATAAGGCCACAGCAAAAGAAACAAAAAGAAATGGTAAAGTTTAGAAACTCTCTTCAAAAGGGCGATAAAGTTGTTACATTAGGTGGCATATATGGTGTTGTTGCCGAGCTTAAAGATAAATATGTACTTATAGAAGTTGATAGCAATGTTAAACTTAGAGTTGATAAAAGCTCTATTGTTAAAGACGTTGCTGATATTCCTGCAAAATAATGCAACGGGGAAATTTAGCTGATAAACTATTTTTAAAGGGGGGGAGAGATGGGATGATCCTTATCTTTTCTCTCCTTTTAGCTTTTTTTATGTGGAGTATTCAAAAGCTTTCTCAAGATTATTCCACATATATAAAGTATAAAATTTCAATAACCACGTCTTTAGAGGGAAGGGTTCAACGAGCGGTATCAAACGATTTGCTTGTTGTAAGGGGAGAATCATCGGGATTTTATATTTTACAGCAACTTTATGGAGGTGATGAAGATATTTTGGAAATAAATGTTGAGCCTAAACAATTAAAAGCAACTTATAGTAATCCAGATAAGTTTTACATAAGGAGCTCAGATATAAAAACAAAAATTCAGGAGGTATTGGGAAGCGATTTACAAGTAGAAAGCTTTACAACAGATACTTTGTATTTTAATCTTCCAAAACAGTCGTATAAAAAAGTTCCGGTTGCAACAAAGTCGAGAATTAAATATAAATCGCAATATATGCCTTTTGGCCCTATTATAATAAAGCCCGATTCTGTGCTAATTTATGGCCAAACATTACTTCTTAATTCTGTAGATTCTGTTTTTACAACCATTATAAAAGAAGATAATGTAAATACATCTATTAATGGCTTAATATCAATTGAGCACATAAATGGAATAAAGTTATCGGTAAATAATGTTTATTATTCGCAGGAGGTGGGAAGGTATGTAGAAAACATAGTAAATGTTAAAGTAGGTGTGCTAAATCCTCCTATAGGTAAAAATGTTGCAATAATTCCACAAGAGGTAAAATTAAAGTTTAGAACTCCATTTTATGCTAAACAGGGATATATTGCCTCAGATTTTTTAGTTATGTTAAATTATAGTGATATTGAAAGTAAGGGGAATATTATGCACCCTGTTTTACGTAAGGCACCTAAGGATGCATATTTTATACAGATGGAACCTAAATTTGTGGAATGTATTGTTAATTAGTTTAATACTATTTAAGGTAATATCATGAGAGTTTTAGCTTGTACAGGTGGCATAGGAAGTGGTAAGACTTATGTTTCTAAGATTTTTTTTAATATGGGGATTCCTGTTTATTATTCAGATAATAGAGCAAAATTACTTTATAATTCCAATGCGTTTTTACTTAAACAAATGGTGAAATTACTGGGTGATGATATTTTAAAAAACGGAGTTTTACAGAGGGATGTTGTTGCCGGAAAAATATTTAATAATAGCAAATTACTTATGCAGGTAGAGAGTATTGTGCATCCGGCTGTGTTGAATGATTTTAGTAATTGGAAAGAACAGATTGTACAAAATAAAGAGATTGGCGAGATTCCGTTTGTAATTTTTGAGTCTGCTATAATATTGGAAAAGCCATTTGTTAGAAGTATTGCCGATAAAATTCTTAATGTTTCGGCTCCGCTTAACTTACGTGTTAAGAGAGTTATGGAGCGAGATAGTATATGTGAAGAGAAAGTTAGAGTTAGGCTAGCAGCCCAATGGGATGATAATAAAAGGGAGGCTATGGCAGATTTTATTATCTTTGCAGATGGAAAAAGAGCATTATTGCCTCAAGTGCTGGCTGTGAAAGAGGCTATGTGTAAATTATAAATAAAACAGATTTTAAGAAAAATAAACCTAATAATAGTTATAATATGGGAATAGGAAAATGGATTACCGGAGCATTAGGCTGGGCGATAGGTGGCCCAATGGGAGGGCTTCTAGGATATTTACTTGGCTCTGCATTTGATAGTAACGGTAATGAAGAAAATTACAGAAGTAGAGTTTATGGTGGTGAGTACGGCACAAATAGAAGTTATTCTGCAAATGAGCAACGTAATAGTTTCTTAGTCTCTTTATTGGTATTGGCAGCATCTGTTATGAGGGCAGATGGTAAGGTTTTGCGTTCTGAGTTAGATTATGTTAAGGTATTTATACAACGTAATTTTGGTGAGCAGGCAACCGGCGAAGCTCTTAAAATATTAAAAGAACTTTTAGAAAAAGAGATAGATCTTCCACAGGTTTGCGCTCAGATAAAACTTTACATGGATTCTTCGCAACGGTTACAGTTGCTCCATTTCCTTGTTGGAATAGCTCAAGCGGATGGACATGTAAGTGGAGTAGAAATTACTACAATAAAGAATATAGCATCTTATCTTGGAATTCCGGCAGCCGAGTGTAATTCAATTCTTGCAATGTTTGAAAATGATGTTGAATCGGCATATAAAGTGCTTGAAATTGAACCTACAGCTACTAATGAACAAATAAAGAAAGCATATAAACAGATGGCGCTTAAGCATCATCCCGATAGAGTTGAAGCGTTAGGAACAGATATTAGAAAGGCAGCGGAAGAGAAGTTTAAGTCTATTACTTTAGCTTACGAAACAATAAAAAAAGAACGTGGATTTAATTAAAAAGAAAATTATAATTTTATGAAAACAGATTTAAAAAAAGTATTATCAGTAAGTGGTCAACAAGGTTTATTCATGTATATATCACAGGCAAATGCCGGTGCAATTGTAGAATCTATTTTAACAGGGAAAAGAACATGTTATGGACTTAGCGCAAGAATGACATCATTGGCTGATATCTCTATATTTACAACAGAAGATGAAATTAAATTAAAGGATGTATTAGAAAAAATGCATGCTAACCTTGGTGATAATATGGCTCCTGCCGGTAAAAGCGATGCAAAAATACTTAAAAGTTTTTTTGAAGAGGTTATTCCCAATTATGATAAAGATAAATTTTATGCTTCTCATATGAAAAAAGTTGTTGAGTGGTATAATATTTTAAAAGAGAAAGATTTATTGGATTTTGAGCCATTAGAAGAGGCAAATTCATCCAAAGAACCCGAATTATCAAATGAGGCAAAATAAAAAAAATATAATTACTTATTGCAAGCCTAAAAAAATACTGCTTATAAGTCTTGGATGTTCCAAGAATAGGGTTGATTCTGAGCATTTGTTAAAACAGATAGAAAATGCAGGGATTGAGATATTGCCCGATGATTTTGATTTAGCAGGAGGGGGTATTAACGGAGTGGTTTCGGCCGATGCCGTAATTATAAATACATGCGGGTTTATAAAGGACGCAAAAGAGGAATCTATTAATACAATTTTTGCCGCTATTGATGCTAAGAATAACGGTTATATAAAATATATTTTTGTGTTTGGCTGTTTGTCACAACGATACAAAGATGATTTAGTTTCCAATATTCCCGAAGTTGATGCGTTTTTTGGTGCTTTTGATACAGATTCTGTAATGGAGGCTATCGGGATATTAAAAGATGATTCCCTTGTACTTAAAAGGTATCTTACAACGCCTAAACATTATGCTTATCTTAAAATTTCGGAGGGGTGTGATAGGACGTGTTCATATTGTTCAATTCCATTAATAAGAGGTAAGCATGTTTCTGTTCCTATGGATGATCTTGTTAAGGAGGCGCAAAATCTCGCAGATGAAGGTGTTAGAGAGCTTATTGTAATAGCACAGGATACAACATATTATGGCTTAGATTTGTATAAACGGAGAGCTTTAGGCGAATTATTGCAAAAACTTTGTTGTATTAACGGAATAGAGTGGATACGTCTTCATTACTCGTATCCTGCACAATTTCCGCAGGATGTTTTAGATGTAATGGCTTGTAATTCAAAAATATGCAAGTATTTAGATATTCCTCTTCAACACGGTTCTAGCAAGGTCCTAAATTGTATGCGCAGATCTATTGATGCTACTCAAACACAAGAAATTATAGATGCTATAAGGGCAAAAGTTCCGGGGGTGGTACTTCGTACAACTATGATTGTAGGGCATCCCGGAGAGGATAAACGGGAATTTGAAAAATTACTCGCATTTGTTAAACGGAATAGGTTTGAACGTTTAGGTGCGTTTACGTATTCGGAGGAGGAGGGTACTTATGGAGCTGCAAATTTTAAAGACACAGTGAGAGAAAGTACTAAAGAACAAAGATATAACCAATTAATGGAGCTGCAAAGCAGTATTTCGCTGGAGATAAATGAAGCAAGAATAGGAACTGTAGAACAAGTAATTGTAGATAGTTTTACCGATGGAGTGCTTGTTGCACGTAGTCAAAAAGAGAGCCCCGAGGTTGATGGTGAGATTCTTATTACACCACCTAAATTTGCACCTAAAGAATTAATTGGTACATTTGTAAATGTAAAAATAATAGGGGCCAATGAATATGATTTGTTGGCTGAAATAATTTAATTAAATTATAAACGTATGAAATTATTGGAAGGTAAAGTTGCTCTTATAACAGGAGCAGCCAGAGGTATTGGAAAAGCCATAGCTCTAAAATTTGCTCAAGAGGGTGCAAATATTGCTTTTACAGATTTAGTAATTGACGAGAATGGAGAAAATACTAAAAAAGAGATAGAGGCTTGCGGGGTAAAAGTACTAGCAATAGCATCAAACGCTGCAAAATTTGAGGAGGCTCACTCTACTGTAGAACAAGTAGTAAAAGAGTTTGGTAAACTAGATATTCTTGTTAATAATGCCGGTATAACAAAAGATGGGCTTATGTTAAGAATGTCTGAGGCTCAGTGGGATGCAGTGATTGCTGTTAATCTAAAATCTGCATTTAATTTTGTGCACGCTGTAACTCCCGTTATGATGCGCCAAAGGAACGGTTCTATAATTAATATGAGTTCTGTTGTTGGAGTTCACGGAAATGCAGGCCAATGTAATTATTCAGCTTCAAAAGCCGGTATGATAGGTTTAGCAAAATCTATAGCTCAAGAATTAGGATCGCGTGGAGTCCGCGCCAATGCTGTAGCTCCGGGTTTTATTATTACCGATATGACAGCTAAACTTCCCGATGAGGTTAAAAAAGAGTGGGCTGCTAAAATACCGCTTCGTAGAGGTGGTACACCAGAGGATATTGCAAATGTATGTACTTTTTTAGCTAGTGACTTAAGCGGGTATGTTACAGGGCAGGTTATATCAGTATGTGGCGGTATGCAAATGTAATTTTTGATT
>JAVXCW010000047.1:0-14500 GCA_036659275.1 Bacteroidales bacterium | reverse complement strand
AGTATCTTTATCGGTGCATTTTTTTAATAAAGCAAGAAAAATGTATTCACTATTGCTGCTATTGATATTACCGCTGCTGTAAGTTTTAAATATCTGTTTTTGTTCTATTAAATCTCTACGCTCGGTAAGAGGAAAATTAGAGCAATAAATATCCCAGCACTTTTTAAAAAGTGGATTGTTTACCGAATCAATGTTTTTATAAATCATATTTTTTTGTTTTTACGGTTTATTATTCATTTTGCTGCCAGCCTTCTTGGAATCCTTTTTCCATTACATCCCAATATTCTGCAAAAATAAAAATAAAATAAAGAAAAATGCTAATTATAATTAACCACATAATCTCTTTTTTGTTCTCTTTATAGAACTTTAATACTTTATTTAATTTTGAATCCATAAATTATTAGTTTTATATTATATTTGTTTCTGTAAAGATAGGACTAAAAGCTACAAATAAGTTTGTATTTTATTGACTATCATAAAGTTTTGTTATTTTTAAAATTAACAAACAGCATTTAATCGATTAAATATTGTTTATACACGTTTAGACTTTTATTGCTAATTTTGACAAATGGTTTTTAAAAATTTTGATAATTATTTTTGAGGAGGTAATATTATGGAAGTAAAGCATATAGGAATTTTTGGAAAAAGGAATGTAGGGAAGAGTTCCCTTATTAATACTTTAATGGGAGAAGATGTTGCAATTGTTTCATCCGAAGCCGGTACTACAACCGATCCCGTAAAAAAGCGTATGGAAATATTTGGAGTGGGGCCCATACAGCTTATTGATACGGCAGGGCTAGACGATACCGGGGTTTTGGGTAAACAAAGAGTAAAAAAGTCAAAAGATATTTTTAGCCAAATAGATATGGCATTACTCCTTTTTACCGGGAATGTATTTAGTAAAGAAGAAAAAGAGGCTCTTAAAGAGTTAAAAAAATATAATATACCTGTATTATTAATTCATAATCAATCGGATATTATCTCTTTAGACAGTGAATTAGCACTTGAGCTTACTAATAATTTTGGAGTAGACGTTCTCGAATTTTCTTGTTGTATGCTTAATGAACAAGAACAAAAAAATGCTGTAGATTCGCTCATTGCTTTAATAGTTAAAAATATAAGTAAAAACGAAAAGAGTATTTTGCATGGCTTGGTTAATGAAGGAGATAAAGTAGTTTTGGTTTGTCCTATTGATAAAGGAGCTCCAACAGAAAGACTCATTTTACCGCAGGTAATGGCAATAAGAGATATTTTAGATAATAAAGCTATTTCAATAGTTATGCAACCGTGTAATTTAGAATCGTATTTAATAAATAATACCCCATCTTTGGTTATTACAGATAGCCAAGTTTTTAAAGAGGTAGCTACACTTGTGCCCAAAAATATTCCAATGACTAGTTTTAGTATTCTGCTTGCCCGCTCAAAAGGATCATTTAAGGAATACATTATAGGTGCAAAGCAAATATCCAAACTGCAAGGGGGGGATGAGGTGCTAATTTTAGAATCATGTACCCATCATAAATCATGTGATGACATAGGACGAGTTAAAATCCCTAAAATGCTACAAAAATTTGTAAATGACATAAAGGTTGCTAATATTGGAGGTGGAGAAAGTTCCCATGCTTGTGAGCTTAAGTTCACTTTTGTATCGGGACTAGATAATATTCCCAATAAAAAATACGCGCTGGCAATACAGTGTGGCGGATGCATGGTTACAACTAAGCAGCTAAATAATAGGGTGCAAGAGCTAATTGAGAAAGGAATAAAGGTTACAAATTATGGAATGGCAATTGCTTATGTTAACGGAATTTTTGACAGAGCAATCCGCTAGGTTGCATAGCGCAAATTATATGAAAATATTAAATAACAAGATAACAACCAATGAGTTGGCAGATATTTTGCGTATTTCTAATAAAGAGGTACTGCGAGAACTTTATGCACAGGCGTATGATGTTAAACTTAGGCATAGGGGGCCAAATGTTTATTTTCGCGGGCTAATAGAAATTTCTAATATATGTAAGAAAAATTGCTTGTACTGTGGTATAAGAGCCGGTAATGAGAAAGTTATAAGATATGAACTATTAGATAGCCAAATTATTAATGAGGCGCACTTTGCTCTTAATGCCGGGTATGGATCTGTAGTTTTACAGGGTGGTGAGAGATGCGATAAGGCGTTTACCAATAGAATTACAAAATTAATTAAAGAGATAAGGTTGTTGCGCAGGAATAATTTTAACAAAGAGGCTAATTCAAATGCTTTGGGTATAACACTCTCGCTAGGTGAACAGAGTAAAGAGGTTTACAAAGAGTGGTATGATGCCGGTGCACATAGATATTTATTACGTATTGAGGCATCTAACAGAGAATTATACCAAAAAATACACCCGTGTGATAATACAATAAGCAGTGGTGCAAATGATGCGCGTATTAAATCTATTAAGGACTTAAAGTCTATTGGATACCTTACCGGAACCGGGGTTATGATTGGTTTGCCATTTCAGACATACATAGATTTAGCCAACGATATCTTGTTTTTTAAAGAGATGGACATAGATATGGTGGGTATGGGGCCGTATATCCCACATAGTGATACGCCACTAGGTAAAATGTATATGAGTGGAATAATGGTTCCGGGTGAGGTTGCTAATCTTAACAATGAGGAGCGGCTAGAACTCAGCATTAAAATGGTTGCAGTTTTAAGGTGCATTATGCCTACTATAAATATTGCGGCAACTACTGCTTTGCAGGTTTTGGCTCCCGATGGAAGGGAACGGGCTTTGCTTGCAGGGGCTAATATTATAATGCCAAATGTTACTGACCTATCGGTAAAGGGAAATTATAATTTATATGAGGGAAAACCGGGAGTGAAAGATGATGCTCAGACCACAAAATATGAATTAGAAAAGAATTTAGAGCGGCTTGGAATACCAATTGGATGGGATATGTTAGGCGATGTGCGTTAAAAAGAGAACATTTAATGAAACAAGGTTGTAATATTTTTTAGGCTATTTTAGCACTACATGTTAAAAAAAATTAAAAAAATATACAATAAGTAACATTTATTTGCAAAATTATACATATTTTTGTAGCGTCAAAAAAAAGTTGTTAAAAGTAATAGTGTTAACAACGTCAATTTTTATCTTTCTTTTTTAACTTTTTCTTTTTTTTTATAATGACTGCAGAAGCGCATTAATTGTGGCTTTTAAGGTTGGTTTGGCAGATACAGTTTTTGTGTCCGCTAGATTTTTAGCCCCATAAGCGTAACAAATTTATAACCACAAATATTAAAGTTTATGTCAGAAATCAAAAGAGTTTACCAATTTGGTGGAAAGAATGCCGAAGGTGACGGATCTATGAAAAATTTATTAGGAGGCAAGGGTGCCAACTTAGCGGAAATGTGTAAATTAACTATCCCTGTACCTGCCGGTTTTACAATTACAACAGAATGTTGTGTAGAATATTACAAAGATGGCTGTAAATACCCATTAGCTCTTAAGGGAGAAGTTAACGCTGCACTATCTGCTACTGAGACAATTATGGGAATGAAATTTGGAGATCCAAAATCACCGCTTCTTGTTTCGTGTAGATCGGGTGCTAGAAGCTCTATGCCGGGAATGATGGAAACAGTCCTTAATATTGGACTATGTTCGGCCACTATTCCGGGGCTTATTGCTAAAACAGGTAATCCGCGATTTGTTTATGATGCATATCGCCGTCTTATTATGATGTATTCCGATGTTGTTATGGAAAAGGCAGAAGGGGCAGATCCCGAGGATGGAAATGGTATACGAGTTCAATTAGACAGAATGCTTGCAAAAGTTAAAAAAGATAAAGGATATGCTTCTGATACCGATTTATCTACAGAAGACCTCATTCAACTTTGCGAAGATTTTAAGATAAGAGTTAAACAAGAATTAGGACAACCTTTCCCCGACGATGCTTACGAGCAACTATGGGGCGGTATAGGAGCTGTATTTAAATCGTGGAACGGTAAACGTGCTATATCATATAGGAGAATAGAGGGAATTCCAGACGAATGGGGAACTGCTGTAACTGTACAATCTATGGTGTTTGGTAACATGGGCAATAATTCTGCAACCGGTGTAGCTTTCTCTAGAAATCCTGCTACAGGCGAAAATAAATTTTATGGAGAATGGCTAATTAATGCTCAAGGTGAAGATGTTGTTGCCGGCATTAGAACTCCTAATCCGCTTAATGAATCTACAAAAAACGATCATAATAAACAGCTTGCCTCATTAGAAACTGCAATGCCTATTGTCTATAAAGAGTTAGACCAAATACAGAAACATTTAGAGGGGCATTTCCATGATATGCAAGATATTGAGTTTACAATACAAGATGGTAAATTATGGATGTTGCAATGCCGTATAGGTAAGAGAACAGGCCTTGCTGCGCTTAATATGGCAATGGATATGTTACGTCAGGGGCTTATAGATGAAAAAACAGCCGTTATGCGTGTTGCTCCTGCTCAGTTAGACGAACTTTTACATCCGGTTTTGGATACCAAGAGCGAAAAAGCTGCGCAAGTTGTTGCACGTGGACTTCCTGCCGGGCCAGGTGGATCTGTGGGAAGAATAGTATTTACAGCCGAAGATGCTGTTGCTGCTGCTGCCAGAAAAGAAAAAGTTATTTTAGTTAGAGAGGAAACCAACCCAGAGGATGTTGAGGGAATGCGTGCTGCCGATGGTTTGCTTACAGCCCGCGGAGGAATGACTTCTCATGCTGCACTTGTGGCTCGCGGATGGGGAAAATGTTGCATTGTAGGATGCGACACTCTTCATATTAACATGCTTACCAGAGTTTTAACTATTGGGGAAAAAGTATATAAAGAAGGAAGTATATTTAGTTTAAATGGAAGTAAGGGATTTGTTTACGATGTTGCTATTGATACAATGGATGCGTCTGAAAATCCTCGTTTTGTGGAGTATATGAATATTGTTGATAAATATAGGGTACTTGGGGTAAGGACAAATGCCGATACGCCATCCGACGCACAGGCTGCAATTAATTTTGGAGCAGAGGGAATTGGATTGTTCCGTATTGAGCACATGTTTTATGGACATAACTCGGAGGCTCCGCTTTCAAAACTAAGAAAAATGATTCTTTCTAACACAACCGCAGAGAGAAAATTTGCCCTTGCAGAATTAGAACCTTATGTAAAAGAGGCAACTAAATCTACAATGAAAGTTATGGATGGCAGACCTGTAACCTTCCGCCTTTTAGATCCGCCTTTGCATGAATTTGTACCACAAACATTAGAAAAGCAAAAAGAGCTCGCCGATGGTTTACATATTTCTATTGACGATGTTAAAGAAAGAGGGGAGGCGTTGCACGAGGTTAATCCTATGATGGGACACCGTGGAGTTCGTTTAGGAATTACATATCCCGAGATTTCGGAGATGCAATTTAGGGCTATTTTTACTGCAACTGCAGAATTAATGAAAGAGGGATTTAAACCACAACCCGAGATTATGATACCTGTTACAGTATCGGTTAAAGAACTTGATTATCAAAAAGATATATGCGATAGAGTACATGCAGCAGTTGAAGCAGAACATGGAGTATCAATAGCATATCTATATGGAACAATGATAGAAATTCCACGTGCCGCAATTATGGCAGACGAAATGGCTAAAACCGCTCAATTCTTTTCATTTGGAACAAACGACCTTACTCAAATGACATTCGGATTTTCGCGTGATGATATTGGTGCCTTTATGGGTGATTATATATCTAAGAAAATTATAACAGCAGATCCATTTCAAACTCTTGATAGAGAATCGGTTGGCAAACTTGTTGAAATTGGAATTAAAGGAGGACGTACTACCAACAATAAACTTAAAATTGGTATCTGTGGCGAGCATGGCGGTGACCCAGATTCTGTTGAATTCTGTCACAACCTTGGAATGAACTACGTATCATGTTCTCCATTCCGTGTCCCTATTGCCCGTTTGGCTGCCGCCCAAGCTGCAATAAAAAGCTCTCTATAATGAATTTGCCAATCTCAAAAAAAACTTGTACTTTTACAGATTATTTTTTGAAGTAAAACTTAAAAATTTATACATATAATATGATTCTTTTCTTTAGCGCAGAGCAAGGTACGGTTATAGCGGTTAAGTGTAGCCAAAGCCTTTCACAAGAGAACATTAACGCCTTAAAATGGCTTTTTAATAATGCCAAAATTATAGAGGCGTGCACTGTTAGTGGCAAATTTGTAGGTCCAAGGCGTGAGATGATTACGCCTTGGAGTACAACGGCGGTAGAGATTACGCAAAATATGAATATTGTAGGAATAGAGAGAATTGAAGAGTTTTTTCCCATAAGTGATAAAGCGGAGGGGCAGTACGATAAAATGCTGCAGCGCTTATACAGCAATGGGCTTAATCAAGAACTATTTACAATTAATAAACAGCCCGACCCCGTAATATATATAAAAGATTTTGAGGCCTATAACAAACAAGAAGGGCTTGCGCTTAATAAAGAAGAAATAGAATACCTTAAGGGAATAAGCAAAAAAATAGGGAGAGGACTCACCGATAGCGAAGTCTTTGGCTTTTCGCAAGTTAATAGTGAGCATTGTAGACATAAAATTTTTAACGGGGTATTTATTATAGATGGAAAAGAGATGGAAAGCTCTCTTTTTAAGATGATTAAAAAGACAAGTAAAGAGAATCCAAATCTTATTGTAAGTGCGTATAAAGATAATTGTGCATTTATCAATGGGCCACAAATAAACCTATTTCATCCTGCTAGCGGAAGTAAGCCCGATTTTTATATTACAAAAAATAAAAAAACCGTTATTAGTTTAAAGGCAGAAACTCATAATTTTCCAACAACAGTAGAGCCATTTAACGGAGCAGCAACAGGAAGCGGCGGAGAAATAAGAGACAGAATTGCAGGAGGAAAAGGAAGTTTTCCCATAGCAGGCACGGCATGTTATATGACTGCATACCCTCGTTTTTGCAATGGAACAGAAACAATGGCGCTTAAAGACAAATCTTGCGCCAATGCTATGAAAGTGGAGCGCGATTGGGAAAAAACTCCTGCACGTGAGTGGTTATATCAAAGCCCTCAAGAAATTCTTACAAAAGCATCTAATGGTGCCAGCGATTTTGGAAACAAATTTGGACAGTGTATAATTTGCGGAAGTTTGCTAACTGCAGAATATGACGGAACAGCAGACTGCAGCAATGACGGAACAGCAGACTGCAGCAATGGCAAAACTGCAAATTGCAGTGGTGCAGCGGTTTCGCCTCACCGTAAATTTGGCTATGACAAAGTTATTATGTTAGCCGGAGGTATTGGCTATGCAAAAAAACAAGATGCGTTAAAAGATAAACCTACCATTGGAGATAAAGTAATATTGCTAGGCGGAGACAATTATAGAATTGGAATGGGAGGAGGAGCAGTAAGTTCGGTTGATACCGGGCAATATGCAAATCTAATTGAGCTAAATGCTATACAAAGATCTAATCCCGAGATGCAAAAAAGAGCATACAATGCAATTAGATCGTTGGCAGAGAGTGACAATAATACTATTATAAGTGTACACGACCATGGCGCAGGCGGACACCTTAATTGCTTGGCCGAGCTTGTAGAGGAGACCGGGGGTAATATAGACATAAGTAAATTACCTATTGGAGACCCAACACTAAGCCTTAAAGAAATTATAGGTAATGAGAGCCAAGAGCGAATGGGATTGGTTATGAAAGAGAGTGATGTAGCAGAACTTAAGGCAATTGCAGAACGTGAGCGCGCCCCCATGTATGTTGTAGGAGAAACCACAGGCAAGCATAATTTTACTTTACGTAACAAAAAAACAGGAGAAGCAGCCATAGATTTGGCCATTGAAGATATGTTTGGAAGTGCCCCTAAAACATATATGGAAGATACAACAGCCGATTATAAATTTGCCCCATTGGCTTACAATGTTAACAAATTTGAATATTATTTAAGCCAAGTACTCCAATTAGAGAGTGTTGCATGTAAAGATTGGCTTACAAACAAAGTAGACCGTTCGGTAACAGGGCTTATTGCAACACAACAAACAACGGGCGAAATTCAACTGCCGTTAAACAATCTTGGAGTTACGGCAATTGGATACAATAACAAAGAAGGAATTGCAACATCGTTAGGACATGCCCCACTTGTAGCAATGGCAGATAGTGCTGCCGGTTCTAGGATGGCTATTGCGGAAGCCCTTACAAATGTTGTTTGGGCTCCGTTAGATGGGGGGCTTAAGAGCGTTTCGCTAAGTGCCAATTGGATGTGGCCTTGCCGTAACCAAGGAGAAGATTCTCGTTTATACAGAGCTGTTAAGGGAGCTAGCGATTTTGCATGTGCCCTAGGAATAAATATTCCTACCGGAAAAGATTCAATGAGTATGACTCAAAAATATCCAAACGGAGAAAAAGTTTTGTCGCCCGGAACACTCATAATCTCTACAGTAGCACCTGTTAGTGATATTAACGGAGTTGTAACCCCTAATTTAAAAGCCAATCCAAACAGCATGTTGGTTTATGTTCCGTTTGCAGGATTAAACGGAGGAACAACTACAGAAGCCTACCCACTTGGGGGATCTGCCTTTGCTCAAATAATAAATAAAATTGGAAATAATACTCCCGATATTAATGACCCAACTTACTTTGGCACATGTTTCACCGCCATACAAGAGTTGGTAAACAAAGGATTAATTCTTGCAGGACACGATATTTCTGCAGGTGGACTTATAACTACAGTTCTTGAAATGTGTTTTGCAAACACCCATGGCGGCCTATCAATTAACGCCCGTGTACTTGAGATGCTAGCACAAATATCAGAAGCTGCAAATGGCACAAAATGTTTTGAATGTGCAGGTAAAACATTGGAAGACCTAATATTTAGAGCTATGTTCTCCGAGGTTCCCGGAGTTTTATTGCAAATTGAAAACAATAAATTAGATGAAATAAGTTCAATATTAAATATTATTACCGCCCCTACAGTTGCAGAATGTAACACCACAAGTGCAAAAGGCTATATAATAGGTAATTATCTCCCTGCTCGCAAGGTGGCAATTACAGGAATGGGCAAAATTGCAGGCAACAACACAGGGGTTATAATGCTTAATATAGATGATTTGCGCGATATTTGGTACAAAACATCATATTTATTTGATATTCGCCAATCGGGCGAACAATGTGCCAAGGAACGTTTCCAAAACTATAAAAACCAACCTCTTACATATAAATTCCCCGATGGCTTTACAGGTAAACTATTGGCATACAAAGGGGCAATGGATAGCAAAACTGCAAAAATTCCAATTGAGACAAAAGAAACTACACCAATTGCAGCAATTATCCGTGAAAAAGGCTCAAACGGAGATAGAGAGATGGCTTGGGCACTTCACATGGCAGGATTCCGTGTTAAAGATGTACACATGACCGATCTTATTACCGGGCGTGAAACTCTCCAAGAAATTAAACTTATTGTATTTGTTGGAGGCTTTGCAAATGCCGATACTCTTGGTTCTGCTAAAGGCTGGGCAGGGGCATTCCTATATAATGAAAAAGCTAAAAATGCAATTGATAATTTCTATGCCCGTAAAGACACCCTTAGTTTAGGAATATGCAACGGCTGCCAACTTATGGCTGAATTAGGACTTATTACCCCAGAACACAGAGAATTATCTCCAAAAATGAAACATAATAACTCCCATAAATACGAAAGCGGATTTGTGGGTGTACAAATAGAAGAAAGCCCTTCGGTTATGCTTAAATCGCTATCGGGAAGCAAATTAGGAATATGGGTAGCCCATGGCGAAGGCAAATTCTCGTTCCCTGCGCAAGAGGCAAATGGCGCAACAAACAATATTGCCGAACCAAACAATTGGAAAGATTTTAAAGTTGCTGTAAGATTTATATATAACGCATACCCGGCAAATCCAAACGGATCGCCACAAGGAATAGCTGCAATTTGTAGTGCCGATGGACGCCATTTAGCAATGATGCCTCACCCCGAGCGGTGCTTACGCCCATGGAACTGGGCACATTACCCTGTATGCAAAACCGAGCACCAAGTTACCCCATGGATTGAAATGTTTGTTAATGCACTAAAATATTAAAAACTTTTAAACTAATTCGTTATGGAAAAGTTACCTAAAATATTTGTCTTGGATACAAATGTTATCCTTCACGACCACCGCTCTATTTACAATTTTCAGGAAAATGACCTTGTAATACCGGTAGCCGTTCTTGAGGAATTGGATAAATTTAAAAAAGGGAACGATACCATTAATTTTAACGCAAGGGAATTTGTCCGCAATATTGATGAAATTTCGGATCCTCGTTTATTTAACGGACATGGTTTCCCACTTGGAAAAGGACGTGGAACCCTTACAATATCGCTTAATCGCCCATTTCCAAAAGATCTTGCAGGAGCATTTAAAGACGATTTGCAAGATCACAGAATTTTGGCCACATCTATTTGGTACAAAAACACTTATCCCAACCGCATTGTTGGCCTTGTTACCAAAGACGTAAACCTTAGAATGAAAGCCAAAGCGCTTGGAATGTTAGCTCAAGATTATTTAACAGATCATATTAAAGAGGAAAGAATATCCGAAAATCAAAAAAGGATAATTACAGTTAAAGGACTAGAAAAAAAATACTTAGATGCAATTATTAATAATCCCTACGGAGTTTCTATAGATGAAATACGCTACACTCGCCCTGCATGCAATCAGCTCTACAGATTTAAAGGAGAGTTAGGCGAACCTGTTTTAGCACGCTATAATGAGCGGACAAAAAGTATTGTATCTGTTACTGCGCAAGTGGCCTATGGAATTTTGCCACGTAACGATGAACAAACATTTGCGTTAGATGCAATTATGAATCCCGATATAAAACTTATCTCGCTTACAGGAACAGCAGGAACAGGCAAAACACTGCTTGCCCTAGCCGGTGCCCTTGCCCAAGCCAATATATACGATCAAATTATGCTTGCCCGTCCTGTTATACCGCTAACAAACCAAGAAATAGGATTTTTGCCCGGCGATGCCAAAGAAAAAATAGGACCTTATATGTTGCCGCTATATGACAACCTATCGGTAATTAAAAAGAATTTTAAAGAGAGCAGCAAAGAAAATGTGCAAATAGAAGACATGCTTCGCCGCGAAAAGTTAATTATTTCTCCGCTAGCCTATATACGTGGCCGTTCACTCTCTAATGTTTTCTTTATTATTGACGAGGCGCAGAATCTTACCCCACACGAAGTTAAAACAATTATCACCCGTGCCGGAGAAGGAACTAAAATTGTATTTACCGGTGATATTCAACAAATAGATCAACCGTACCTAGATAAATGGTCTAATGGCCTTACCCACCTTAGCGATAAACTTTATGGCGAAGAACTTTTTGAGCACGTAAACTTGCTTAAAGGTGAGCGCAGCTTGTTAAGCGAACTTGCAGGCAAAAAACTGTAAGGGGAGCAACTAAATATAAATTTAATAATGACAGAACAGGATTATAAACAAGAGATTGATTTTATATTTAATCAATTCCCAAGTTATCAAAAGGTAGGGAAAATAGCATATAAACCCGGAATTGAAACCATGTTACAAATGGATGATATTTTGGGAAATCCACATAAAAAATTTAAATCCATACATATTGCCGGAACAAATGGCAAAGGATCTACAAGCCACATGATTGCATCTGCTCTAATGAGGGTGCAGATGAATAATGCTACAGCAGGTAGTAATTCATTGTTGCGTATTGGGCTTTATACTTCGCCTCACCTGGTAGATTTTAGAGAGAGGATAAAGGTGAATGGAGAGATGGTTACAAAGCAATTTGTGTATGATTTTATAATTAAATACAAGGAAATATTTCTTAAATATAAGGCAAGTTTTTTTGAAATTACTACAGCTATGGCTTTTGCATGGTTTGCAGAGCAAAAGGTAGATATAGCTGTAATAGAATGTGGCTTAGGGGGAAGATTAGACTCTACAAATATTATAACTCCGCTGCTTTCTATAATTACAAATATAGGATTAGACCATTGTGAGTATTTGGGATATACCTATGGCGAAATAGCAAAGGAAAAAGCGGGAATTATAAAACGGGGAATTCCTGTTATAATAGGAGAGAGGGGAAATTTAGATTGTAATTGTAATGTTGAGCAAGTTTTTATAGATAAAGCATTAGAGGTGGGGGCCCCAATTTATTTTGCCGAGGATATTAATAAAACCAATGAGCTATTTAGAGTAGTAAATATGGATAAAATGGATTTACAAGGAGATTGTCAAGACAAAAATATAAGGACCGTTTGCCTTGCATTGAGTAAATTTTATCCTCCAATTTGGGAAAATAACGTTATTTGCGCAAATATTATTGCAAATATGGTAAGAGGAATTGAAAATGCAGCACATGATACAGGGCTCCGTGGAAGATGGGAAAAATTAAATAATTCCCCATTAATTATTTGTGACACAGGGCATAATGCTCATGGATTTAAAATACTTGGCAAACAAATAGAAAATGAGGCCAAGAAAAGGGGAAAGCTTTTTATGGTATTTGGGGTAGTTGCAGATAAGGATTTGGATTCCATAGTACAATTTTTGCCTAATTATTATAATAACGCTAATGGAAACACCATGCGTGCGTACTACTACTTTGTAAATGCAGCAGGCTCACGAGCCCTTCCTTCAAAAATATTGGAGCAAAAGATGCTAGAATATGGATTTAATGGCGAAGCTGTTGAATGCGAAAATACCAATACATTGGAAGGAACTGTAAACCAAGGATTGCATAGGGCTATGGAGGCAGCTTTGCCAAACGATTTTATATTTATTGGAGGAAGCACATTTGTGGTGGCAGAGGCATTCTATTTTTGATATAGCAGACAAATTTTTACTAAAAATGTAGCAAAAAATTTGGAGAATAAAAAATATTCCATACCTTTGCAATCCCAAAACGGAATAGTCTAAGGGCATCCGCGGAAAATTAGGCCTTGTGGCCGTGATTCGGGAGCATAGCTCAGCTGGTTTAGAGCATCTGCCTTACAAGCAGAGGGTCACAGGTTCGAATCCTGTTGCTCCCACAAAAAAGTGATGAATAAAATCACAATTTAGTTCTTTATGTTGTTATTAGGGAGCATAGCTCAGCTGGTTTAGAGCATCTGCCTTACAAGCAGAGGGTCACAGGTTCGAATCCTGTTGCTCCCACAAGTTTTTTGAGTATTAGGGAAGTTTCCCTTGTAATTAAAAAATTTTCATAGTGTATTTTAAGTGTTTTGGAGGTCTGCAGAAGTGCAGGGCTCTTTTTTTTTAATGGATATTTAATAATTTAATTTTTGGTTCAAATTAGGTTCAAATATACTGTAAGGCACATTTTTACGTAAAAGATTTTTTTAAATAGAGTGAGCTGTTTTTTTTTTTTGAATAGTTGAGTTTTTTTGTTTATTTTTGTGGCAGAAAGTTTACAGCAATAGATATAACAATCTAAGAAAGTAAAAGACTTTAACCAAGAAATTAACTTGAATAATATAGAATGTTTGGCAACCCAATATAATTGGTTTGCATTATATACAACTCCACGCTCAGAAAAAAAGGTGGCAGAGAGACTACAAACCATGGAGGTTGAGTGTTTTTTGCCAATGTTGCATGTACAGCGCAAATGGAGCGATAGAATTAAGATTGTGGAGGTTCCGTTATTCAATTCTTACATTTTTGTAAAGGTTAAAAATCATCAACTTTTTGAGTTAAATAAAGTCTATGGCGTGGTAAAGGTGGTTTACTACAATGGCGCCCCTGCAATAGTTAGAGAGAACGAAATAGAGATAATACGTAAATATATAGAGGCAGCCGGAAAGTGTGAGCTAGTAACAGGAGACGAAGTTGAAATTATTTCCAGTTCATTAAGTAGTGAAAATAGGCTTATAACAGGGAAAATTATTAGAGCAAAGAAGAATCTTTTATATTTATATGTTGCGCAACTTAATGCAAGTGTTTGTGTTAAAAAGTGTGAAGTTAAAAAAGTATAAAAAATTACAACAAACATACATACAAATAGTTACGCCATAAAACATGGGAGTGACCATGCAGTGTTATATAGTAGCAGTACCAAACGTAGAATATATTTATTAATAATATGAATTACACACAAGTAAAGATTTGGACAGTGGTCCTTTCAATTTTTATTGCGGTTACAGCGGTAGCGCAAAGTGCTGAAGATATTGAGATGGCAAAACAACTTGCCAGACAAAAGGGATATTCTGAGTCTCAAATAGAGGCAATGATGAGCCAAAAACAGGGACAAGAAACAACAGCAGCAACCGTAAAGCAGAAAAAAGTAGTAGACAGAAATATTTTTACAAAAGAACAATATGGAGAAACAAAACAAAAATATGGAGAAATAAAACAAAAAGAATTTGACATAGTGGATGCCGAGCCAACTCCTGCAACTGTAAATATTTTTGGACACGATATTTTTAAAAATGCAAA
>JAVXCW010000046.1:0-14667 GCA_036659275.1 Bacteroidales bacterium | reverse complement strand
ATTATATTTGCATATTGCAGATTTAGTTTTATTATAAAAGAATGAATTATTATCTTTGTGCAAAGATATAGTTATTATGGAATCTATAGAAAAAATTGTAGCAAAACAGTTGTTAGATATTAAGGCTGTTAAATTGAATGTTGAGAAACCATTTACATGGGCATCGGGTTGGAAATCACCTATTTATTGTGATAATAGAAAAGTTCTATCTTACCCTGCAGCTCGTAAAGTTGTTTATAAAGCGTTTGTTGAGACTATCAAAGAACATTTTAAAAATGTTGATGTTATAGCAGGAGTTGCTACCGGAGCAATTGCTTATGGAATGATGGTGGCGGAAGTTATGGGCTTGCCGTTTGTTTATGTAAGGCCCAAACCAAAAGATCATGGTACCGGGGCACAAGTAGAAGGAGATCTCCCAAAAGGAGCAAGAGTTGTTGTTGTTGAGGATTTAATATCAACTGGGAGCAGTAGTCTTTCTGCTGTATCGGCCTTGCATAGCCAAGGTGCAGTTGTGCTTGGAATGGTTGCTATTTTTACATATAATTTTATAAAATCGAGAAGAGCATTTGAATATGCTAATGTAGAACTTTATACGCTCAGTCACTACGAAGCTTTATTAGATGAGGCTGTTGCTGAAAATTATATTAAGGCAGCTGATTTGGACGTACTTAAAGAATGGAGAATAAATCCTGAAACTTGGGGCATTTAATTTATGGCAAATACAGAGATAAAAGGCAAGGTCATTACGGTAGAACAACCTGCCCATCTTTTATATACAGGATTTACTAATATGAAGAATTTCATAATGGCATTGCCTCCCGATAAAAGAGAGGGAATTATTGCTACCGAGGATACAATTGAAGGGAATGTAAAAGGATTTAACATGGGGCTAAGAATAGCGGAGAGGAGTCCGTTTTCTTCTATAGTATATGAACATTTTGGTAATGCTCCGTTTCCGTTTACTATATCAATCTACTTTAATGCGGTTGATATTAGAAGAACTGAGTTTCACATGGAAATTGCAGCTGAGCTAAACTTTATGATTAAATCTATGATTGGTGATAAATTAAATAAAGTTGTAGATCAGCTTACAGATCAGTTGGCTTTGGCCTTTAGTGGTAAAATTGACCCCAATAATATAAGTAATATTACTTATAACTAATGAAAGTATTAGCGTTGTTATTACCCAATGAATTTAAGAATCTAGTAATTGAGTCTCTTGGTAGTGATAATGCTGTTAAGTTGTTTACTGCAATACAAGATGAACGTGAATTTACCAGTATAAGGCTAAATACATTTAAAAATTTAGATACAGAGGGGCTTTGTTTTAAGGAAAATATATTTGAACCTGTTAAATGGTGTAATAGTGGATACTATATTAAAGAACGGCCACAATTTACTTTAGATCCTTTGTTCCATGCCGGCGGATACTATGTTCAGGAAGCCTCCAGTATGTATATGAACTTAGTTGCTAATGCAATAGAGGAGTATTGCGTAGAGCATGCCGCTAAATCTTTTTTTTGCAACTCTCTTAGAATATTAGATTTATGTGCTGCTCCAGGTGGTAAAACAACTCATTTATTATCCTTAATTGGGGAAGATTCATTACTTGTATCAAATGAAGTAATAAAGAGCCGTGCAATAATTTTAGCAGACAATGTTGCAAAATGGGGGGCTAAAAATGTTATTGTAACAAATAACGATCCTAAAGATTTTTCCACTTTAAATAACTTTTTTGATTTTGTAATTGTAGATGCACCATGTTCGGGGGAGGGACTTTTTAGAAAGGATAAGAATGCTATTGCCGAGTGGAGCATTGCTAACGTAAAATTGTGCAGCGAACGTCAGAAACGGATTTTATCAGATATATGGCATGTACTTAAACCTGGCGGTTTTATGGTTTATTCTACGTGTACATATAATCATTATGAGAATGATGATAATATCAAATTTATTACAGAACAACTAGCCGGTGAAGTTATTAAAATTAATATCCCGCCTAATAGTGGGATAATACGTACTTCCCTAGGTGGATTGCAATTTATTCCCGGATTAGTGAGCGGAGAGGGGCAATTTATTGTTTTAGTGCGTAAGTCCACTGAGCCTAACGGTAATATAAATTTCTCCTATAAAAATAAACAAAATAAGAAAAATAATATTAATATAAACGATAAACTATTGGCCAATAGTTTTGTAGGAAAAATTTGCGATTTAAATGGACTAAGACTTGTTCCTAACGAATTTGTAAAAGGGTATCCAATTGTTTTAATGGATGATATATTGTTTTTGGAGCGTAATTTAAGGGTTATATTATCGGGAATAGCAATTGCAACTATAAAGGGGAAAGATTTTATTCCACATGCAGATTTGGCATTATCGCAGGTAATGCATAATGTAATTAAAAAAAATATAGAACTACCCGGTATATGTGTTGTTGAGGTTAACAAGTGTAGTGCGCTAAAATTTCTTGCAAAGGAACCGCTTGTTTTTGAGGGAAAGCCTATAGGTTATTTATTACTTGTTTATAATGGATTTGGACTTGGATTTGTAAAGAATTTGGGGAGTAGAAGTAATAATCTTCTTCCTATGGCTAGGCGTATAAGGATGTCAATCTTGGCACCACTTTTGTCTTATAGTTGAGCATGGTGCGCAATAAAATAAAAATATTAAAATGCGAGATAAATATAAAACTGATATTATCATTGGTTTTATTTTGTTTTTTTTGTGCATTAGCATCTGCTCAAACTACAGCTGTGGAGAAAGTTAACAATGATGTTGCTAATATGCAGCAGCAAAAAGTTTTGGAACAAGAGCTTATGAATATTATTCAACAAGGAGTTGATTCTAAAGCTATTTCTGTTGGTTTACGCGATACTATAATGCAGTTTATTCTCTCTTTAGACAAAACTATTATAATGAGGGACGTTAATTCTATTTTAATACAGCAAATAGACAATGTATTGCCACAAGAGATAAAAAATGGGATAAATACCTCAATGTCATTTCCAAATAAATTGCGAATACCAGAAAGAGACAGCAAAAACAGATATCAATATATGACGCAAGAGGAACTAAAGAAAGATATTATGAGGGTGGATTATTTTTCAAAGGGACTTATTGGATATTATAATAAGTTAATAGAGATGGGGTATATGGGGCAAGGTTGGGCAGAGACAAAAGAGATGCGTGAAGCTATTGATAAACTAAAATCTAGTGTTATAGCTAACCTTTCTGATTTAGGCGAATCTGGCGACCCAAATTTTGTAAAGAAATTATACAATAGCAATAATCCTATTAAAAAATTACTTGGGACTTTGCTTATGATGCTTAATAACGGAGCTAGAGTAAATAGTGTAGGGGGAGGATATCATAATCCTAATCGTTTAATAGTAACACCTCCTGTTCCTAAAGTTGGGCATACGCCAATTCCATCTTATAAATAAAGAAGCTGCCAAAAAACTTAGTTTTTTGGCAGCCTTTTTATTTGTATTATTATTTTGCTTTTTAGAACATGTAGTCCCAAACAGGCAACATAATAGGTTTCTCAGTTGCTGCTTTTTGAGCTTTTGGACTAAGATATTTTTTGTTTAGAACAACTCTAAACATGTATTCGTCAAACCATTTATCGGTAAATGTAAGGTATCCGTTGTGTCCGGCAGCTGCACCCCAACTGTTTTCGAACTGCCATTTAATAGGAGTATCGTTATCATCGGTATCGCAAGCCATAATTAACATTGCGTGTGACGAACCGCTTTGACGGGTTAGAATACGAGCTTTTTTATCCATTCCATATTTAATTCCTAATAATGACCCAAAATCATACATATTAGGATCTGCAATTCCAACTTTGCTATAATTCTGTTTTCCAACATCGCAAGAGCCGTATATAGCCTCATTACCCTTTATAGATGCCAACGCTGCAGGTTTAATTTCCTCGTTAGGCAAATTAAGATATGTCCAATTAACTCCCTCTACCGAGTTACGATAGTTCTTAATTTCGTAAACTTTATAGTATTCTCTTGTTGGATCATTCATAATCATAATATAATTCTGAGGATTATATTCAGCCGGAATTACCTCTTTATAAAACTCTTTAGGAGTAGTTTTTAAAGATTTAACCTCTCCGTCTTTTGTTTTATATTTCCATGTAAACTCTGTAGGAGGTTCTCCAAGGCATAGAGCAAGTACTCTATAAACATCCTTTAATATATTAATTTTTTCTCCCGATAGTTCATTCGCTTTTTTACCGGCAGCATATAATTGGCGTAAATCGTAGCCACCTTTTCTAAGGCGCTCGTTAATAACTCCAACCATAGCTCCTGTATTATTAGAGTGCTCTGTCTCAGGCATAATCTCTTGAGGAACTACACCGTATTTATCGGCAACATTATAGAAAAGATTCCATACTCCGCCATCACCTACGGGTGAACCAAAAAATGTAGCAACTTCTCTATCATCCATATCTTTACCGGATGTTGCAATAATATTTTCTAGAAAAAGATTAGATTTTTCAAACATATCCCAGAAATAAGAATAGTTATGTGAAAAATCAAATTCGCTAACGTTATATTTTTTTATAGCATTTGGACGAAGAACATTCATAGAGGTAAACATCCAACACCTGCCAGAACTGTATTGGTTGGTAATTCCTTTAACATCAACTTTGTATTTAAAGAAATGATCTATTTTACCTTGTAAATCTCTGTTAAGGGTTTTGCTTTTAATGTCCTTATCGTTGGTTAAAAGATTTTGGATTGCGGTTGTATTTGCATCTTTTACAAAACTTCCCTTAATCTCTTTAAGTTGGGCTTCACCTATGTTTTGGGCATAAATTCCACCGGCAAACAACAATGCTGTTGTTATAAACAATGTTTTTCTTAAATTCATAATAGTGTTTTATTTGGTTTTGTTGGCAAAGATAAGAAAAAATAATACGGATTGGTATAAAATTTCACGAGACCAACCTCTAAAAGAGATGGCCCCGCTACTTAACCTAAACTTAAACTATGAAAAACTTCATAGTAATTTATTACAATCACCGTGCCAAAATATAAATGAGAACTAAAAAACATATGTTTTTAGTGAAAATTTATTAAGATTTATAAAATAATTCTAATTTTAGCAAATTTTAGAAGTAAAGTCTTCCTGCCTCCCTCTTTAAAGTCTACTATGGCTTTAAGATTTGTTGGATCCCCTTCTATTGAAATAATTATGCCAAGACCAAATCTTTCGTGCTCTATTGTTTGCCCTGCAGCCATTTTTGAGGGTGAGTCTGCAACAAAGTTTGAATTAGCAGGCCTTGCTTGTGCAGGTCTGCTAAATGCAGGACGTTGTATAGGTTGTACATCACTATTCCGCTGTATACGTCCGTTATTTTGAGGGAAACTTTTTCTTTGCCCATATTGAACTCTATCGGGAAACGAGTTATTATTGTTGTTATTATCAATTTTTGTGCGAATATCGTCCTCAAAATTGGTTATAGGGTTAAGTATATACGATTTATCTATCTCTTTAAGAAAGCGGCTAGGCTCATTACTTACGTGGCTGCCCCACTTTATACGGGAGTGAGCAAAAGAGAGTTTAACCCCCTTTTCTGCTCGCGTAATGGCTACATAAAACAATCTACGTTCCTCTTCCATCTCTTGTTCGCTATCTCCTCCTCTACTTTGTGACGGAAATAAATTCTCTTCCATCCCTATTATATATACGTATGGAAACTCTAGCCCTTTTGAAGAATGAACAGTCATAAGAGCTATTTTATTTTTATCCTCTTCTTTTTCCTTTCCATCCATATCACTTAAAAGGGAAACGTTTTCTAAATATAAATCTAGGGTAACAATAGGAGCTTCGTATCCATCTGCAATTAACTCTTTATATTCTTCTTCTCCTTCTTCTACAAATTCTTTTATACTATTAAATAGTTCCTCTATATTTTCCACGCGACTCTGGGCTTCCAGAGTAGTATCCTGTTTTAAAAAATTGATAATGCCAAAACGGATATTTACCTCTATTGCAATATCATAAGCAGTTGTATATATAAGCTTTTCTCTAATTTGTTCAATTATGGTTATAAAGTTTTTTATCTTATGTATTACAGCTCCTTTTAGCCCAAACTCTTCTAAGTTTTCCCCTTTTACAGCTTCGCTAAGGGATATTCCCTTAGTATTTGCGGCCTCTTTTAATTTACCAAAAGACGTTTCGCCAATGCCACGTGTAGGAAAATTTATTATTCTCTTAAATGCCTCATCATCTTTTTCATTTGAAATAAGACGTAGGTACGCCAACATATCTTTTACCTCTGCACGATCGTAAAAAGAGTGTCCTGCAAAAATTTTATAAGGCATATTTTTACGGCGTAATGACTCCTCAATAACACGACTTTGCGCATTAGTCCTATATAAAATAGCAAAATTACTATATGGCTCTTTTGTCTTGTGAATCTGTTCCATTATTGAACTTGCAACCATAAAGCCCTCTTCCTGTTCTGTAAATGCGTTTATAAGCTCAATTTGTTCACCCTCCTCGTGCTTTGAAAAGCATTTCTTTTTTAATTGCATTTTATTTTTATCTATAAGAGAGTTTGCCGCATTTACAATTGTTTGGGTAGAGCGGTAATTTTGCTCAAGCCTATATTCTTTGGTCTCGGGATAATCTTTTTTAAAATTTAATATATTCTCAATTCTAGCACCGCGAAACGAATAAATACTTTGAGCATCATCGCCAACAACAGAAATATTACGGTGTTCTTGAGATAATTTTTTTATTATAAGGTATTGAGAAAAATTTGTATCTTGATACTCATCAACCATAATAAACTTAAAACGCTCTCGTATTCTTTTAAGAGCATCGGGGAAATCCCTAAATAAAATATTTGTAAATATAAGAATATCGTCAAAATCCATGGCTCCCGATAGCTTACATTTTTTTGCATATAATTGGTATATTTCACATACACGCGGCTTCTTTGCAATAGTATCATTTTGAATAAGCACATTGTTTCTCATATATGCCTCTGCCGTAACTAAATTGTTCTTTGCCATTGAAATACGAGAATGCACCTCATTTGGCTTATACGTTTTATCATCTAGTTGCAATTCTTTTATACAAGCTTTTATTACACTGCGGCTATCGGTTGTATCGTATACGGTAAACGTCTTTGGAAAGCCAAGTAACTGCGCCTCTTCTCTTAAAAAGCGGATAAAAATAGAGTGAAATGTTCCCATCCATAATCTCCTAGCTTTAGCCTCTCCAACTAAAGCTGCAATTCTGGCTTTCATCTCTTTTGAGGCCTTGTTGGTAAAAGTTAATGCAAGAATACACCCCGGCTCATATCCGTTATCCAAAATATTAGCAATTCTGCATGTTAAAACTTTTGTTTTACCACTTCCTGCACCTGCTATAATTAGCGAAGGTCCCTCTATGTTTTTAACAGCCTGATATTGAGCTGTATTTAGCCCTTCAAATATTAAAGAATTCTCCTGTTTCATAATGTTGCAAAGCTACTACTCAAAAAAACAAAATCAAAACTATAAATTACTTAATTAATTGCAATATGTTATGTATATTTGCGCAAAATTTCTGAAATAATGTTAAAACATATTCGACTAAACAGAGGGCTTGATATTCCTATTAAGGGTAATGCTGAGCTCAGAATAGAGAAGACTATTATATCGGATGTTATATCGGTAAAACCAACGGATTTTAAAGGGCTAATTCCCAAATTAATTGTAAGGGAAGGAGACGCAGTAAAAGCCGGCACGGTTATTTTTACCGATAAATATCGTCCGGAAGTAGTGTTCGTTTCCCCCTGCAGCGGTACTGTTGAATCTATAATAAGAGGAGAAAAGCGTAAACTCCTAGAGATTCGTATAAAAGCAGACCGCGTTACCGATTATATAGCTTTCGGTACTAAGGACATTTTTAAAACAAATAAAGAAGAGCTAATAAAGCATCTTTTGGATAGTGGGCTTTGGGCTGCAATAAAACAAAGGCCTTATGGTACCATTGCAAATCCCATGGATGAGCCTAAGGCTATATTTATTTCCGGTTTTAATTCGGCTCCTTTAGCTGCAGATAATAATTTCATTCTTAAAGATGAAATATCTAGTATGCAGGCAGGAATAGACGTATTAAACAAATTTACTAAAGGGGGGATTTTTATAGGCCTTAATTCAAAAGATTATGCCGCTTCGCCACTTTATAAATTAAAAAACGTAACACACTATGGCTTTGACGGACCTCATCCTTCGGGGAATGTAGGTGTTCAAATTCACCATATTGCACCACTTGGAAAAGGAGAAACCGTATGGACAGTAGATCCTGTATTTGTGGCTGCTATAGGTAAATTATTTACAAAAGGAATTTATGATATAACTAAACTTGTTGCAGTTACAGGCCCAAGATTAGAAAAACCGTGCTACGTAAAATGCCTTCCGGGTATGCAAATTAGCGATATAGATTTTTTAGTAAGTAAAGAAGAAGTTGAAGTTTATGGACAAGAAGTTGATGTTCGTTATATAAGTGGAGATGTTTTAACTGGAGTTAATGTAGGACATAGTGGTTCTCTTGGCTTTTATAATAATCAAATCACTATTATTTCGGAGGGAAATTATTACGAACTTTTAGGATGGGCTAAAATTATAAGATCAAAGAAATTTAGTTTATCTCACTCATATTTCTCATGGCTTATTCCTAGTAAAAAATATAAAGTTGATACAAATCTTAACGGAGGCCAAAGAGCTTTTGTTGTAACAGGTTTGTATGAAAAAGTTCTCCCAATGGATATATATCCGGTTTATCTATTAAAAGCTATTCTTGCCGAGGATATAGATAAAATGGAGCAGCTTGGTATATATGAAGTTATAGAAGAAGACCTAGCACTTTGCGAATATGTATGTCCGTCAAAAATAGACGTACAAAACATAGTATCTAAAGGTATTAACATTATGATTAAAGAAATGGCTTAGTTTATGAAAGTATTATTAAATTTAGTAGAAAAAATAAAACCCACTTTTAGTAAAGGGGGTAAATTTGGTTTCCTGCACTCTACATTTGATGCCTTTGAGTCATTTTTGTTTGTACCCAATACTATTACATGCAAAGGTTCTCATGTTAGAGATTGTATAGATTTAAAAAGGGTAATGAGTGTAGTTGTATTTGCCCTTCTTCCTGCACTAGCATTTGGTATTTGGAATGTTGGAGAACAACACTCCATTGCTTTTGGTCTTGATATGACCTTTTGTGCCAAAGTATGGTTTGGATTCCTTAAAGTACTTCCATTAATTATTGTTTCCTATGTTGTAGGATTGGGCATTGAGTTTGCTTCTGCACAAATAAGAGGGCATGAAGTTAATGAAGGATATCTTGTTTCCGGTATGCTTATTCCACTTATAATGCCTGTTGATGTTCCACTTTGGATATTAGCATTAGCTGTTGCATTTGCAGTAATAATAGGAAAAGAGGTTTTTGGTGGTACCGGTATGAATATATGGAATCCTGCACTATTAGCAAGAGCCTTTGTATTCTTTGCTTATCCTTCACAAATTTCGGGAGACACTATTTGGATTGAGGGCGTATCTAAAAAGGTAATGCCATTAGCAGATGGTTTCTCTGGAGCAACACCTTTGGCATTAGCATCATCTGGAGCTCAGACACCAGACTTTATGCAAATGTTTATAGGAAATATCCCAGGTTCAATTGGAGAAACCTCAACAATAGCAATCCTCTTAGGCGCCGTTATTCTTATTTTTACAGGAATTGCAAGTTGGAAAATTATGTTATCGTGTGTTGCCGGGGCATTAGCTGTAGGTTTTCTTGCCAACGGTCTTGCCGAGCCGGGAACTTATGCTGCATACCCTGCTGTTAATCATTTAGTAATGGGTGGTTTTGCATTTGGAGCTGTTTTTATGGCTACAGATCCTGTAACATCATCTCAAACAGAGGTTGGAAAATGGATATACGGATTCCTTATAGGAGCCGTTGCAATAACAATCAGACTTTTCAATCCCGGATATCCCGAGGGAATGATGCTTTCAATCCTACTGATGAATACATTTGCACCGCTTATAGACTATTATGTAGTAGATGTTAATATTAAAAGAAGACTCAAAAGAGCAGTAACTAAATAAGCAACTATCATGGATACAAATAAAAATTCATATACAATAATTTATGCAACCATTTTGGTTGTGTTTGTTGCAGCGGTGCTTGCTTTTGCTTCATCGAGTCTTAAACCTCAGCAGCAAAGAAATATAGATGTAGAAAAGCAGCTTAGCCTTTTATCATCTGTAGGCTTAGCCGGTGACGTTGCGTCTGCTCCCGATAAAAATACTTATGTAGAGGGAGAATATAATAAATATATTAAAAGTTCGTTTGTAGTTAATTATAAAGGTGAGCAGATTAATGGCAAAGCTTTTAATATAGACTTAAAAGAACAATATGATATAATGAAACAAGTTGCGGCAGCGCAAGGAGCAAAACAAGATGAGTTAAAAGCTTCAATAAAGCTACCTGTATTTGTTTGCACATTAGAGGATAATTCAAATATTTATATATTATCTTGTTATGGAGCCGGTTTATGGGGCCCTATATGGGGATATATAGCTGTAGATGGTAATTTTAATACCATTTATGGTGCTACATTTGCGCATAAGGGCGAAACCCCAGGTTTGGGAGCAGAAATAGCAACTCCATTATTTAGTAATCAATTTAAGAATAAAGAGCTATTTAAAGATGGTACATTTAGCTCGGTTCTTGTTGTAAAAGGAGGAGCAAAGCAGGGCAGTACTCACCAAGTTGATGCAATATCTGGCGGAACAATAACAAGTAAAGCCCTTGAAGGAACAATTAAAAACTGGTTAGAATATTATTTACCTTATATGGAATCTGAGAAAGCTAAAATAGCTAATGAGGCAGCAATGCAATCTTGTACAGACTCTTTGCAAGTTTGCACAGATTCTTTAAAAGTAAATATAGACTCAACTTGTATAACAAAGTAAAGCTATGGCAATGGATAAAAATATATTTATAGATCCTATTTTTAAGGCCAATCCCGTTACGGTATTGGTGTTAGGTATATGTTCGGCACTTGCCGTAACAGTAAAACTTGAGCCTGCTTGTGTTATGGCACTTTCTGTTACACTTGTAACCGGCTGCTCTAGTTTCCTTGTATCTCTAATTAGAAATACAATTCCCAATAGAATACGTATAATTGTTCAACTTGTAGTTGTTGCAATGTTTGTAATTCTAGTAGACCAAGTATTAAAAGCCTATGTTTACGAGGTAAGTAAACAACTATCGGTTTTTGTAGGACTAATTATTACAAACTGTATAATAATGGGTAGAATTGAGGCATTTGCATTAGGTAACAAACCATTTGCATCGTTTGTAGATGGTATAGCAAATGGGTTTGGATACGGATTAGTATTAGTTGCAATAGCGTTTGTTCGCGAACTATTGGGCTCAGGTACTTTATTTGGATTTCCTGTTGTACCTGCAAGCTGGTACATTAAAAATGGCGGCTTTTACGAAAACAACGGGTTATTTATTCTTCCTCCAATGGCTCTTATAATTGTAGGCCTATTTATTTGGATACAACGAAGTGTTCAAAAAGATTTAATTGATAAATAATAACACATACCAATATGCAAGATTTAATTAGTTTATTCGTTAAGTCCATTTTTGTGGACAATATGATATTTGCCTTCTTTTTGGGAATGTGTTCATTCTTGGCGGTATCAAAAAATGTTAAGACAGCTACAGGTTTAGGTATAGCAGTAGTATTTGTATTGGGTGTAACACTCCCTATAAACTATTTGCTTAATACTTATGTACTTTCGGCAGGCTCTTTAGCTTGGTTAGGTGAAGAGTATGCAGGGATAGACCTTGGTTTTTTAAGTTTTATTATATTTATTGCGGTTGTTGCCTCAATAGTACAAATTGTTGAAATGGTGGTGGAAAAATTCTCCCCTTCATTATATGCTTCACTGGGTATTTTTCTTCCTCTTATTGCTGTAAACTGTGCAATCCTTGGGGGTTCGCTATTTATGCAGGAGAGAGGTTATGCAACCCTTGCAGAAGCAACAGTATTTGGCCTTGGTTCGGGTTTTGGATGGTTTTTAGCCATTGTTACACTTGCTGCAATAAGGGAAAAACTTTCTTATTCCAATGTGCCCGCACCACTTAAAGGTTTAGGTATAACATTTATCATTACCGGGCTCATGGGTATTGCATTTATGAGTTTTATGGGTATTAAACTTTAACGGCTAAAAGAGTATATATATTATGGATAGTACTTTAATTCAATTAATAATAGTATCGGTAGTAGCTTTTTTAGCACTAACCCTTATTTTGGTTGGGCTTTTGCTCTTTGCAAAAGCAAAACTGACACCAAGCGGTATTGTAAAAATTAACATCAATGACGGAGAAAGAGAAATAGAAGTTGCTCCCGGCTCATCATTGCTATCAACACTTGCTAGTAATAAAATTTTTCTTCCCTCTGCCTGCGGTGGTGGTGGAACATGCGGAATGTGTAAATGTCGCGTTGTGCAAGGTGGTGGAGAAATTCTTCCTACCGAGGTAGGCTTTTTCTCACGCAAACAAATTCAGAATAACTGGAGACTTGGATGTCAAGTTAAAGTTAAAGAGGATTTGGGCATTGTAATACCAGAAGAAGTTTTAGGTATAAAGAAATGGGAATGTGAAGTTATAAGTAACCACAATGTAGCAACATTTATTAAAGAATTTGTTGTTAAACTTCCCGAAGGTGAACATCTTAAATTTAAATCAGGAGGATATATTCAAATAGATATTCCACAATGTGATGTTGATTATAAGACTATGGATATTGAACCTCAATTCCATGGAGATTGGGACAAAATGAAACTTTGGGATCTTAAGATGAAGAATCCTACAGATACATTCAGAGCTTATTCTATGGCTAATCATCCTGCTGAGGGTAATATTGTGATGTTGAACATCCGTGTTGCAACCCCTCCTTTTGACAGAGCTACCGGAGGATTTTTACCGGTTAATCCTGGTATAAGTTCTTCTTATATTTTCTCACGTAAACCGGGTGATAAGGTTACTATATCGGGTCCTTACGGAGAGTTCTTTATTAGACCTACTCAAAACGAAATTGTATTTGTTGGTGGTGGTGCTGGTATGGCTCCAATGCGTTCTCATATTTTCCATTTGTTTAAAACAGAAAAAACAACTCGTAAAGTTAGTTTCTGGTATGGAGCCCGTTCTACCCGCGAGATTTTCTATGAGGAAGATTTCAGAGCTATTGAGAGGGAGTTCCCTAACTTTAGTTTCCACATTGCCCTTTCCGATGCAAGACCAGAAGAAAATTGGACAGGTCCTACAGGATTTATTCATAAAGTATTGTTTGATAACTACATTAAAAATCACGAAACTCCAGAGGATATTGAATACTACTTATGCGGTCCTCCAATGATGACATCTGCTGTAACTAAGATGCTAGATGAACAAGGCGTTCCTGCGGAAAATGTTATGTATGATAACTTTGGCGCATAGTTTTTAGAGCTATTATACTATTTTATAGTAAATGGGGATTCAATCTTTAGGGATTGAGTCCCTTTTTTAATAGGTATTATAAATTAAAAAATGTATTTTTGCATAAGAGACCTAAGCTGATGGTTGAAAACGGAGATATACTTAATACATTAAAGAGGGATAAGGAGATAGGTATGAAAATGCTATTTGATTCTTATTACAGACCTCTTGTCTTGTTTGCAAACGAGTTACTCAAAGATGTGGGAGTTGCTGAGGATGTTGTACAAGAGTTGTTTGTAAAGTTGTGGCAAGGGAATTATCTGCTAAAAGTATCATCGGGGGGCTTATCGTCCTATCTTTATAATGCCGTAAGAAATACCTGTATGACAAAAATTGTTAAAAGGGATATTCTTAATGAGTCGGGCGATATTAACGGATTTGATATTCCTTTGGAGGAGGTTTCTTCCATAACCGAGGAGGTAGTGATAAAGGTATCGCAAGCCTTTTCTTCTTTGCCCAATCAGACCCGTAATGTTGTGGAGGCGGTGATTGTAAAAGAGTTAAAATATAAGGAAGCCGCCGATGAACTGCATATCTCCATTAATACCGTAAAAACATTGCTCAAAAGAGGTGTGAAAAAATTGAGAGAACATATGCAATAGTACTTTTATGGTATTGCATAAAAATCTAAATATCTAAATAAAAATTATGAACAATAGCTTGAAGGACGACCTAAACATTAGTTGTAAAAGAGATTCAGATCAAAGTTGTGGTGCAGCTGGTTGTTCCGGATCCGGCTTTTATTTATGTAGCCTTCTGTTTTTGCTCGTATTTTTTAAGTAGTTATTATTTCATTAAAATACAGGATTCGACTCTGCTTGGGAACATCTCAAAAATTTGTTTAAAGAATGATCAAGTTTATATAGCAGATGGGTTCTCATTGTTTATTTTAGATAAATCCGGCAACCTGATAAAAAAGTTAAATAAAGTAGGTAGAGCACAGGGTGAATATTTGGAAATATCTGATTTTGCAATAGTTGGTGAGTGTATCGTGATTTTAGATGGAGAGCAAAAAAAAGTATTAATGTATTCTTTGTCTGGTCAATTCATTCGTTCATACATCGCTGCGAATTATATTTCTTCACTGGGTGT
>JAVXCW010000045.1:13862-14928 GCA_036659275.1 Bacteroidales bacterium | reverse complement strand
TCTCAAATAGATATTATAGAGAGCAATCCTACTTTAATTTCAAATAATACAACAGACATTTATTATTACAATCTTCCCGATAGTACCCGTATTGCATTATACCCCAAATCGGAGATTAATTATAGCAAAGACTATTTTTTACATAATAGAGCCATAATACTAAAAGGCAAGGCCTTTTTTGAAGTAATAAGCGATGCTGCAAAGAGCCCATTTCACATATATACAAAAGATAATATAGATATAATGGTAACGGGTACAAAGTTCTTTGTAAATAGCAGTGTGCAAAACAGCAACAGCACAAACAATAAATTTGAAGCTTTTTTAAAGGAGGGAAGAATATCAATTAAACAGAGAGAAAGTAATACCGAAATACATATGATTCCTGGAGATATGGTATTTGCCAAAAAAAACATGAAAATATCTAAGATATCTAATACTACCCACCCAAAGGAGATGGATTTTCTTTATTCATACTTCTGCTTTGAGAATGCAACTATGAGTGATGTATTGTATAAATTAGAAAATTACTATAACATCTCCTTTATCTGTAAAAGAAATGAAATTCCCAATTTGTTATTTACCGGAGACATAAACGGTGAAACACTAGATACTATTCTTACATTATTTAATAGAAGTATGGAGATACAAAGTATTGTAGATAATAGAGTTATAACATTGTATTAAATAAGTTTAAAAATAAGTTTAAAAATAAGTTGTCCATTTTGAGGGTTTTGTTTTTCCCACGTTTATACTAATAGTATAAACTTTCTAAACTTAAGATAAATGGAAGGAGAACACTATTACTTATGTAGGAGAAAAAGTAGTTGTGTCGCATTTTTAACGATAATGTTATTTTTCATTTTTAACATTAACCTATTTGCGCAGCAGAAGCTTAATTTCTCATTCAAAAATGTTCCGTTAAAAACTGCAATAACGGAAATTGAAAAACAAAGCGGATATAAATTCGTTTTTTCGCCTAGTGTTGTTGATGTAACAAAAAACGTCACGGGAGAATTTAAAAATGTAACGCTAAATAACGTGTTACAAGATTTACTAACCGGGAAAG
>JAVXCW010000045.1:0-13762 GCA_036659275.1 Bacteroidales bacterium | reverse complement strand
GGGAAAGCAAATAATTCTATCGGGAGCCGAAAAAAAGTCAACCCCCGCAGGAAAAATTAAAATCTCGGGAACTGTTACCGATGAAAATGGGAACCCGTTCCCATTTTTAAATGTATTTGATACCTCAAACCCAAGGTTAGGTGCTGTTACAGACGATAATGGTAAATATTCCATGGAAGTTCTGTCCAATTCTAAAAGTTTATCTTTTAGTTTTATGGGATATAAGACAGGTATTGTTAGTATAGGTAAAAGTTCTTTAATTAACCATCAGATGGAACTCGAATCTGAAAATTTGGAAGAGGTTGTTATTGTAGGCTTTGGACAACAAAGCAAATCGAGTGTTTCGGCATCTGTTTCTTCAATTAAATCTACGGAAATTATTCAAACGCCGGTAGCTAACGTTACCAATGCTCTTGCTGGCAGGCTTGCCGGTATTACAACAATGCAGTCGAGCGGACAACCGGGCAATGACGATGCAACAATCATTATTAGGGGGCAAGGATCGTGGAACTCTTCGGAGCCGTTGTATGTTATAGATGGAGTTGAAAGAACTAGAGAAATTTTTGCTACAATGGATGCCGGTGAGCTTGAGTCGGTTAACATATTAAAAGACGCTGCTGCCACCGCTGTTTATGGATCAAAAGGGGCAAATGGAGTAATCCTTATTACCTCAAAAAGAGGACAAGAAGGGAAAATTGCTGTTGGACTTAATGTATCCACAACATTACAACAATTTACAAGGTATCCTAATTACCTTAATTCTTATGAAAGTCTAAAGTTATATAACGAAGCTTTAATGAATGATGGTAATGACCCATTGTATTCTAATGAGGATTTGGAACATTACAGAACCCAAGACGATCCTTACAGATACCCCGATACCAATTGGTATGATTTATTAATGAAAAAAGTTGCACCACAATACAATGCCTCATTAAATTTAAGAGGGGGCTCACGTACTGTAAGATATTTTATATCAGGATCATTTATAGACCAAGAAGGTCAATTAAAAACAACTCAAGGGAGAATTTATAATCCAAAATTCTCTTATAAAAGATATCGTTTCTCTGCAAATGTTGATGCTATTATTACAAAAGATTTTACCATTTCTGTTGAATTAAGCGGAAGTTATAGTGATAAGAGGGAGCCAAATCAGCAAATGAATGTATTTACAAATATGAATAGAATGGCCCCTTGGTATATGCCGGCTCTAAATCCTAATGGATCTTATGCTGCAACGTCTGAATACAAAGATATGAATCCAATGTGGCTACTAAATACTAAGGGGAGTGACCAGCGAACCACATCTTGGATTACATCTTCTATAAAATTAGAATATGATTTTAACAAATGGGTAAAAGGACTCTCTGTAAATGCACGAATCGCATTTGACTCCGGGTTCTATCCGGCTAAATATTGGTCTGAAACACAATCTACTTATCAACTTATATCACGTCCCGATAGAGCAGATCGTTACATCTCCTTCTTAAAACCAGAATTTTTTTATGGAGATAATGGCGTTTCGTGGGGTTCAATAGAGAGAACTCTAGATGGTTTGGCAAATGTAGTCTATTCCAGAAAATTTGGAGACCATTCTTTAAGGGTACAGGGTATTGCTAATTTTTCGGAAAGGAGATTAGGTTCGTCTGTTTCCTATAATGCTGCCAGTTTTATAGGTAAAATTAATTATTCTTATAAAAATAGATATAATATAGAGGCAAATGGTTCATATAGAGGATCAGAAAATTTTGCTCCGGGAGAAAGATTTGGATTTTTTCCATCAGTATCGGCAAGTTGGAATGTAACATCTGAAAAATTCATGAAAGGAATTAAGTTTATTAATAACTTAAAGTTGAGGGGATCTTGGGGATTAACCGGTAGCGATTATGCCGGAACCAGATTCCTCTATAAAGAGGGTAAATGGCTTACGGGATCGGGCAGTGATTATTCTGTCCCTTATTTTGGTTATGGTGGAGGAAGTACATTGGGATATACCATTGAGCCTTCAATTGCAAACCCTTTGGCAACATGGGAGAAAGCAGATCAAGTTAACATAGGAGCCGATTTAACTATTTGGAAAAATAGAATTAATATTACCTATGATCGTTTTTTTGAGAATCGTCACGATATTTTACAAGAATCGCAATCAGTTCCACAAATTTTGGGAATAGGGTTGCCCGATGTAAATATAGGCAAAACAAAGCGTGATGGATGGGAATTAGAAGTTTCTTACAATCACGAACTTAGTAGAGACTACAGCTTTTATATAAAGGGAAATGTATCATACGTAAAAAACGAGATAGTATTCCAAGATGAGCCTGTTGCAAAAGACCCATGGCTAAAGGCAGAAGGAAAACCAATAGGACAGTTTTTTGGATATGTTGTTGAAGGATTCTTTCAAAATCAAGAAGAGATAGATAACGCGCCAAAACAGCAAGTTGGAAGTACTCCTATACCGGGAGATTTAAGATATATGGATTATAACGGAGATGGAGTAGTTAATGATTACGACAGGGTACCTATAGGTTATCCAAAATACCCAAGATACTCCTTTGGACTTTCATTTGGGGCTAAAATTAAAAATTTTGATGTTAATGTCTTATTCCAAGGAGCTGCGCAATCGAGCGTTTTTATCTCTCAATTCTTAATGTATGAATTCTATAATAGAGGAAAAGTACAAGATATACATCTTGGAAGGTGGACCCCGCAAACTGCAGAAACTGCCACATATCCGGCTTTACACGTAGGAGCAATAAGCCAAAATCACGTTCAGAATTCATTTTTTATTAAAGATAACCCTTATTTAAGGTTAAAGAGCGTAGAGGTAGCTTATTCTTTAAGTCCAAATGCTGCTAAAAAGATAGGGATGAAAGGATTGAGAATTTATGTAAGTGGATCTAACTTATTTACATGGGATAAATTAAAAGTTGTAGACCCGGAGACGCCTAATAATTCAAGTGAAAGTGTTTATCCACAGGCTAGAAACTTTAGTTTGGGCCTTAATTTAAATTTTTAGGAAGAATGAAAAAGATAATTATAATTTTATTTACTCTAGCCGTATTACCGGCATGCAGTAACTTTTTAGATCAAGCGCCAACCGGAGAGCAGACAAAAGGGTATATCTTTGAAGATTATACAAGAGCTCAGAGATATATGGATCAGTTATATATTAGTCTCCCTAGAGTGTGGACTTCTGGCAGCTCTTATTTTTCGCAGAGCAATCCGGGATTTTTGGAATCAGCCACAGATATGGCGGAATATACGGCTACTTATGGTGCTGCCAATAATTCTTTTAATGTTGGCAACTGGTTTAATTCAGCTGCTTATTATGAAGTAGCAGCTCCATGGGGAAATGCCTATGAAAACCTTAGGATGTGCTATATGTTTTTGGAAAATATAGATAATTTTAAAAATGAGCCCTATTCTAATAACGTTAGTAGGAAAGTAACTATGTTGGGTGAGGTTCAATTTATGATTGCTTTCAATTATTTTGAATTACTAAAAAGATATGGGGGCGTTCCACTTGTAAAGGATGTCTTAACATTAGAGACAAATTTAAAGGTGCCTCGTGCAACTTATGATGAAACATGTAATTATATTATAGAAAATGTTGATAAAGCAATTAGTGTTTTACCCGATGTATGGCCACAAAATGATTTTGGGCGAATCACAAAAGTTGCGGCTATGGCTCTTAAGAGCAGAGTACTTCTATACGCAGCAAGCCCATTGAATAATCCAACTAATGATATAGAAAAATGGAAAAAAGCGGCAGCAGCGGCACGAGATTGTATAGATTTTTGTGACTCAAGAGGTCTAAATCAGCTAATGCCCGAATATCGAAGCATATTTATGGGGAGTTTTGCAGAATTAAAACCTGAGCTAATTATGCCTGTAGTTAATTCATATGCTAGCTCTTTTACATTTAATTCATTTGTAATTTTATATGGACAAGCAACACCCGGTGATGGATTTCAGGGATATGGTAGTAATTCGCCAACACAAGATTTTGTTGACAGATTTGAGGTAATTAAATATGATGCCCAAGGGAATGCTATTGGAACTGAGAAATTTGACTGGAATAACCCCAATCATGTAAAGAATATGTATAAAAATAGAGATCCTCGCTTCTATTATACGGTTTTGTACAATAACGTATATTGGATTAAGAGAAACATTGAAACATGGCGCGAGGGGACAGCATATGGGAAAGACAGAAATCCTAAAAATCACCTATTCTCAAGGACAGGTTATTATTTGAGAAAATTTTGGCCGGCAACCTGTTATAGCTCTGAGCAAGTAGGATCTGGACAAATGGTTGCATTTTACTTTCGCTACGGAGAAGTCTTATTAAATTATGCCGAGGCTATGAATGAAGCTTTTGGAGCTGATGTTGATGGATTGCAAAGGGAAAATACCATTACTTCTAGGGATGTTATAAATAGAATAAGAGGTCGTTTGGTGTGTCCGCCAAGTAAAGCTATTGGGGGAAGTAGTGATAAGTATTATCAGGTTAAAGTTGAGAGGCAAACAAATCCTAATTTTCCAGTATTAACAAAGGGGATGCCTAAGATTCCTGCCGGATTATCTCAAGCAGAAATGAGAGAACGAGTAAAGAATGAAAGAACAATTGAACTATGCTTTGAAGGGCATTATTTATATGATATTTTAAGATGGAAAGATGGAGCCAAACACATGAAATCTATCTATGGCGTTGATCCTGTAAAAGATGGTGATTCGTATACATATAATAGGGTTCTTATTGAAGACCGCGTTTTTGATGAGGGAAGAATGTATTTATACCCTATTCCAAAAGAGCAGGTTTACTCTATGGAAATAGCGCAAAATCCCGGATGGTAAGATTTAAAATTTAAAGATATGAATTACTATAAAATCTATAAAAACATGGTATGTTACAGAGCAATATTGTTCTGTGCATTGCTAGTATTATTCACTAATTTTTTATCTCCGGTATTGGGATATGCCCAAAATAAAGTGGCACCTATTACTGTTTATGGAGAAATTGTTAATGAACAAGGCGTTCCTGTAATGGGGGCAATAATAAGCATTCAAGAATCTACTGTACAAGCTATGTCAGATGAGCTTGGTGAATTTACAATTGATGTGCCGGAATTAAAATCAATATTAATTATCGAAGCCGATGGCTTTGAACGGTACACAACTACGGTCTTAAAAGAAGGAAAACTAAAAGCTATACTTAAATATGCAGTTGAAGGACAGGGAATTAAAGATAAAGTAAATATGCCATGGATGACTACAGATAAGAGAAGCCTAACATCTGCCGTTTCCACAACTACTCAAGAAGAGTTACGAAAGAGCCCTACAATGCGCTTAACTCAGTCATTATCCGGCAGATTACCGGGCCTTACAATTGTTAATGGAAGCGGACTGCCCGGTTTGGAAAATACTTCATGGAGAATAAGGGGTATCCGTACATTGGAAGATGGAGGGGTAAACACAATGGCTAAAGGAGGAGCCGGAGAACCTATTGCTATAGTAGATGGCTTTGAACGTGCGTTTACCGATTTTGATCCTAGTGAAATTGAATCGTTTAGTATCCTTAAAGATGCTGCTGCTACAGCTATATATGGAGCTAGAGGCGCAAATGGAGTTATTTTGGTAACTACAAAACGAGGACATGAAAATCGCAGAACAATTGATGTAGAATTTACTGCCGGATTTGTAAGGCCTATAAATCTTCCTAATTTTTTAGGTGCCGATGAATATGCAATTTTTCATAATGAAGCTCGACAAAATGACGGCTTAAAGCCGTTGTATACTAAAGAGGATATTGAGTTATATAGAAATCAAAAAAGCCCATTAACACATCCTAATGTAGATTATTATAAGGAGTTTATAAAACCACTAACTCATCAGATAAAAGGGTCACTTTCTTTATCGGGAGGTAATAGAATAGTTAAATATTTTATTGCATTAGCTTATAATAACCAAGGTGGATTATATGATAGGACAACAGAGAATTCCGATTTTGAGACACAACTAAGATATTCTAGGTACAATGCCCGCGTTAATGTAGACTTACAAATATTTAAGCGTTTATCGGCCAGTTTTAATTTAGCAGGGCGTATTGAAGATAGACGGAACCCGTATACTAGCAGTAGTACTATATTTGATATGTTTTCTCGTTATCCATCAAATGCTTTCCCTTTGGAATTTACAGGTATCGATCCTGCATTAAAGAAAGAAGTACATATGTTAGGCGGGAATTCGCTCTATACATCAAATCCTTTGGGGGATTTATCATACAGAGGTGATTGTGAGGATACACGTCGCTACTATCAATTGGGAGTAAACATAAAGCACGATATGGATTATTTAACTAAAGGGTTAACTCTTAATCTTGAATTTAATAATGATGGGTATAATTATATTGAGGTTTATAAATATAAAAATTATTTGGTTTGGGATAGAATGGTTAAACCCGATGAATCTATACAATATAGGTCTTATAACACAGAGAGTTCCTTAACTAGAACGTATAATGCGCAATCAGATCAGTGGTCGGGTTTAAATCTCAATTTAAGGTACGACCGTACTTTTGGAAACCATAAAATAAACGGCTTACTAATGTATAAGCAATATAGAACAGTACCGCCAGAGGCGAATCAACCCGATAAAAAAACACAGGATTTTATATTTAGGGGAGATTATTCGTTCAAAAACAGGTACTTTTTTGAAGTAACAACATCGTATTCCGGAACAGATAATTTTTATTTAACTAATAAATCTAGATTTTTATTTCCTGCAGTTTCTGGATCATGGATTCTATCAGACGAGCCATGGATGAAGAGTAGCTTTATGCAATTGCTTAAATTAAGGGCATCTTGGGGCATTGTAGGTAATGACAATTATGCATTTACCGATATGAACGGCCTTAAGTATCGTTTTCCATATAGGGATAGATGGTGGAGCCAAGGACAGGCTCATTGTTGGGGAACTTCACTCTATTATAGTCCTGCTGTGGTTAGAGAGGGTGTTGTACCTAATCCCGATTTCACAATTGAAAAATCGATGATGACAAATATTGGCTTAGATGCTAAATTCTTTGATAGAAGGCTATCATTCTCAGGAGACATGTTCTTTGAAAAAAGGTATGATATATATACTCGCGGAATTGGAAGTATTCCTTTGGCGTTTGGCGTTTCGGACGATAATCTGCCTATTATGAATAACGGACAAGTAAATAGCAAAGGCTTTGAGATTTCGCTAGGATGGGCAGATGTTGCCGGAGACTTTTCTTATTGGGCAAATGCTTATGTAGATTATTCTACCAATAAGATTATTAATATGGATGAGCCATTTAAACCAGATTTATACAGAATGGAGACAGGTGGAAGTTCAAGACAGGATTTTGGTTTAATTGCATTGGGATTATTTAAAAATCAAGCAGATATAGATGCTAGCCCAATGCAAACTTTTGGACAATATCAACCGGGAGATATTAAATATGCCGATTTAAATAACGATAAAATAATAGATGCCAATGACTATACAAAATTAGGAAAAGGAACTTTTCCCAAATTGGGTTTTGCAATTGATTTAGGGGTAAGATATAAAAACTTTGATCTTTCTATGTTGTTCCAAGGAGCAAGTGAGTCTAGTTCTTATATGGGTAACAATGCAATGAGAGCATTTTATAATAATGGAAACATTTCGAGCCATGCTCTAAATCATTACACTAACGAAGCAAGTTGGGCTACGGCAAACTATCCAAGATTAACCTCTTTGTCTAATGATAATAACTGGAGAATCTCTAGCTATTGGATGAAAGATGCTACATATTTACGCCTTAAGAATTTGGAATTAGGCTATAATTTCCCATCTAATATAGCTAAAAAAATGGGGATGTATGGTTTCAGAATTTATTTTAATGCGTATAATGTTTTTAGCATAGATAATATGGATGGATTCGATCCGGAGGATCCTAACGCAGGTATTAGTCAATATCCGCAAACTCAGATTTTTAATTTTGGTCTAAATCTTAAATTCTAAAGCAATGAAAAATAGATTATATATTTTTATTTTAGGTTCGGTTTTACTGCTATTAAGCAGTTCATGTGATAGGTCATATCTTTACCCTTGGCCACCGGATGCAGCAAGAACGCCAGAAGATGTTTGGAGCTATTACGACTATACAAAAGGTTTTCTTGATGCTATTTCTGCCGATCAGGCTCCTGCTCCCTTTTATAGTGATGTAGAAGGATATGGGAATACTGCCTCTGCTTGTGATGAGGCAATTCATTCCGATCCTGCAGGGCCTGTCCGCTATTTTACCAATGGCGTATGGAACCCAACAAATATTCCTACAATTTACCACGGGGGCCATTTTTCTAGTTATGCAGCTTACTCTTCTCCATGGACAAATGCTTACATGGCCATTAGAAGAGTTAATATATTCTTAGAGAATGTAGACAACTCAGCTTTAATAGATGACCCTACTAATCCGGCAAGAGCTCACGAGAGAACTTATGAAAAAGCACATGCCCATTTTTTGAGAGCTTTTTTCCAATTCGATTTATTTAGAAAATACGGATGCTTCCCTATTACTATAAAAAGTCTAAATATAAATGACAACTTGTTTTCTCCTAAAAATACATTGGAAGAGTGTTATAATCAAATTATAGCGGATTGTGATGTAGCAATTAGTGCACTCCCGTTAATGTGGGATGATAATAATTTTGGAAAAGCAAATAAAACGGCTGCCCAAGCTTTAAAATCTAGAGTAACTCTTTATTATGCAAGTCCGCTATACCAAGGGGAGTTTGCAAACTTTGGTATTGCCGCTAATACTACAGGTGATATTGAGCGATGGAAAATTGCAATTAAAGCTGCGAGAGCCGCAATAAATGAGAATGATTTCTATTATTTAATGCCTGTCAAAAAATTTAATCCTCCCTATGCCGGTGCCGGACGGTATGGAAATCAAGTTGGATTGGTTTCTTACCTAAACCAACATGAAATTATTTGGGGTTCAGTCGCATGGTCTTCAAGAGCTGTTAGAGATGAGATTTACAACTTGCCTGCAGGGTTGGAGGGGTGTTATGGAGCTACTAATCCTACTCAAGAGATGGTTGATGCTTTTGAAGTTGTTGAAAATTTCAATACCTCTGGTGCCAAAGCGGTACCCTTTGATTGGAGTAATCCACAACATGCTAATAATCCATATGCAAACCGAGATCCCCGTTTTTATGCATCTATTTCATATAATGGATTAGTTTGGGGAAATAATGCCTCTAAACAATACACAATTGATACTTATGATGGAGGTGCTCATAGAGATGTTACTAATCCACGCTCAACTAAAACCGGATATTATTATCGTAAATTCTTTTCAGAGGATTATTATTGGAATGCATCCGGCTACAGAGCTACACCGTACAGAAGTAGAAATGAATTTAGGGTTGCCGAAATGATACTTAATTATGCAGAGGCAATGAATGAAGCCTACGGACCACAAGCTCCGGATCCAGATGGCGCATTACAGTTTGGCCCCCAGAATGCTTTAGAGGCAATTAATTTTATTAGAGCACGCGTAAAAATGCCTGCTATTCCAAATGGCTTATCAAAAGAGGCAATGAGGGAGGTAATAAAACACGAACGGAGAATTGAACTTTGTTTTGAAGGACACCGCATGTATGATCTTAGAAGATGGAAAGAAGGAGAAAAATTGGGCGCAACTATTCATGGAGTAGTTATTACGCCTACCGGATTTGATTCAAAGAATAAGCCTATTGGATTTAAATATCAGGTAGAAAAAGTAGAAGACCGCGTATGGCGTAATTGTATGTATTGGTGGCCTATCCCATACACAGAAATAGTAAAATACGAAGGGAAACTTATTCAAAACCCAGAATGGTAGAATGTTTATTTAATAAAATAAGGATATATGAAAAATAAATATTACATAATTATATTGTTGGCGGTCTTGTTTATGGGCTGTAGCAAAGACGTATGGCTTGATAATGATACTCCAAAGGTTTATATACCAAAAAATGGATTAAGTATTAATAAGGCTTGGCTACTGGAATCTAATGAGTATATAGTTAATTTATCTGCTTATTGTTCAGGCGTAAGACCGGAGAATCAAAAAACAGATATAGTTGTTACTTTTGCTGTAGTTCCAAAATTAATAGAAGATTATAATAATGCTGTAGTTCCAGAAGAATATTCGGGAAAAATTGTGGAATTGCCGGCTAGTTGTTACAGTTTTGTGGACGATAAAATTGTTATAGCTAAGGGAACGTCTCATGGGGATATACCAATTAAAATTGATATGCTAAAGCTTAAAGCATTAGGATTAAAAACTAATGAAGTTAAGTATGCAATTCCGGTTCAACTGCAATCTACGTCTATGTATAATTTACAGGAAAATGCAAATATGCTAAGTGCACTATACTGTGTAACAATGGACGAACCTAGTTTTTATTTTTGGGATAATAGGGATGTAAAGGGTAATGTTATTGCTAAAAAATTAATGGTAAATTATGAGAATAAAAATGATAAGTATGATTTTCGCATAGTTTCTCATGGTTTACCTGTAGGCCAAGAGTACACATTAAATCTTGCAGTAGACGAAACTCTTATTCCTAAGGGCGGATATTTATTGCCATCAAATGCGTATGAATTTCCGGCAACAGTTAAAATTGAGGCAAATGCTATAGATACATATGTACCTATTAAATTTGTTAACAGCAATGTTGATTTTGGAAAAGTATTTTATTTGCCGCTTTCTATTAAATCGGCATCAAAGTATGGGCCTGATGCAGAACGTTCTGTTTTAATGCTTAAAATTACTGCCAAGAACGATTATGAATGGAAATATGCTAGTAAAATGTCGATTACTGCAGGTGGAAGAACAAATGCAAGTGCAGGTCAAAAATCATTTACATCATATTCTATTGATATGGTAGATTTACCAATATTTATAGACTATATAGATAATGATTTAGTTGATAATTGGGATTACGATAATTGGGATTATATTCCTTATTCATTTAGGCTAAAAATAATTCCGACCGATAATAAGAATAAGTATAAAGTTGAACTTATTAAACTGCCAAGAGATGCTTGGGGATATAGAAATCCGGCATCACTAGAGCTTGATCCCGAGAAAGAAAGTTATTTTGATTGGGATTATGAAACTTTCCATCTTAACTATAGATATAAATCGTACGATGGAAGTTGGATTAATATATCGGAGATACTAGAGGCACAATAGCTAGTAGTGTTGTTATAATACGCTTTATGGCATGAATATAATTACTTTGATATGATTATTTTGAGTAATTATATTTATGCTTATTATCCACAATAAAATAATTATTTATGAAAAGAACAGCCTACATTTTATTTATTTTTTTATTTGGTTGTAATTTGTTGTTTGCTCAGCAGAAAACAACTGTAAAAGTAAAATCCGAAATTACTTATGATAAAATTTTGCCATTAGAAATGATGCGTGAATTTAATGATTATAAGGATGGATGTGTTTACTATAAAAACGGATCTGTAACCAATAGTTCTTTCAATTATAACTTATTTACAGGAGCTATTTTATTTAAGAATAAGGACGGTAAAGAGTTAGAGTTGGCATTTCCGGAGCATATAACAATGGTTATGATTGATAATAGCTATTGGGTTCCTATTAATGGCGGATTTGGCAAAATAATATACAATAAGGACTCTTTAGATTTAATTAAATTTAGAGCTACTCGTTGTACAGATATTAGAAAGGAGGGCGCATTTGGATCAGTGTCCAGTACTTCAGCAATATCAAGTGTTTCATCTATTCAAAGTTCTTCTAACAATAGCAGACAGCCATTAGCAGTTGTGGGGGAGTACGATTTTGAGGTTGAGGTAACCTATTTTATAAAAATGGGAGATAATATTGTGGAGGCTAATGTAAAGGGAATAAAAAAGATATTCCCTAAGAGCAAAAATATTATAAGTAATATAATAAAATCGAACAATTTTAATTTATCTAATGAAAAAGATATTATTGAATTATTAAAATCATTGTAATGAAGAAGTTAGTAACTATTTTAATATTATGTGGAATATTGTGCTTTTGGAAAGATATATCTGCACAATCTGCAAGTAAAACACAAAATGACACTATTGTAAAGAAAATTATAGCCGTTGCAGAGCAAGATAATAAAACAATGGAACTCTTAGATGTGTTGTGCAACCGTTTTGGCGGACGCCCTTTAGGTTCCGATGCTTATAATAATGCTGCAGATTGGTGCGTGTATATGTTTAAAAAATGGGGATTAGATGCTTATAAAGAGGAAGTTGGGCAACTAAATGTTGGATTTAACAGAGGCCCTTGGTTTGGAAAAATGCTTGGGGAGAACGGTATGACATTGCATTTTACAACTCCGTCTTATACAGCAGGTACAAAAGGGATTCAGCGTGGAACTGTTGTAAAAGAGCCAAAAACAAGAGCTCAATTTGAGCAGATGAAAGGGACTATTAATGGCGCTTGGGTGTTAATTGGTGGAAAAAGTAGCGGATGGCCAATAGATTATTCAGCTAAAGGCGATATAAGGAGAGCGGAGATTATAGCAAAAAATGAAGAAATAGCAAAGAAAAACTTTTTAATAAGAGAATATAACGATAGCATTAGAGGCCAAAGAAATATTATTAAAAGAGAAATAAGAGAGAACCCCAAAACAAAAGCAAAAAATGAAGTTAAGTTAGGGGCATTAAAAGATAAAGATTATCTTCCACTTATTGAGGAACCAGCTTTGTTTTATAAAGAAATGAGGGAGGCTGGAATGTTAGGTATTATACAATCTGCGTTTAGTCCAATTACAACTTTATATGATAGGAAAAATATTGAAACAATGACATGGGAAACTCTCCCTACTATTCCTGATATTAAGTTAGACGAAGTGCAATATAATATTATTGCAGATATAGTTAATAAAAGGGAGTATTGTCAATTGGAATTTGATATAAGAAATCACTTTAAAATGGGACCGGTTAAGTATCATAATGTTATTGCTGTTATTAAAGGGAGTGAATTTCCCAACGAATATCTCCTTTGCGGTGGACATTTAGACGCTTTTGATGTTGCAACCGGGGCAGTTGATTGTGGCACAGGCGTTGCTCCAACCATGGAAGCAGCTCGTTTATTAGCTACGGCAGGTGCAAAACCAAAAAGATCCATTATGTTTTGCTTATGGGCAGGTGAGGAGTATGGTTTATGGGGATCAAAATTTTGGGTTCAGCACAATCAAGATAAACTACCTAAAATAGTAAATTATTTTAATCGTGACGGGGGACCTACTGTTGCTAATAGTTTGTCTGTTCCAGAGGCGTGGTATGATAATTTAGTTAATGTTTGTGATCCCTTAGTTAACTTAAATAAAAAATTTCCGTTTACCTTAAAAATAAGTAAAGGATACCCTTACGATATTCCTGTAGAAGAAGGAGGAACAGACCATGCGTATTTTGCAATGAATGGCGTTCCAACTATAGGATTTGGAACCGGAGATCCACTAGGATATAATTTTAGCTATGGCGAAATATGGCATACAGATAGAGATTTATATAACAAAAGTATCCCAGAATATATGAACCATACTTCTGTTGTAAACGCAATAGTATTATGGGGCATAGCTAATCTAAATTATAAGTTACCTGCCGATGCAGTATATAATTTTCCCAAAAAATAATTCAAATAGCTTTTATATAAAAGAGACTGGCTAAAAAATTAGTCAGT
>JAVXCW010000044.1:0-15326 GCA_036659275.1 Bacteroidales bacterium | reverse complement strand
TTAGAGCTGTCTTTAATTGGAATACTAGGGTAGGCGATAAGGAATAATTGTCTGTTCGTTATAATTGGCGGTTTTTCCAAGGAATACTTCCCATTCTTTTTTTATGAATTCGTATTCAAATAATGTAAAGTCTACATGGTAATCTGCCAACTTCCACCATAATAGTTTTAGCTCTGCCCCTACGGATGACACTAAAGCAGCTTTTGCAGAAACACTCGCTTTTAAGAACTTAATATTTGTAAGGCTAGCTTTTGCGTCTGCAGAGATTTGTGGCCCAATTGCACAATATGGCCCTGCTACGCTACCTAAATATGCTCCTGCTTTTATATATATGCCAGCTTCTGCGCTTAAGCCTGCCTCTGCTTTAAATCCGGCATTATCAAAAGATGGCGAGGTTTCCTTGTGAGTAAAGCTGGTTACCGGGCCCCATTTTCCTTGATAATATTTTACTCCACACTCAAAATCACCTGATACTTGCACCGGAATAACAAGACCAAGAGATCCAGATACAGTAGCGGAAACTTTTCGGGCAAGTTCTGCCTCAATTTTAATGTATATTGGAACAGGTCCTACAGTAAAAATAGCGTGATAGGCGCCGATAGGGGCAAGTTGTTTATATTTAGTATCTCCAAATTCTTTTTTACCCGATACTCCTAATTTAAGATTAAGATTTGTGTTATATCCTCCAAGAAATGAAGCTTCAAAATACTTAATCTTAAGCCATGACGTTTCAAATATTATACGCGACCCAATATATCCGCCAACACTCCCTTTTAATCCCATCTTAAAAGTTCCATCATTAAGAAAATCAACATTAATATCTTTGCTAAATCCTATTCTAAAATCGCAATTTCCTGTATTATCACCATATTCAAGCATATTAAAAATAACTTGAGAATCATTAGAATATCCATATTTGTTTTCTAATAATGGATATAGTTCATCACTATCTTTATAGTATACATTATCCTTTGGAGCCATAATTACTGTAGGATGCAGATAACCATCATTATCCATTAGGTATGGGGACGAGCCAATAGAATTAGATAAAGATTGTGCGGCAACGTTTGGGCTTTGATTATAATATGGATTAGTATCTAGTTTAACATGCATGTTTACAATAGCCTCTGCTACTGTGGCCGGTGAAACTTTAACAAGTAGTTTATTGTTTTCATATTCTATGCTTTCTACTCTTTTATAGAAAGGTAAATTACTAATTCCAGTCCATATTGCTAAAACATTTCCTCTCTTTATTGTTTGATTAGATTTATCAGAGTCATTTTTTTGGTCTTCTAGCAATTGTGGATTAATAATAATAAGAGAAGAGTCGGGGCCTTGCACTAATACATCATTTGCATTTTTAAAATTGTTGTAAGTAAGCGATATTACTGCAACAGAATCTTCTAATGTAGGTAGAATGTCAATTTCCTTGTCTTTATTGCAGGAAATAGAGAAAAACACTAAAGATATCATAATGGTGCATAATGATACCGTCTTTAATGAAGTGATAATTTTTTTCATATTTTATGTTCTATTTTATTTTGCTAATGTATAAACTTATTAATATATTTATATGTTTTATAACCTTGAAATACCTTTAAAGGTATTTTTTTGTATTTTTGTTTTTAAATTTAATTTAAACGATGAAAATAGAGAGTGCTCTATATGGTTTAATTTCCCGTGTCTGGGATTTTATTGTTACCTATTTTGATTTAAAAAATGGTGACTTTATTGAGCGTCAGAGATTAGCTATTTTTTTGCTATCAGAATTTGGAATGGTAATTATTGGTATATCTGCAACTTTTTTCTATAAGGATATTAGGACAGTGGCTTTTTATATAAATAATTTTACATTAATAGTACTGCCTATTGTGCTTTTTTTACTGTATTACAAACGTGTATTTTCTTTGTCGCAAGCTTTATTTTGCCATATTATTTTATATCAAGCAACCGCAAGTTCAAAAATTATTTATGCGGCAATAACTTCATCAAATCTGCAAATGTCGGATAGTATTATAATTTTGGATATGACATTACTTTTGTCATGTTTTCTTATTGCTTACTTGTCGCAGTTACGTTATATAAATATAGTAATACTTGTTGTATCATTAGTAACATATGTTGTGGCTATTTATATTTCTAAAAGTGTGGTGCTTTGGGATTTTTTACCTGTTTTTTGTATCATGTTTGCTTTGTATGGATCTTTTGCTAGTATAATGGGTAGAGTAATATATGGGATATTTGAAGAAAATAGGGAATTAAAAATGGAATATGAAAATTTAGCAATACGTTTTAGTTTAAATAAAAGACAACTTGATGCGTGGGTATTATTAACTAAAAAGCAGAATTTGACTAAACAACAGATTGAAGACGTTATGAGTATAGTAGGAGATAAGGCAAAGAAGAATATGCGCAATAATGTGCGTTATCTTCTTGAACAAGAGCGCATTAATTATGATAAATTATCTGCTTTACTTCCGCAGTTATCACAATCTGAAATAGAAATTTGCAATCTTATTCTTAAAGGTAAAAAATTGCTGGAAATATGTGAGGAGCTTGGTAAAACAGAGACTAATATTTCTAGCCAACGGTCGCATATACGCTCAAAATTAGGCTTATTGCCACAAGATAATCTAAGGGAAGCACTAAAAATGCGGATGAATGTTAAGTAGAATTATTGGGTTTTGGTGTGTCTTTCTAATCTATGTGAGTAAGCTGTTCCATTATTTGCGCCACGGTTTCGGGGTGTTTAACCATATTGCAAATCTGTCCTATTTCTAGTTCTCCTTGGGTGAGGTCACCTTCAAAAATTCCTTGTTTTGCACGTCCTTTGCCAAGGAAGGTAATAAGTTCTTCTTTGGTTGCTCCTGCATCTTCCATGTCCTGTATTTTGGCGGTAAAATTGCCGGGGGCAAGACGGGTGGGAGAGAGCTTTTTTAGAAGTAATTTGGTTGCTCCCTCTTCTAAGCCCATGCAGTGGTTCTTAAAGTTTTGGTGTGCGGAACTTTCGGTACTTAACGCAAAACGGGTTCCTATTTGTACCCCTTCGGCTCCAAGTGCCTCTGCCGCTTTTATTTGGCAACGTAGGGCAATTCCCCCTGCGGCAATTAGTGGTAAAGTTGTGGCCTGGCGCACAGCAGGGATTAAACATAAAGTGGTTGTCTCCTCTCTTCCATTGTGTCCACCAGCTTCAAAACCTTCTGCAACAATGGCATCTACTCCTGCGTCTTCACTTTTTTTAGCAAATGTACTGCTAGATACTACATGGCATACGGTAATTCCGTGTTCTTTTAAAAACGGGGTTAATTTTTTGGGACTTCCAGCAGAAGTAAATACTATTTTTACATCTTCCTCAACTAAAATATTCATTAGTAAATCAATTTGAGGATACATGAGAGGCACATTTACTCCAAACGGAGTGCCAACTGTTTCAGATGAATTTATAGTAAGTGCAGCTTTGCATGCGCGAATATGATACCTTAAATTATCGGGATGCATACTCCCTGCCCCAAGTAAACCTAATCCGCCACATTTGCTAACGGCAGAGGCTAACCTCCAGCCACTACACCAAACCATTCCCCCCAATATAATAGGGTACTTAATGCCAAATAATTTACAAATTCTGTTTTCCATCTTTCTTTCTATTTCTAATATACATAACAGTTAAACCACCTAAAAGTAAAACAATAAGTAATACGGATGCTATACGAGAGTAGGTTGCTCCTTTGGAGAAACTTAGCGGTTCAAATGTGAACACAATATTGTGTTTCCCTGCCGGGAGTTGTAAACCGCGCAATATCCAATTAGCTCTAAAAATTGGTGCTTCTTGTCCGTCTATGGTAGCTTTCCATCCCGGATTATAATAGACTTCGCTAAATAGGGCGGTTTGCGGGATTGTGCTATTATAGCTGTATTCTAATTTATTAGGAGCGTAAGAGGTAAGAGATATGTTGGCTGTTGAGTCTTGCAAAGTTGTGCTTGGTTTTGCCAAAGTTATTATGTTACTAAACTCTTTAGAAACCACAGCTTGGTGTGCAGGGTCTATTGTTTTAAGTTTTGTAATTTCCTCATTTGCATTGTTAACAGTAATTATTTCATTAATAAACCAGGCGTTTCCTAGGGCATATTTATTTACTAAAGGAGGAACATTTTCATTTATAACAATATATTTTGTATTAAGCATGCTTAAAACAGGGTGATATGTTAGGGCGGTTTGGGCATCTTCTAATGTTTGTGCGCCACTTAATTCCTGCGATATAGCTCCCATTTCTACGGAAATATTATAATCTATAAGATCTTGATACCGTTGTAATTTTGCAGGACTATACCCTCCAATTGTTTTATGATGATAACTTACGTAAGCATCGTTAAATGTGTTTACACTAATATCTAAAACTCTGTAATTTGGATCTTTGTCTTCTAAAATAAGTTTATCTACTTGGCGTAGATTTAGAGCGGTTTTAAATTCACGTTGTGTAACAAAGTGAGAATCGTTTAAATATCGTTTATCTACTCCCCATAAATCTATAAGAACAAGTACTGTAAGGGTAATAGCAGCATATTTGCTTTTTATTTTTTTAATATATGCAAACCAAAGCGTACAGGCAGCGAGTAAAATAAAAATTATTGTTCTTATAGCATCATTTTGTAATAACGCCATTCTATCTTGGGCTAGTGGTTTAAGCAGAGCATTAGGCATTTGGCCGTCGTTACCAGATATAAATGTTCCGGCCAGCGATGGGATAATGGCAAAAATAAGAGAGAATCCGGCGGTAAGCCCAAGAGCCCAATAAAAGCCGCGCCGTACCTGTTTTGTATTAGGTTGAGTAATAATGGTATTTCCATCTGCAGTATTATTTCCAAATAGTAGCTCATTTACAGTAAGTACGGCCATTATTGGGATAAGTATTTGTAAAATAACCAGAATCATAGAGACAGTTCTAAACTTATTGTACATTGGAGCCCAATTAAAAAAGAATTCAGATATTGGCATAAAGTGGGAGCCCCATCCAAGCATAAGTGCTAAAAGTGATACCGAACCAATCCACCATTTAAGTCCGCCTTTAAGAACAAAGAATCCTAGTACAAATAAGAATATACTAATTGCTCCCATGTACATGGGGCCTGCTGTAAATGGTTGTGATCCCCAATATAGAGGTAGTTGTTTTATTACTTGTTCGGCCCCTTGGTATCCCTCTTGTTTAAGAGCCTTATAAGTATGTGAATTTTTATCCAGCGCTCCGCCCGATGATCCTCCGCAAAAATTAGGAATAAGTAAGTTTGCTGTTTCATCTATGCTGTAACACCATTGTGTGGCATATTTTAAATCTAATCCACTACGTGTCTTTTTCCCTGTTTGAGTTGTTTCGTTTGTTTGAGTTGTAGCAGAAAGTTCAGATCCTCCCCGCATGGTGTGCTGGGCATATTCGTAAGTTGGCCAGAGATGATTAATATTGGTGGCAATTCCAATGAGGCCGGCTATTAACAGTATAGCTGATGTGCGGAGAAATTTAGGAAATGTTTTATCCTTTAGTGCGGCGCATAATTGCCATATTCCGTATCCAATTATAATGATTGCTAAATAATAAGTTATTTGGGGATGATTGGCTTTTATCTGAAAACTTAATGCAAAGGCAAAAAATAATCCTCCCCAAAGTGGACATTTGCGATATGCGTATACAACTGCGGCTAATACCCACGGCATAAATGCAATGGCTATCATTTTGGTATTATGTCCAACTTGAATAATTTGCATGTTATAGGAGCAGAAACTTATGGCAATTGCCCCAAGTGTTGCAAGCCAAATGTTTACACCAAATGCCATAAATAATAAAAATCCGCCTATAAGACTTATAAGCAGGTAACTCGCAGGGCGTTCTCCCATAAACAAAAATTGGTATATAGGATTGGTATAATCGCCTTCGTAAATTACACTAATTGTTGTTGCCGGCATTCCTCCAAACATAGAATTTGTCCATAGAGTTTTATCATTTGGATGAGCATTATTGTATGTAACAATCTCATTTGCCATTCCTTGCCAACTAGATATATCACTTTGATTTACAACTTTGCCTGTAAAAACTTGCGGCGAATAACCATAAGCAATAAAAATAAAAGCTATAATTGCAATAAGTATTTTTGATGCGTTTTTAATCTTATTATTCATCTTATTATAAAGTATTTAGGAACCATTTAATCATAAATTATTAAGAGCCTTTGCCAGATTACTTGTTAAGGTTTTACGGGAGTATTTTAGGGCTGAGGGTGATATTTCATTTTTTGCAACCTTTTTATTTCCTTTTATCTCCTCTAAAAAATTATTATATAGTAGGTCAATTTCTTTGCGTACCCCATCTTTATCCTCAAAATCTACAATTTTACCACTTGCTGTCTCCTGCAAAGCCTTTGCCAAATCTCCTTCTACCGGGCCAAATGCCAAAATAGGGGCTCCGGCTGCTAAATATTCAAAAAACTTTCCGGTTAAAATTGCTGCGGCCTCAGGTTCTTTGCGGAGAGGTAATAATAAAACACTTGCCTTTTGTTGCCACATTGTTGCAGTAGAATGTGGTACGTATCCCATATTTATAAGATTTCCCCATAATCCTGCTGTTTCTATTCCTTCTAAAATGGAATCATCTACCTGTCCCATTAATCTTATTTTTAGATTTTCCTTAAAACTAGGTTCAACAGCTGCTTTTTCTCCTAAAACCTCCCAAAGATAACAAGGGTTGCCGTTATCAACAAAAATTCCTGTGTGAGTAAGGGTAAAACAGCTCTCTGCTAAATTTATATCACCGGTAAAAGTAGTGGCTGTTTCAATAGCAAAATCATCAGAATCAAATCCATTTGTAATTACCTCTATGGGAGTTAATGTCCGTTTTGCAAAATCTTCTTGCATTTTGCGTGAAACCACAATAACCTTATTTGCCTTATCTAATACACTCTGTTCGAGTTTTATATGTTTATTATAGGCATACTTACTTAATTTAAGGTGTTTAAAGTAAAAGATTTCTGTCCACGGATCTCTAAAATCTGCTATCCATTTTATTCCTGTGGTTTCTGCCACTTTTTTTGCAATAAGATGCATAGAATGAGGAGGCCCTGTACTCACAATGGCGTCAACAGGGTGGTCTTTTAAATATTTTTTTAAATATTTCACCGATGGCTTTATCCAAAAACATCTAGGATCGGGAATAAAAAAATTACCTCTAATAAACAGAGAGAGACGGTGTGTAAACGAAGTGTTGTTAGAACTTATTAGATTGGCTTTAATACGAGGAGCTGTTGCTACTGATGCAAAGAGCGATTTATAAAATCCGTATGGTTCCCATATTTTTGTTTTAAGAACCGTTGTATTGGGCGCAATATCTTTAGCTAAGGCACTATCAACAGCATTTGCCTCCGGATTTTTGGGCGTATAAATAATAGGCTCCCATCCAAACTGAGGAAGATATTTGGCAAATTTAAGCCACCTTTGCACTCCTGATCCGCCGCTTGGTGGCCAGTAATATGTTATAATAAGTACCTTTTTCAAAATTTATTTAAATAAATATTGCAGCAAAGATAATCATTTCTATAAGTATGTGTACATTGCATTTGTGGCTTGGCGGCTAAGGGATATAAAGTGCTTTTCGCGGTTTTCTTTACAGCCGTTAGTCATGGTTACAAAACCAATTTTTTTGTCTTTATCCCAAAACATGGCGGTAAATACGCCATAAGCACCGCCGGTGTGTCCTATCATTGTTTTGCCGTCTATTAATTGGTCTGATATTCTTATTGCAAAGCCGTATGCATCACCTTCGTTGGTAGGCGAAATTATTTTGGTTTGCATAAGTTCTGCGCTGTGCTTATCAATTATTTGAATACTATCGGGAGTATTGGGGTTTTTAATTTTGCCTAAATTCATGTGCATTATCATAACCTTTGCAAGGTCTTGAGCAGAAATTTTTAAGCCTCCGGTTGGGGAGAAAATAGGGGTTGAGAAGCCCATTTTGTAGGTTGCTATTTCTTTGGTCCTTTTTGCATAAGCTTCGGGTGCGTATAAAAAAGTGCCGTTGGTTTGGTATTCGTAAATTTTTACAAATTTAGTTGAGTCTAGTTCTTCAACGTTATAACCGCCGTAAACGCCTATTGGTTTTAGAATATGATTAACAATGTATTGGTCAAATCTTTCACCGCTTATTCTTTCTAGAATTGTTCCAAGCGTATTATATCCTAAGTTGCAGTAGTCGTATTTTGTTCCGGGTTCGTAACTGTTATATGCTTTTGCAAATGTGGCAGAGGAGTCGGGGTTAATTACGTTTATTTTAAAGTATCCTTCTGAATCGTTAAGGCTAGAGGAGTGCGAGAGGAGCATTCTTATTGTTATAGGAATTTGCGGATATGCAGGATTCCTTACCGGGAAACCGATATATTGTGAAACATCACCTTCTAAATCTATTTTTCCTTGTTCTACCATTTGCATTATTGCTGTGGCGGTAAAAGATTTGGAAATGGATGCTATCCTAAAAATATCTTCATTTTTAAGCTCAATTTTATTTTCTTTGTCTTTATATCCAAACGAGTTAGTGTATATAATTTTTCCATCCTTAACGGCAGCCACGGCAAGTCCAATTGCTTCGTTCTTTTCCATAATAGATTTAAGTTCATTATTAAGTTGCTCTTCTTTTGTTAATTGAGCACACGAAAATAAGCTTGCTGCCGAAATAGTTATTGCAAGATTTTTTAAAAAAATATTAGGTCTCATTTATATAAAATATTAAGACTCCAATTGTGCTATTGGAGATAATGCAAAGATAATAAAATAATAATTTATAGTTTTGCTAAACAAAGCAATTATTTTTTCTATTTTTGTAAACTATGAATGAGAATAAAAAAATAGCTGAAACGCCTCTTATGAAGCAGTATTTTGAGGTAAAGAGCCAACATCCCAATGCTTTGTTGCTATTTAGGGTTGGAGACTTTTATGAGACATTTGGAGAGGATGCTATTATTGCCAGTAAAATTCTTGGGATTGTTCTTACAAAACGTGCAAACGGTCAGGCGCAATATGTTGAACTTGCAGGGTTTCCACACCATTCTATTGATACATACCTTCCTAAGCTTGTAAAGAGCGGTTATAAAGTAGCGGTATGTGACCAGCTAGAAGATCCAAAACTTACAAAAAAGATAGTTAAGCGAGGGGTTACAGAGCTTGTAACGCCGGGTATTGCGTATAGTGATCAGTTACTTAACCAAAAAGAGAATAATTTTTTGTGCTCAGTGTATTTTTCACAAGATAAGGGTGGAATTGCTTTTTTGGATGTTTCTACAGGAACATTTAAGGTGGCAGAGGGAACATTAGAATACATAGAATTGCTGTTATCCAATTTTACCCCTAAAGAGGTATTAGTACCAAAAGGGTATCAAGCAGGGTTTAAAGAACGGTTTGGAGATAGTTATTATGTTTCAACTATGGACGAGTGGGCTTTTGTGCCCGAGGCGTGCCATGAGAAATTAAAAAAACAGTTTGGACTTCACTCACTTAAAGGCTTTGGTGTTGAGAGGCTTACTCTTGGAACTACTGCGGCAGGAGCTATTTTGTTTTATTTGGAGCAGAATCATAATACAGGAGTTACACATTTGTGCTCTATTTCTAGGATAGATAAGGGAAGTTTTGTGTGGATGGATAAATTTACTTTTAGAAATTTGGAGATTTTTACATCGGCAGGTGGAAGCGATGGCGTTTCGTTACTTAATGTACTTGATAAATGTTCTTCACCGTTGGGGGCCAGGTTGCTTAGAAATTGGCTTGCAATGCCTGTAAAAGAGAAGGATGAGATTGAGAACCGACATAATATTGTTGAGTATTTTTTTAATAATGTCTCTATAATGCAACAAATTAAGGAGCGAATAGGGGATGTGGGAGATTTGGAGCGGATAACATCTAAAGCTGCGGCAGGGAAAATTAGCCCAAGGGAAATTATGCAACTTAAGCGTGGCTTGGAGCAAATGGGGCCAATAAGGGAGTTTTGTTTGCAATCTAAAGATGCTGTCCTTAGCAATTTAGGAAAAGATATTTCTCTTTTTGAAGAGCTTTATGCCTTGATAGATAAACAGATAATGCCAGAGCCGGCAGCAATGTTTGGAAAGGGGGATATTGTGGCTAATGGAGTTAATGCAGAATTGGATGAGTTAAGAGAGATTGCCAGGCATGGAAAAGATTATTTGTTGCATGTGCAGCAAAGAGAGAGCGACAGAACAGGTATTCCTTCTCTTAAAATAAGTTATAATAGCGTTTTTGGGTACTATTTAGAAGTTAGAAATACTCACAAAGATAAGGTTCCGGCAGATTGGATAAGGAAACAAACGTTGGTAAGTGCCGAGCGTTATATAACTCAAGAACTTAAAGAATATGAAGAGAAAATTTTAGGGGCAGAGGATAAAATTTACTTATTGGAACAACAAATTTATGCTCAGGTTGTTGAGGCTATACAAAAAGAGATTGCTGCAATTCAGAAAAACAGTAATATTATAGCAAGGATAGATTGTTTGGCCGGATTTGCACAATTGGCCGTGGAAAATAATTATTGCAGGCCACAAATAAATGATGGATTGGTGTTGGATATTAAGCAAGGAAGACATCCTGTAATTGAAACACTTATGCCTGTGGGAGAAGAATATATTGCCAATGATCTTATTTTAGATAATAATACACAACAAATAATAATTCTTACAGGACCAAATATGGCCGGTAAAAGCGCTTTGTTAAGACAAACAGCCCTTATAGTACTTATGGCGCAAATTGGCTCTTTTGTTCCGGCAAAAAGCGCAATTATAGGGCTCACCGATAAAATATTTACAAGAGTAGGGGCTTCCGATAATATTTCTAGGGGAGAATCTACTTTTATGGTAGAGATGATTGAAACTTCAACAATTTTACACAATTTATCGGAGAGATCTCTTATTTTATTGGATGAAATTGGACGTGGAACAAGCACTTTTGACGGAATGTCAATAGCATGGGCTATTGTGGAGTATATTCATAAAAGTAAATTTAAGGCAAAAACATTATTTGCAACACACTATCACGAGCTTAATGAATTGGAAAAACTTTATAAGAGAGTAAAGAATTATCATATATCGGTAAAGGAAGTTGATAAAAAGGTTATATTTTTACGCAAACTTTGCCCTGGAGGAGTTGCACATAGTTTTGGTATTCATGTTGCCAGAATGGCGGGGATGCCACAAGAGGTAATAGACTCGGCACAGAGAATGCTAAATACATTAGAAAAAGAGACAAAAAATAAAGAGATTACAAATAATTTGCAATTATCATTTTACCAATTAGATGATCCGCTTTTATTAGATTTAAGAGATAAGCTTAAGGCAATGGATATTAATACAATGTCTCCGCTCGATGCTTTTGATGCTATAAGAACGTTAAAAAAACAGATAGGATTATAAATATAAAAATTGAAGGGTATGGCTGTTAAGAAGTTGTATAAGGAGAGTGTAATAATTGTAAAATTATTAAAAGAGAGTGTTTCTTTTGCCTTTGTGCAATTAAAAGGAGATAAATTTAGAACATTTTTATCGTTGTTTGGAGTGAGTATAGGCATCTTTTCTATTGTAGCAATTTTTACTGCTATAGATGCTTTACAAGATAACGTAAAAAAGGGGTTCGATTCTTTTTCTAGTGATGTAATACAAGTTTCTAAATTTCCTATGGGTAATGAGGATGAAAATGGAGAAGTTATTATGGGAGGAGATGATTACAAATGGTGGGAGTACATAAAAAGGCCTAGTAATACCTATGAGGAGTGTAAGTTTCTAAAAAAGAACTCTAAAATGGCCGATGCTGTTGCGCTTTCTGTTTTTTTTAATTCTACTCTTAAAAATGGACGAAACTCAGTATCCGGAGCTATGGTTGGAAGTGTAACTTACGATTTTAGCAAAATTGCAAAGGCAAATTTAGAGAAGGGAAGGTATTTTACACAAGAGGAAGATAAGGATGGGGCACCAATTGTTATTATTGGTTATGAGATTGCTCAAAAGCTTTTTAAGGATGATAATCCTATAGGAAAAAGAATAAAAATAAGAAGTACCTCAGCAGAGGTAATTGGTGTATTTGAAAAACAGGGAGAAAGTATGGTAAATGTGTTCCAGACAGATGAATCTGTTTTAATACCTCTTAATTTTGGCCGCTATATGGTTAATATAAAAATGGTTGATAATTCTATTTTTGTTACTCCAAAAGCAGGAGTTAAACAACAAGATTTAGTTGATGAAATAACTAACCTTATGCGCGCTCAAAGACGGTTAAAGCCTAATGAAAAAAATGATTTTTCAATTATAAAAATGACATTTTTATTAGATATGGTGCAATCTGTTTTTTCAATATTAAATCTTGTTGGGTGGGTAATTGCAGGTTTTTCACTTTTAATAGGTGGGTTTGGGATAGCTAATATAATGTTTGTTTCTGTTAAGGAGAGGACAAATATAATAGGAATCCAAAAGGCGTTGGGAGCAAAAAAATATGTAATAATGACTCAATTTCTTGTTGAGGCAGCTTTCCTAGCAATTGCCGGAGGCCTTATAGGAATAATAATGGTATCGGGAGTAATATTTGCAGTTCCGGCAAATGCGCAATTTACTATGCAGCTCTCTTTAGCCAATATAATAAATGGTGTAGCAATTGCCTCTATAATAGGACTAATATCGGGCTTAATTCCTGCTTGGCTTGCAGCAACACTTAATCCGGTTGATGCAATAAATAGCAAGTAGCTTGTGAATTACCTTAACACTGCTTCACACTCAAAAACAGTTACAACCTGTTTTCCTATTGAGCAATATACGCCTTATTAATAGTTACTACATTATTTGTGTAGTTATAATTAATAGGAATAATTAGCTGTATAATTTCCATAATCTGAACAATAGATTCGGAAGAGAACTCAGCCGATAGTTTGTATTTATAAATATCTTGGTTATTTATAACAAATTTGCTACCGTGCCAACGTTCTAGAATTTTTAAAACATCACCAATAGGGGTATTATCAAAAAGCAATTGACCATCTTTCCAGACAGATTGTTTTATTGGTTCTTTATATTTAAACAGCTTAGGAGTATTATTTGTTTCTACATAAGCAAATGATTGATTAGGCTTTAGGCAGAGTGTCTCAATTTGTTTAGTGTTTTTATTTTTATAGTGCATGGTAATTGCACCGGTATATAAAGTTGTTTCGGCTTTTTCGTCGTTATCGTAACTCCTTATATTAAAAGTTGTACCCAATACCTCAATTGCAAAATTTTTATTTGTATGAACAACCATTGGATGCAAAGAGTCTTTTGTAACTTCAAAATATGCCTCTCCCGACATTTTAACAGTCCTTTCTTTTCCTGTAAATTCTTCGGGATAAATAATTTTGCTATCTGAATTAAGCCAAACCTTAGAACTATCGGGAAGTGTTACAAATCCTTTTACTCCTTTTTCTGTGTAAAGAGTTCTCAGTATTGGCACCTTACTTTTTGTAACGGTTGCAATAGTAATATTATTTACTTTTTCCCTTGTAGAATTATTTGCAAAATATCCTATTGTAAAAAACAGAATTGCAATTGCGGCAACCGAGGATACATATAAAATGCGGTGGAGTAAAGGCTTTTTAGCGCTAAACTTATTATCTAGTGTAAATTTAGTAGTGTTCAGATACATTGCTGTATAAATAGCTTTGAGCTTTGCAAAATATTCTTTATTTTGCTCCGATTTATTTACCCAATTTATAATACTATCTATTTCTTTATCAGAAGCTTCACCTCTGTAAAATTTTATTAAAGTATATTTTTTCATAACTCTACAAATAATCTTTCAATAATTTTCTCATAACCAATAAAGCAGATGTAATTCTGGCTTCTACAGTGCTTTCTGCAACGCCTTCGGCGCTTGCTATTTCTCTGTTTTTTAATCCTTTTACCCTACTCATTAAGAACGTTTGCCTAACTTTTGGTTTCATTTGTGTCATTCCCCTTGATATAATATTTTCTACATCGCTTTCATAAATTTTTATAGAAGAATTATTTTCAAGAGCAATTGTATTAAGATAATTTGTTTTCTCTCTTATTGTATGCTCGGAATATTTTAGGGCATAATTTTTTTTTCTTAAAAGATTAAGGCACATGTTTTTTGTAGAGGCAAACAAATAAGGCATTACGTTTTCTTGTAAATTTACATTATTTTTATTTTTCCAAAAAGCAATAAATACATCGTGTGCAACATTTTTTGCCTCGTCTATATCATTAAGATAACTATAGGCAAATGAAACCAATTTTGGATGATTTTTATTATAAATCTCCTCAAATATTTTTATGTCTCCACAATTAAAATTTTCCCGAATAATCTTATCTGTCATTGTATTACATATATTACTATTTGGATCTACAAAATCATTATTTTGTTTGTTATGCGGTAATGTAGTCCTTGTAATATTGGGGGCAAATATAGCATAATTCTCCATTGCAAAGTTTTCTGTTAGGTAAATGTGTATACTATGTATGTTAAATTAAGACACGCCAAATGGAGAATGCCCTAGTTTTTTTTGAGTTTTTTTATTTATTAAAAAAAAACAATGGAACTAGTTAGTTGGTGTGTCTTACAATCAAACCAAATAAAATTTAATCTAAAAAAATGGGTAAAAAAGCTATTTCAAATTTCCGGCATAGACTGTTATTGACGGTATGCCTTATGTTTATTACCTGCTCCGGCATTTTTGCGCAGAGCGGTATAACAGTCGACTTTAAAGATGCACCATTAAAGGTTGTTCTTGAAAGCATTTCTAATCAAAGTAAATTTAAGTTTGTGTATACAGATGAACTTAAGGTTGATGGATATAATAAAGTTACAGTTGTATCTAAAAACGAATCGGCACAGAGCTTATTTAATAAAGTTTTTAATCCGATAAATATTAGCTACACCATAAAAGGTAACCAAGTTGTTTTGGGAGTAATAAAAACTGAAGCAATACAGAGTACGCAAAAAATGCCAAGCCAAACAGTTAAAATCCATGGCCTTATTACGGAATCTGAAAATGGGGAATCTTTACCCGGGGTAACTGTTCAAAACATTACTAGGAATAAAGCTATTGCTTCCGATTTAGATGGCAAATATGTAATAGACGCTGTACAAGGGGATAAGCTTTTGTTTTCATCTATAGGAATGACTAATTATGAAGTTGTAGTTGGAAAACAGGCTGTGCTAAATGTTGTACTAAGTCCCGATGCAATTGCTTTGGCCGATGTTGTTGTAACAGGTTACCAAACATTGTCTAAAGAGAGAGCTACAGGTTCTTTTA
>JAVXCW010000043.1:0-16834 GCA_036659275.1 Bacteroidales bacterium | reverse complement strand
ATTTTTATAGTTGTGATTAAATACTATATCAGCTCCATAATGTCTTTTTTAAAGAATAAAGCGCATTAGGTAAATGATGCACTACAAATTTAATTATTAATAATAAAATTTGTAAATATATTTAATGTTTGTTTTTATAATTTATTACTATTGGCATTCTGTATATAGATAAGGTACTATTCTCTATTTACTAATGTTTTAATATAACATGGCTGTTACTATAAATTATCCAAAAGAGCGTTAAGGAAAGTTATATTAAAACTACAGGAGTTTTGTCCTTTTATCAAAAAAACGTATAATATTTGACAAAAAAAGAGTTTTAACAATAAATCTCTCAAATAGTTATAAATATATGATTTTATATTTATATTTATATTTATATTTATATTTATATTTATATTTATATTTATATTAGTATTAAATATAAATATTATAAATAATCTTATTTAATCATTTAACCTAGTATATTATGAAACATCTTTTTTACCTTAGTTTTGTAGTGCTATTATTTTCTTGCTCTGCCCCAAAAGAAGAAAATAGCTTAGTTCATGTATCTCTTCCGGCAGAGGGTACAGAGTTTGTGGCTTGGTTTGACATGTTTCCCGATATGGAGATGATTTGTTTAACAGGAGAAAACAAACCTATGTTTCCCCTTTTTTCTAACCTAATTGTTTGTGATGACGCATATTATGTAATTGATCAGGCTCAGTCACAACAAGTGTTTCGTTTTAATAAAGACGGTAAATACCTTAATAGTATTGGGGCGTTTGGTAGAGGCCCCAATGAATATCTGGACATAACAGACGTAATTGTAGGTAATAAAGGAAATGTTTCAATTTATTCCAAAAATTTGGGTATTGTATTTACCTATTCTCCCGATGGAGTGCTGTTAGAGAAGAAAGAACTTCCTTATGCTACAGAGAGGTTTATTTCTCATAAAGGATTTAATTATCATTATATGGGAACTGCTTCTTACCAATATGAAGTCACTGCTGCCAACCCGGGAGATTATAGACTTTATGTAACTGATAATAACGGACAAACAGTGGGAAAATACCTTCCATCACCGATTGCACCTGCCCTGCCAAATATGCAGACGTTTTCTAGGAATGGAGATATCCTTTATTTGTGTCCTGCGGAGGGGAATGATATTTATCAACTGGAAAACGGAAAAATTCAGACAAAATACAGTTTTGATTTTGGAGAATATAATTTACTAATTTCATAATTTTTTAATATTTACAAATATGAAAATGACAAGAGTAGCCATAATTATATGTTTATTATTGGGAATAATAAATATTGAAGCAACAGCTCAGGTAAAACGTTCCTATGCAATGGACAATCCTAGTTTTACCATTTTAAATAAAGATATTTCTGAGTTTAAGATTTTAGACACGTCATATCTAAATTTAATATACAATATGTCATTTGCCGGATATCTTAATGATTCAACATTAAGTGGAAATGATCAGATGTGTTTACAAATAGGAAAATATTACACTAAATTTTATAGTAGGAACATGCATAACAATGATTCAACATGCACGCAACTTCTAAAAACACAGTTACAGGTTCCGTTAAATGAGAGTTCGTGGCAGGGTTATGAAATATATAGAGACTTAAAAGCGGATAAAATTATTGTTACAAATCGTGTTCCATATACTCAAACGGTAAGTAGATATCAGGAGCCGGAATTAAAAATAGCTTGGAAATTGGAGAATGAAACTGATACACTAATGGGATATTTATGCTATAAGGCAACTGCTGAAGTGCTTGGACGAAGTTATGTAGCTTGGTATACTACAGATATTCCAATTGAGTTAGGACCATGGAAATTTAGAGGGCTTCCCGGATTAATTATTAAAATCTACGACATTAACAATGAATATAAGTTTGAATGTATTGGCTTAAGCCAAAATAAACAAGAGATAGTTGAGTATGATTGGAAATATAAAGATGTCTCTAAAAAGACTTGGCTAAGTTTTGAAAAAGACATGTATAAAAATGCTGGGAAATTTGTTAATAGCACTGGCGAACGTGTAATTATAATGGATAACTCAGAAAAGGGCTTTCATGTGCTCCCCGATACGTGGCAGGCATATTATAATCCTATAGAAAAGTAATTATGGAACCATTATTAAGAGTGGTTTTACGCAAAATTTATTTATTGTTACTGTTAATTATTTTCCCATTATTTTCTTTTGCACAAACAATAATTACCGGTAAAATAAACTCGGCAGATATGATAACCGTGGTTGTTACTCCGCATGCCGGCAAAGAGATTATAGGCTATTCAATCGCAGATACTTTAGGGCGATATAGGATTGTAATAAATAATTTAAAACTAAAAACATTAGATTTAACAGTAAAGGGTTTCACTATTATAGAACAAACAAAAACGATAGAAAATCACACACAAGTTGTAAACTTTAATGTAGAAGAGAACAAGTTGCAATTAGATGAAGTTATAGTGAGCGCAAAGAAAATTTCTATGAATAAGGATACCGTTAACTATGCTGTTTCTACATATTTAGATACCAAAGATAAAGCCATTAGGGATGTCTTAAAAAAGATGCCCGGTATGCAGGTTTACGACGACGGACAAATACTATATAAAGGAAAATTTGTAAAAGATTTATACATAGATGGATTGGATATGATGGAGGGGCGTTATGGCATAGCTGTAAATAATATTGATGCTAAAGAGATTGCATCTGTTCAGATAATGGAAAAACATCAGAATATAAAGACATTAGGTGAGATGGAATTTAGTGATACACCTGCAATAAATCTTAAATTAAAAGAATCTTCGAAAGGGGTGTGGAGTTCCAATGTTTTAGCAGCATTGGGAGGAAAACCATTTGCTAGAAATATAGATGCAAATATTATGCTGTTTTCCAAAAAGATACAAAACCTTTCATATTTTAAATCAAACAATATAGGAAATGATTTAATGGAAGAATTAAGTACATCAATTAAAACTAAATCGGGAAATGTAGGCTTGTTATTTCCTCCTCCTCCCAATATTGATAAATCTATTTATTATTTAAATAACTCTAATTCGGCAACAATAAATCAATTACACAAACTAAGTAAAGATGCGCAAATTAGTTATGGAATAAATTTTCTTAACGATAAAGAAATAAGGAATAGTACCAGTTTTTCCAACTATTATATTAATTCCGATAGTACACTCAATATACAAGAATTAAATTCATCTCAGACAAAGCTAAATTCATTATCCGCCGCCATTAACTATAAAAAGAACAGTGACAAAATATTCATACAAGATAAGGCCTCATTTAAAATGAATTTTTATAAAGGAATAGGGGCAATAAATAACGATACAAGTTCTATTAATCAAGATTTTGATAGAAAAACATTTGAGGCGAATAATTCATTTACATTAATAAAGAATACAGGTAAGGGAATATACAAAATTTCATCAGAATTGTATTTATTATCAACGCCAATAGTATTAAACGCAGGTAATACAGGTAATAATGATGGCTTTAGCGAGAGCTTAAGAACAATAAACTTTAGAACAAAGAATAATGCCACCCTATTATCACGTACAATACCATCCTTTAGATTTAATTTAGATTTTAAATTTAATTTGTTTTATGATAAAATAAAAGCAGATTTATTAGATAATAAACTACAAACTAATAACACTTTTAGTATATTTCAATATTCTATTCTTGCAGATCCTTATGTTCTTTTTTTTAAGCAAGGAGTTCAATTGATGTTAAGTTGCCCTATAGGAATAGAGGAATATAGTTATACTAGTAAAGGAGAAGATAAAATCTCTTATAATAGGCCTATTCTTAGTGCTGCTCCACAATTTAGCGGACAAGTAAAGCTAAACGATCACTTTGATTTGGATGCTATGTATACGTATAAAAATAAATATTTATCCCTGGAAGATTTGCCGTGTAGCGGATATTATACTAACTACAGAACATTCATTAATAACACCGCAAATATTTATATTGGAAAATACTATACTCATACTCTAAATGCATCACTAGCTTATAAAAATATATTTAATATGATGTTTGGCAATGTAGGTGCTACTTATATGAATATTGCATCAGATGTTATGCCTAATTCTGTAATTACAAATAATTTAATTACACAATCGTATCTATCAGAAAACTCAAAATCTACTATAATCCAAATTGACGAGGCATTTAGTAAGGGATTTTATACTTGGAATGCAAAAATATCCGAAAAACTTTCACTGGGAAAAGAAAATACAACATATCTTGTTAACAATAAATTATTAAAAAATTCAAACCATTATCTTATAGCCAATCTTGATGCAAATTGTTCTCCAACAAAATGGATTACACTTTCTACAGCAAATGAATTTACAGCTTCGCAAAACCATGTAAATGAGGAAAAATCAAATAACCCGCTCCTGTTATTATGTAACAACTTTACCACTAATTTTCAAATTGGAAAAAGAACTATTGTTGGAGCAGAATTTAAGCATTATTGGAATAATACGTTTGATGAGGGGAGAAATAAATTCTTTCTTAATTTAGAAGTAGAATACTATTTTAAACAAAATATAATCTCTCTTAAATGCATTAATTTATTAGATACCAGCACATACAATACATCAAATAATATTGGTGTTAACAAATTTAGCTATATATATCAACTAAGGGGTATAACAATTCTACTTGGATTTAGAATAAAACTGTTTTAAGAATTACTGTTAATAATTATGCGATAATATAAAAATTAAGTTCTCCAAGTTTTATATTTATGTTGGATTGTTGCAATGTGATAGTGTGTGATTGTTGTTGTGGTAGTAGTTCTAATACTACGTAATCTCCGGTTTTTATTGAGGAGTATTTTGAGATAGATTCTATGGTCGAGTTTATTTTGGAAATTAGTTGTCCGGCTATTGTATCTTTGTAATTATTATCCCATAATAATAGTGCCTCAATCACATTTTGGGCATTAGCTATTGGAGATAAAGAGCTAAAATACGCTGTATTGTCTAGTGATTGCGACACCCATATACTGGCCAAGTCCTCTTTATTTATGAGTGAAGTTGCAACTAGTTGAATACCGTAGCCTATTGTTGAGTAATACCTCTCTGCAAATTTACTTGCAATGGCCTTTCCTGCCTTTTCTATGCGGGTATATAAAAACGGCACAGCCGCAAGTTCGGTTATATTATCGGGACAAAAATAGTTGTCGCAATCTCTATTACGAGACATGTCCGGTTTAATATAGTAAAACTCGCTGCCGTATGGTTTTGTTATAATATTCAACGCTTAAAAATCCTTTTTGTTTAAATTGAAATTAGAAACTGAGAAAAATTCTATCTCATTTTAAGTTTTATTTCGGTAAGTACCTTTTTAGTATCTAAAGTAAAATCTCCGTTCATTATCCATCCGTAATAACTAGGCTCATTTTTAAGTACGTACTCTACTGTTTTCCCCTTATGTTTTCCAAAATTAATTGTAGGTTCTTCTTTTTCATTAAGGATAATTCTACCGGCGTAGTCTACAAGTTTAGATCGAGTAGAGAACTCTGCCAACATGGCTACATCGTTTTTTAAAGTATTGGGATATCTGTCTAATTGTGCTTTTAAAATCTCATAAGTAGCAACAGTATCTGCTTCTGCAGAATGGGCATTTTCCAAGTCTTTTTGACAATAAAATTTATATGCGGCTGTAAGTGTCCTTTGTTCTAATTTGTGAAAAATATTTTGCACATCAACTAAATGTCTTTTCCTAAAATCGAAATCTATTCCAACTCTTAAAAATTCTTCTGCCAAAAGTGGAACGTCAAATTTTATAGAATTAAAGCCTGCAATATCGCATCCGGTCATCCATTGTGCAAGACTTTTGGCTACTTCCTTAAATGTAGGGCAGTCTTTTACATCTTCATTTGAAATTCCGTGAATTGCTTGTGCTTCTGGCGAAATTGGAATTGTAGGATTTAATCTTCTCGTCTTTGTCTCCTCATCTCCGTTAGGCATAACCTTAACTGAGCATATCTCTACAATTCTGTCTGTAGCAACATTTAACCCGGTACTCTCAATATCAAAGAAGAGAATAGGATTTTTTAAGTTCAATTGCATAATAGATGTTTTAATTATTTATGCGCATAGGCATAAGTAGAGCGCAAATTTCTTCTTCGGGCTCTGTTTGTATTGCTGGTTGTATAAGTATGGCTCTATTAGGATCCGCTAACTTTATACATATTTGATCGTAAGGTAAATTATTAAGTATTTCAATAAGGAACGTTGATTTAAAGCCTATTTCCATTGGAGTACCTTCGTATTCACAGGTGAGAGTTTCGTGTGCACTCATAGAAAAGTCTATATCTTGTGCAGATATTTCTAATTGATTTTGGCTTATTTTAAAAACAATTTGACTTGTTGCCTGGTTTGAACATACAGCAACTCTTTTTGTAGCATTAAGAATATCTGTTTTTGGAGCAGAAAGTATATTTATATTATTTTTTGGTATAACTGTTTTATATGCAGGATATGTTCCATCTACCAAACGGCATACTACAAGAAATGAATCAAATTTAAAGTAGGCATTCCTTTTATCAAAAAGTATTTGAACGTTATCCTCTGCAAATTTGGCAAGGTTGTTTTTTAATATATTTGCCGGTTTCTTTGGTAGAATAAAGGAAGAGTCTCCGCTCCCTTTAATATCACCTCTTGTGTAATATACTAATTTGTGTGCGTTTGATGCAACAAGGGTTGTTGAGTCTGCCGTAATGTCAAAAAAGATACCATTCATAACAGGCCTTAATTCTTCATCACCTGTTGCATAAAGCGTATTATTTATTCCTTCTGCTAATAATGCTCCTTTTATGGTAAGAGAAGTTGGCTCGCTAAGTTGTGGAAGTTGGGGATACTCTTCAACAGAAAGATATGGGATTTGCGCACTTCCGCTTGTCCATACTATATTAACAATGCTTTTTTCTTCTGTTGTAGAAAATTCGATAGGCTGAGTGGGAAGTTCCTTTAGCGACTCTGTAAGAAGCTTTGCAGGTACGGCAATTTTTCCGCACTCTTCAACCTCATCTATATTAATAACAGTTTTTAGGGTTGTTTCTGAATCTGATGCAGTAACTGTAAGAACATTACCCTCCAATACAAAAAGAAAATTATCTAGTATTGGAAGTGTGTTTTTGGAAACCAGTACTCTGGAAACCGATAGCAGGCCCTGTAATAAATCAGTACTTGATATAACAAACTTCATAGTTGTTGATTTAAAATATTTGCACAAATATAAGAAACTTTTGGCATATATTTTGAGTTTCTACAATATAAATTATAAGTTGTAATTAATGTTTGAGTGTAGATTGAATATGAAAAAGACCTTAACTTTTTTTACAAAGTACTTTTTTAATACAAAAATAGAATCCGGTGTTATTACATCAAATGGCAAAACCTTGGACATTTATGGCGCAAAACTTGTGAGAGTAAATGAACAATTGCTTAGGAAATTATAATTTAAGGGTGGAGTTAAAGTATAAGAACTCCAAAAAATGAGCCTCAAAATGTTTTAGAGGTTATGAGCAATGCTAACCCCGGATTAATGGTATAAGGAATATATGAGAATGGATATGTTTATTATTGCGGAGTTAGTGTCTAAATAAAAAAAAATTTGTACTTTTGCAAGATAATATAGCCACATGAGACAATTAAAAATAACCAAATCAATTACAAATAGAGAGAGTGCTTCTCTTGATAAATATCTACAAGAGATTGGTAGAGAAGAATTAATTACAGTTGAAGATGAGGTAGAATTAGCTCAACGGATACGGAAAGGGGATCAAGAAGCTCTTGAGAAACTTACTAGGGCAAATCTAAGATTTGTTGTTTCCGTAGCAAAACAGTATCAAAATCAGGGATTAAGTTTACCCGATTTAATAAATGAAGGCAATCTAGGGCTTATAAAAGCTGCAGAAAAATTTGATGAAACAAGAGGATTTAAATTTATCTCTTATGCGGTATGGTGGATTCGCCAATCAATTCTTCAAGCATTAGCAGAACAATCTAGAATAGTGAGGTTACCTCTTAACCAAGTTGGTTCGCTTAATAAAATTAATAAAGCACTATCAAAATTTGAGCAAGAGAATGAGAGAATGCCTTCTCCCGAAGAGTTAGCAGATATTTTAGATATTCCAAGAGATAAAATTGCAGATACCTTAAGGGTATCGGGCAGACATGTTTCTGTAGATGCCCCTTTTGTTGATGGAGAGGATAATAGTTTGTTGGACGTTCTTGTAAATTCAGATTCGCCTAATGCAGATAGAGGACTTGTTAATGAGTCGCTTAACAAGGAAATAGAGAGAGCTCTTTCTACTCTTACAGAAAGAGAAAGGGATATTGTTAAATATTTCTTTGGGATAGGAGCTCAGGAGATGACTTTAGAGGAGATAGGGGAGCATTTTGGCCTTACACGTGAGCGAGTAAGACAGATTAAAGAAAAGGCTATAAGGCGTCTTAGGCATAGTGCTAGGAGTAAGTTGCTTAAGAGCTATTTGGGATAGACACATATTTCTTAATTATATTAAAAACCTATGAAAAAATATTTTTTATTGTTAATGGCTGCCGGTGTTTTTATGTCGGCATGTTCGGAGGTTAAGGAGGAAAATCCTTTATTAACAGAGTGGAATACACCGTTTGGAATTCCCCCTTTTGAATTGGTAAAGCCGGAGCACTATATGCCTGCATTTAAGACAGCTATGGCAGCTGAACTTGCAGAGATAGACGCTATTACCGGTAATAAAGAAGAACCTACATTTGATAATACAATTCTTGCTTTTGATAAAACAGGCGAATTGTACTCTAAAGTTTCTGCTGTATTTGGCAGTAATGATGGTGTTAACTCAAATGATCAAATTAGGGCTATTGCAAAGGAATTGTCACCTTTAGAGAGTGCACACAGTAGTGCAATTAGTCTTAATGATAAGTTATTTCAAAGAATTAAATCTGTTTATGATAAAAGAACAGAACTTAATCTTGATGCTGACCAAGTGCGTCTTGTTGAGGAAACATATAAAGATTTTGAAAGAGGTGGAGCAAATCTTCCTGCTGATAAAAAAGAAGAGCTTAAAAAACTTAATGCAGAAATAAATGCTCTTGAACTAGATTTTGGACAGAATCTTCTTAAAGAAACAGCTGCATATTCTTTAGTAATTGATAAAGCAGAAGACCTAAAAGGGTTAACTGATAATCAAATTGCAGAGGCTGCTTCTAGAGCTGAAAAAGCAGGTAATGCAGGTAAATGGATGTTTGGTTTAGATAACCCAAGTATAATGCCATTTTTAGCAAATGCAGAGAATAGAGAGCTCAGAAAACAAATTTTTACCGCTTATACCAATAGATGTAATAATAATAACGAGAATGATAACAAGAATATTATTAAAAAACTTGTAGACCTTCGTTTAAAGAAAGCCCAAATTATGGGTGCTGAAACCTCTGCCGGGTTTATTCTTGAGGATAGAATGGCTAAAACTCCACAGGCTGTTTATGAATTATTAGATCAAATATGGACACCTGCAATTAAAGTAGCAAATAGTGAGGCTAATGATATGCGTAATATTATAGCTAAAGAGAAAGCAAATATAGAGCTAGAAGGATGGGATTGGAGATTTTATGCACAAAAAGCAATGAACTCTAAATTTAATTTAAGCGAATCGGAAACTGCTCCATATTTTAAATTAGAGAATGTAAGAGAGGGAATCTTTTATGTTGCAAATAAACTTTATGGTTTAACATTTAAACAATTGTCAAATGTTCCACTTCCTAATCCCGAGGCTGTAGCTTTTGAGGTTAAGGATAGTGATAGTAGTCATCTTGGTGTTGTATTCTTTGATATGTTTGCAAGGCCTGGTGCTAAGAGTGGTGGAGCTTGGTGTGGTGGTTATAGAAGCCAAAGCTATAAAGATGGTAAGAGAGTTGCTCCTCTTGTAACAATTGTAGGCAATTTTACACGTCCTATTGGCGATCAACCTGCATTACTTACTATGGATGAGGTTGAAACGTATTTTCACGAGTTTGGACATGGTTTAGCTAGCTTACTTAGAAATGTTAAATATAAAGGTTTGGGTGGTTATCCAAGAGATTTTGTAGAGCTTCCTTCTCAGATAAATGAACATTGGGCATTTGCACCAGAGGTACTTAAAGTGTATGCTAAACATTATAAAACGGGAGAGGTTATTCCTCAGGAGCTTGTAGATAAAATGGTAAAAGCAGGTAAATACGGACAAGGTTTTGCTACAACTGAATATCTTGCCGCGTCTTATTTAGATATGGATTATCACGTATTTAAATTAATTCCCGCAGATTTAGATGTTGAAAAGTTTGAGGCAAAAGTACTTGGTGATAGAGGTATTTTATCGCAGATTCCTCCAAGGTATAGAAGTACTTATTTTAGTCATACCTTTACAGGTGGCTATACTGCAGGTTATTATAGTTATATTTGGGCAGAGGTTCTTGATGCAGATGCTTTCCAAGCATTTGTTGAGACAGGCGATATTTTTAACCGTGAAGTTGCAACTAAATTTAGAAAAGAAGTTCTTGAGAGAGCAGATGAGGCAGATGCAATGGATTTGTATGTTAATTTTAGAGGTAAAAAACCCGGTATTGAACCACTTTTAAAAAATAGAGGCTTATTATAACAGAGATTTTAGGCTTTTACAATAATATGTAAATGCTTGTTTATGGAGTGGGAGTGGTAGCAAAACATAACGTAATATCTACCTTAAAGTGCAAAAAAAAGGCTGTCCAAAAACTTAGTTTTGGACAGCTTTTTTTTGAAAGTACTATTGCACAAATAATAGTATTATTTAATGCCTAGTTTAGATTTTAGTTCTTTTGGAATTGCATTTTTGTTAACCATAATAGCAATTGTTTTGCCTTTTACATAGTCTGCAGATAAGTAATGGTAACCTGTACCGTTACGTGATGTTCCCCAAGAGTTTTTTGTAAGATAGTATTTAGCTCCTTCTTGGTCTTTTGCAATACCGGTAATGTGTTCTAGATGGTCATCTGTAGTTGTAAAATTCTCAAAAGATGCTTGTCTGCTCTCTTGTGTAACAGGAACTTCTTTAACGCGTCCTTCTAATTCTTTTGCACTTCTAATATCCTCAGTTGTGCTTAGAGCAACACCGTGTTTAAATGCGTACCCTTTCTCACTTACATCACCATCCCAAGCTACTGTATAACCTGTATTAATAGCGTTATCAATTATAGCCATTAATTCATTAAGCGGAACATTATAGTAAAGTGCATTATCCCAGTTATCTTGAATTTCTACTGGAATTTGTTGGTAGAATGGATGGTGTGTAAAACTTGTAATTTCTACATAATCGGATGCATTAAGCCCAAGACTCTTGTAAAAAGTTTCCGGAGTATATTCTTTTCCTTTATATGTAAATTTAGCAGGAACTTTGCCAAGGTATCCATCAAGTATGCCCTCTAAAATTTCTGTTGGCATTCTTTTTTTAAGCTCTACAGATACTTTACAGTTTTCTTTTATGTATTTACTTAAATCTCCATGGTTATGAGTTGGGGAATCATAGTTTATACCATTATATACTTCTTCTGGTACAAGTCCGTAATTATCCATAACGTGAGTATACATGTGTGATACACTACCCGGTCCTATATTACCCTTACCTCTTCTAAGATAATTATCATCTATTCTTCTATTGTAATTTTTCCTTACAACGTACATTTCTGATAAATCAAATTCTCCTTTACCCATTTTTATAAGTTCTGATTCTATAAAAGAATTTGTGGCAAAACACCAGCATGTTCCTGTTGATGCTTGGTTTTTAACTGATGTTGCAGGATTTTCTTTTACTACAGTAAATTCATATTTATACTGTGAAAAGGCCATTGTGCTTATACATAAAGCAGCAATGGTTAATGTTGTTAATTTTTTCATGTAGTTAAGTTTGTACTATTTAATATTTAATTTTGTGCGTATATCTTGTGGAATAGCATTTTTATTTATTACAATATTTGTAGTTTTATATCTAACATAAGGCTCTGATACGTACCAAATTCCTTTATACTTACTGCTATCTCCCCAAGAGTTTTTAACCATATAGTATTTTGTGCCATTTTGGTCTTTTGCAACTCCAAAGATATGCATTCCATGGTCATCTGTTGTTGTTCCTTCATCAAAACCTTTTTGACGCATTTCTTGTGTAATTTGTAATTCTTTACCCGGAGCGTTAATATTGTTAAGTATGGCATCTTTTTCTTCTTTAGATTTTCCTATCCATCTTTCTTGGTCTGAACCTGCTTTTTCTGTAGCATTAGCATCCGGTACAATTCCAACTCCGTTTCTAGTAAATCCTTTTTCACTTACGTCTGAAGCCCATGCAATTGTATAGCCTTCGTTTATTGCATTATCTATTACTTTAATAAAATCGTCCAATGGAAGATTGTATGAAAGATCCCAACGCCAGTTATCAGGAACTTCTAGTACAAATTGTGAATAAAATGGGTGATGTGTAAATGATGTAACCGATACGTAGTCGTCTGGATTAATATTTAATGACTCTACGTATGTTTTAGGAGTATATTCTTTTCCTGCAACTGTAAATTTTTGGGGAATATTACCTAAGTAAGCTGCTAAGATGCCATCAAAGCCTGTATGCCATGCTGTTGAAAGTTTTCTTAAAGGCTTTTTTAGTAACGCATTTACATAGGCACTTGTAACTGCATCTAATTCTCCGTGCATGTGTCTGTTCTCGCCATATTTTAGGCCATCCATTTCGCTATCGGGAACTGCTCCGTAATTTTTAAGTACATAAATTACATCTCCAAAAGAGCTACCGGGTGCAAAATTAAGTGCCCCATCTACACGGAGATATTTTTCTGCTTTATCGGAATATGCTTTTGAAACTACAAACATTTCTGATAAGTCTAGGTCTTTTGATGCTCCTTTTTTAATTGCCTCACTCTCTAAAAATGAAATTGAAGAGAATGCCCAGCAAGTACTTGAGCTACTTTGGTTTTTAATAGATGTTATAGGTGCTTCTTTTACTGTTGTAAAAACGTAGCCCTGTGGTTCTTGTGCATCTTTTTTGTCCTTTTTTTGGGCATTCATAGATGTAAACGCCATTGAAATAGACAATAACGTTAAAAGTGTTTTTTTAAGTATCATAAATTTAATGTTTTGTGTAAAATAGTGTTTTGTTTATAAATAGTTTTTTAATTATTATTTAAATTAAGGTATCTGCATGTATTTGTGCGTTTGTAAAGAGATATTCCAAATTGGGTTTTCTTTTACATATTTAATTATTGATGGGAGCATTTTTTCAATCCTGCTCCACTCGGGCTGTAGATATAATTTACAGTTCTTTCCAACTCTTTTTTTATTTAGTTCTGCCCATTCAAAATCGCTATCGTCTTGTATTATAACTTTTAGTTCGTTTGCAACTTGATAATTTTCTCTAAGTGGCCATTTGTTTTTTTTAGGAGAGAGACATATCCAATCAAATCTACCACTTAAGTGTTCAGAACCCGAAGTTTCTAAAAATATTTCTAATCCTATTTTTGTTAAAGAGTCGCATAATATATCTAGTTGATATCTGAGTGGTTCACCACCTGTAATTACTATTGACTTTGCGGGATGGGATGTTGCCTCACTTATAATTTGTTCTACCGGTACAGGAGGAAATTTTTTTGGATCCCATGTTTCTTTTGCATCGCACCAACTACAGCCTACATCACAGCCTCCTAGACGAATAAAATATGCCGGTTTTCCGGTATTATACCCTTCTCCTTGTATTGTATAAAAACTTTCTACTAAAGGTAATAATTTGCCCCCTTTTAGCTCTGGAAATCTATCTGTTTTATTATCAGTCATTTCTATCTTATTGTGTGTGCTATGTCCTTAAATAGAACACATATTAGACAAATATAATAATAATATGTAACATTACGCTCTATTTTTTTATGAAAATATTTTAATTACTATCGGGATACTCAATTTATTTATGTGTCAATTTGGCAGCTAAAAATCATTTGGTAGGTAATTTGAACGAATATTAAACATTAACGTTTATTAATTATGTTAAAAAAACGTTAAATAATGTGATTTCTAAATTAAGGAGGTAATTTTATGAGCAATTATAACCAAACAAATGCAAATGATAAAGTGAGTGCTTTACAACATTATGCAATTGATCTTGTGAAACTTGCAAAAGAGGGAAAATTAGATCCTGTTATTGGTCGTGACGAGGAAATAAGAAGGGTTTTACAGATTTTAAGTAGAAGGACAAAAAATAATCCAATTCTTGTTGGCGAACCCGGTGTTGGAAAAACAGCAATAGCAGAGGGTATTGCACAGCGTATTGTGCATGGCGACGTAGCGGAAAATCTTAAAAATAAGCTTATTTATTCATTGGATATGGGATCGCTTATTGCCGGAGCAAAATATCAAGGTGAATTTGAAGAGAGACTTAAGTCTGTGGTTAAGGAGGTTATTGATAGCCAAGGCGAGATTATTTTGTATATAGATGAAATACATACACTTGTAGGGGCCGGTAAGAGTAGTGGCGCAATGGATGCTGCTAATATATTAAAACCTGCATTAGCCAGGGGTGAGCTTAGAACCGTTGGAGCTACTACTTTGGATGAATATCAAAAATATTTTGAACAAGATAAGGCTTTGGAAAGGAGGTTCCAAATGGTTATGGTTGATGAACCTACTATTGCTGAGAGCATTTCAATTTTAAGGGGATTAAAAGAAAAATATGAGAGTCATCATAAAGTTAGAATTGAGGATGATGCAATTATTTCGGCGGTAGATTTGTCGCACAGATATATAACAAATAGGTTTCTTCCCGATAAAGCTATTGATCTTATAGATGAGGCTGCCTCTAAACTAAGATTAGAGATGAATTCAGTCCCTGAAAAAATAGATGAACTAAATAGAAAAATTAAACAGTTAGAAATAGAGCGTGCTGCAATTAAGCGTGAGGGAAAATCGCCCAAATTAAATGATATAACAAGTCAACTTGAGGTATTGCAAGCTGAACAAAAAATTTATGATAAGCAGTGGAAGGATGAGAAGGCGCTACTTGATAGTATGCAAAGTAAAAGGCAAGAAATTGAAGACTTTAAGATTAAAGCAGATGAGGCAGAACGTAATGGAGATTATGCAAAGGTTGCAGAGATTAGATATGGTAAAATTGGGGAGTTGCAAAAACAGATAGATGAGCTTGCTAAAAAGAGGTCTAAAAATGAAAATCCTCTTATTAATGAAGAAGTTACGCCAGAGGATATTGCAGAGGTTGTTGCAAAATGGACAGGAATTCCTGTAAAGCGAATGCTTCAAAGTGAAAAAGATAAGTTGTTGCATTTAGAGGAGGAGTTGCATAAAAGAGTTGTGGGACAAAACGAGGCTATACAGGCTGTTGCAGATGCTGTACGACGTTCTAGGGCTGGATTACAGAATGAAAAAAGGCCATTAGGATCGTTTCTTTTTCTTGGGACAACAGGCGTTGGTAAAACAGAATTGGCAAAAGCTCTTGCAGAGTTTCTTTTTAATGATGAAAACCTTATGACTAGAATTGATATGAGTGAATATCAAGAGAGTTTTGCAGTTACTCGGCTTATTGGTGCCCCTCCGGGGTATGTAGGTTATGACGAAGGCGGACAACTTACAGAGGCTGTAAGGCGTAAACCATATTCGGTAGTGCTTTTTGATGAAATAGAAAAGGCTCATCCCGATGTGTTTAATATTCTTTTACAAGTTCTCGATGATGGGCGTCTTACAGATGGTAAAGGGCGTACAGTGAACTTTAAGAATACAATTCTTATTATGACAAGCAATGTTGGCAGCGATATTATACAAGATTATATTACTAGAATAAATGATGTAAATAAAGTGCAAGCTCTTGCCCATTGCAAAACAGCCGTACTAGATTTACTTAAACGAAACATAAGGCCCGAATTTCTTAACCGTATTGATGAAATTATAATGTTTGAACCTCTAACACAAGAAAACATGAAAGGGATTCTTATGCTGCAAATTAATCAAATAACAGATATGCTTAGAGAAAAAGGGATAAATTTAACCTTTTCCAATAGTGCATTAAATTATTTATCATCAAAAGGGTATGATATAGCTTATGGAGCACGTCCTATAAAAAGGTTATTGCAGAAAGAGCTTATTAATGAGCTTGCAAGCAAGATAATAGGGGGCACAGTTTCTAAAGAAGATAATATAAAAGTGGACTGTGAATTAAATAAGCTAGTATTTATAAATGGGAGTGCTAAGTAAACCGAATATCAGCTATATTAGTAGAATTTTTCAATCAATTTTAAGCACAAAAAAAGGAGAAAAGCGTTTTGCTAATCTCCTTTTAAGTGACCTGCCAGGGGATAATTGACACACTAATTATCAGTATATTATACATTTTATGGCGTAACATGTGTCTTTATAATTATATATTGATGCTAATATAGTTGTAAATTAAATAAGAAAGAACACCTGAATTAGAGATTTTATATCCATGTGATTTTATTTTTAAGACAAATTCCGCCAATTTTCGACTACTGGTCGGCGAAATAACAATCTTATCCCTTGCTTGTTTAACATTATGCACCTCGGAGACATATCTATATATCTCTTGCTCATTATTGTATTTTATGAGTGTTTCGATGACTTTATCAATAAGAATTGGCATCGTAACTTTATTCCCTGTATGTTTGGAATGAATTATTATATTATCTAATTTAATTCTATTCTCAAGGGTAATTGCAATAAATATTTTATGAAAAGAGGAGTTAGTATTATTATCCATTTCATTC
>JAVXCW010000042.1:0-16860 GCA_036659275.1 Bacteroidales bacterium | reverse complement strand
ATACCCCTCTTTTCGCAATTTTTTATACAAATTGCGCCATAACGTATTCTCTTCACCTAAATCTTTTCTAAAGTTACTATCTAAATACTGATATGGATAACAATAATTACTAACCATATAAACAGGAACTTTAGGGTTTGCCCCTGCAATTGTTTTTATAAAATACTCTGTGCTGTCTTTTACAATATCATACGTACAATTAGCCAAGCAATCAACAACATACGCATAGGCCTTAATAGTAGCAATTTTATCTGCCATAACCTTATCCATACGGCCGTTCCCACTAAACCCTAAATTTATTGTCTCTCTATTAAGTTTCCGTTCTATAATTGCCGGATAGGCCATACCGGGCCTAGAAGCACACCCTCCTTGCGTAACACTTGTCCCATAAAAAACAATAGGCAAACTCTTGTTACGCTGCATATTTCCAAGCAAACTCTGTTCCTTTGGATACTCAATAACAGCAGCACTGTCAATACCTATTTCTAATTTTACAATTCCGTCATAAAGAGGTAGGTACATTATATAATCTCTATAATTACCATCCATATTGCGTCTAAAAATATTTGCCGATTCTTTGCCATTTGGCTGCGCCGTGCCGGCAAAAATCCACTCTCCATTAGTATATGAATACAAGTCCATACCTCTTATCCCTGTCCCGGCCATGTGCGCCATATTAAAATTATTTAGCAAAGTCCATTTTGCCCCAATACATTTGCTATTTGTTCTAAATCTTACTGCAATTCCGGCACTATTACGTCCCAAATCCCATACATCCTTCCTTACCACGCCATTAATATCTTGTGGTAGTCTATTAAAAAACCCATTTGATGACATAGTAAAACCCTGTCCCAAAAAGCCCATTTCCCCCTTTTCAACCGCCTGCTGTACATTGGTAAATTTTAAATTGCCAACTTTTTGCCCCATTAATGGCTGCATAAAAAACAGACCGGTTAAAAGCAGTCCTCCCAAATAAAAATTACTTAATTTTTTCATATTCAAAATTTTCCTAAGACATACTTCTCATTTTTACATCTCCAAAACAATCTATGAAATCCATTCAATTGCAACTCCTTTTCGCTCCATTCCCCTAAACCAAGTCATCTGCCGTTTTGCAAACTGATGAATTGCAATGGCAAGTTTTTCTACCATTTCATTGTATCCTAACTCGCCCATAATATATTGTGTAATAAACTTATACTCTAATCCATAATAAATAAGATCTGCAGCCGGAATACCACTATCTAATAACCGTTTAACCTCCTCTATCATTCCCTCCTCCAACCTGGCACGCAAGCGAGCATCAATTCTTGCATTTCTCGTATTGCGATCTACATCAATTCCAACATAAAGGCATTTTTGAGGAAGCTTTAAATTAGAAGAAGTGTTAAAACCATCCTCAGCCATAGCTATTTCAATTGCCCTAATTACCCGTTTTTTACTATCAAAATCCGAATTATTATGTGGTAAATGTCCTTTTTTAGCCAAAATATTAGTGAGCTTTGTAGTTAGTTCCTCCATAGAGCACTCTTTTAAACTCTCGCGTAATTCATCATTAGGTGCAACCTCCTTAAGTTCATATCCCATTGTAGCCGCCTCTATATAAAGGCCCGATCCTCCACAAATTATAGGAATAAGTCCCCTCTCTCGTACACTGGAGTAAGCCTTTGCAAAATCTCGCTGATACTCAAATATATTATATTTTGTACCGGCATCAACAATATTTATTAAATGACACGGAATATTTATAGCTTTACGCACATCTCCATCTAAATTAACCGTATACTCTCTAATATCCTTTCCTGTACCAATATCCATTCCTCTATAAACCTGTCGGGAATCCGCAGAAATAATCTCTGCCCCTGCCTTAAAATGGGAATCAACCATCTTCCCCAACTTTATTGCAATCTCAACTGCAAATTTTGTTTTTCCACTAGCTGTGGGCCCCAAAATGCACAACGCGTCATACTGCGCAAAACGGTTTTGCGTATTAATATTATCCTTAATAAACTGATCTAATAAGCTCATAAAGTAAATAAGTTGAAAATTGTAATTTATAATAGTTGCACACAAATGTAGCAATTACAGCTAAATAATCGTATAATTTTATTACTTTTGCAACTCATAACAAACAGAAAAAACACTAAGAAACTGTTTAAGATTATATATGCCAAAAGCAAAAAGCAAAGTTGAGATAAAAAATAAACGCGCAAGTTTTGAATACGAGTTTATAGATACCTACACTGCAGGAATTGTACTAGTTGGAACAGAGATAAAATCTATCCGTGCAGGCAAAGCCTCAATTGTAGATAGCTACTGCTATTTTGTAAACAACGAGTTGTACATTAAGAACATGAACATATCGGAATACTTTTGGGGAAATCTTAATAACCACGATCCAAGACAAGATAGAAAGCTATTGTTAACAAAAAAAGAACTTCGCAAACTACAACGGGCAACCAAAGAAAAAGGTCTTACAATAATAGCTACTCGCGTTTTTGTCTCAGAAAAAGGATATGCAAAAGTAAACATAGCCCTAGCTAAGGGAAAAAAGGAATACGATAAACGCAACTCTATAAAAGAGAAAGACGTACGTAGAGATATGGACAGGGCCGGATACTAAAAAAACCGGTAATTTTATTTTCTTTTATCTTTTGACACAACAGTTGGCACAACTATAGTAGCCGGCGTTTTAACAATAAAACTCCTTATTATTAAATATATACCTAATAATACAAATGGAATACTTAGCCACTGCCCCATATCAAGAACCATCCCTTGTTCAAAGCTAACTTGATTCTCTTTTATGAATTCAATAAAAAATCTAGAGCCAAATATTCCTATAAAGAATATTCCTATAAGAAGGCCCCTTTTAATTTTATCTAAATAGAATTTATAAAGTAACAATAATACAACTCCTGTTAAGAAATAACATAACGCCTCATAGAGTTGTGTTGGATGTTTAGGGACAATCTCACCGTTTATGGAGAATATAAACCCCCATGGTAAATTTGTTTGGTGTCCGTAAACCTCAGAATTCATTAGATTGCCCAAACGAATAAACATAGATGCAAAGGCTGTTGCAATAGCTAATCTGTCTAGCAGCCATAAATAATCGAAATGATATTTTTTGCCATATTTATTTACATACCACCACATTCCAAACATTATAGCAATTGATCCGCCGTGGCTTGCAAGCCCTCCCTTCCATACCATAAATATATCTAACGGATGAGCTATATAGTACGCCGGTTCATAAAAAATTACATGTCCTAAACGAGATCCCACAAGCGTACAGCCCAATAAGGTATATAATAAGGTATCCAACAATGATATAGGCAGCTTTTCCTTCTGAAAAAACCAAATAAACATTCTATAGCCCAATATAAATCCGGATACAAAAAGAATTCCATAATACCTTACGTGTATAGGGCCAATACTAAAAATTTCGGGATTAATATCCCAATTAATTGCAAGTAAATTCATATATATTATCTTCTAAGTCTAGAGAAAACGCTAAGTGGAATAGCCTTTCCAAAATTATCTCGTAGCACTAACTCTCCAAAAGAAAGTTTAGCTCCTTGTAAATCTTTGTCATCCTTCACCGATAGTAGTCCAAATGCACTCCTTACAGCTGTATCTGCCAGAAGTGCAGAGTAACCATTTGAGTATAAATTAAGAACCATAAAAGCATCCTTTGGCGCTACTATTTTAGAACACTCAATAAGCAACTCAAAAAGAAGCTCATCTAATTTCCATTTTTCTCCATCGGGACCATGCCCGTAAGCCGGAGGATCTAAAATAAGGCCGTTATATAGGTTTCCCCGCTTTGCCTCTCTCTTTACAAATTTAAGAGCATCCTCAACTACCCAACGGATATTATTTAAGTTACTAAGTTCCATATTTTCTTTAGACCACGTAACAACTTGGCGTACCGAATCTAAATGTGTAACATCTGCTCCGGCCGCTTTTGCAGCCAATGAGGCAGCCCCTGTATAGGCAAATAAATTAAGAACTTTAGGAACTTCACTCCCTCTTCTCTTAAAAATATTTGTCAAATCTTTACTCTGCTCATATATAAAATCCCAATTTGGAGACTGTTCTGGAAACACCCCTACATGCTTAAATGAAGTGAGTCCAAGACGCAATTTAAAATCTAAGCCAAATAAATTTTCTTCTCCGCCTTTTGCAATATTGCCTACTGGGGTATATCTTATTTGCCATTGCTCAGGCATTTTTTTTAGCATGTGCCACGTTCCGCTATCCTCTTTGCCGGAACGGCCAAAACCGGCTCCGGTTGTAAACCAAGTGTGTGCAAGACTTTCCCATTCACTATTGGGGAGAGATTTATCCCATAATGCTTTAGGCTCGGGACGTGCAAGAATATAAGACCCAAAGCGCTCTAATTTTTCAAAGTTGCCACTATCTATAAGTTCATAATCCTTCCAATTTTGCGGCGATTGTAAAAGCATAATTTCTTTGTTTATTATTGATGGCCAAAGATAGTTGAAAGATTTAAAATAAAATAGCCTTAGCGTTTTTTTTATTACTTTTGCAAATAGAAATAACAAATAATATTCACCATAAATAATTTAAGGTATGCAACAAAGTATAGACACTTACAATTTTAGTGGAAAGAAGGCAATAGTTAGAGTTGACTTTAATGTTCCACTTAACGAGAATCTGCAGATTACAGATGACACTAGAATTAGAGCAGCCATACCAACTCTTAAAAGAGTAATTTCGCAAGGTGGTTCACTTATTTTAATGTCTCACTTGGGACGACCAAAAGGTGTTACCGATAAATATTCTTTAAAACATATTATCTATAAAATTGAAGAGCTGCTTGGCAGTAAAGTTAAATTTTCTTCAGATTGCATAAAAGCCGCCGAAGATGCTAAAAACTTAAAGCCGGGCGAAGTTCTTCTCCTTGAGAACCTCCGTTTTTATGCAGAAGAAGAAGGGAAACCACGCGGATTGGCAGATGATGCGTCTGAGGATGAAAAAAAAGCAGCTAAGGCAAAAATAAAAGAGAGCCAAAAAGAGTTTGTAAAAACACTTGCTTCTTATGCAGATTGCTATATAAATGATGCTTTTGGTACAGCACACCGCGCACACGCCTCTACAGCCCTTATTGCAAAATACTTCCCTAACGATAAAATGTTTGGATATATTATGGAAGGCGAAATAAAAGCAATTGACACAGTACTTTATAAAGCCAATCACCCTGTAACAGCAATAATTGGCGGAGCAAAAGTTTCTTCAAAAATAGGAATAATTGAAAAACTTTTTGATGCTGTAGATAATATGATAATAGGTGGAGGAATGGTATTTACCTTTGTAAAAGCACAAGGGGGGAAAATAGGAAATTCCCTTTGCGAAAACGATCAATTAGATTTAGCTCTTGAAATTATAAAAAAAGCAAAAGCCAAAGGGGTTAAACTATACTTCTCGCAAGAAGTTATTATTGCAGATAGCTTTTCAAATGATGCAAATACTCGCATTGTAAAAAACTCAGAAATTCCCGATGGTTGGGAAGGGATGGATGCAGCTCCATCAACTCTTGCAGAGTGGGAAAAGATTCTTTTAAAATCAAAAACAATTCTTTGGAACGGCCCCGTAGGAGTATTTGAAATGCCTAACTTTGCTAACGGAACTACCACAATAGCCAAACTCCTTGCAAAGGTAACAGAAGAGAACGGTGCATTTACTCTTGTAGGTGGTGGAGACTCAGTAGCAGCCGTAACCCAAATGGGCTACGCCAATAAAGTAAGTTATGTTTCAACCGGCGGTGGTGCAATGCTAGAATACTTAGAAGGTAAAGAGCTCCCGGGCATTGCTGCAATTAAGAATAATTAGGTTGCTTATTAGCAGAAATAAAATAAAGTCCCACAAACAATAGGGCAATGGCGCCGGTTTGTAACCAACTAAAAACGTCTTGCCCTATTATTAAACTTGTAATGGTGGCAGAGACTATAAGTACGTTGTTGTACGAGGCAACTATAGTAGCAGGAAGATATTTTAGCCCTAGTTGTAATAGAAAGAATGATATTACGGTTGGAAAAAAGAGGACAAAAAGCAATATAAGTACCGGAGTCCAATGTATAGAAACATCTAAAACAGGGGCTTGTAAAAGGTGAAGAGTATTAAAAGGGCCCCATTTAATAACTCCATCTACAATAATGGAAGCAAATGCAGCTCCTGTAAATGACCATTTTAGCATTGTAATACTATTAACTTTTTTAAGGAGCTTTTGGCTATAAAGTAAATAAAAAGCATACGCTATAGAACTGCAAATTGCCAGTGAATCCCCCAAAATAGGGTTGCTGGCAAGTTCTGGCGATTTTTTAGCGAATACACTTAATACGGCACCTCCTATACTTATAGAAAAGCCCAATATTTTATTCCACGTAAAATGTTCTGTCTTATAAATGAGTATCCCTATTAAAAAAGTCCATATAGGCATAAGTGATCCCAAAATAGAGACAGAAACAGGGGTAGTATACTTAACAGCAGTAAGATATGCTATTTGAAATACATAAAACCCAAATACTCCTATTAATAATAAAGGAGTAATTTCTTTTATTCCAATAAACTTTTTTGCCCGTTTGCGCTCTAAAAAAACATCCACCATCCAAAAAGCAATAGCACCAAACACCATTCTTAACGTAACACCTGCCAACGGAGTCATCCAAACAGGCACAAGAAACTTAAGAGCATTGGCATTAAGCCCACTAAACGTTTTGGAGACAAACATTGCTAAATGTCCTTCTATCTTTTTATTCATAGATGCTGCTTATTTATTTACTAAATAAACAACATCTAAGCAAGTAAGTTCTCCGCTAAGTTACTTAACCTCTAAACAGTCATTATATCACGCTCCTTAGCATTAATTGCCTCATCAACTTTTTTATTAAAGGAATCGGTATCTTTTTGGATAACTGCCTCAGCATCTTTACAAACATCCTCGGGAAGACCGTCTTTTTGGAATTTTTTGTGAGCATCAACAGCGTCTCTACGGGCATTTCTAATGCTTACTTTTGCAATTTCGCCCTCAGATTTTGCTTGTTTTACTAGCTCTTTTCTTCTTTCCTCTGTTAAAGCAGGAACGTTTATTCTTATTGTTTCACCATTATTTGCCGGTGTGAAACCTAAATTTGCATCCATAATTGCCTTCTCAATAGTAGAAAGCATTTTCTTCTCCCATGGCTGAATAGTAATAGTTTTAGCATCGGGAGTTGTAATACTTGCAATTTGTGGTATAGGTGTTGGGCTACCGTAATAATCTACCATTACTGAATTAAATATAGCAGGATTTGCTTTACCGGCTCTAAAATTTTTTAATTCTTCTTCTAAATGCACCAAAGCCTTGCCCATTTTATCTTTAGCTTGCGCAATGCAATCTTTTGAAACTGTTATGTCCATAAATTTTCTTATTTAATAATTCTGTTTATTATTTTGTAAGAGCTGTTTCTATTGCGGCAATAAGTTCCGCAAATTTCTCTTCTGAAAAGCCCTGCTCGCAAAGAATTATTTTTCCTTCTTTACTTACAAGGAAATTACGAGGGATTAATTCAGTAGCAAAAAGTGAATAAATTTTTCTGCCGGGATCTAACCCCATAGGAAAATCATATCCTGTAGTTTTTCTAAATTGTTCTACTACCTTGCGTGTTTCGTCCCTAGAAATTGCCAAGAGCACAAAATCCTTATTAGCAAACTTTTCGACAATATCTTTTGGAATATTTTTCATTTCAGCTCTACAAGGGCCACACCATGTAGCCCAAAAGTTTATAAGTACAACTTTACCTTTAAGGTCGTCTATCTTAATTTTTGAGCCGTTAATCATTTCTACTTCAAATGATGGAACTTGTTGTCCTATCTTAACAAGGGTAGTAGCGTCTGCTCCATTTTGGGCGTAGAGTGTTGCCCCAAAAAAGAGCACTGTCATAATTAAAAAAAACTTTTTCATAACACTAAATATATTTGCTAACTATTATACTATCGCGATATTATTGTTCCTACACAGGCTCCTTTTATAAGTTCTAATAAATTACCTGCTTTGTTCATATCAAAAACAATAATGGGCATATTGTTCTCTTTACAAAGGGCAAAAGCAGTTTGATCCATAATCCTTAAGTTATCCAATAAGGCTTTATCAAAACTAAGTGTATCATATTTTACAGCTGTTGGGTCTTTCTCTGGATCTGCTGTATATACGCCATCAACTCTAGTTCCCTTAAGAAGGGCATCGGCCTCAATCTCACACGCACGTAGTGCCGAGGCGGAATCTGTTGTAAAAAAGGGGTTTCCTGTTCCTCCTGCAATAATTGCTACTCCGCCTTGTTCCATTATATCAACAGCCTTTTCTTTTGCATAGTACCTTGCCATAGGCTCCATAAGCGTAGATGTAAAAACCTCTGCGTTAACCCCGGCCGATTTAATAGCCATTGAAAGTCCTATGCTATTTATAACAGTGGCCAACATTCCCATTTGATCGCCTTTAACACGGCTAAATCCATTACCAACGCCGGTAACACCTCTAAAAATATTACCACCGCCTATAACAATTGCAACCTGCACGCCTTTAGAAGCAACTTGCGCTATTTCTTTTGCATATTGTGCCATCATGCTAACATCTAGCCCTATTCCCTTCTCCCCACCAAGGCTTTCTCCACTAAGTTTTAGCAACACTCTTTTATATTTCATCCGTTAAAAAAGTTTTATTTTAAAAATGTTAAACAAAAGTAGCCAAATATTATGATAATTGCAAGTAAGAGTATATCTTTGTAATCCAAACACTGACATTAATCAAATAAATAAAAGAAATTTATTAAAAATAATAATCACTGATATGGCTAATATCTTTACTTCATCAATTGGGAAAAAGCTTATAATGAGTATAAGCGGCTTATTCCTTATCCTATTTTTATTCGTTCATGCATTAGTTAACGGTTTGTCATTAATAAGTGACGATGCGTTTAACGCCGGATGCGAATTTATGAGTCTCCCTATTGTAACAATTATGGTTCCCGTACTTGCTGCAGGTTTCATTATCCACATAATTTATGCTTTTGTGCTTAATCTTATAAATTATAAAGCACGCGGTACACAAAGATATGCCGTTACAAACAAAGCAAAAACCGATGATTGGGCCTCTACAAATATGTTAGTTCTTGGAATTATAGTTCTTGGAGTTCTTGCTTTCCACCTTACTCATTTTTGGGCTAAAATGCAGTTGCCAGAACTAATTGGCGAGCATGCACAAATTGGATCTGTTCTATTAGCAGAAACATTTAGTAAACTTTGGATTCTCATTGTTTACATTGTATGGTTTATTGCTTTATGGTTCCACCTTTGCCATGGTTTTTGGAGTGCATTCCAAACACTAGGCCTTAACAACAGTGTATGGTTCTGCCGTTGGAAAGTTATTGGTATTGTAGTTGCTACTATTCTTTGCCTTGTATTTATTGCTGTTGCAGTAAATGCATACTTAGCAAATTGTTCTTGCTGTGCTGCTGTAGCTTGCTAATTAAGAATAATTTAATAAAAATAATTAAGATAGGAGAAAACAACTTTTGTTTTCTCCTATCTTTGTTTTTTAGAATAGATTATCATAGGCTAAACTTTGTTGTAAATACTAGACATGCTTGGCGTAATAAAAAAGGAGGAAAACATATTGTGTTTTCCTCCCATCATATTTTTTAGGGCTATTATTATTTAATAACGCCTAATTCTTTACCAATTTTTGTAAAAGCGGCAATTGCTTTATCTAAGTGCTGTTTCTCGTGACCGGCAGAGATTTGAACCCTTATTCTTGCCTGATCTTTAGGAACAACAGGATAGTAGAAACCAACTACATAAATACCTTCATTTAAAAGCTTATCTGCCATTTGTTGAGAAAGTTTTGCATCATACAACATAACGGCACAAATTGCAGATTGAGTAGGTTTAATATCAAATCCTGCAGCTTTCATTTTTTCTACAAAATATGCTGTGTTTTGGTGAAGCTTGTCTTGTAGATCATTTGTATGAGCTATTAAATCAAACATAGCGCTCCCTGCTGCTGCAACCATAGGTGGAATGGAATTTGAGAATAAATAAGGCCTAGAACGTTGCCTTAATAAATCTATAATCTCTTTTTTACCTGTTGTAAAACCGCCAACTGCACCACCAAATGCCTTACCAAGAGTACCTGTAATAATCTCTATTTTACCCCTTAAGTTGTATTGCTCTGTTGTACCACGGCCGGTTTTTCCAACAACACCAGCTGAGTGAGACTCATCTACCATAACCATTGCGTTGTATTTCTCGGCTAGTTTATATATTTTATCCAAAGGACAAACATTACCATCCATAGAGAACACTCCATCGGTTACTATAAGTCTATGTCTTTGAGCTTGAGCTACTTTTAAACAATTTTCGAGCTCTTCCATATTTGCATTGGCATATCTGTAACGTTGTGCTTTACAAAGCCTTACGCCATCAATGATAGAAGCATGGTTAAGCGAATCTGAAATAATAGCATCTTGTTCGTTAAGCAATGGTTCAAAAACGCCACCATTTGCATCAAAACATGCAGCATAAAGAATTGTATCTTCTGTTCCAAAGAAATCTGAAACTTTTTTCTCTAATTCTTTATGAAGATCTTGTGTACCGCAAATAAAACGGACACTAGACATTCCATATCCTCTTTCATCTAATGCTTTTTTAGCGGCATTAATAAGTACAGGGCTATCAGATAACCCTAGGTAGTTATTTGCACAAAAGTTAAGTACGTCTTTTCCTGTACTAACTTTAATTGCAGCTTTTTGCGGAGAAACAATAATCCTCTCGTTTTTGAAAAGGCCGGCGTCTTCTATAGATTTTAACTCGGTCTGTAAATAAGATTTAAAATCTCTATACATAATATATTGTTGTTGTTTTAATGAAAAATCTTCAAGAAATTAAAATATTTACAAATATAACTATTAATTTGTGTTAATTATTTCGTTTCACAATAAAAACTTATCATATTGTACAAATTATTTTTTTATATATTTGTACTAACATTATAACAAAGGGGAAATTAAACAAATGGAAAGCATAAAAGAGATATTTAAAATAGGTAAAGGACCATCGAGTAGTCATACTATGGGGCCTAAAAAAGCAGCATTAATGTTCCAAGAGAGAAACAAAGATGCTACGTCTTTTGGAGTTACACTATATGGTAGCCTTGCCTCTACCGGAAAAGGTCACTTAACCAACATAGCAATACAAGAGGTGTTTGGTAAAGATAAATGTAAAATAAACTGGAGGGGAGATGTTATTCTTCCTCAACATCCTAATGGAATGCTTTTTGAAGCATATAATAACTTGGATGAGGTTGTAGACTCATGGACAACTTTTAGTATTGGAGGGGGAGACATAAGTGATACCGGTGCCCGCAGTACAAAGGAATCTATATATCCTCATTCAAAAATGGCTGATATTTTAAGTTGGTGTAAAGAAAACGGAATAACATTTTGGGAGTACGCAGCAATACACGAAGATAAAGATCTTGATGATTATTTATTTGAGGTGTGGAAAGTTATGAAAGAAGCCGTGGTAAGAGGATTAGATAACGAAGGCGTTTTACCGGGCGAACTTAAGCTAGGCAGAAAAGCAGCCTCTTTTTATATGAAAGCCAAAGGATTCCAAGGCTCTATGCAACGTAGAGCAATGACATTCTCTTTCGCATTGGCGGTAGCAGAAGAAAATGCTGCAGGTGGAACAATTGTTACTGCCCCAACTTGTGGTTCTTGCGGAGTTATGCCGGCAGTATTTTATGTTAATCAAAAATTTTATGAGTTCACCGATAAAAAAATAATAAAAGCTTTAGCAACAGCAGGTTTAATTGGCAGTATAATTAAAACAAATGCGTCAATATCGGGAGCAGAAGTTGGATGCCAAGGAGAAATTGGCTCTGCTTGCAGTATGACCGCCGGAGCTTCTGTACAGCTATTTGGAGGAACTCCATCTCAAATAGAATATGCTGCAGCAATGGGTATGGAACACTTTCTAGGATTAACATGCGATCCAATATGTGGGTTGGTACAAATTCCATGTATAGAAAGAAATGCCTTTGCAGCCACAAGAGCCGTTGATGCAAATGTATATGCGCTTATGACAGATGGTAACCATCTTGTTAGTTTTGATAATGTTATAGAGGTAATGAAAAGGACGGGACGCGATATTCCTAGCCTATATAAGGAGACTGCAGGGGGAGGACTTGCATACTTAAGATCAAATAAATAATTATTATTTATAAATTTATAGATTCTTATTCATTAAAATTAGTGAAAAATAAAAAAATGCCGTAATTTAGCAACCTGATTTTAATAATGAATTAAAAATTTATAATTATGGCATTAGCAGTAAACGACAAAAATTTTAAAGAAGTACTTAGTAACGATAAACCCATATTGGTTGATTTTTGGGCAACATGGTGTGGTCCATGTAGAATGTTGGCTCCAATCGTTGATGAAATTGCAATTGCATACGAGGGTAAAGCCATTGTAGCAAAATGTAATGTAGATGAAGCAGCAGATATTACAGTAGAATATGGTATAAGGAATATTCCCACAGTGTTATTCTTTAAAGGTGGAGAACTAAAGGATAAACTAGTTGGTTCTACAACCAAAGCAGCTATTGCAGAAAAATTAGATGCTCTGCTATAGTATAATTAAATATTTATGTAAGAAATTGCTGTAACTGTTATGTTTTCAGCAATTTCTTGGATAGATATTGTATTGTTTAAAGCTAATTATAAAAATAGAGAACAAATGAGAAAGTTTTTTTTAATTCTTGCGTCTTTTTTAATTGTTGCAACAACTATTAATGCGCAATCAGGATTTGGTATAAAAGCGGGATTGAATTTTAATTCGATGTCCGATATAAAAATTAAAGATTTAGAATCTTCGGTTAAAGGAAAAACAGGGTTTCATGTTGGAGTGCTTTACAAAATTTCGCTTCCATTTGGATTAGCTGTTCAACCTGAATTGTTATATAGCCAAAAGAGTAGCACGGTTAGTACATTTAATGCATTAGGGGCAGCTAAAAAGTACGAAAGTAAAGTTGGTTACCTACAACTTCCGGTAAATGTACAATGGGGTGTTGATTTGGTATTATTGAGACCATATCTTCAAGTGTCACCCTATATAGGTTATGCAGTAAGTACTAAAACAGATTATAAAAATTTAGATTATAAAAATTTTCAATACGGTATAGGAGTTGGTGCGGGAATAGAAGTCTGGAAATTTCAAATTAGCGGAAGGTACTGTTGGGACTTAGGAGAAGTTGGTACATTAAAAAGTTGGGGAGATTTAAAAAATACCGATTTAAAAACAGGTAAGAATAGAGGATTTGAACTTTCATTAGCTATAATATTTTAGAGTGGATATTAAGGAAATAAAAAAAGAGTTAGGTGAGCATTGGAGCGGATATCAAAAAACGTTGACAGAAGCCCTAAGTAATGATAATGCACTTCTTACTCAAATAAACACATACCTTATAACCAACGCCGGTAAACAATTACGGCCAATATTATCTTTATTAACTGCACTTGCCTGCGGTAAAATAAATAAAACAAATTATTATTGTGCTGCGGTTAGTGAAATGATACATACAGCTACACTTTTACACGACGATGTTGCAGATAATGGAGATATGAGGCGTGGCGTACCAACAGTAAAAGCGGTATTTAACCAAGCGGCATCTGTACTTACAGGTGATTACTGGTTGGCAAGAGCATTAAGTATACTTACCGATAAATGTGAAAAAGAGGTTCTCACTTGTTTTGCAAAAGCGTTACAAGAACTTTCTGAAGGTGAGATTATTCAAATGGAAAAAGCGGAATCGCTTAGTACTACCGAGCAAGATTATTATAATATAATTACACGAAAAACTGCAAGTCTTTTTATGGCTACCGTTAAGAGCGCTGCACTCTGTGTAAGTGCTCCTAAAGATTATGTTAATGCTGTTACAAAATATGCATACCATTTAGGATTGGCATTCCAAATAAGAGATGATATTTTTGATTATTCTCCATCAATGAATACGGGAAAAATGGCAGGCTTGGATTTAAAAGAGAGAAAAATAACGCTTCCCCTTTTAGGTGCAATGCTTAAATGTCCAAATAAATCGCAATTTATAATAGGACTTATTTCAAAAATCCCAAATTCTCCTATAAAAGGAGGAGAAATATGTGAGAACGAGAAATCTATTATTAATGAAGTAAATGAATTTGTTTATGCCCATGAAGGGCTTAAATACGCTCAAACCAGCTTAGAAGAACAAATACAGAATGCAGTACTTGCACTTAGTATTCTCCCCAATACGCCTGCAAAACAGCGACTTATACAGCTTGCACAATACTTAGGAACTAGGAATAGCTAAAATTAGCCTTTATTTGTAGGGGTATTTTCACGTCCAAGCATTTCTTGCTTTAACCAATAGTCCTCATCCCATTTAGGTTCACAAAGTGGCATATTGTTATCTATTTTAAATGCCATATATGTAATAGGAAGACCACGTTTTATGTAATGCGCCTCATAAAATGTACGAATTGAGAGAATGTTATCGGCACGCCCTGTTCCATATATATTATTGTTCGCTTCTAAAATAGTAAGATTATTTTCTTTTGCGCAAGCAATGGTATATTGATGTAAATATTGGCTGTCAGTTTTAAGATTTACAATCCCGTTAGAGTTAAGAAATTTTTTATATCTATTAAGAAACATTGTTCCGGTAAGTCTTTTTCTGCAATGCCTCAATTGAGGATCGGCAAAAGTTATCCATATTTCAGCTATTTCGTTTTTCTCAAACAAAGACTCAATAAACTCTATACGTGTCCGGACAAACGCAACATTGGAGAGATTTGCCTCTTGCGCAAATTTTGCTCCTTTCCATAATCGAGCTCCTTTAATATCTATTCCAATAAAATTTTTATTTGGGAACATTTGAGCCAAAGAAATTGTATATTCTCCTTTCCCGCAGCCAAGCTCAAGAATTATAGGATTATTATTTTTAAATACCTCACTTCCCCATCTCCCCTTTAATAGATAATCTTTCCCTAGCACATCTTCTGTACAAGGTTGATACATACAATTAAAAGTTTCGTTTTCTCTAAATTTTTTAAGTTTATCTTTTCCGCTCATAAATTATTTATCCACTTTACAAGAGGCTCCAAAGCCTATTATATTCTTATATATATTGGCAGACTGGGTTTGCTTAAGGGTAAGCTTCCATATACCGCTTTCTTTATTCTTTATATTTTTAAGGTAAGGCCATTCAATCTCAATCACTCCATTTGATAAATGATATATTTTTTTCTTTTGCATAACATTAAGCGGAAGTATAACGCTATTATAATACTTATCTCCTTTTGGCGACATTATACAAACATCTACCGGAAACCCACTTATACTATTAATATCTTGATTATCTTTAATTTGTGCTGTAAAATAGATGGCGTAAATATTAGCAGTGTCGCTTAATTCCAAATTAAAATTAAGCAAAATTCCATTCTCCCACCCTTTTATAGGATTTAAACTTATATAAGTATAGTCTCTATTAGGTTTATTTTTAGCACACCCACAAAACAATATAACTATAATAATTAAACCGGTTATTGCATTAAATATCCTTAACATCACTGCTCTTATCCTTATTGTCTTTATTATCCCATCTTTTTTTATTATTATCTCTTGGTTGGCGATTAGTATTAGTGCGCTTTTTGTTTTTCTCCACATCAAAACGTGAAATACTATCTTCACCAACTGCACTTAAAAATTCGGGCGATTTATTAAGAGCCTCCTCAAATAATGAAGGAGATTTAATGCCCTTCTTATTAAGTAATATTATCTCTTTAACCTCTTTAGCCGTAAGAAGTTTCATATTAGCCATGCTATGTGGATCATAAGAGAACCACATAATGCCTCTTAATATATCTGTTTTCATAAGATGAGCCTCACCATCTTCGAATTGGAGTGGTTCTGTAATTTTTGGGATACTGCTTTGTGCATCAATATATGTAGAAGCTTCATAGTTAATACAGCACTTTAATTTACCACATTGCCCTGCTAATTTTTGTGGATTAAGAGAGAGATCTTGACACCTTGCAGCCTGTGTTGTAATGGATTGAAAATCGCTCATATACCTAGAGCAGCACAAAGCTTGTCCGCAAACTCCTAGCCCCCCAATAAGCCCGGCCTCCTGCCTTGCTCCAATCTGCTTCATCTCAATCCTTATCCTAAACTCCTCTGCAAAATTCTTTATAAGCTGTCTAAAATCAACCCTCTCATCTGCAATATAATAAAATATAGCTTTTGAACCGTCTCCCTGAAACTCCACATCTCCTATTTTCATATTTAATTGCAAATCAGAAGCCATTTGTCTAGATCTAATCATTGTCTTATGCTCGCGTGCAACAGCCTCTTGCCATTTTTCTATATCATTTGGCCTAGCTTTACGGTAAATTTTTTTAAACTCATAGGTTTTAGGATCTATTCTATCTCTTTGTAATTGATTAACTATAATTGGACCGGCAAGGGTAATTAGCCCAACATCACACCCATTTTGAGCCTCCACTACCACAATATCTCCTATTTTTAAATTTTGCCCCGAATCATTTTTATAAATTATTTTACGTGTGTTTTTAAATCGAACTTCAAAAAAATCTTTAATATCATCTTGAGTAACACCACTAAGCCAATTGAAAACACTTAATTTACAGCATCTTCTATTATAAGTATATGTAGTTTCCCCATCATTATTTATCTCTTTTTCACAACCTCTAAGGCAGTCGTATTCTTTATTTTTTTTCATAATTATATATTATAATAT
>JAVXCW010000041.1:0-18277 GCA_036659275.1 Bacteroidales bacterium | reverse complement strand
ACAAAATTCTCATAACTTACATTAAAATAAACTTTGGCAATGAGCACCAGCCCCATTGCTAACCCTAGTCCTAGTAAAAATATTTTTGTAAGGTTGTTTTTCATTACTGCTCTTGTCTAACTGTTTTTCTTATGTTGTAAAGGTACCTAGCGTATGCTGTTGGAGGGGTTTTCGGAGGCGGCTTTCCAGCAGCGGAGGGTTACGGTGAGGGCGGTGAGCATTAGGACAATAATGAGCCCAAGGGCAAAGACCCACCAGTAGAGAGAGATGCGGTATGCGAATCCCGATAACCATGTTTTTATTGCGTAATAGCTGATTGGGGCGGCAAAGATGAAGCAAATGCCAACGATGATCAGATATTTTTTATTATACATTTCTAAAATGGAGGAAACGGTTGCGCCGTGTACCCTACGTATTCCTATTTCTCTTCGGCGGAACTGGGTTTCAAAGAGTACCAAACCAAATACTCCAACCAGCGAGATAATGATGGTGAGAAAGGAGAAAAGGGTAACCAGATAATTGGTGTTACGCTCTTTAACATAAAGGGAGGCAATGGTGTTATCCATTAATTCGGGTTGTGCGGGAAATGCCGGAACAATTTCCTTAAAGGTCTTTTGAATGGTTGTAAGCGCTTTGAGTATGTTTATGTTGGGTTTCACTTTAATATACATATAGGGCAGAATTATGCTGCTTCCTCCCTTGTTTTCTCCTCCTACAAAAAAACCGAAAGGAGCTTCTGGAACCCTCATGGAGAGGGTGTGCAGGTTATCGCTTACGAATCCTATAATCTCAAAACTGAAATAAGATTGTTCCGAAACCAGCCCTTCCCCTATTTTAGCGGGAGTTCCATCTGCTTTGGGAGTTATGTGATTAAAAATGACGGAACTATGTTTAAGCAGTACATCTTCTTCTCTAAAATTTCTCCCCTGTACAATGTCTATATCCATTACTGTTAAAAAGTTGGGCGAAACGTTTATGAGGTTATATTCTGCGGGGATATTTGCTACGGATGTTTCCCAGTGTTCATAAGACTCTGTTCCTCCAAATCTGGTAGAAGCAAATGCAACATCTTCAATATTGGAAGATTGCTTTAATTTATCGGCAATTGCTTTGCTAAAGTAGCTCGCTTTGCCGTCTATTTTTGTTACAATGATTCGATCTGTTTTAAATCCCAAAGAAAAATTACCAATGTATCTGTTCTGTAAATTTACAAAAATGGTTGCAATAATTAGGGCCAGCGATATTGTAAACTGGAATCCAATTAATACTGCCCTAAATTTCATCCCTTTTGGAGAGACTCCAAATGTCCCTTTTAATGCCAGCGCTACAGGTATGGAGGTCATATAAAATGCAGGATACATTCCGGCAATAATACCGGTACAGAGTGCAATTGCCGCTCCGGCAAAAAGTAACGGTAAATTATTGGCGAGGGAGATTGGGGCAATGAGGTGTTGCGATAAATTGGTGCTTTGTAAGAAGGTGATAATTAGTAAAGCTATGAGAAAGGCTCCCATTGAAATTATCGCAGATTCAAATAATAAAGCTCGCCGCAGGCTCCATTTATTTCCCCCCATAATTTTTTGCAGATTCAGCATTTTAATTCTAAATGGAGTTAATGCCGATGCAAAATTCACATAATTAATGGCGGCAATTGTTAAAATAAGGATTGCTATTGCAAGCATGGTTGCTGTGGAGGCTTTATTCCCTTTTTTTGCAACGTCAATTCTTAGAGGTGTTGAGTAATAAATATCGTTGATTGGTTCAAGAGCAATCGTTGGTGTTTGCTCCCCTTTTTTGTATTCCCCCTTCTCAATATAAAATTTATTTAATTCTTTGTTAATAAGAGGTGTAATTTCTTTTGCGCTGTTGGGATTATCTAGCTTTACCAATAAAAAATAATTAGATTGTCCCATTTGAGTTTTCTCTTCGTCTGGTGTGGAGTAGTAGAAAAAGTTTTCAAATACTGAATTATCGGGAAGATCTTTATAAACGGCTCCTACCTGACGGGTATTTTTCCCAATAGTAAATATCTTTCCCACCGCACTTTCATCACCCCATATTTGCTTTGCGGCACTTTGCGGAATCATAAAACTAAATGGTGTTTTAAGGACATTTTTATCACCCTCAATAATCTCTATCTTAAGAATATCAATAAGATCTTGATAGGCAGCGGAAATATTCACGGAAAAGATTTCCTCTCCCCCGTTAGGACGTATAACGCTGGCATATTTATCTCTATTCCATGGGAGATCTGTATAAATTGTAAATGCTTCAATTTTAGGTGATAACGATCCTATAAAATCAATAGCCGGTTGTGGCCAGCAAGATTCTTTTTCTCCATCTTCTATATATGTGACCCTGTAAACCCTCTCCGCATCTTTATTATAAGACTCGTATCCGTACTCAAAAGTAACCTGTATTAATAGAATGATTAAAGCGGCATACGCCACAGACAGCCCTATCACATTAAGAATTACCGATGTAGAATAGCGTTTAATCGTAGTTGTAAAATTTTTTAACATCATAGCAATAGGATTATAAATTTATTTTTGGCATAAAAAAAACTAAGTGAGTTAAATCATCCTTCCGTGCGTATGGCATCTATTGGGTTATCGGTGGCAGCTTTAAGGCTGCGGAGGGTAACTAATATAATGGTTATAAGCAGCACGGTAATTAATGCTATGGCAAATACCCACCAATATATAGGGGTGCGGTAAGCAAAGCTTTCTAGCCAACGGTCTATTACTAAATAACTTAAAGGGGCAGAAATAATGAAACAAACAATAATTATTTTAACAAATTTAGCGTTAAATAGGGCAAGGATTTGCATAATAGTTGAGCCGTGAACTCGTCTTAAACCAATTTCACGTCGTCTGTATTGCGTTTCAAACAATACAAGCCCAAATACACCCATAAGAGAAATTATAATGGAAAGGACGGTAAATAAAGTTACAAGGATAGTTAGTTTTTGTTCGCTTTGGTATTGTTGTCCAAGTTCCTTATCAAAAAACACAACCTCAAGTTTATCTCTCCTGCTTTCGGGAGAAAAAGCCATAATAGTGTTTTTAAGATACTCTATAACAGCCGGGATATCTGCATTTTTTGTTGTTCTTAGGTACAAATGGTTTGGCATACGCCACGCGTTCTTTCCAAACACATAAAATGAAAAAGCTTCTACCCCATATTGTAGTGGTTTAAAATTAAAATCTTCGCAAAAACCTGCAATCTCGGTTGGCTCAGCGTGTCCGCTTAGTTTATCTTGTAATGTAATACCATACTCCTTACCAGCTTTTTTATTAAGGATAAAAGTTCCGTTTTCCTTAAACTCATCTTCGCGAGTAAAATTGCGACCTTCAACAATATCAATTCCCATAAATTTTAAAAAATCCCACGAAACAGGCATACATTGCAAACTTATTTTTTGTTCTTTAAAAGAACGTCCCCATCCCATCCGTTGTGGACTAACCAATACCCCATCACTATACGCCATATCTTTAATTTGTGGATTTTCTTTAAGTTTATTAGAAAATGCTTCACGTTGTTCCACAGTGCTAACAATTTTATTTGGAATATAACTAGACAGTAGCATCTCTTTATTAAATCCCATATCATAATTCATCATATAACTGTGCTGCAATTTAATAAGCATTGTAGAAATAATTAGCCCTATTGAGATTATAAATTGCAATCCAATAAGAGCTATCCTTAATCTTTGGCCATTTTTTGTTGCTGCAAATGACCCCTTTATAACCATTGCAGTAGGAAAAGAAGTAATGTAAAAAGAGGGATATATGCTTCCCAATAGAGCAATAAATAATGCAACTAAAATAGTTAACCCTAAAACAAAAATATTGTATTTAAAATCGAGCGAAGCCGAAATGTAATTTGCCAAAGAAGAAGATCTTACAATATCTACACAAGCCCATGCAACAAACAATGATATTATTATTATCCCTATTGCTTCAAAAACAAAACTGAGCCGTAACCTTGTTGCCGAACACCCAAATATTTTTCTGGTATTTACATATCTTATTCTTATAGGGACTAAAGCAAAAAAGAAGTTTATAAAGTTAATGAGGGCAATTACTACCACTAATATTGCAATAGCTAACAAGGTATAGGTAGTAGCTTTGTTTCCGCTCCTGCCCACTCCGCGGCTATCAGTAGAAAAATAAGTCTCAGAGATAGGGAGTATCCTTACTTTTACTTTTTCAAGTTCTTTACTTATTTCCTCTTCGCTCACTCCGTTTTGTTTTAGAAGCTCCCTATATTTATTATTTACATTTTCGTAAAAAGAGGAAATGCCTAATGGACTTTTAAGTTTTACAAAATAATTAAAACTCCACTCGCTCCAATCATTTAGAGAATTATCATCAACTTTTGTAATTACCTCTATATTGCTTAAATCTGTATTTTTTTTAGGAAAATCTTTAAAAATAGCCACAATAGTATTCATCTTTTCGGGATTGGGTTTAAGTCCCCAATAAAAACTATCCCCAATATTAAGCCCGTATTTTTTTGCGGTAGATTCTAATATTGCTGCTGTTTTGGGCTCTTCTAATTTTTTTAAACTGCCACTAACAACTTCATAACCAAAAACATCTATCCATTGCATTGATACACTTGTACCAGCTAAACTTATTTCTTTTATAGAACCATTTTGTTCTATACAACAATCACTTCCACTAAGATTTCCAATATCTCCCATACCAAAACTTTCTACGGACGGACATCCTTTTATAAGACTTTCCGCCAAAGGTCTAGAAATCCAAGTGGTGTATAAATTATCGTGCGTATCAAATACCTCAAATTGGTACACTCGCTCACAATTTTTTATCTCTTTATTATAAGTTAAATCATAATTAACTTGTACTAAAATAATGTAGAGCGATGCAAATGCCACCGCTAAGCCTAATATATTTAATATACTAGAAGTTTTGTACTTTCTTAAGATAGTTATAAAATTCCTCATACGGCTATTCTATTTATCAGCATTTAATTTATATGTTTTACATATAACCACTATTAATGTGCCAATATATGTATTTTGCTGTCGCATAGATAATTAACTTAATAATTACAAACCGTTATTGTAAAAAAATCATACAAAATTTTTTGACAAGTGTGTGATTTTTAGACAAAAAATCTGCCGGAGCGATTGGCGATAGGGCATAAAAAAACCAGCCTTGCAGACTGGTTTTAGATTGTAGTTTTAATTTAATTACTTTTTGGGGATTAGTTTACCACCTAGTGTAAGGTTGGTAAGGTCTGGATCTTTAACAGCTACTACTATATCGCTAATTAAATTTTTTATGGTAGGTAAATAAAACTTTAAATCTTCGGGAACAAGAGCTTCTAGCTTTCCTAATAAAGTTTCCAGATCTTTTCCTTCGGGAATAATACCAATAAACTGCTTAATAAAATTATAATCAACAACGGCAGTTAATTGACCGTTCTCAAATTTGCAATTAAAAGGAACCTGAATAGTCCCGGAAAGGGCTGGGGTTGGTTGATTTGCTTTACCGCTTACTAATCCGGCTAGAGGAGCATCAAACAATAAAACTTTTGTTGTAGGATTATAATAATATCTTGCAAGTTGAGGGATATTTACCTTTTGAGGGCCTGTAGGGGCAAAAGGATTGGTAACACTAACTCCTACATATCCGTTTGGAGCAAATGTAAAAACTAAATCGGAGAAATACCATAATATGACATTAGCAAAGCCTGCAACACTTGCACTAAATTGAGCTGCGGGGACGAGGACTTTTTTATTTTTTAAAGTGAAATTGATTAAACCGCTTTTATTTTCAATGCCAAAAACAAAGGCATCAACCTCGTCTAATGGTTTAGTTGCAAGTACCCAACTCTTTAAAATCTCTGCACTTGTAATTTCAACACCTACGTTAATAGTAGCTTTGGTGCCAACAACGGCTCCTTCTAATTTAACTTTCATGCCGTCAACATCTTTGGCGCTTACAAATGAATACCCCGTCTCTGTTTCCATAATTACAGCACTCATTGTAAACTGTGGATTGCCGTTAACTATATTAGTTAAAACTAGTTCTGCATTAGTATTATCAATAGCGGTAATTTTTAACGACCCGCTTGGAATTTCAACACCGGCATTAGTTACTGCTAAATCGGTTTTTGTGTACTCCCTAGCAATATCTTCTGCAGGAGTAGCATCTTTTGAGCAACTGCCTAGACTTAAAATTAAGCTAGCAGCAATAGTCATAAAACAAATTAGTTTCTTTTTCATTTTTTTTAATAAATATTTTTTAATAAGTAAATAGCAGAAGGTTTTGGTCTTTTTATAAAAAATTCAAGGTGCAAAGTAAGGTATTTATTACCTCTCAAAAAAGCTCTATTATTATTATTTTATGTTCTAATCTTAATATTCTAGCCATACTTAGCCTATTTTAGCCTATATTTGTGTTTAAATATTTAAAATATTACAACATGAAAGAAGAGAGTACTCTTCCTAAAATTGATATTACGGAAGACTTTATGATTGTAACAGAGGTTGATATAGGAACACTAAATTTATATACCAACTATCCATGTAGAATTAAAGCTTTAGTCGCTGTTTTTTGTTTAGAGGGGGGGCTTGAGGCCGAATTAAACATGGTAAACTACAACATTAAAGCTAATGATTTTGCAACTGTTCTTCCCGATAATATTATTCAAATTAAAAAGATTGAGGGCAACCTAAGATTATATATTCTCCTATACTCCTCAAAATTTATAGAATCTACAAATATATTGGATGCCAATTCAAACGTTGTACAAATAATTAAAGAGCGGCCGGTTATCTCTTTACCATTAAATATAGCTAACGTCTTTAATGATTATTTTGCCCTTGTTAAAAAAGTATGTAGAGGAAATTTATTACCACAAACAATTGAGTTTTATAAAAACATACTGTACACAATAGCCTACGCATTAACAGATACGTATGGACGAATGCAATGGACAAAAGTTGCATTACCACGCAGTAAAGAGATACTAAGACTATTTGAGCAACTAGTTATTAAATTTTACAGTAAAGAGAGGAACGTCTCATTTTACGCCGGAAAGCTTGGAATTACCGTGCAACACTTATGTAACACGGTAAAACACGAAACCGGCGAAACGGTAATAGACATAATAAACAAACATGTAATTTTAGACGCTAAAGCTCAAATAAAAACCACCAGTGACACTATCCAAAACATTGCATATTCTCTAAATTTTTCCAACGTCTCTTTTTTTGGGAAATTTTTTAAAAAACACGTTGGAATGAGTCCTCTTCAGTATAGAAACTCCCGTTAATCTAATTTTTTATCCTTTAATACTATCCACCGGATTTTTATTTGCAGCATTTATGCTTTGCCAATAAACAGTTATTAATGCAATTAGCGAAGATAAAATACCGGCTCCTAAAAAGATGAGCGGTGAGATGGAAATTCTGTATGTGTAACCCTCTAGCCACCATTCCATAAAATACCAAACAATTGGGAGCGATATAATAAATGCAATTATAACTAATTTCATAAAATTATTTACTAAACGCTTTAATACCTCTTCTCGGGTTGATCCAAACACCTTACGAACAGCTATTTCCATTTTGCGTTGTTGTATAAAATATGTAGACATAGCCAACAGTCCAAGAGAAGAAATAAGAATTGCTATAAGTGTAAATATCATTACAATATTTGATGTGCGCCTTTGTTCTTTATAATATTCTTTAAGATAGTTCTCCATATAATCCATATAAATATCCGACGATCCTGCCAATTTCACCATAATATTGCGTACTTGTGTAAAGGCAGACTCTTTATCGTAATTATCATTAATCTTTACAAGGATATTCCAAGGGTAATACAATGACGATGTGTTGGTATTCTCCTCAAAACTTTTTAAAATCATTAATTTACATGCAGTTGGCTCTCTAAGTGCGCTTCCCACTCTAAAATCATAGAATATTCCGGCTATTGTTATATCTTCCTCAAAATTACTTCCCATTTTTACATTTGGAGCCTCTTCTCCTATTTCCATCTCCTTAAAAGCATATTCATTAAAAAACCATTGTCCCAATGCCTTATTATCTCTTTTTATTTTTAAATCCAATATTTTGTAATAAGCTTCGTCTCCAATAAATGTTTGAAAACTAATCATTTTCTCTTTCCCAAAAGAAATTGTATTATTATTTCCTCCATCTAAAGGTGTTCCGCATCCCATTCCTATTGTCTCCACAAACGGTAATTTTTTTAATTCACTTACCGACGAAGTTATTTGCCCAAAATTCTTAAATCCACCTGTACTTATGTCAATAATATTTTTGTAATTATATCCCATAGGAGCATTTATGAGGTGATTTATTTGCCATAACATTGTTATAGAACCGGCTATAAGCGCAATGGTAATAATGTTTTGAAATGTAATAAGGATTTTCCCATATATCATACTGGTTTTACGGCGGAAAGCACCTCTAACCACTTCAATTGGCTTAAAATTAGAAATAATAACTGCCGGAATAATTCCGGAAATAGTTGAAACAAATACTATAAGCACAATGTAGCTAATTAAATAAGCTCCATTAAAGTCTTTTAAAATAGAAATTTTACTTTGTAATAAATCATTTGTATACTGTTCACAGGCAACAGCGAGTAATAAGCCAATTATAAACGCAATTAAGCACATTACAAGGCTTTCTAAAATAAGTTTACTAAATAGTGCGCTTCTACTAGAGCCAAGTAATCTGCGAGTAGCCATCTCTTTAGCTCTAAACCCTGTTTGAGCAATTGTTAAATTGATATAATTTATAACAGCAAAGAGTAAAATTAAGATTCCTACAGAAATTAATATAATTACAAATGATTTATCTCCGTGCTCAATAAAATCATTCCTAAAATCAGAAAAATAAATATCATTAAATGGAACTAAATTAACTTCTTTAGAAGCACCTTTGGAATATGGCCAAAAGTAAGTTTTAAAAAAGGCTAAAATATCGTCTGTTTTGGAAATAAGATTTGCTCCCTCTTTTTCCAATAAAAACAAGGAGGCTGCACCTGCATTATTCATCTGCTCAGACGTAATGCTGGAATTGTAATCTTTAATATTTAATGAATTAGTAACTATATCTGCATTTGGTAAAATAGAGTTATCAATATTTGGCATTATTCCCACAACTACCCTCTCAATTACATTATCTGCATTAATAAACTTTATTGTCTGCCCAATTGGATTAAATGTTCCAAATACTTTATTCGCAAAATTTTTACTTATTACAACATTATTTTTTGATATAAGAGCGGCTTTAGAATCTCCTTCTATAAGTTTTATAGAGAACATATCAAAGAAAGTTGTGTCGGCAAACATTATTGTGGAGCTGTATTCTTTATCTCCTATATTTAATGTTATATTATTAGTTCCTATAATTATACAAGCCTCTTCAATATTGGGGTAGCGGGCTTTAAGATGTTGTCCATTCCAAAAACCTGTCCCTATATATTTTTCGTTAGCAATGGCGTAAATTCTCTCTTTGTTAACAACATTCTTATCAATTGTAAGGTTTCTTACCACATAATTTGCAATTAAAATTACAAACATAAGGGAGATTGATAGTCCTAGTATATTTATAAATGTGTAGAGCTTGTTTCTACTTAAAAATTTAATGTAGCTTTTCATAATAGTTTTTTTAAGTGCTATTTACGTCCTAGTACAAGTACTTCGTTTTTACCATAGTTTTCGTAGCTAGAGGTAATAACCTTTTCTCCTGCACTTAGCCCCTCTATAATTTCGTAATATTGTGGATTTTGACGTCCTATCTTAATATTGCGCTTAAATGCTTGTTTTCCATCTTTGCTAACTACATAAATCCAAGAACCTCCTGTTGTTTGATAAAATGCTCCTCGTGGAATTATTATCCCCTCGGTAGGTTGTCCCAATTGTAAATTAAGATAATACGTTTGCCCGGTACGGATATTATCGGGACGCTCGCCTGTTAAATTAAAATCTGCTCTAAATTGGCCACTACGCACCTCGGGATACACTTTTCTTAATGCAGCATTAAAAGTTGTACCTTGTCTTTCAAAAGAGGCTTCCAAGCCTTGACGAACTCTATCAATATAGTGTTCATCTATTTTAGCTTCAATTTTATAATCGGAAAGATCGTTAATTTGTCCTATTTTTTGCCCCATTGTAACCGATTGTCCTAAAACAACATCAAGCAATCCAAGTTCACCATTAATAGGCGATTTAACATGTAGATTTGCAACTCTTTCACGGATAAGTTTCATGTTGCGGCTCATGTTATCCAAACTCTCTGTTAATTGCTCTACTTGTACAGTCCTATACAAAGAATCTTGTCTTTGGCGTTCCATAACAAGCGTTTTTTTACGCTCTGCTAAGTCATAATCTTCTTTAGACTGTAGCCATTCTTCTTTAGCAATAAGATTACTTTTGTACAGTTCGCTATTTTGCATAAAAGTCCTTTTTTTGCGCTCAACATCTAAATCTAATTGCAACTTTTCTTGCCTTAAACTCAGTTTTTCTTGTTCCATTGAGATTGACGTATTACGGAGAAAGTTTTGTTTTTCGGCCAATTGAGCCTCACTATCTAATATAGAGAGGTTTAGATTATTATTACTTAATATAACAAGTACATCTCCCTTTTTTACAGTAGCCCCTTCTTCTACAACAATTTTATCTACAATCCCCCCTTCTAACGGGCTAAGTTGTACAGTTGTAATTGGTTGTACTTGCCCTGTAACACGCACATAATCATTAAACTCCCCTTTCTCTACTGCCGAAACAGTAATTGTGCGGGCATCAACCCTTAATGTTGAGGCATTATCTCTAAATATAAGCCACAATACAAAAATAAGAAATACTAATCCTGCCGCATAAGGCAATCCCTTTTTTGTAAATAATAGGGCTCTCCAACCTTTTTTTTGTTCAATCTTTATATCCATAATATTTTTTTTTATTTCCCCGATAATTTATTTTACTAATGGTTCGCCATTATAATATAACACTAATTTTGTTTTTACCATAAATTGCAAGTGGGCATTTAATTGCTGAGACTTTGCTAAAAGTAATTGATTTGCTGTTGTTTGCAAATCTATAGGGCTTATAAGTCCCTGTTTATATTTGCTTAACGATGCGTTGTGTGACAGTTGTGCAGCAGTAACTTTTTTTGTAGCTTGAATATACTCTTTTTCAAACCCTTTCATCTCTAAAACTGCTTGAGTAACTTCGGTTTTAAGAATCATCTCTGTTTCTGAATTATCTTCTTGTGCAATTTTTAAAGCATTTTTATATTTATGTACGCTTGTTCTACGACTAAGCCCATTAAAAATAGGGATGCTTATTGATGCCCCAAAATAATACCCCTTATTATCGGATAATTGATCAAAGAAAGGCTTTGTTTCGGCATTTGAGCTTGTCTCTCCGTTTAATACTTTAAAGTAATTTGTGGAATATCCGCCACTGGCATAAATAGAGGGTGAATAACGTCCCTGTTCTCTGTATAAACTTAATTTACTTTGTCTTAAGTTGTAATTAGATGCCTGCATTTTTGGATTGTTTTCAATAGCATAATCTACAAGATCGCCTATAGATTTTTCTAATATTGTACTATCTCCGCCCATTTTATCTAATAATGACGTACCTAATAAAAAGGCTATTCCACCATCAATATTTGTATCAACAAGTAATTCTTCATCTATTGGAAAATTCATTTGTTGTTTTAACGCCAACATTTTAAGTTCTAACTGATTTTCTTGTTGTGTTAAAAATAGTTCATCGGAAGCCACTTGCGATTCAACCTGTGCTACGTCTGCCAAGCTTTTACGCCCAAGTTCATATAATTTTGTGCTTTGCGTTAGTGTGGTTTGGCTGGTTTCTAATTGTTCTTTTGAGTATTTTACGCTATTTGTATAATAGACTACATCAAAATATGCTTGCATTGTTTGTATTGCAGTTTCATCTTTTGTTTGTTGTAGCTTTTCTACTCCCAATAGCCTCATTACCCTACTTATGCGAAGTGTATTAATGTTTCTAAATCCTTCAAATAATGTAATTTCTCCGTTTGCCGAGTATGAATTCCCTAAATTCCCTGTTGTGGTGTAGGTGTTGGTACCGGGGTCAATTGATCTACCGTAACTAGCACTTACATTTCCATTTGCACTTACAGAGGGAAGAAAATTTGCAATTGCGGCAGTTTGGTCTTGTCTGTAATTGTCGTTTGTAAATTGTTGCCTCTTTATGCTATGATTTTTTTCAATGGCGTATTGCATACAATCGTTTAAAGTGAATGTTTGTGCGTACGCCATTGTCAAAAAATCACACATAATAAATATTAATAAAAACCTTTTCATATATTTCGCCATTTATTTTTTCTTGTTGTTTTAATGTGCTAGAAATGTGCCAAAGTAGATATAATATTGATATACAGGTTATTGTATTTATATAGTTATCGGGATAATGTAAAAAAATCATACAGTTATTTAAGAAGATGCAAAATTTTAGACAGTTTTACATAGAAAAACATATATCTTTGAATTATGAGAAATAGTTTCTAAATATAAAATATTATTATGGTAAAGAAAGGAACAGTATTGGCCGTAGATGATAATAAGGGGATTCTGCAAGCGCTTAGTTTATTGTTAGAGAGATACTTCATAAAAGTTATAACAATTAATACTCCAAACAAAATTGATGCTGTATTGCGCGATAATGATGTTGATGTTGTGTTGTTAGATATGAATTTTACCGCAAAAATTAATACAGGGAACGAGGGGCTCTATTGGTTAGGATTTATTAAACAGAAGTATGTAGAGGTGCAGGTGGTTGTTTTTACGGCTTATGCCGATATTAATCTTGCTGTTGAGGCGCTAAAAAAGGGGGCAACAGATTTTGTTGTTAAACCGTGGAATAATGATAAGCTTATAGCAACTATTACAAGTGCATATAACCTTAAAAAGTCTAAGAGCGAAGTTAAACAACTTAAGGAGATTAAGCAGGAGCTTATTAAGGAACAAAAAATGTTTTGGGGAGCTAGCAATGTTATGAAAAAATTGCAGCAGACAATTAAAAAAGTTGCTAGTACCGATGCAAATATAATTATAACGGGCGAAAATGGAACGGGAAAAGAGATGCTTGCGCGGGAGATTCATAACCTTTCAAAAAGAAGCGGAGAGCTTATGATTACAGTTGATATGGGGGCAATTGCAGAAACTCTTTTTGAGAGTGAGTTGTTTGGCCATGTTAAGGGAGCTTTTACCGATGCTCATGTAGATAGGGCAGGAAAATTTGAAGTTGCAACCGGAGGGACTCTTTTTTTAGATGAAATAGGTAATCTTCCTCTTCATTTGCAGGCAAAATTGCTTACAGTATTACAAAGTAATAAAATTGTGCGTGTTGGAAGTAATAAATTACAGGATATAAATATTAGATTAATATGTGCTACAAATCGTAATTTAGAGCAAATGATTGCAAATGGAACGTTTAGAGAGGATTTGTTATATAGAATAAATACAATTCATGTAAATATTCCATCGTTAAGAGAAAGAAAAGAGGATATTATCCCTTTGGCTACAATATTTCTAAAATTATATGCTTTAAAATATGGAAAACAGGTAGATAGTTTTAGCGAAGAGGCAAAAATACAAATGGTTAATTATCTTTGGCCCGGAAATATAAGGGAGTTGCAACATACTGTAGAAAAAGCTGCAATTCTTTGTGAGGGAGCTAAAATAGTGCCCGAGGATATAATGCTTAAACCGCAGCATAAATCTAATAACTCCTTAGATAATGAAACCGAGGAACTTAAAAAAGAATTTGCCACCTTTGAGCAAATGGAGCGCTCTATGATTGTTGCCGCAATGGAGAGGCACGGAGGTAATCTATCGGCAATATCAGATCAATTGGGAATTACAAGGCAGACCCTTTACAATAAGATAAAAAAATATAACTTGTAATAAATAGTATAAACATGTTGCGTATTTTGCCAATTTATAAATTTATAACATATATTGTATTACTTGTATTTGGTACAGGGAGTACAGTATTTTTAGTTATATCAAGTAATAATATTTATCTTATTATATCTGTTTCTGCAATGTTATTTGCTATTTATAAGTTAATTAGCATTAATAACGATTCTATGCGCAAAGTGAGTTTTATGTTTAATGCTATTGATTGTGATGATTATGCTTTTAAGTTTTCAGATAATATTATTGATATAAATGATAATATGCTAAATGCTTCACTTAATAGAATTAAGGATATTCTTTCAAATGCTAAGATAAAAGCCGTAGCGCGCGAGAAATATTACGAGCTCATTATGAGTAGTGTTAAAACAGGCATTGTTACAATTAGTGATAACGGAAATGTTTATCAAGTTAATAAAGAGTTAATGCGCTTGTTAAGATTGCAGGTGTTTACGCATATAAACCAACTTCGTTCGCTAGATCCGCAGCTAATTTCTGTTTTTAAAGAGATAAAGGCGGGTGAAAAAAAACAACATACTCTAAAACATGAGACAGGCGAAGATAAATTATCGCTAGAGGCCGCAGAGATAATTTATGACGGCAAAAAATTAAAAATTATCTCTATAAATGATATAAAAAATGCTTTAGATGAGAATGAGGCAGAATCGTGGATTAAACTAACAAGAGTTCTTACTCACGAAATTATGAATTCGTTGGCTCCAATAACTTCTCTTAGCGATACTCTTATTGATATAAACGAAAATGGCTCTCCATCTATTACAAGCGGTTTAGAAACCATTCGTTCTACTAGCAAGAGCCTTATTGCCTTTGTTGAAGCATATCGCAAATTTACTCACATACAAACTCCTGTAAAAACTCCATTTGAAATAAAGCCGCTTTTAGACCGTGTTATATCACTTTTATGTCCCGATGGCTTTCCTCTAGTTGAGCTTTATGTTACACCTTTGGATACAATGATTTACGCCGATGAAAATTTGATAAATCAGGTGCTTGTAAATATTATTAAAAATGCAGTACAGGCCGTTACCGCAAGGACGGAGGCAGAGTCTGAGGATGCCGGTTTTATAGGGAAAATAATAATTGATGTTTCTATAGCACCAGATGAAAGCATTTTACTTAATGTAAGTAATAACGGAGGGGCAATTCCTGCCAATACTTTAAAAGACATTTTTACACCGTTCTTTACAACCAAAGATTGTGGTTCTGGTATTGGCCTTAGTGTATCTAGGCAAATAATGTACTTGCACGGCGGTTCTATTTATCTTGCTTTAAACACAAACAAAAAAGTAACGTTTTCAATTGTGTTTAACTAGGGCTCCTTATGGCTATTAAAAATTAAAAAGCACCTACATTTCTGTAAGTGCTTTTTAATTGTCGGGGTACTCCGACTCGAACGGAGGACCCCCTGCTCCCAAAGCAGGTGCGCTAGCCAACTGCGCCACACCCCGATTATTTTTAAGAACATGCTCTGTTTGGCTTCAAAGCGATTGCAAAGGTAAACATAATTTTTTATTGTGCAAGAAAATTATTAAATTTTTTTGTTATCTTTACTAATTATATAACATTGGGGTAAGAATGTTAAAGGAGAAGGAGATTAATAGTAAATGAAAAATATATGATAATGGATATAAAAGAGACCTTGCTCTCACTTACGCAAGATGGGTATAAAGAGTTTTCGCAGGGGTTAATTCCTACTAATAAAAATACAATATTGGGAGTTAGGCTACCGCAGTTGCGTAGCCTTGCAGAGGAAATAGCAAAAAACAACTGGAGGGAGTTTTTGGAAGCATATGAGCTCAATAGCTCAGAAAATATTTATTATGAGGAGATTATGTTGCAAGGGATGGTTATTAATTATGCTAAGATGGATATTAAAGAGAGATTGGCTTTAACAGAAAAGTTTGTTCCTAAAATTGATAATTGGGCTGTATGTGATAATTTTTGTTGTGGTGCAAAGTGGGTTTTAAAATCAAAAAAACAGGTATGGAGTTTTATACAAAAGTATTTTAACGGTAGTGCGGAGTTTGATTTAAGATTTGGGGTAATTATGCTTCTATCATATTACTTAGATAAAGAGTATGTATGCCGTGTTTTACAAATTGTTGATGGTATAAAGGTGGTTGGTAAAACCAATTGTATATGTGCTGATAACGTGGATATAATAGATGAGGATGTTGTTAAAAAAATTAAAAAAGGGAAAAGGGATAAAAAGAGTGGAATTACTGTTGTGCCACCAAATTATTATGTAGAAATGGCTGTTGCGTGGTGTTTGGCCACTGCTGCTGCAAAATGCAGGGACGAATTTATGGAATATATTCAAAAATCAAATATTAGTGCCGGAGTTTTAAAAAAAGCGGCACAAAAAATGAGAGATTCTTATCGTATAAGCAATGATGATAAGGAGTTAATTACTAAAATTGCTAAAAATAGTATTAATTAAAATAGATAGTATTAATTAAAAATAGTGAGTATGAATAATTTTATTTTTAAGAATCCGGTTAAACTTATCTTTGGAAGTGGGCAAATTACAAGGTTGAGTAATGAAATTCTATCGGGGAGTAAAGTGATGATTACCTATGGTGGAGGCTCTATTTTTAAAAATGGGGTATATGATAAGGTGATGGCTGCTCTTAAAGGGTTTAATGTTGTGGAATTTGGCGGTATTGAGGCTAATCCCGATTATGCTACACTTGTTAAGGCGGTTGAAAAATGTAGGAAAGAGAATGTTAATATGCTTTTGGCTGTTGGAGGAGGGTCGGTTATTGATGGAACAAAATTTATTGCCGCTGCTGTTAATTATAATGGCGATCCTTGGGAATTTATGAAAGATGCATCTAAAGTTCCGGCAGCAATGCCATTTGGTACTGTGCTTACGTTGCCTGCTACCGGGTCTGAGATGAATAATGGGGCTGTTATTTCTAGGAGAGAGACGCATGAGAAATTTGCTTTTAATAATGAAAGTGGGTTTCCAAAGTTTTCTATACTAGATCCTACTGTTATTTATTCATTACCTAAAAAGCAGATTGCTAATGGAATAATTGATACTTATGCACATACTTTAGAGCAATATCTTACTACATGTGAGAATACAATTGTTATGGATAAATGGGCAGAGGCTTTGTTTACAACCCTTATAGAGCTTGCTCCAAAATTAATGGCAAATGAGCATAATTATGACGCATGTGCTAATTTTATGCTTACTGCAACTATGGGGCTAAATGGCTTTGTTGCAATGGGTGTTACACAAGATTGGTCTACACACATGATTGGACACGAACTTACAGCATTGCATGGCTTAGATCATGCAGTAACGCTTGCAATTGTGTATCCTGGTATTATGAGAGTTATGAAAGAGGAAAAGCGGGCAAAGCTTCTACGGTATGCTTATGCTGTATGGGGAATAACGGCAGGTTCCGATGATGAAAGAATTTCTGCTGCAATTATTGCAACAGAGAAATTTTTTAATTCGCTGGGTGTAAAGACTAAATTAAATGATTACGGAATAGATGAAATTACTATTGCAGAAATTGTAAAAAGATTTACAGCTAGAGGTTGGAATGTAGGTGAAAATGGCATTGTAACTCCGCAAAAAGCTGAGCAGGCTCTTAGAAGCCAATTGAAATAGTGAGTTCATTTTATGAACCGCTTTTTGTGAGAGCTAGGTTTGCTAGTTTAACCTACCGCGCCATCAATAAGGGAATGATCTATCACGTGCGAGTTAATCAGCAATATAGGAACGCCCATAAAGCCTTGTTTGTCGTACCACTCCTGCTGACGATTCAACTCGGCGGTGTAGTTAGCACTCTTTTCGTAAGCATTCAGTCTCTTTTGGAATCGCTTTAGCTTGGGCGAGTCATACCACTGAGCCAGCAACCCAATAGCCGCATCCACTCCATGCTGTTGGTATTCGCAGATAACCGAGCCATATACAGGCAATCCATGCTCTGATGGCGAAAAAAGCAAAACCACTTTATACTCCTTGAGTTTGCCCGCAGCAAGAAGCTCCCTAATTGTTGTAAACAAAGTCTGGCAATGCGGGCAAAAGGGACTCAATACCACCAGCATTTCCTTGGCATTATCTCCCTCGGGTTTATGAATAATGAGTTCCGATGCACCTTGCGTATCGCGCAACTCACCCGACTCCAAAATTCGTTGACGCACCACAGTATCCCGGAGCAATGTGCGATAGTTATAAACCAACGATTGTGGAATGGACTTATTCTTCTGTAAAATGAGGTAAACATACTGGCAAAGATAAAAGATGACCACATATAGAGCTA
>JAVXCW010000040.1:0-18719 GCA_036659275.1 Bacteroidales bacterium | reverse complement strand
CGGAGAGAGATTACCCCCTTTGGGCAAAAATTTATATGCGGCAACACAATTATAAACAAGCAGAAAAATGCGCGTTATACTCAATTAATAAAAAGTTTGCGACAGATAGAATAAAAATAGGGCTTTACGCTATATTACGAGATATTGAACTTTATAATAAAAATTATTTAAAGGCATATAAATACAGTAAGCAATACTCAAAATATTTAATTTCTGCTTTTAATAAAGAAAAAGATCAGCGGATACAAGAAATAATGGAAAAATATAATAAAGAAAAATTACAAGTCTCCTATATTGCTCTAGAAAAAGAACATAAATATCAAAAAATAATTTACGGTTTAGTAATTAGTCTTATGCTGTTAATAGGGAGTTTTATTATAATTAAGCTAATAGCTAAACGGAAAAACATGCAGGAAAAATTTAAGAGAGAGCTGGCCGAATCTCATATTTATGTAGAGAGTTTGCACAATAATTTTTCTAAATTAGAGAATAAATATAAAGCCCTAAATTTAGAAATAGATACTAATGACGAAAAGTCGGCAGCCTTTCTTAAACTATTTGAGCAACGGCTCACCCTTATGAAAGAGATTATGGAAACTGCCTATATCTCCGAGGGAAATCCAACCCATTTTTACAATAAATTTAAAGAGTATATAAGTGACAATGCAAAAACAGAAGATGCTTTTGGCGATTTGCAATATGTGGTAAATAAAAAATATTTTGGAATAATAGATTATTTAAAGAATAAATACCCTGCTCTTACCAAAACAGATTTAGACTTTTGCAGTATGCTCTGTTTTGGATTCTCCTCAAACGCAGTGCGGTTAATTTACGGCCACACAAATATGGCTAGCGTATTTACAAAACGAAAAAAATTAAGAGATAAACTAAATTTGCAAACAAATATTCAAATTGATACTTTTATAAAAAATCTAAAAAAAGAGTTACAAAAAAACAACACCTTTTAGATGCTATAAGATTTTATATTTATAAATAGCTAATTATCAAGTTTTTACAAACTACTGTATTAGGTTAAAAATTTCATTTTTACAATTACATAATTGTATCTTTGTTAAACTCAAAATGAGTTATAAAATTTTTTTAACCTTAAATTTTAACAAATGAAAAAATCTTTAATGAAATTGTTTGCAGTATTTGTATTTATTACGGTACTAGTTAACACCCCTTTTAATGCCTATGCATACAAAGAATTAGGTCCCTATGATAGAGAGGTAGACATTAGGGATGCAACCGATCCTGTAGATCCTCAACAGGAACGTTCCCTAATTAAAACTTGCCAGGCATTTATATCCGGTAACCAAATTGAGGTATACTTTAACAAACCTATTGGCGAGGTATACGTGGTAATAGTTAATCAAATGGGACGAGTTGTTAGTTCGGCATATTGCAACTCCGAATTTGAATTTTCTACTTACTTGTTAAAACCCGGTAGTGGCATATACTTTATGTATATTACCAGTTCAACCGGCTACCAAGGTGAAGGAAGTTTCACTATTAATTAACTAACTCTATTTATTATTAATCAAAAATCTATCTAAATGGTAAATGTAAGAGAAGTAAGAACAGGTAACCTAATTGTTCATAAGGATGTAGGCGTTTGCTTAGTTGTTGGTATTGTAAAAAATTCTCGCAATCCTAGCAAGTCAATAATATCTGCCTGCGATGTTGATGACTCTATTTATGAAGGACCTTGCTCAGATTGGTTTAATTTGTGGGCAAGTGTAAAGGAGGTAGAGGAGTATGGTATAGCACTTAAAGAGAAAAATGCAAAATTTAACAGCAAAAAAAGTACTACCAAAAAGGCAAGCAATACTTAAAGCTCTTTGTAAACCATTAATGAATTGAGTTGTTAAATATTATTTTAACAACTCTTTTTATAATACATACATAATACATTTGTCAATTGTTTATATTTGTACAAATTATTACTGCAATAAAAATATGAATTTAAGTATAATTAAAATAATTGTAGCCCTATCTTTTTTGTGTACAACTGTTTATGCACAACAAACTCCCACAAAAGAGACAATGGATACATATTTATATTCTGTAAAAGGAAAAGATAGTTTGTTTTTAGATAGGTACTATCCTGCAAATGAATTATTAAGTACTAATTTATTTGTAAAAGGAAAACGTCCATGTCTTATATTTGTATTTGGAGGGGGCTTTTTTACAGGCCGACGCAATAATGAAATGTATATTCCTTATTATAAGTGGCTAGTTAAAAATGGATTTAATGTTGTTGCAATAGATTATAGGCTTGGGCTTAAACCAATAGTTGACCAAATGTCGGCAGTAGGTACAGAGAAAAAGCCAAAGTTAAATCCGTTTAAGTTGGTAGATTTGTTATTTAATTCTGTAAATATTGCAGTTGAAGATTTATATGATGCAACAAATTTTGTTCTTGCAAAATCTAAAGAATGGGGCATTGATACAAGCCTTATTATAAGTTGCGGTTCTAGCGCAGGGGCAATTACTGTTTTGCAGGGAGAATATTATAGGAGTAATAATAAAGCAGGGGCAGCACTTAAATCAAAACTTTCTAAAGGGTTTAATTATGCAGGAGTTATCTCTTTTGCCGGGGCTATTGCTAATAAACACGGTAAAATTAAATGGGATAATATTCCGGCTCCCATCCAATTCTTTCACGGCAATGCAGATTCAAATGTTCCGTATGATAAAATGAAAACAATTTTGGGAGGGCTGTACGGTTCTAATTTTATTACTAAAGAGTTTAATAAAATTAATGCTCCATATTATTTCCTTACTGCAGATAATGCTACACACACTATTGCAACAACCCCAATGAATATCTATAGGGACCAAATATGGGAATTTATTAGTAAAATGGTAATTGCACGGGAGCCGCTTATGATTAATGAGACAATAGCGGTTGCATGTGAGCCGGTAAAAAATAAAGAGTTTGGAGTAAAGGATTATTTAAGAGCAAATTTTGCAGGTGGCAAGGGGAAAATAAGTATGCTAAGTTATAATGTACATAATTGTATTGCAATTAATTCTGCAAAAACTCGTGATTATAAGCAGATTGCGGAAATTATAAAAATGAGTAAAGCAGAAGTTGTTGCTTTGCAGGAACTAGATAGCGTTACTGCACGTACTCCTTTATTTGTATTAGGAGAGTTAGAAAAAGAGACGGGGATGTTTGGAAGTTACGCCCCGGCAATAGATTATGGCGGTGGAAAATATGGCGTTGGAATTTTATCAAAAGCCAAGCCTATTGCTGTAAAGCATGTTGCACTTCCCGGTAGCGAAGAAAAACGAGTTTTGCTTATTGCGGAATTTGATAAATACATTTTCTGTTGTACCCATCTTTCTTTAACACCGGCAGACCAATTAGCATCAATTCAAATAATAATGGAGGGAGTAAAGGATTTTATAAGGGAAGATAAAGGGAGAAGGGAAAAGCCTGTTTTTATTGGCGGTGATTTTAATGCTGCACGCAGATCGGCTACTATGGTTGAATTTTGTAAATATGCAACACCGGTAAGCAATATTGCAATGGATACATTTCCTGCAAATGATCCTAACAGATGTATAGATTATCTATTTTTGCTAAATAAAAAAATGCCTAAGAACATGGAAGTTCTTACTAGCGGACGTATTATAAATACTATAACAGGTACAGCATCCGACCATTTACCGGTATTTTCTGTTACGTTGTATTAAAAAGTTTTTTTTAATACTGTTACACATATTATTACACATATTTACACACTTTTACACACATATTTTCTATACTAATTACAGCTTAACTAGTTAATTATTAAAGAACTAAATAGGCTCTGTATTTATTGGTATGTATTTTGGCATATACAATATTAGAAAAACAAATAAAATAAATTATACAGTAATGAAAACAATTAACTATTTAGTAATTATTGCACTTACTATTTTCACAACAACTTCTTGTGTTGAAAATTCGGGTAAATATAAAGCCTTAGTATCTCAAAACGATTCTCTACAAGCAAATATGCAAACTATGGAGAATGATTTTAATGAAACACTTCTTATTCTTAACGAGGTTGAAGAGGGGTTCCGTTCTATTACAGCCGAAGAGAGCAAGTTAACTTTAAACATGGAGAATACCTCTACTATGACAAAGAAACAACAAGTAGCAATGCAGGTAACTCAGATTAAAGATTTATTAGCTCAAAATAGAGCAAGTATTAAACAACTTCAATCTAAATTAGCTCAGAGCAAGAAAAACAGCAAAATTCTTACCGAGACTATTAAGAGAATGGAAGAACAATTAAATGAGAAAACTGCTACTATAGCTGCATTACAAAATGAGTTAGCTAAAAAGAACATTAAGATTGAGGAGCTTGTTGCCTCTGTAGATAACCTTAATTCTAACGTAGCAAACTTAGAAGAGACAAAGGCTAAACAAGAGTCTACAATTAAGACAATGGATACAGATATGAATACAGTATGGTATTGCGTTGCAACTACAAAAGAGCTTAAAGCTGCTAACATTAAGAGCGAAGGAAAGGTTATGAATAAAGATTTTAAGAAAGAGGCATTTATTAAAGGTGACTTACGCCAAATTAAATCAATTCCACTTAATTGTCGCAAAGGTAAAATCCTTTCTTCTCATCCACAAGGGAGCTATACAATTGAACAAGGAACTGATAAATTACAAACTTTAATTATAACAGACCCTCAACAATTTTGGAGTATTTCTAAATACTTAGTAATTCAAAAATAAAACATTGGCCATCATAAAGTAAATCAATACAATACAACAAAAACGGAGCTAGCTTTTTATAAGTTGGCTCCTTTTTCTTTTAAAAAAAATTCGCTACATTTGCGCCCATGATTAAGATACTTATAGTAGAGGATGATGTTGCATTTGGAACAATGCTTAAAGGCTGGTTTAAAAGAAACGGCTATGAAACTGTTTTATGCCAAAATGTGGAGAGTGCAAAGGATGAACTTTATAAAGGAGATTATAATCTTATTCTTACCGATTTACGGCTTCCCGATGGCGATGGAATAATGCTACTTGCTTGGATAAGAGAAAATAAAATTACACTCCCCGTTATTATTATGACCAGCTACGGCGAAATACAAAGTGCAGTAGCCGCTATAAAACTTGGAGCAGAAGATTTTTTAGAAAAGCCAATAAATCCATCAATATTAAAAGACAAAATAGATTTGGCATTAAGCAAAACCCAACAATTACAACATCCTATTTCTCACAAGCATTCTTCTGAATCGGAAATAGTACTGGGGAAGAGTCTCCCTGCACAACAAATGCAAGAGTACGTTTTAATGGTTGCCCCTACAAAAATGTCGGTACTTATATTAGGTGAAAGCGGAACAGGAAAAGAGTATGTTGCGCGAATGATTCACCAAAACAGCAAACGCAAAGATGCCACTTTTGTTGCGGTAGATTGCGGTAGCCTCTCTAGAGAACTAGCTCCAAGCGAGCTATTTGGGCATCTTAAAGGATCATTTACATCATCTATAGGGGATAAAAAAGGGGTATTTGAACAAGCAAAAGGGGGAACTGTATTTTTAGATGAAGTTGGTAATCTTCCTTACGAGGTGCAAGTACAATTACTTAGGGCATTACAAGAACAAAAAGTGCGTCCGGTAGGCTCTACAACCGATATTCCTGTTGATATAAGAATTATCTGTGCTACAAATGAGAATTTAGAAACAGCAATAAAACAAGGTAAATTTAGAGAAGATTTATACCACCGTTTAAATGAATTTTCCATTTCTGTTCCCCCATTAAGGGAGCGTGGAAAAGACATTGAAATGTTTGCAAACCACTTCCTTGCAGAGGCAAACAATGAATTGGGAAAAAACATAAAAGGATTTTCGGCTCAAACCATGAATATTTTGGAACATTACCATTGGAGTGGAAATTTAAGGGAACTTCGCAACGTTATCCGCCGCGCAACGCTATTTGCCACTCACAATGAAATAATCCCCGATAATCTTCCTATGCTTACAGCTGCCATTACTGAAACCAATGAGATGGCATTACAGCCCGAAAACGAAAAAGAGCAAATTGAAGCAGCATTAAAAAAAGCCCGTGGCAACAAATCTCTTGCAGCTGAAATTCTTAAAATTACCCGCAAAACCCTTTACAACAAAATGCACGTACTAAATATTAAACTATAATATTTAGAATATCTGTGCTATCTGCAATATTGGAGATAATGCACTCAATATCTTTTTGCCAACCATCATACTCATCGTTGCGGTGCACTTCTACTTTACGCATTATTTCGGCAATTTTATCGTATCCAAGTTGTGCAAACATTGGGAGCATTTTATGACACGTAGCCCTAGCGGCAATATAATCGTTTGCTCTTAAAGCTTTTTGCAATAATATAATATTTGCAGCTGTAGCACTTTTAAATACAGATAAGGTTTCTCGCATAGATTCAATATCATTGCCAAATAATTCAGCTATTTTACTATTTCCATCAAAAATATATTGTAACGAAGCTAATGTAAAAGGTTTTGATAAATATGCAGCAAACCCTAATTTACGCGCATCTTCTGCACCAAAATCGCTTCTGGCTGTCATTATAACAACAGGAACTTCTTTTGCATTTTTAAGAACATCTACCCCGGTAAAATGCCCCATCTCCATATCTGCCAAAATAATATCACATTTATCAATATCATCTATTTTAGAAACAGTTGTTACCTTATGCCCTAAACTAGAAAGCATCTCTGCCGTCATTGATAAAAGCACCGGGTCATCATCTATTATTGTTATGTGTTTAAGTCCTTTAGAAATATTATTTTCAACACTTTTTGCAGGTATAACAACAGTAAACTCGCTCCCTTTGCCAACTTGTGATGTTAAAAACATTTCACCATGCAATAAATCTACAAGCCCTTTTACAACATACAGCCCTAATCCACTTCCGTCCGCTAAAATATTATTCTTTTCTACACGCTGAAAAGGGGCAAATATCTTCTCTTTATAACTATCGGGAATCCCTGCCCCGGTATCAGTAATTTTGCAAAGCAATTTTTCATCTTTGTAGCTCACATATAATTTAACGCTCCCTGTTGTAGTATATTTTACAGCATTTGAAAGAATATTTACAACTATTTGCTTTATCTTAAGCTGGTCTAAACAAAGAATTAATTCACTATTGTTATGTAATTGCTCATTGCTAAAATCTATATTATATTCAAACGCAATCCCTTTTTTAATAGCAAGAGGTTCAAACATTTCTGCTATACCGGTAAAAAGCTCGCCTAAATTAAATGGGGTATTTGAAATTTTTAATTTTCCTTGCTCTATACTAGAAAACTCAATAAGGTTCTCTAAAAGCGATAAAATATAATTCCCCGAACTTTGCATAGAACGCACATCGTAGCCATCTTTCCGTTTTAGCTCCAAATATCCCAAAATTGAGCCTAGTGGTGTTTTAATATCATGAGATACAGATAGTAACAATTTATGCCTACTCTCCATTACCTCCTTATTTCTATTTACACCCAATATAATTAATACAATAAAAATCATTCCAAGTATAAGAGCTCCAATACCGGCTATTATTGAATAAGTGTAATTACGGTCAATTATCCGCTCACTATTATCAATAGCCAACATTATTGAATTAAGAGTTTTCCCATACATACCCAATACCAAATTAGAAATTTTCTCCATAATTTTTTGATCTGATACTGCTAAAACTCCCACCTGAAACTCTATGGCCTTTACATTTTTAGAATACCCCTCTCCAGCCATTCTTACTGCACTATCAATCTGCGGAATTATAGAAAGAGTATCTTTTCGTGCAACATTTAACGTATCAATTTTCTTATGAGACAATACAATTACACTATCTTTTCCGGGAACAAAAAGCTTAGCTAATCTCCTAAAAAAGCCCCTCTTGGGAGCAGGATTAACAATAGTATCTTGCTTTGTTGTAGTTATTAATATAGAATCCCTTTTTATTATAGGATTATAATTTTGCAATTTTTTATTTACCTCAATAAGCGGATTTTGCTCTCCCAATCTTTTGCCAAGCTCCCGTATTATTACATATTGCTTTCTAAGCAATGTATCAAGTTTTAGCAACCCTGTTTCTTGCACAGGCTTATTTGTGCATATTGATATAGAATCAATTATAAGCCCTATTTGTAATATTTTATGATTAAAAGTTTTAAGGTATCTTTCATTTTTAGTAGAAATATAAAGATTCCCGGCCGATTGTATTTCACTTACAACATAAACCATTTTATTGGTAAGAGCCAAAGTTTTCCTATGCTGCTCTATCTGTTGCTTCTGCGTCTCTATATTTCCGCGTATATTATAAAGATAAAACACCATAATGCAACACACCAACCCTACAACAAAATATATTAATGCTGCATTAAACCTTATGTTAGACTCTAAACTTTCTTTTAACTTCATAGCTACAAAGATAAGTTTTATTCGGAATTCTTGTATATCTTTGCCAGCCCTAATAAAAAAAGAAAAGCAAAAACATGAGCAAATTTAAAGGCTACTTATATGGCAGCATTGCTGCTGCTACTTACGGACTAGTTCCATTATTTTCATTACCAATAATGGCAAAGGATGTGCCATTTGATACAATATTATGTTACCGCTTCTTTATTGCTTCAATTGTAATAGCAGGCGTTATGCTGTACAAAAAAATATCGTTTAAAGTAACAAAAAAAGAATTTACAACCCTAAGTTTATTAGGATTACTATTTGCACTATGCGCAATTTTCCTACTATGCAGTTACGAATATATGGCGGCCGGCATTGCCACAACCATACTCTTTCTCTATCCACTCTTTGTAGCCATTATTATGGCAGTTATGTTTAAAGAACGAATTAATAAAACCACATGGATGTGCATGGCAATAGCAATTGGAGGTGTAGCAATGTTATATTTAGGAGATGGCGCAAGCGGAACACTAAATACAACAGGGATAATTGCTATTATTTTATCGGGGTTAGCATACGCTCTCTACATAGTTACCGTAAATAAATCAAACGTACAAAATATGGGAGGCCTTAAACTCACATTTTACTCAATGTCAATAGCCTCGCTTTTATTTTGCATTAAAGCTTTGCTTGGAGAAGGATTACAACCACTTCCCGATAGCGAAGCATATATAAATATGGTACTTCTAGGAATCATTCCTACCGTAATATCGTGTGTAACACTAGTATATGCAGTACAATATATAGGATCTACATACACTGCACTACTTGGAGCACTAGACCCGGTAACCGCAGTAATTGTTGGTATTATAGTATTCTCCGAGCCCTTTACAACAAACTTAGCCATTGGCATTTTAATGATTATTGGAGCAGTAACCCTTATTATACTTAGCGGATCAAAAAAATCTGCTAGCTAGTATTTCATTCTAGCTCACAATTATGCTACTTTTTCCATTTACCGTTTTCACTACCCGTATTTGAGTAGCTATACGCTCTGTCATCTCTGCAACGTGCGATATTACCCCTATTTTACGCCCCTGAGTTTGTAGACGTTCCAAAGCATCCATTGCAACACGCAAGGTATCAATATCTAAAGAGCCAAACCCCTCATCTATAAATAATGATTCAACTTTCATTCTATTAGAAGACAACGAAGATAACCCCAACGCAAGAGCCAAAGAAATTAAAAAAGATTCGCCTCCCGATAGCGAGTGTACCGTACGCACCTCACCAAGCATATCTAAATCGGCCACTTGCAATGCCAAAGTACCGGGAATACGCTGCAACTCATATCGTTTAGAAAGTTCATGCAAATGCTTATTGGCATAAGAAAGGAGAGCATCCAAAGTATACCCTTGCGCTAAAACTTTAAATTTACTTCCATCGGCCGAGCCAAACATATCACTAAGTTTTTTCCAATTCTCCGCCAGAATATTTTTCTGCTCCAGCTCCTTTTCAAATAATTTTATCCTCTCCATGCCCTTTATATGATTAGCAAAAATTATCTCAATTTCCGTATTACGAGCATTTTTTTGTTTATAAAGCTCACTTTTATTGTTAAGGACACTTTGCAGCCCCTCTTTTTCCTCCCCATCCAATGGCTTAATCTCTGCTTTATAATGACTTGCAACAATTTTTCTCCTCTCTGCAAGCGTTGCCTCAGCAGATATTCTATTTTCATTTAATTTACCAAGCGCCTCTCTTTCACCAACCAGCCACTCTCTATCATTTAATAATAATTGAGCTAATTGCTCCATTGTAACAACGTTATTTTTAGATAAAATCCACTTCTCAATTTCATTCTGTAAAACAGTACAACGCTCTGTAAGACTCTCTATCTCCCCTAATCTCTCTGTAATTATCCCCAAATATTTTTCATTTTTAGTTCTAATAATATCCCTCTCACCGGTAATTTTAGCCATATTATCTATAATAAGTCTTCTTTTCTGAGCATACTCTTTTTCAACCTCAACAACACTCCTTCCCCCCAATAATTCGCTGCGCTCTTTTTGAAATTTATTAAACTCCAAAACATATTGATTATATTTTTGCTCTCTTAAATCAAAAGTACTAGCGGCCACAATAACATTCTCCTGCCATAACTTAACTGTTGCCTCTAAACTATTAATTTTCTCATTAGCAACCACAAGCCATTCTTCATACTTCCTCCATTTATCAACAACCTCTACAAGCCTCTTTTGCAATGCGCCATGCTTAAATTCCTCTCTCCACAACGGCACACCTGTCAAATACCCATCAAGTTTCTTAATGGTTTCAACATATTGAGCAGCATAACTATCAATCATTGATTGCAACCTAATATGTTCCTCTTTAAGTTTTTCTATACTCGCCGTAAGCAATAAAATACTATCATTTACCTCTTTTTTAGCCTTCACTAGCTCTCCCTCGTCTAAACTACCACCACTAAAATTACTCAACGGGTGATGTAAACTTCCACAAACAGGACACGGAACCCCATCCTCTAGCTTGGCCCTTAAATTTGCTATCTCGGCAGGAAGTATATTATTTAATCGTTCAGCTTCGCTCTGTAAATAAGCTAATTTACTAATATCACTTTGCATAATTACTTTAGAATCAGCTAATAATTTTGCATTAGCATTCCCCTGCATATGGGTTGCGGCAGCATCGTAAAGCAAGCTTATAATTAAATCTATCCGCGGAACAATCTCCTTATAGTATTTATTCTCATTAAACCATAAATTTACCGCACTAATACTTTTATTAGTTTGTGCAATATTATTGTTAGTTAACTTAATATCATTATCCAATTTAACCTTTACCTCAACTGCTAAATCAAGCTCTTTTTTAGCCTCAGCAACATTTAGCTTTACTCCCAACAACTTAACATCTAGTTCCCCGGCTAATCTTATTTGTGGCTCCAATTTAGCAATAGCCTCATTAATACTAATTTGTTCCGCCTCACAAATCGCAAATTTTTCTGTTATATGTTTTAATAATACAGCATTTGCATTACGCCCCAATTCTTGTTTTGCAAGGTTTAATTTACTATTAGCAAGTTGCATTTTAGAGAGTTCACTCTCATTAAAAGTATCTCTAATTTCTTGCACACTATCTATTTGTGCAAGTTTGTCATATCTTGGCTTTGCCTGCTCAATAGCATTTTGTGAATTAGCAAGAATCTGCTCAGCACCATTTACACTATTACGTAAAACCTCATCATCAACTATCCATTTAAGTTTTTCTGTTAATATTGTAACCTCATTTTGTACAGCTTTAACCTCATGCACAATTAAAACTTTCTCGGCAGCAAGAATATTAAAATTTTCTCCCGATAGAATTTCTACATCTTTTATCCTCTCTTTTAACAAATTAAGCTCCTGCTCCGCAATTTTAGATTTTTCGTAAATTAAAGTAGAAATACGAGAATAAATCTCTGTCCCCGTTAGTTTTTCTAGCAATTCGGCCTTCTCTTTTTGAGTAGCTTTTAAAAATGTAGCAAAATCTCCTTGCGCAAGAAGTACGGCGCGCGTAAACTGGTAAAAAGTTAGCCCTATAAGTTCAACTATTTTTGCCAAAAGTTCTGTTTTACGCCCTTGTACCTCAACATTTGATACAATATTTATAAGTCTTAACTCTGAGCTCTGCAACAAACCGTCTATTTTATCGCGCGAGCGCCTTACACTCCATCGTGACCTAAAAATTTCTCCACCAAGAGATACAAAATCAACCTCTGCATATCCATCACTTGTACCACGCCTTAAGATATTTCGGCTATCTTTCTGATTTATAGTCTTATCCTTTACATCTACTATTTGTATATTGTTTTCAGAAGCCATATTTGTACGAGGTGTATCATCAAACAGAGCCAAACAAAGAGCATCTAACAACGTAGATTTACCAGATCCGGTACTCCCTGTTATTGCAAAAATGCCTGCCGATTTTAATGGCTCAATTGTAAAATCTATCTCAAATTCTCCATCCAACGAGGCAAGATTTTTTCCTCTTATTGCAAGTATTTTCATCTTTCAATTCCTCCTATTATACTCTGTAACAAATCCTTCATTTTCTCCGGCATCTCTTGTCCGCCATACCTGCGTCTAAAAATATCGTTTGCCATATCCATTGGATTTATAGTCTGCAATTGCTCATAAGTTATTACATTTTCTTCTGCCTTACTTTTAGGAATTGTTGCCGCAATACGAGCTAACCGCACAGCCTTAGTTTTTAAAGCCTCCTCTATTCTATGTCTTAGAGCAGGTTCAGGCTCAGTAATTAAAACATTTACTTCTAAATACGGAGAATATTCTGTAACATCCCCATTAGGAAGTTTTTCTATTTCGTAAAGAACCTCATTTAAATGGAGTGGCTTTTGTGGAATACTCAACAGCTTAGCCGGAGAATCAAATTTTACTAAGTTTATATTTGTTGCCTGATACAAATTTTTAGATACTTCCCCAATTTCCACAATCACAACTCCCTGTTTATTATTTTTTTCGGCAAACGACATTGGAAGTGGAGAACCGGCATAACGCAAGTTTTCGCGTTGCGATACTCTTTGTCCCCTATGCAAATGACCTAAGGCAGTATAAACAATCTCTTGTGCAAATGAATTTGGCGAAATACATTCTAATCCGCCAATAACGGTTCGCTCAGAACGGTCATTTTCAGATATTTTAGACCCAGTAGCCTGCAAATGCCCCATTGCTATAATTGGTCCTAATTGCTCTTTACTATTTATTATATTTTTATACAACTCCTCATACATTTTCTGCACTCCCTGCGCATAAGTTAATGCAGGAGGATAATCTCCTTGTCTTAAATACGGCACAGCCATGCAGTAACCACCTTTAATTAAAGGAATTATAAGATAATTAAAATCAATTTCTCCACTATCGGTGAGCTTAACTACTCCACGTACAGTAATATTCATCTCCTCTAAAAGAGGATTTGGTGCCTCGAGCCGCGCTGCCGAATCGTGATTACCTGCTACAATTATAATTTGCAAATTTGGATTCTCACAGGTTATCTCTTTTAAAAATCCATAATATATTTTCTGTGATTCAGCACTCGGGTTTGGAGTATCAAATATATCTCCGGCAATTAACAATAAATCAATCTTTTCATTATAAACCAACTCCTTTAACCAACATAAAAAGATAGTATGTTCCGCCTTGCGATCATACTCAAAAAATGTTTGTCCTAAATGCCAATCGGCTGTATGAAGTAATTTCATGTAAATTAAAGAGATATTAATAATGCAATGTTAAGCATGGTAACAATAGTTGCCAAGAATATTAAAATATATTTTGTAAGTGTTGTGTTTACATAATTACCCATAATATGCTTAGAAGAAGTGAGATATACTTGAGTAAAAACAGTTATTGGCAATTGTATACTCAGTAACATTTGAGAATAAATTAATCCCTCAAATGGACTTTTTATTATAAAAATAATAAGTAAAGCCGGAATAAAAGAAAGCATCATTCCTAATTTACTATGAATATCTTTAGACTGATACGCCTCTCCAAAAAATCCCGCAAAAATACTTGCGCCCGCTATTCCTGATGTTATTGCAGATGAAATACCTGCTAACAACAGTGCACCGGCAAAGATAGTTCCTGCCTGCGAACCTACTAATGGCACAAGCAATTGTTGAGCTTGTCCAAGTTCATCAACAGTTTTTCCCTCTTTAAAAAATACAGCAGCCGCCATTATTATCATTGCGGAGTTAATTGCCCAGCCAATTATCATTGAGATTAAAGTATCATAATACTCATATTTCAGCTGTTTTTTAATTACTGCGGCATCTTCTAAATTCCACTCACGGCTCTGAATAACCTCGGAATGTAAAAATAAATTATGAGGCATTACAACAGCTCCCAAAACTCCTGTAATAACTAACATAGAATTTTTAGGAAAGCTAGGAGTTACCCAACCGGTAGCAGCCGCAACCCAATCTACATCTACTAACCATAATTCATACAAAAACGATAGCCCAATTAATGAGACAAAAGTAATTATCCATTTTTCTAATTTACTATAACTATTTGTAAATACCATAATTAAGCATACCACTGTTACTATTATTGCCCCAACCGCAATAGGTGTTCCAAAAAGCATTTGCAAAGCAATAGCTCCTCCAAGTATCTCGGCCATAGAGGTTGAAATACTTGCAAGCATAGCCGTACAAAGAATTGGCCTGCTAAGTTTTTTAGGAATGTATTTTGTTGTGGCCTCGGCCAAACAGAGCCCTGTTACAATACCTAAATGCGCCACGTTATGCTGAAAAACTATAAGCATAATTGTAGAAAGTGTAACTACCCACAAAAGCGCATAGCCAAAAGATGACCCTGCCGCAATATTTGTTGCCCAATTGCCCGGATCAATAAACCCAACAGTTACCAAAAGTCCCGGGCCAATATATTTAAACAAATCCAACGCTCCGGATACCGGTTTGTGATTTATTCTTAGTTTATCTAATATATTCATAAATTTTATTCTTTTACGTCCTTTTTAATAATCGTAAATTTGGGTGACTAAGATAGATATTTATTCCCTATCTTTAGCAAAATTTAATATTATGGCAACAAGTCAAGATTTTGTAGCATTTGTTTGTAAACAGATTAGCGGTGTAGGTGAAATAAGATATATAAAGATGTTTGAGGAATATCTAGTTTATGTAGATGAAAAGCCAATTTTATTAATTTATGATAACATAGTTTATGTTAAAATGCTAAGTTGTATTGCAGATTTAATGCAAGGAGCCGAGATGCAATCTCCATATAATGGAGCAAAGCCTCACTATATATTAGATATAAACAATAGCGATTTAACTATTTCAATAGCTAAAATATTAAAAGCTGCTATTCCGGAGTCTACTCCTAAGCCCAAGAGAAATAGAATTATGATAATGGAAGAGCAAAATACTAAGATAGAAGAAGAGCAAAATACTGAGATAAAGGAGCCAACCACCTTGGTATAGTAAAAAAAGTAGATTGGAAAAGTAAAAATATGAAAAAGCTTAACAAAAAACTATCGGGACTCATATTATTTTTTCTATATATTGCTTGTGCTGCACATCTGTATGGCCAAAAACCTGCATGGCAAGATGAAACAGTCCCTTCCTTTGGAAAAATGCCGGCCAGAGTACAATTAGCTATGCTTAAACAGCGTCCCGATACTATTTCTTTAAACGGCTCATGGAAATTTTTATGGGTAGAGAATCCCCGGCAGATTCCCCAAAATTTTGCGGATTCCGGATACACTCCCGCCAACTGGGATCATTTTAATGTTCCCGCCAACTGGGAAGTAAACGGATACGGTACAGCCATTTATGTAAACCACCCTTATGAATTTAAGCCGTTTCAGCCGCAAGCACCCCTTTTACCAAACGATAATCCGGTTGGACTTTACAGAAAAACAATCACTATTCCGCAAGATTGGGACGGAAGCCGCATTATCCTAAACATAGGGGGAGCAAAAAGCGGATGTTATGTGTATATAAACGGCACGAAAATAGGTTATAACGAGGATTCTAAGAACCCGGCCGAATATGATCTCACCAATTTTGTAAAACCGGGCAAGAATTTGATTGCTCTTAAAATCTATCGCTGGAGTACGGGAAGTTATCTGGAATGTCAGGATTTCTGGCGCATTAGCGGAATTGAACGAGATGTGTATCTTTTTAGACAACCGCAGACACATCTGCACGATTTTACGGCAAATGCCGTGTTGCATCAAATAAGCCGGGACGGGCTAACCTCCAATAATGCCGAAGTGGCCTTAAACGTAGAGTTGATAAATAATAATAAAACGGTACAGCATCTAAAACTAGAGTTTTCTCTTGCTGGTGGCGAGATTGCTGCCGTAACGCAGGAGGTGGAATTGCAACCCTCAACCGCAAAAAGTATCCGGATAATCTGCCCCGTCCATAAAGCGGTGCAGTTATGGTCGGCCGAGAAACCGCTCTTATATGACGCCACAATAAAAGTTACACAGGGAGGAAAAGAGAGCGAAGCCTATTCCTTTAAGTTTGGGTTCCGTAAAATAGAAATTATGGGAAACCGGCTTCTGGTAAACGGGAAAGCTATTAAAATAAAAGGGGTGAACATGCACGAGCATAACCAATATACCGGACATGTAATAAGCAAAGCTGATATTGAGCACGATATACGGTTAATGAAACAAAATAACATAAACGCCATCCGCTGCTGCCACTATCCTCAACCCGATTTCTTCTATGACCTATGCGACACCTATGGCATGTATGTTTGCGACGAGGCCAATATAGAATCGCACGGTATGGGATATAATCTGCGTAAAGGAGGTACGCTTGGAAACAACCCCGCTTTCTTTAACGCCCATATGGAACGGACAATAAATATGTATAAACGGAATAAAAACCACCCCTCTATAATTTTTTGGTCACTGGGTAACGAGGCCGGAAACGGATACAATTTTTACGAAACCTACAAATACCTAAAAGCTGCCGATACCACCCGTCCCGTACAATACGAGCGGGCTCTGCTTGAATGGAATACAGATCTGTTTGTACCTCAATATCCGTCAGCTGCAGATCTTGCCCAATGGAGCCGTACAGCCACAGACCGCCCTTACATAATGAGCGAATACGCCCACGCCATGGGAAACAGTACCGGAAACTTTAAAGATTTATGGGATATTATCTACAGTGCTCCCAATCTGCAAGGGGGATTTATCTGGGACTGGATAGATCAGGGGCTCCTTATCTCCCATAAAGATGGAAAAAAATTCTGGGCCTACGGCGGCGATTTTGGCAAAGATACCCCAAGCGATGGCAATTTCTTATGCAATGGAATTGTGGGCCCCAATCGAAAACCACACCCCGCCATTAACGAAATACGGCATGTCTACCAGAATGTACAGATTGAGCCGGCCGGGGATGCCCAAAGCGGAATAAATATGAATCTCCTCACAGACCATGCACTCCACCTTAGTGTCATTAACAGGCATTATTTTACAGCTGTTGATTCTATCTTATATGAAATTAAAGCCTTCCCAAAAACGTACGGCCGCAAGCCACTTCCCAAAAGTACGGCCCGTTTTCTTGCAGTGCATGTACCGGCAGACGATACCTCACTCATTACCATCCCGTTAAATACCATTCATTTTGCACCCGATTATGAATATTTCATCAATCTAAGTGTACCGGTAAACGGACAGATTGTTGCACAAAATCAGTATAAAATCAATACTGTATCGGGGAATAAGATTACTCAAAATATAACCCGTGTGGGGGAGAATACCAAAAACAGCCGCACCGCAAACCACCGTTCAGGCAAACTCCAGATTGCACAAGCAAACAATATAATCACCGTTTCTAACAACGCCGTTACATTTGCTGTTAATACTCGGAGCGGAGGGGTAATTTCCTATAAAGTAAAGGGAGAAGAGTATATAAATGAACAATTCGGCATCCGTCCCAACTACTGGCGCGGCCCTACAGATAACGATTACGGCAACAAAATGCCCTCCAAATTACAAGCATGGAAACAAGCCGGCAAAGAACTTAAAATCATCTCCCATAAAATAGCTCAAAAGGGGGAAGATGTAATTTTGGAACTCACCTACGGACTGCCTAATGTAAACGCCTCCAACATCATCACTTACACCCTTACTCCAACCGGTAAACTAACCGTACATGCCGGTCTCTCTCCCACCTGCTTCTCAGAGATGCCCCGTTTTGGTATGCGGTGGAGAATGCCCGCCCAATATAACTCCATCGAATATTTTGGCAGGGGGCCCAATGAAAACTATTGCGACCGCAACTATGGCAGCCCTCTTGGTATTTACAAAACCACCGCCTCCGCCATGTACCACCCATATGTAAGACCACAGGAGAACGGCCACCGCACAGATACCCGCTGGCTTGCCATCACCAACAGCAAAGGAAAAGGAGTGTTGATAAGTGCTCCGTCATTTGAATTCAACGCCCTGCAAAACTCTGTTGAAGATTTTGATAGCGAAGACTCCGCTGCCCCATACCAGTGGGAGAACAAACGCCCCAATGAACCCCACGCCATTGAAACCGTCCGCAACATAAAGCCCAAACAGACCCATATCAGCAATATTGTCCCCCGTAACTTTACCGAGGTTTGCATAGACAAAATGATGCGTGGCGTTGCCGGCGATGATTCATGGGGAGCCGAACCATACGAGCAATACAAAGTAAAATGCAGCCGAGGAATTGAATTTGAGTTTACGGTAGAACCGCTATAAA
>JAVXCW010000039.1:17060-19181 GCA_036659275.1 Bacteroidales bacterium | reverse complement strand
TTAACTTAAAATTTTTATTATCATGAAAACTTTAGATTTTAATCAAATGGAAAAAATTGATGGGGGTGGGGTAAGTACGGGTATATCCTGTGGAAAAGCTTTAATGTAGAAAGTATGAGATACATTATTTACTATTCATCACAATTAACTCTTTCTATCTTTATAACTCTATGCTTTTAATTTTTAGATGTGAAGGATATTATTCTTTAATTGTTGACGTTTTGGGAATAATCCTTTCTTTCTTCCTTTTTATTTTTAATATCTGGCTCTTTCAAAATAAAATTGATATTGTAAATATTAAATCTAAGTCTATTTTCTTTACATTATTATTTTTATCTTTTTTGCTAATTTTTTCTTCTACAATGTTGATTTTATTTAACCCATTTGATGATCATATCAGTATAATAGGATGCTTTATTGCCACACTTTCCAATTATTTCCTTATTATAGGGTTATTCATTAATTATGTTAGAATAAAACATTAGATTTTAATCAAATGGAAAAAATTGAAGGTGGCGGAATCAACGCTTGTGATGTATCACTAGGTTTAGTTGTAGGCATTTGGTCATTTGCCTTTGGGGCTGCATCATTTAGGGTAGCTTCGTTTTTAGTCGGTTATGGAGGATCTTTGTTGGTAGGTAGCGTATGTCATAGAGATTAATAAAGCACTATAAATATTGACATGCAAACCAAATTGTAAACTTAATTAAATCTATAAATTGTATAAAAAAGACTATATAAGATTGAAAACTTTATAGTTAAATTTTGAAAAATTGATAGATATAATAACATTTTTAACATATGAATAAATATTTGTACATAGCCTATTTCGTCCTAAATGTATTATTTTTCCTTATAAGTATAGCTTTAGATTTGGATGATAAAATACAAGGTTGTAGCTTTGTTTAACAACTATATAAATATGATACATAGAATCAAATAAAGAGCCCTCGTAATATTAATAACTTAACCATGAGAATTTTAACTTATTTTTTCAGCATTGCTATTTCTACTATTATGCTAATTGGTTGTCAGGCCGTTAATCATGAAAGAGATTACCTGATTAACATTAGAGAAATACCTCCTAAGATGAAAGAGGCTGCAACTATTTCGTCTACATTAAATTCTTATCGCTTTGTAAAGCTGGAGACTACAGAAGAATCTATTATGTCTGATGTATGGAAGATAATAAAATACAATAATAAATTTTATATTTCTACTTTTTTTAATAACAAATTCTTTGTATTTGATAATAATGGCAAATTCATAACAAAAATGTTTCGTGTTGGTAGTGGCCCTGGAGAATACATCTCTCTTCAGGATTTTGATGTGATAGGTAATATTATTGTAATTCTTGATGGTAAACAAGTAAAATTATATACGAACGATAAAGAGATGAAATTTATAAAAAGTATAGATTTAGATTTTATGCCGTGGAATATAAAATGTATAAGTGAGACAAAATTTTGTATTTATGCATCCAAGCAAGATGATGTTTTTTATATAATTGATAATAATGGCAAGATTTTAAATAGCGGTTTTCCTGCAAATCAAGCTACTAGGATATTAAAGGCTCGTCCATTTACAAAAATAGATAATGAAAACTTTATTGTTAAATACGGACTTTCTAATGATCTTGTTTGTTATAATAATAGTCATAACAGGTTTTACAACTTAACTATTTTTCCTAAGGGCTTTATTATAGATGCGGAGCAAGACGATGAATATACCAAACGATATGCTGATGGATATTTATCGCATCTAACGATTCTGACAGCTGATGATATAAATAGTACAACCAATAAATTATTGGTTCCTGTTTATAATGGTATAGATTATAAAACTTGCTATGTAGCAGATAGTAATAGCGGGGATATTTTGCATTTTATAAATGGAAATACCAAAGATGATATCACTTATAGGAATAATATTTTGGTGGTGCTATATTGTAATAATGCCGTGTCTGATGATAGTTTTATATCATATATAAGTCCTTACACCATCCTTGAAACTATTCTAGAAAACAATAGCCATAAAGGGGAGGCAAATTATGACAGATTAGTTGAAGAGTTTGGAAATGGTAAACTTAAAGAAAATGACAATCCGGTATTAGTGGAACTA
>JAVXCW010000039.1:0-16960 GCA_036659275.1 Bacteroidales bacterium | reverse complement strand
TAGTGGAACTATAGGGGATTGAGCCTACGGCATTCCCCTCGTCTTGAGTTGGACGCATTCAATTTTTGCAATATCATTTAAATTAATATTAACAACAGGATATTTTTCTGATGCGTTAAACGTATAGAAAACCGATTGTTCTTTATTGGTGTTACGTGACACACAGCATAATCTGTCCGCCTTAGAGAATATAAAGCCTGAAAATAACGTTAGAGGCAAGCAACTCCCTGCCGTGTCCCCCGTTCCTCCAGTCGCCTATCTAGCATTCTTAGCAATTCTACATTGCGCACCTTTCCCCACGGGGTGGAGTTTACAAAACGTGGCGGTACTTCTCCGGCAAAGCGTTCTATGTATAAATTAGGACGGAGGAGTTCCAGAAAATCTATAAAAAAATCCAAATATTCATTTAAGGTAAAGCTCACAAAATCTGCCTGATGCAATGCAAACTCTTGTTCCATTGCTGTCCCTTTTATAATTTGGAGCTGATGAAATTTAACAGAATTTAAAGGCAATTCGTTTATAATAGGAGCCATACACAACATCTGTTCAATACTCTCTCCCGGCAGTCCAAATATAAAATGAGCTCCCTGATGGATTCCACGCGCTGCCGTGGCCTCAACTGCTTTTACCGCAGTTGCAAAATTATGCCCGCGGTTTATCCGTTTAAGAGTTTTATCGTAGCAAGATTCTATTCCATATTCAATAATTACAATTTTTTCCTGCGACAGCTCTTGCAAATAATCTAGTTTATAATTATCAATGCAATCGGGGCGTGTTCCTATTACAATCCCTTTTACCGCAGGATGTTCAAATGCCTGCGTATAAAGTTTTTTTAAATCTTTAAGTGGGGCATAAGTGTTTGAATATGGCTGAAAATAAGCAAGATAGTTTTGTGTAGTACGGTAACGGTTTTTATGAAATTCTATTCCCTCCTCTATTTGGGAAAGAATTGATTTATTGGGAGTACTGTAATTTGGATGAAACGCATCATTATTGCAATAAGTGCATCCCCCAACAGAAACACTTCCATCTCTATTGGGACACGTAAACCCTGCATCAATTACAATCTTTTGCAAACGACACCCATATTTTTGTTTAAAGTATCCTACAAAAGAGTTATAACGTTTTTCCATTTACTTTTTTGTCCTTACAATAACTTTAAATATGGCTTTTTTACATGGTCCCTCACCTAAAAGAGGTGCATGAGCATCGGCAGGGAAAATTATTGCAATGTTATTTACTCCCATTACTATATAATTCTCGGGGTCTTCCTTAATAAAAGTGATATCGGCTCCCTCGTCATAGGTGGTATTACTAGTAACACATTTTGCTCTGTCTTTTATCCCTATAGTTTCTGCACCACTTAGCAACACATGTATATCTATATATGAATCGTGTACCTCAAGTTCTTGTGGTTCAAGCCCAATAAGCTCACCTTGCCAGATTTTGCAATAAGCTTTTTTGCCATCAATTTCATACTCCCCAGTCTCTAGTTTACTAAGATCATTTTTCTTTATAAACTCATAAACTTTATCAAATCCCTCTTGAAGAGTTTGGTATTTTTCAAAACTTTTTAACGAATCTAGTATCATAATATATTTTTTTGCAAATGTAAAGCTTATCTTTGTAAAATTAACATGAATTTTATATTTAGCACCGTGAAAAAAATATATTTATTAATTATTTTGGCCTTTTTAGCTGTTACTTTTAATGCAAAGGCAACAGCATTAGACACTACCACCCAAAATTCCCCCTCACAAAAATATGAGTGGAGAAGGATATGGATTTCTACATTAGATAATACCGACTGGCCCTCTGAGCCCGGGTTAAATTCTGAGCAGCAGAAAAAAGAACTTATTGAATATTTTGATTTATCTAAAAGTTTAAATTTTAACACCGTTGTATTACAGGTAAGACCAAGTGGGGATGCCTTTTATATGTCGGAATATGAACCTTGGTCTGTTTACCTTACCGGGGATGAAACAAAACCGCCTGTTCCTTTTTATGACCCTCTGCAATTTGCTGTAGAACAGGCTCATAAAAGAGGATTAGAACTACATGTTTGGCTTAATCCGTATAAAAACAGTTTAAATACAACTTTCAAAAACTTAGAATCGCACAATTTTTTAGTTAAAATTGTAAAAGACATTGTTAGAAGATACGATATTGACGGAATTAATTTTGATAATTATTTTTATCCCGATAGCGAAAACTGCAAAGAGAGCATAGATAGTTTAAATCTTATGACAGAACAAATTTACAAAGCGGTAAAGCAAATAAAGCCCTATGTAAAAGTTGGTGTATGTCCTTGCAATAGCAATGATTATAATGAATGGACAGATTACACCCTGCAAAGTAGAGATTTTGCAGCAAGTGATATTAAAAACAATCTATCGGGAATTATTAATATTATTAAAGAGAAATTTAAGTTTCCGGCAATACCTCCAAACATTCTTACGGATAATCAAAAATATAGTACTCCTGTAGCTCCAACAAAACCAACTATTGTAATTGCTGCAAAAAAAGGGAGCAAAGCAAAAGAGGTAAAATTATTGTGGAACACCTATTCCGGCACATATCTTTTTGTAATATATAGGGCAAAAAAAGGAGAAGAACTAGTAATATCAAATCCACAAAATATTGTTGATATTATAAATGCCAATACTTATACTTGCACAGATGTAGATGCTGCAGAATATGATTATTATATTACGGCACTAAGCCGTTACGCAAAAGAAAGCGAGCCTGTCCTTTGTAAAAAACAAAATATTTTAACAAAAGGGCGATAATAAAACCTAACTTTAAGCGACACCTATTTTAACACTATTATCTATATGAAAAAAATAATTTTTATAGCAATTGCCTGTATATTAGGGCTAATTGGATGTACTCAGCAACAAAATGATGCAATTATTACAACATTTGAATCTGTAGCAAAAAAAGTAAAAATGGAATTTGCTCCCGATAGCAGAAGTAAAGTCTTTAAATTTACATTAGAAAAAAATGGGACCGAATATATACTAAAAGGAAGTACAACAGAAATGCAGGCAAAAGAGGCGTTACTAGCACAACTTTTAAAGAACAATATACAGGTTATCGACAGCTCATATTTATTACCATCAGCCGATCTTGGAGATAAAACATTTGGTGTAGCAACACAATCGGTAATAAATTTCCGCACAGACAGCGAATATAGTGCAGAATCTGCTACCCAAGTTATGATGGGAACTCCATTAAGGATATTAGAGACAGAAGGGGGTTGGAGCAGATGTATAACACCAGAGGGGTATATTGCATGGGTTACTAGCGGCAGCCTTGCAGAGATGTCAAAGGCCGATTTTGATAATTACACAGCAGCAAAAAAAGTTATTGTTACAACAAAATATACTACGGTAACTAAAGAGCCTTTAGAAACTAGCCTTATGGTAACCGATGCCGTATGGGGCAATATAATGTTAGATCTTGGGATAGAAGAGAATATGCAGAAAGTTGCTCTAGCCGATGGCAGAGAAGGGTACCTTCCACTATCGCAAGTTCAGCCGTTTGATACATGGGTAGCACAAAGAAATCCTATTGCCGAAAATATTATAGCAACAGCTAAGCAATTTATAGGAATTCCTTATATGTGGGGGGGAACATCTATTAAAGCTGTTGATTGCAGTGGCTTTACAAAAACAGTTTATTTTCTAAATGGGCTTATCATTGCAAGAGATGCATCGCAACAATGCTATACAGGAACTGATGTTAATATAAATGAGTATGTAAATAATAACAATTATACATTGGATGCCATTAAAAATTTGCAAAAAGGGGATTTAATATTTTTTGGACGTAAAACAACATCCGAGAAAAAAGAAAAGATATCACATGTTGGTATTTACATAGAGAATGGTATTTTTATTCACGCAGCAACCAAAGTAAGAATAAATAGTCTTATCCCTACAGATTCAACTTATTATGATGGTTCAACTAGATTAGTACGTGCCCAAAGAATTATAGGAAATCAAGATACAGGAAAAGGGATTGAGTCAATTGCAAAAAGCGGATACTTAATAAAATAATTTATGAACTTAAAAAACTATTAAACGTATATAATATGACAACAAATAGACGTGATTTTTTAAAATCTGCCGGGATACTTACCGCTGCAGCTGCTTTTTTAAATCCTGCAACTATTTTTGCCCAAAAAGAGGCTAAAAAAACAGGCAACAGTAAAGTAATGCAACTTGCATTTGTTCCATATAATGCACAAATGAGACATGTATTTACAATTGCAAATTCATCTAGAACTACAACACCTATAGTACTAACAAGCATTACTTACAATGGAGTTACCGGTTATGGAGAGGCCGCAATGCCACCATATCTTGGTGAAACACAAGCTTCTGTAATTGAATTTTTAAAAAAAGTAGATTTAAGTAAATTCTCTTCACCATTCCTTATTGAGGATATAATGCAATATGTAGATGCAATTACAATAAATAATACCGCTGCAAAAGCTGCTGTAGATATTGCATTGCACGATCTTGTTGGAAAAATAATAGGACAACCGTGGTGGAAAATATGGGGATTTAACCCTACTACTTGTCCAAATACTTCGTTTACAGTTGGATTAGACACCGAGTCTGTAGTTAAAGAAAAAACCAAAGAGGCCTCACCTTATAAAGTAATTAAGGTTAAACTTGGACGCGACGAGGCTACAGATAAAATGATGGTAAATACAATTAGATTGGTAACTGATACCATTATATGTGTTGATGCCAACCAAGGATGGAAAGATAAACATTATGCTCTTGATATGATAAATTGGCTTAACGAGCGTAATGTAAATATGATTGAGCAGCCAATGTCTAAATTACTAATTGATGAACATGCGTGGCTTACAGAGCGTTCTCCACTTCCTATTATTGCAGATGAAGCATGCCAAAGATTAACCGATATTAAAAAACTGCACGGAGCATATTCTGGCATTAACATTAAACTAATGAAATGCACAGGATTACGCGAGGCCCGCGAGATGGTAAGCCTTGCTCAATCTTTACGCATGAAAATTATGATTGGATGTATGACCGAAACATCTTGCGCTATATCTGCTGCTGCACAAATTGCCCCAAAAACCGAATGGGCAGATTTAGACGGAAATTTGCTCATTGCTAATGATTGTTTTAAGGGAATGCAGATTGTAGACGGAAAGATAACTTTAAATGATAATCCTGGTATAGGTGTTGAGCCTATTCAAAAGATTTTTTAAGCATTAAAAAAACTTAGACAAATTTTATGCAGATTTTAGAATAAATAAGTACCTTTGACAAAATTCAAACCAATTAAAATGGCAAATTTAAGAGTAATTAAAAAAGACGTTATTTACCTTATTAATGAGGTAATTAGTGATTGTTGGATGTTTATGTATTTAAACGACAATAAAAAAACAGAAGAAGCTAAGAAAATTGTTGTAGATGCTATTGAGCTTGGTGACAACATGTTCGAGCAAATTAACCACTATCCAAAGGATGATACTAAAAAACATTTTAGAGCTGTTAACAAAAAATTGCTAGAAAATGTTGATGCACTTTTTGTAAGGCTTAGCAATTTAAACAAATAAGCACTTAATGAGTTAAACAAGTAGGCATCCGTATCCCTTTTACCTTTTTGGATAACTCATTTTCGCGCCCTTCGCAAGCTAAATTTACAAGCTCGTGGAAGCGGGGACTATGATTGTGATAAACCAAATGACAAAGTTCATGGATAATTACAAAATCGATGAGTTCGTTTGGAAGGTTAACAAGGTGCATATTTAGATTTATATTCCCAACAGAAGAACAACTGCCCCAATTGGTGCGGTTGTTTTTTATTGCAACCCTACCATAATTAAATGGGGAGGCTTTTTTTATACCAAAATTGTTCCTTACTATTATTGTAGAATTTAATTGTTTTGCAATTGTTTCTAACCTTTGCGGAAGAATTGCATGCGCTCTCTTTTTTATCTCTTTTAATTCAACAAGGGTGTATTGTAGTTTATATTCCGCAGTATTTACCAACTCTTCGTTTTTCTTCTCCTGCTTTTGTAAAGCAGCAACTATTTTTGCTAAATTTTCATCCACAAAGTTTACTGCATTTGAATATGAAGCATAAAATGGTAATGAGACACGGACACCGCGGCTACAACTAACCGATATTTTAATAGCCTTACAGCGGAGCCGCTTGGTATAAACCACCTCTCCTATCCCTATATGTGAAAACGTTTTTTGCATAATTATATTGCCACAAAATTAATTAAATTAACTACACATAGAAAATATTTAATCAAAGTAAAAAAAATATTTGGTACAGAAAAATTTATGGTTACCTTTGCTGTCCCAATTTTGGGATAAAACAAATTAATCACTTAGCAAATGGCTGAATATTTAACATCAGACAAAAAGCAAGAGATTTTCGGTAAATACGGAAAGTCTAATACAGATACCGGCTCGGCAGAGAGTCAGATTGCTTTATTTTCATACCGTATCACTCACCTTACAGACCATCTTAAAGGTAACAAAAAAGATTTTAACACTCAAAGAGCGTTATTAGGATTGGTTGGTAAAAGACGTAAACTTTTGGATTTCCTAAAGACTACGAATATTGAGAGATACAGAACTATTGTGAAGGACTTAAGCCTTCGTAAATAATACAAAAGCTGCTTTAAATTTAAAGCAGCTTTTTTTAGGCAGTATCTGAAAATTCTCTCAAATCATTCTAAATTAAGATAATTACCTGCTAGAACCATTTCATATTTAGTTAAATATGCCCTTGCCATAAGTTGCGAGTTAAATAAGTCGCAAGCATATTCATGACATATCTTTGGAGAATAATTATAGTCCTCAATAATATGTGCTATCATTGCTTCTTTACCTGTAGTAAGAAACCCGGTCTCTTTAGTAATGAGTTCGGGAAGTGAGCCATATGGGGTTCCAAATACCGGAGCTCCACAGTATAAACTTTCTGTTATTGCAAGGCCAAAAGGCTCGTTCCATATTACAGGAAATATTAATCCCTTAGATTCTTTAAGGATATTGAGTTTCTGCTCTCCACCTATCATCCCTTTAAAACTTACTTTTTGAGTAAATGTAAGTTACGTCTGTTAACTTTGCAGTTAACAGTTCCGTAATCGTCCCAGTCTAGCCCATTATAAACATAAGCAGTTGCGCCGTGTCGCTTGGCGTGATTTTGAGATACAAACACCGTATTTCTATCTATTAATTCATTTTTGGTGTGGTTACCATGTGCAGCCATAAATGTAACGTTATGTTTCATTTTAGCAAACTCTTTTCCAAGATACCACATAACTCTCTCTGTTCCACCATAAGCAACAACAGGAAGCTTAGCGTTAATAACAAGTAAAATATTCATTAAGCAAATTTATATATGAACTATTTTAATTGTTTTAAAATTTCTTTTACAGCGCACTCTAGTTGTGGATCTTTACCATTTAGTCTATCTTGGAATGTATTTTTTACATAGATATCGGGTTTAACACCCGAGAATTCTAAATCTTTACCATCTAAAGAATAGCATCCCCATGCCGGCAGCCTAAGTGATGAGCCATCTATTAGCCCTACGCTAGAGGTAAATATAATCCAACGATAGGTTTCTGTTCCAATTATTTTAGCAATTCCTAACGATCTTATACCGTTTGATGTAACTTCTGCATCGCTAAGGCTCCGTTCATTTACTAATACTATTATTGGCTTATCGGCAGGGGTTACATTAGGGTGCGTTACTTGAGGAAAGTCTCTGTAACTCCATGTAAAGTGTGCTTTTTGACGTAAAAAATCTAGCACCTCTTTATGTACGTTTCCACCATTATTATAACGCAAATCTAGTATGAGAGCGTCTTTGTTTACATAGTCTGTGTGCATTGCTTTAAGGAATGGCATTAGTGACCCATCGCCCATATCACGCATATGAATATAAGCTATTCTGCCATTGCTTAGCTTATCTATTTTTGCACGACAAGTATCTTCCCATTCTGTATATAGCATATTTTTAGTACTGCCATAAGATATTGTATGTAGCTTTACATCAAACTCTTTGGTACCCCTCTTAAAAGTGAGTTTTATTTCATTTTGTTTTACCGGAGAAATAAAATAACTTTCCCTATTATTTTTTTCAACTACCTTTTCTCCATTTACTGCAATAAGCAAATCTCCCGGTTTTAAATCTATGTCAACACTATTTGCCGGAGAGTCTGTTAATACGCGATCTATAGTATATGGAGCATCATTTTGCCAAATAATACCTGTCTCTGCGGTAAACGTATTTGTTTGTGTTTCTCCTTCTTCTTTACCTCTTGTGCTAAACCCTTGATGAGATGAGTTTAATTCTCCTAACATATCATTAATAAGGGTTCTTAATTGTCTGCGAGTTTTTACATATGGTAATAACGAGGCATAGTAATCTTTTTTTGCTTTCCAATCTGTTCCGTGGAATTTAACATCGTAATAGTTTTGTTCCATAGCTGCCCAAGCCTCGTAAAACATTTGTGTAAATTCATCTTTTAAATTCTTCTCTACCGATTTTTTAATTTCCGTTTTAGTGGCTTTCATTTGATTAAAATCAATTTTGTATATGTTGCCGCCAAAAACTGAATATAAATCTGTTTTAGACGTAATGTAATTTCCACCGGGTAAATCTTTAATTACTTTTGGTTTTGCGTCTTCATCAGATATTTTTAGTGCATATACTTCTTTTCCGGTAGTATATAACAACCACGATTGTTCTTTATTACTATATGTGTAGAGATTGCGGCCTGTTATATTCATCTCTTCCATTCTTCTAAATATATCTTTAAAATCTATGTTAACAACAGTGTCTTTCTTTGTTTCATCTTTAGTGACAAATAGTTTATCGTAAATATCAGATTTAAATGCTTTTTCGTTATAACGCTGTAGTGGAAGTTTATATATTTTTGATCCGCTACCGCCACCTCTAGGGAATACAGTGCTATATAAATTAGCTACCAAGTAAAGATCTTTGCCATTAGGTGAAAAACACGGGTTCCCCTCCGATGATGCAGATTTTGTAAGGTTTGTAAGTTTTTTCTCTTTAAGTGAGTATACGTAAATATCCCCTTCAAAATTATCTACTGCCTCAAATGCAATGTAACTATCATTGGGAGAAAATGAGATATTATAATCTTGAAATGCCCAAAATTGTGCATCTGCTAATTTTTCAACGCTATCATTACCTGTATTTAGCATCATAATTGCTTTGCTCCCGCATATAAATGCTATTTTATCCCATTTTTTGGAGGTGGTAAGTGATGATATATTATTTTCTGTTATGTATACCGGTTTTTCTATTAAAGATCCATCTGCTGCAATTTTAAATATATTTGAGTAGCCTTTATTTGTACGCAAATAATAAATTGTTTTATTATCGGGACCCCAAACAACTTCTGTAACTCTCTCGTTTGCAGGGGTATTTAGCTGTTTTAAATATTCGCCTTTTGTATCGGATACAAATAAAAGTCCGCGTATAGAAAATGCAAATTTTTTACCATCGGGCGAAACTCCTGCCCACCTAGGTTTTTCATCTGCAAATGAACGTTGTAATGCTACATTATTATCTGCAATAATTATTTGTGGTTCTGTTACTTTACCGGTTTTTAAATTAAGGTAATTAATTTTGTATTCAAGTAAAAAAACCATTCCCAATCCGTCGTAGCTAATAGATGGGTATTGCAATGATTGCTTAAATGTGGTTAACTGTTCTGCTTTCCCTTGTGGGTTGTATTTTACAATATTTGCCTCTTTATTATACTCATCGCTTACGTAATATAAAGTTCCATTTTTGTCTACCATTGGCCAAAGGTCTTTTCCATTGTAATTGGTTAATTCTTTATATTCTTTTTTTGCAGGATTCCACTGTTGTATATTTGCATTGTTATCTCCAATATATCTTTTACGAGTTGGGAAACTAATTCCTTCGCTACTTTCTGTAAAATAGATCTCTTTAGTTACGGGATTTTCTGCTACATCTACTATTGTATTAAAATAATCTGGAAATAACCTATATGGAGTACCACCGTCTATAGAAATTTTATAAGTGGTTATAATATTTGCCCTATTACTCTCAAAATAAATAGATTTAGAGTCTGACGACCATGATATGGGATAATCTGATGACTCGTGAAATGTTAGTCTTTTTACGTCTCCTCCTGTTACAGGGACAATGTATACATCGTTATTTCCTTGTATGTCAGAGGAAAAAGCCAGTAGTTTACCGTTAGGCGAAACTCTGGGATTTGTTTCATTGCCCCCTAAAGAAACTATACGCACAGCCAAACCTCCTGCTGCCGGAACCTTAAATATATCTCCATTGTAAGGAAAATAAATTATACTTCCATCGGGAGATAAAGTTGGTCTATTTGGAAAATGTAATGTCTCCGCCAAAGATAATATAGGGAGGCACAGAATACAAAAGAATAATATTTTTTTCATTTTTTTTACAAATTTATTATTTATTTCTAATTTTTATTCATTTTATATAAAAAAATCGGAACACATTTCTGCATCCCGATAGTTTATTTATTGCCTTGCGGCTCGCTGTTGTAGAAATTATTCTGCAGAAGGTGTTTCTCCGCCTTCATTTCTAGCAGGAGCCTCGCCTCCTTCGCTTCTAGCAGGACGGTCATTTCTATCATCGCGACGTGGGCCACGATCGTAACGGCTGTCTCTGTTATCTCTACCACCTCTGTCTCCGCCACGGAAATCTCTGCGATCTCCGCCTCTGCGGTCGTCTCTTCTATCTCCATCGGGACGTGGGCGGCGAACCGGCTCAACGTATCCTTCGGGCTTTTCAATTAAGGCTTTCCTAGAAAGTCTCATCTTGCCTGTTTTAGCATCAATCTCTAAAAGTTTAACCTCAACTTCGTCTCCCACATGAAGCACATCTTCTGTTTTTTCAACTTTTTTCCAATCAATCTCTGAAATATGAAGCAACCCCTCTTTACCGGGAAGAACCTCTACAAATGCGCCAAAATCAAGGATAGAAACTACCTTTCCTTTGTATATTGTACCAGCCTCCGGAACAGTAATTATCCCTTTAATCCATGCTAAAGCTGCATCCATATTTTCTTTATTTTCTCCAAAAATATCAACGGCTCCTACTGTAGTCCCTTCTGCATTTTTTTGCTCAGAAATTGTAACTGTTGTTTGAGTTGTTTTTTGAATATTTTGGATAACCTCGCCCCCTTTACCAATAACTGCACCTATAAATTCACCCGGAATAATAATCTGTACAATTCTTGGAGTATGTGGTTTAAGCTCTGCACGTGGCTCACTAATAGTTTTCATCATTTCACCCATAATGTGCATTCTGCCTAGTCTTGCTTGCTCCAATGCTTTTTGAAGAACGTCGTATGATAGTCCGTCTACTTTTATATCCATTTGAGTTGCAGTAATACCATCTTTGGTTCCTGTAACTTTAAAGTCCATATCGCCTAAGTGATCTTCATCACCTAAAATATCTGAAAGTATAGCAAATTTACCTGTTTTTGAGTCTGATATTAAACCCATTGCAATTCCAGATACCGGTTTTTTTAGTTTAATACCTGCATCCATAAGAGCTAGTGTACCTGCGCAAACTGTTGCCATAGACGATGAACCGTTAGATTCTAATATATCTGAAACAACACGTACTGCATAAGGATTATCTGCTCCTGTTGGAACCATAGATTTTAAAGCTCTGTATGCAAGGTTACCATGGCCAACTTCTCTGCGGCCAACGCCTCTTTGTGCTTTAGCCTCTCCTGTTGAAAATGGCGGGAAGTTATAATGAAGTACAAAAGGTTCTGTATTTCTTATAAGCACCTCATCCATCTCTTTCATATCCATTTTTGTTCCCAATGTAACAGTGGTAAGAGATTGAGTCTCACCTCTTGTAAATATTGCAGAACCATGAGCGCAAGGAAGATAATCAACTTCGCTCCATATAGGACGTATCTCTGTAGTACTTCTGCCATCTAATCTAATTCCCTCATTAAGAATCATATTACGCATAGCCTCTTTTTCTACTCCTTGGAAGTATCTTGCAATTAAAGGAGCCTTCTCTGGTCTCTCTTCTTCTGCAAATGTCTCTAAAAATTCTTGTTGTAAAGCATCAAAAGCGTCTGTTCTCTCATGTTTTGAGGTGCCGCCTTTAGCTATAGTGTAACATTTATCGTAGCAGTAATTGTGGCAAGCAACTTTAAGATCTTCGTCATTTTTCTCGTGACAATATTCTCTCTTAACAGTTTTTCCAACAGCCTCCATTAAATCTAACTGAGCCTGGCACTGTTTTTTAATTTCTTCGTGAGCAAATTTAATTGCGTCTAACATAACGGTTTCGCTAACCTCTTTCATCTCGCCCTCAACCATCATAATATTGTCTAAAGTTGCAGCAACCATAATGTCTAAATCTGCTTTTTCTAACTCTTGGAAAGTAGGATTTACACAAAATTCACCATTAATTCTAGCTACTCTCACCTCAGAAATAGGGCCATTAAAAGGAATGTCACTTACTGCAAGTGCAGCTGAAGCTGCTAAGCCTGCCAAAGCATCGGGCATAATCTCTTTATCTGCCGATATAAGATTTACTGTAACAAAAACTTCGGCATGAAAATTATCTGGGAAAAGAGGTCTTAAGGCCCTGTCTATTAGACGAGAAACAAGAATTTCGTAATCCGAAGCTCTTCCTTCTCTTTTCATAAATCCACCAGGGAATCTACCGGCAGCGGCAAATTTCTCTTTATACTCAACTTGAAGAGGCATAAAGTCTACATCCTCTTTTGCCTCTTTTGCGCAAGTTACAGTAGCTAAAAGCATAGTTTTGCCCATTTTAAGAACTACGGCACCATCGGCTTGTTTCGCCAACTTACCTGTCTCAATTTCAATTGTTCTGCCATCATTCAACTTAATGGCTTTATTTACTATATTCATTATTATTTTAATGCAGCTCACCTCTCCCTATGAGAGTTAAAATTAAACCTTACAGCACCGTCACTTGTCGCGAGCCGCCTTTGTTGGCAAGTGGGGTATTTATTCAATTAAATAAAATTTTGCAAAATATTCTGCAAAGATATAAGTTTTTTTGGTTCTATCCCCAATAGAACCTTTGTTTTCCTAGTACTTTCCCAGATTGAGCAAAAAAAACCGACCATCACAATGGATGATCGGCCTTTTTGTATACAAACACATACATTATTATGTATTATGTTGCGTAGACAGTATTTTATATTACTACTACCAAGCGTTTAATGGTCTGCCATTCATAAGTTGACGAGCAGCTGTTTTAACTTCTTCTAAAACACTAGCACTTTCTATGTTGCTAAGTACTTTATCTACTAGCTCAACAATTAATGCCATGTCTTTTTCTACCAAACCACGAGAAGTAATTGCAGGTGTTCCTACGCGGATACCTGATGTTTGGAATGGAGAACGGCTATCAAAAGGAACCATGTTTTTGTTAACGGTAATATCTGCAAGAACTAATGTTTTTTCTGCAACTTTACCTGTAAGGTTAGGGAACTTAGTACGTAAGTCAATTAACATTACGTGATTATCGGTACCTCCCGAAACAACTTTATATCCTCTAGCAATAAAGGCATCAGCCATAGCAGAAGCATTTTTCTTAACCTGTATTTGATAATCTTTAAACTCTGGTTGAAGAGCTTCAAAGAAAGAAACTGCTTTTGCTGCAATACAATGCTCTAGCGGACCACCTTGAATACCGGGGAATACACTTGAGTTAAGCACAGCTGACATTTTTTTAGTTTCTCCCTTAGGTGTTTTAATTCCAAATGGATTTTCAAAATCTTTGCCTAATAGAATAATACCACCTCTTGGACCTCTTAAAGTTTTATGAGTTGTAGATGTTACAATGTGAGCATATTTAACAGGGTTCTTTAAAAGACCGGCAGCTATAAGACCTGCAGGATGTGCCATATCTACCCAAAGAATAGCCCCAATTTTATCTGCTATTGCACGCATTCTCTCCCAATCCCACTCTCTAGAATAAGCAGAAGCACCACCAATAATTAATTTTGGTTTATACTCCAACGCCTTTTTTTCCATCTCATCATAATCAACCATTCCTGTAGCCTCATTAAGTCCGTAAGCAACTGCATGATAAAGCATACCTGACATATTTACAGGAGAGCCATGTGTAAGGTGACCGCCATGTGCTAAATCTAGTCCCATAAAAGTATCACCCGGTTTAATACAAGCCATCATAACAGCCATATTAGCTTGAGCACCTGAGTGAGGCTGAACATTAGCATACTCTGCATCAAATAATTTACAAAGTCTATCAATAGCAAGTTGCTCAATTTGGTCTACAACCTCGCATCCGCCATAATATCTAGCTCCAGGATAGCCCTCGGCATATTTATTAGTACATACTGAACCTAAAGCTGCAAGCACTTGGCCTGTAACAAAGTTCTCAGAAGCAATAAGCTCTATGCCATGTATTTGCCTATTCTCCTCTTTTTTGATTAACTCAGAAATCTGAAGATCTTGTTTCATATTATTTTAAATTATTAAATCGTAATTGACTCTTAAACATTGTTAAATTAATAAACAATTAGCTGCGAAGATAGACATTTTAAATTATATTTCCTGCATTTTTAGCTGTTAATCTATCTAAAATGCTTTATTCATTGCTATCACCCGTATTTATCATGGGCTGTACAGCCTCATCTGCACAAAGCACAACTAACAAATTACTTACTAAAGCGGCCTTCCTTTTTTCGTCAAAAATAACCACTTTCTCATTTTCCAGTTTATCAATTGCTATTTTAACCATAGAAACTGCCCCCTCCACAATTTTTTCTCTAGCGGCAATAATAGCATCTGCTTGTTGCCGTCTAAGCATAATTGCAGCAATTTCGGGAGCATAAGCCAAATAATTAAGCCTTGCCTCCTGTACCTCAATGCCAGCCATTTGCAATCTTGCATTAAGCTCCTCAACCAGTTTTTTATTTATAACGTCTCCTCCATCACGCAAAGTAATTTCATTTTCCCCCACAGGTTCCTTTCTATTACGAGTGTCCTCGTTATTATCATACGAATACTCCCCGGCAACCTTACGCAAAGCAGCATCAGACTGAATCTTAACAAACCCCTCAAACGCATTCATCATTTTAAACTTTGTATCAACTACAGCACTTCCGGCCGCCGAAGCCAAAGTTTGAGAATCAATTTCAAACATAGATTTATAAGTATCCTTTAACCTCCAAACCACTACAAGCCCAATAAGAATAGGGTTACCGCTTTTATCATTAACCTTTATTGGCTTAGCATCTAAATTTCTAGAACGCATAGAGAGTTTTTTCTGCCCAACAAACGGATTTATCCAAAAATATCCTGTCTTTCTAAATGTCCCTTTATACTTTCCAAAAAACACAAGTACTTTAGATTCATTTGGCTCTAGCTGAAGAAATCCACCCCATACAAACAAAGTGATAATTATAACCACTATGGCTGGTGCAATAATATATGTGGCCTCTTGCATAACACCAATTGCCAAAAAACAAACAGCAACAATAGTTACAAATAAATTTAATAGCAGCATAAAAAATCCATTCAAAGCTGTTCCACGATAATCTTGTTCCATATTTTTCATATTTATTTTAAATTTAAATAATTTAGTTTTTTACCTTTGCAAAGGTATAAATTTTTAATAAAATGTACAGAAAATTAAGAAATGATGAGTTAGGCCGACTCTCAACACAGGAATTTAAAAAATCTGAAAAGCTTAAGATAACGGTAGTACTAGATAACGTTAGAAGCCAACACAATATAGGATCTGCATTCCGCACGGCAGATTCATTTTTAATTGAAAAAATAATTCTTTGCGGAATAAGCGCAACTCCACCTACAGCGGAAATTCACAAGTCTGCCCTTGGGGCAGAATTTTCTGTAGACTGGCAATACAATAAAGAGACATTGCAAGCAGTGGAAGATCTTAAAAAAGAAGGATATACAATTATAAGTATTGAGCAGGCAGAACATTCTATTTTGTTGGATAATATAAATACCGCCTTGGCTCCCAATAATGCTAAATTTTTATCGGGAAGCAAAAAATATGCTTTAGTATTTGGAAATGAGGTGAAAGGGGTACAGCAAGAGGTTGTAGATATAAGCGATTCGGTAATTGAAATTCCTCAATTTGGCACAAAACACTCACTTAATATATCCGTTTCTGTAGGAATAGTATTATGGGAATTTTGTAAATATTTACATATATAAGAGAAGCTGATAAAAAAATAAAAAATAAAATCCATCCAATATATTGTTGGTTTATAATTTGCATGTTTAAATTGCATATATTTAATAATTAATTAAAATTTGAAATATTATGAGCAAAAACGAAAAAAGCATTGAGCTATTGAATAAAGCTGTTGCGGATGAGATGACAGCTGTTAATCAGTATATGTATTTTCATTTCCGTTTAGACGATATGGGATACGATTTGCTCTCTAACTTATTTAAACGTACAGCTATAACAGAGATGATGCACGTTGAAAGGTTGGCTGAAAGAATTTTATTCTTAAAGGGAGAGGTTGAAATGAAATGTTCTGCATCTGTTGATAAAATTCATTGTGTAAAAGCAATGTTAGAAAAAGCAGTTCAAATGGAGAGCGGCAGTGTAACAGATTATAACAACTGGGCCAATGAGTGTGCAAAAAATTTAGATTCAGCAACCAAAAAGATTTTTGAAGGTCTTGTTGAGGAAGAAGAAGCTCACTTAGACCAGTTTGAAACTGAAACAGAAAATCTCCAAAACTTTGGAGATAATTATCTTGCACTTCAATCTATAGAAAGAAGCAAGAATGCTACTCAGCCTAGTGCAGGTAATTAATACCGGTACTAATAATAATAAGAGACTGACTAATTTTTTAGCCAGTCTCTTTTATATAAAAGCTATTTGAATTATTTTT
>JAVXCW010000038.1:0-20754 GCA_036659275.1 Bacteroidales bacterium | reverse complement strand
GTTGTTGTAACAGGTTACCAAACATTGTCTAAAGAGAGAGCTACAGGTTCTTTTAGTGTTGTTACATCTCAAAAGATGGCAGATAAGTTAAATGTGAATGTAATGGATAAGTTGGAGGGCCTTACAACCGGCCTTACAAATTATAAAGGGACTGTTCAAGTTAGAGGTTTATCAACAATTAGTGGAAGAAAAGATCCGCTATATGTTGTAGATGGTGTCCCTTACGAAGGGGATATTTCTGCAATTAATCCTTCTGAGATAGCTAATGTAACCATTCTTAAGGATGCAGCAGCAGCCTCTATCTACGGAGCTCGTTCTGCAAATGGTGTTATTGTTATTACAACAAGGGGCGGAGTAAAAGATAGAACGGCAGTAGAATATAGTACTACATTGTCTATTGCTCCTAGAAAAGATAGTAGAGACTATTTAAATCTTATGAATAGTTCTGAATTTGTAGATTGGCAGGTAGAGATGTTTAATGTGTATCATGCTCCTACATTTGATAAAAGAATGTATATGAATGAGGTTGTAGATTTGCTTTATAAGAATGAGGATGGTAAACTTAGTAATTCTGAATTGGATGCACAACTTAATATTTATAAAAATAGAAATAATTATAACCAACTTAAGGATAATTTTCTTAGAACGCCACTTGTTAACCAACATAATATTTCAATAAGAGGTGGCTCTGATAAATTTACATATTCTGCAAGTGCAAATTATACGTATACAGGAAAGGAAAATAAAGGAGCTGGGACAGATAAATTTGGATATAATTTTAGGAGTACATATAAATTTTTTAAATGGCTAAAGGCAGATTTAGGAATTTTAGGTACTATTGATAATTCTGAGTATAATAATGGTTTTAATGCAGAGTCTTATCTTATGGGTGGCAGGCCATCTTATCAAACAATTTTTGATGAAAACGGGGAGCAACTTAATTGGTATAAATCAAAATCGCAATTTGAAATGGACCGTTTAATGTCTATAGGATTACATGATGAGTCTTATTATCCGTTAGTAGAAAAAGATATGCAGACTTATACAGAAAAAAATAATTATTTAAATCTTAATATAGGTTTACAGGTAAAAATTATTGATGGCTTAACTATAAGTGGCAGGTATCAGATGGAGAATAATGTAAACAAATACTCCGATTATTATAGTCCTGATTCTTATTACTTAAGGAATCTTTTGAATAATTCATCAAAAATTGTTGATGGTCAAATAGTGCATCTTATACCAGAAGGAGGATATATTGGAGAGAATCGTTCTGATAAAAACTCGTATACAATGAGAGCTCAAATAGATTATAATAAGGTCATTAAAGAGAAACACGATATTACAATTTTATTAGGAGCAGAGCGTAGAGCTATTCGTTCAACATCAACATTTGTAGAAAAATGGGGATATGACAGAATAAGCCTTGCACATAGCTTTATTGATGAGGTTGTTCTTAATCAGACACAATCAGGGACGGAATCTTTAGATAACTCGTATACTCATGTACCGGGGGGATATCCCAATACTTTTAGAGATAAAGAAGACAGATTTGTCTCTTTTTACGGTAATGCTTCTTACATGTATAATAGTAAATATTCAGTAACAGGCTCTATTCGTATGGATCAATCTAATTTATTTGGTACAGATCCAAAATTCCAATATAAACCTTTATGGTCGGTAGGTTTAGGATGGATAGCCGATAAAGAGAATTTTTTAAAAGAGGTAAAATGGATAGATCAGTTATCATTACGTGCAACGTATGGTATAAACGGTAATATAGCAAAGGATTCTGGGCCATATCTAATTGCATATAGCGACGGTATTAATTCTTGGACAGGAGATTTTTCTAGTTCTATTGATAGTCCCCCAAACTCCGGCTTGCGTTGGGAGAAAACTAAACAAATTAATATAGGGGTAGATTTTAGCTTATTTTCTAATAGGTTAGGCGGTTCTATTGAGTATTATTCAAAGAATACTGATGATCTTTTAGGAAATATAGCTGTTGATCCTACATCGGGTTGGAATAAACTTCAACTTAATTATGCTTCTATGTTTAATAGAGGTGTTGAAATTTCCCTTAATAGCGAGAACATAAGAAATAAAAATTTCAATTGGGGAACAACACTTAATTTTAGTTATAATAAAAATGAGATTACAAAATTTGAAAATAGCCAGTCTAGTGTCTCTTCTTACATTAAAAATTCTACTATTAGAGAGGGAAAGCCTTATGGTGCCTTATATAGTATACGTTATGCAGGTCTCGATGAAACAGGTAAACCGCAGGCTTATAAAGCAGATGGTACAATTGTTAAATCTACAGGTAAACTTACTGCAGAAGATTTAGTGTATTCAGGAACTACAACACCTCCTTATGCAGCTTCTTTAATTAATAATCTTTCATATAAGAAATTTAGATTTTCATTTATGTTTATGTATTATGGAGGACATGTTATGAGAGATGTAATGCCTCAAATGCTTACAGGAACAAATTTCTCTAAAAATCCTAATAAAAATATTACAAATTATTGGAAAAAGGAAGGAGATGAGAAGAACCCCGATGTATCGCCTGCTTATGCGAGAAATGCAAGTACAACATCAACCTATATTTGGTATGCTGCAGATAAACATATTAAAAAAGCAAATTATATTAAACTTAGAGAAATTACCCTCTCTTATAGTTTGCAGAATGCGTGGTTGAAAAAAGCTAGGATAGAGAGCATAAGTTTGAATGCTCAAGTTGAAAATATATGGTGGTGGGGCTCAAATAACAGGAACTTAAATCCAGAAAGTTGGAATGGCACACAGCTTGATTATTTGGCAAGAACGCAGCTTGATCCAACAACATTTATCTTTGGTTTATCAATAAAATTCTAAAAAATGACAATTATGAAAAGAAAAGTAATTTATATATTTCTTCTTGCAACCGTTATATTGCAAAGCTGTAATAGTTTTCTGGATATACAGCCAAAAGGATATACAATTCCATCAAAATATGAAGATTATAGGCAATTGATGAACTATGCACAGATGTATAAAGCTTCTGATAGTTACCCTAACTTTATTACAGATGATGTATTAATGGGTGGGGAAGGGAGTACTGAGTGTAATTATATTGATTTAGCTACCGAGGAGAAAAATTTATATACATTTGAACATGGAGATATTTTTGCAGATGGAGATGAGGATGGCTTATGGAATTATTCATATCAACGAATTTACACTTGTAATACTGTTATTAATAATGTGCTTACTGCGGAGGGAGGTACTGTTAAAGAGCGTAAAGTTCTTTGTGCAGAAGCTAGGGTAGCAAGGGCATTTGAGTATCTTATTATGATAGGATGCTATTCTCCGGCGTATAATAAAGCTACTGCGGCAACCGATTATGGGTTGCCCATTATTACAAAAACAGATGTGAGTGATATTACATGGGAGAGATCAAGTGTTGAGGAGGTTTATAAATTTATTAAGACAGACCTTGATGAAGCTGTTCCAGATTTATTGGATGCTGTACCTTACTCCTTTAGAAGTTGTAAAAGTGTTGCCTATGGTTTTCTTGCAAGAATGTATATTATGAGGGAAGAGTATGATAAGGCTTTAGAGAATGCAGTTGCTGCTATAAAGGTTAATAAATCTTTGGTTGATCTTAATGGGTATACTATTAATCCCAATAAAGGTATTGGAAGGATTGTTAAGATAACTAATCCCGAAATGAGCTTCCCAGATGGAAAGAATAATCCGGAGAATATATTTCCTCGTTATGCTCCGTATGTTTTTGGCCTTTCTACCTCTGTTTTTGCCAGTCAAGATTTATTAGATACATATAAAAAGGATTTGCCGGCTGGTGCAATTGATAAAAGAAAAGAGTTATGGTTTGTTGAGAATGAGTTCCCCTCTTGGGGTATGTCATTTCCCGGCTATACAATGTATATGCCTTATACATATTCAAATTTAGGGTTAAGCACAATGGAGATTATCCTTACTGCTGCCGAGTGTTATGCAAGAAGAGCTACAGGAAATGATCTAAACGAATCTGCAAATTTGTATAATTATTTAAGAGATAATAGAATAGAGAATAATGTGCATGTTAGCTTTGCAAATGCAGAGGAAGCTCTTAGAAAAGTATTAGACGAGAGAAGACGCGAACTTCCTTTCTTGGGGGCAACACGTTTAATAGATCTTAAACGTTTAAATAAAGATCCCCGTTTTGCAAAAACTATTACACACACAGATGGCTTAAATGGCACTCAAAAATGGACATTGGAACCAAATGATCCTCGTTATGTATTCCCTTTGCCTCCTGTTGTTAAGAGTTTTAATCCTAATATTCCAGATTATACAAGATAATAGAAATATGATAACATTTAACTCTCTAGGTAGTATGTACTAGAGAGTTTTTTATAATAAATTAATCTTAAATAACACATATTATGAAAAAAATATTTTTAATAACAGTATTAGCGTTGGTTTCTTTAGGGCTATATGCGCAAGAAAACAAAGGTGTTAAGTTTGAACAAGGGTTATTACAGGATGCGTTAAATAAAGCTAAAAATAATAAAAAAGGAAAGAATCTTGTCTTTTTAGATTGTTATACAACTTGGTGCGGACCTTGTAAATATATGTCTAATACCATTTTTCCAATGGAAGCGGCCGGAAAATATTTTAATGCCAATTTTGTGAATATAAAAATTGATATGGAGAAGGGAGAAGGGCCCGAGCTTGCAAAGAGATTTAAGCTAACGGGTTATCCTACATTTATTATTTTGTCTTCCGATGGAAATGAGATAGGACGTGTAGTTGGGAGTAATGAACTAGATCCGTTTATAAGAAGTGTGGAGAAAGCAAAAGACATAGAGAATTCTGTGGAATATCTTAATGGTGTATTTGAGAAGAGTAAGACTTCTGATAATGCGATTAATTATGTGGAGGCTATGGGGAGAAATTCTATGTATAAGGAGATAACAGCTTTTATGAATGAAAATTTAGCGGTGTTTAATGAATGGGACTTATTTACAGATAGAATGTGGAAATATATTAGACTAGGAATTTCTTATGATAAAAAAGTTGTATTGGAATATATTATAGATAATAAAATGCAGGCAAATACCACTTTTGGAATAAATCGTGTGAATGAGGCATTACGTAATTGCTATCAAAAAGTTATTGTAGAGTATCTTACCGGAAAAAGAAGTTTAGCAAAAGAGGAGGTTGTTTTATTAGCAGGGAATATGAATATGGTTTTGGGGACAGATAATACAGAAGAGGAGATGTGTTCTAAGTTAGCAAAGTGGGAGGCTACCGGAAATAACAAGGCTATAGCAGAGATGTTTAAATTTGGCAATTTAAGGGGTTTTGATTCTTATACTATGACGTTTATGGAGGAAATTTTTGCAAAGTACGATTGTATTACCAAACAGATGTTTGAGCAGTATTATAAAAGTAAAAACCAGATTAAAGAGTTGGAAACCAAAAGTATAAACGAGACGGAGCAAAAGATAATGCAAAATAAAAAATAAACTATAATTGTATGAAAAAAACAGTTACATTTATTACCGCCATGCTATGTGTATTGGCGGTTTATGCTCAACAAAAACAACCTCTTAAGGTGTTGTACGTTGGCGGTTCTGCCGATTGGGAGAAAGAAAATCCGGCCCAGCAGCAGGAGCAAATAGCTAAAAGAACAGCTTCGTTTGAGAATTATCTTAAGAGTTATTTTACGCAGGTACAAGTGGTGAACGGGAAAGAATATGATGCTCAGATGTCTGCCGGTTATGATGTTACAATTTTTGATGGTGCGTTACAACGTAAATCTCCGTCGGTTGTTACCAAAGATGAAAAAGGGAATGTTAAAAATTATTATGGGGCTAAAAGTGTTGTAGGGGAGGATTTTAATTTTCCGGCAATTTTTATTGCGGAAACAGGAGAAGGGATAGGAAGATCTATCGGGACCAAAACAGATTGGTATTGTCTCTGTTTGGATGCGTATGCCCATCATACAAATTTTAATCATCAAATTTTCAAAGGCCCTTTTGCTGTAAAAATTGTGCAGCAAGAAAAGCCAACCCCTACAGATGCTTACCATTATAAATATTATTATACCGGTAAGTTCCCCGATAAAATTCAGATGTGGCAGGTGCAGACAAAAGGTTATATGACAAATCCCGGCTTTAGGGTGGGGATGGTTTCTCGTCCGTGGGGTTTTACCGATTCTCCCGAGGCGGAGTCTATTTCCAGCGGTGTGTGTGCTAAAACACTGGATGCCGTTGCTTTGGGTAGGCATGGTAATTTCTTTTTCTGGGGCTTTTCTGCTTCACCAGATTATATGACCGATCAGGCAAAACAGGTGTTTGCAAATGCGGTGGTATATACCTCTACGCTTAAAGGGGAAAAGATAATTGCCCGTAAATATTATGATAGGGCTGCTACCCGTGAGTATGTAAAAGAACTTACTTATTTTGCCAGCAAAGAGGCATATGATGAGAGTGTGAAGGAATCGGAGCAGTGGTACAATGAGACGGTAGAAAAAAAGGCTGCCCTTGTTGCAAAAAAAGCAAAAGGGGAAACTCTTTCCAAAAATGAGGAGCAGTTTGTAAATATGCCTGTTGAGAAAGATGAAATTACATACGATGATTATCTTAAAAAACAGATGCGTAATGGCTACTATGAAATGTTTAACGGGGACGTAAAAGCATTTAATAAATATCTAAAAGATAATACACCATATCTATATGGTGCTGCAATGTTTTACCAGTATATTGTAGATGAGGATGCTAAAAGTCTTAAAATTGCAAACAATGATATTGCCTTGCTGGATAAGGCTATAAGCTTATTAGAAAGTGGCAAAGAGATGGAGAAAGCACAACGTATTTTAGACCGCTACACACTTTGTACATTTACCAAACCTACACAGTGGAGACAATGGTTTAATGAAAATAAATCTCGCATTTTCTTTACAGAGGCGGGTGGATGGTTATTTCTTGTTAATACTACTAATCCTGCTGTTGAGGGAAATGATTATCAGAAAAAGGCAAACTATTTGGCTGCTAAAAAAATTGAATTGGCACAGACAAATGATATTACTCCTGTTTCTGTGGGGGCAACACTTGTTACCTATCATAACGGCTTGCAAGCGGTGCTTGTGAAGTTTAAGATAGATAGTCGCTACCATATTTATGCAAATGTATCGGAGAAGGATCCGTATATTAAAACATCTGTAAATATTCAGCTTCCCGATGGTTATACTGCCGGCTCCCTTAAAATTCCATCCGGAAAATATTTTAGTGGTAATGGTACCACTAAATATGAAGATGAGGCCATTTTTATACAACCAATATCGGGATTTGGGAAAGGGACAATAAAAATAAATTGTGCTTGGCAATGTTGCGATTCACAAATATGTTTTCCTCCAGCTGAGAAAAAAATTGAAATTGGGACAACATTAGAAAAATAAATTTGTATTTATATAATATTAAGTTTATACTTTTAGATACATTATTAGAATTAATTATTACATTCGCAGAGTAATTAAGTATAAAAAAATGAAAAAGCAAGTTCTAGGTATAATGGCGTTATGCATGCTTGTAGGCGCACAATCATGTGTTAAAAACAATGTGGAAACATCAAAAGATATCCCAAATAAGGTTCAGGAGCTTATTGTTCCCCAAAATTTTGATTGGGTAATGTCAAAGACAATTACTTGTAATGTAAACTCTACAACTCCTGCAAAAATAGAAATTTATTCAGATAAAGAGTGCATAGAAGAGCTTCTGGCGGCATTTATCACAGGAGAAAGTAGTAATTCAACATTTTTATCGGTACCAAAAAGTACAGAAAAGTTGTATTTGAAATATATATCTGTGGCAGGGACGGTAAAAATTGTGGAACAGAATATAAATAACAACGTTGTTACATTTAGTGTCTCAGATGCAGGAGCAGTTAAATCATTACAGACAAAAGTAGCAACAAAAGATGTTCCTGTAGATAAAGATCGTGCTTATATGTCATATCCATCTGGTTGGGGCACAGTTATGTTTGAAGATTTATTTCCAAATATTGGAGACTATGATTTTAATGATTTTGTAGCATCTTATTTAATAACTGTTGAATATCCGTGGAAAAATGGTAAATACGATACACGTTATGCTAAAAACATAAGAGTTCATTTGCGCTTAAGGGCTATTGGCGGATCTATAGCATATACCCCTTATGTTGGAATTGTTGGACTTAAAAAAGCAAATGTGACTATATATGATAAGCCATATAATAGCCCCACTTATCCCGATGTTAATCCAAAAATATCAAATAATACAACAGATGGGGTAAAAGTGAGTTTGGTGGATAATATAGCAAATGATGCTGTTGTTGAATTTAAAAATCTTAATGCAAGTAATCCAAATAGGATAGCCGGAGGGATGTTTTATAATACTAATCCGGGATTTATAACTAAAGAGTCTTCTTTAACCTTTGTTTGTGTATGGTTAGCATTAAATGAAGAAGTTTTGGTTAAAGATTTACTTGATGATAAAATTGATATCTTTTTGGCTTCACCCGATAAAAAGAAAGAGATACATCTAAGAGGGTTTAATTCTGTATTTTCTTCTTATGATTTTGGTGTTGCCGGGGTTAATAAAAAAGTCCCTTATGCATCAGATAAAAATTTGGTGTGGGGTATTAAAGTGCCAAAAGGGATATCTCACGCAGCGGAAATGGTTAATTTTTGCAACGCGTATAAAGATTTCGCAAATTGGGCAATGAGTGGTGGAGAAGCTAATGTCAATTGGTATACAAAGAACATGGTAAAAGACAGCCTTATAGTGTGGCCTAAATAAGTTTACCTTATATAGTATTTATTAACGGGGGGCTACTAAAGTAATTTTAGTAGCCTCTTTAGTTTTACAGATTATTGCTCTTCGTCTATAATTATTGCCTCAGCAGGGAACCAAGCCCAAAACGTAGAACCTTTGCCTTTAATAGAATCTACGCCTATTGTGCCTCCGCAAGCATCTAATATAGCCTTGCAAATGGCCATACCAAGCCCCGTTCCTTGGGCAAAATCGTCTAGCTTTTCAAATCGCTCAAATACTTTGTCTATTTTATTTGGGGCAATACCTATCCCTGTATCAGAAACATAAATTTTTACACCCCCATTTATATATTCATACCCAATTTTTATTTCTCCTTTAGGGGTAAACTTTATAGCATTGGTGGCAAAATTGGTAATTACCTGGGTAAATCTGCTTCTATCAAGCTCTACTATACAACTTTTATACGGAGTAGTGCAAATAAGTTTTACATCACTAGAGGTAATCCTGTGAGTAAGAGTAGCACTAATGTTATCAAAAAGTTCAGAGACATTAAATTTCTCTATATGTAGCCCAATCATTCCGGCTTCAATTTTGGAAAGATCTAGAATATCTCCAATAAGCTGCAAAAGGAGGTTGTTGTTGGTATTTATTATGTTACTGTACTCTTTTTTTTCTATTTCATCTTCACAATATTCTAATAATTGTGAGAATCCTACAATGGCATTTAAAGGAGTGCGTATTTCGTGGCTCATATTAGCTAAAAACGCCGATTTTAGTTTGTTAGACTGCTCCGCTTTATTCTTAGCAGCCTCTAATTCCATATTAATTTTTTTGTTTTCTGTAATATCAACAAACTTTAATACTGTACCTATTCGTTGAGCGTTTTTATCAGAAACAGGTGTAGCTGTTATTTTTAACACAGAGTTTTCTAAAGCAAGTTCTCTCATCTCCATTTTTGTTGAGATGCAAGATTTTAGAACAATGCAATTTGGACAAGGAGCATCAAGCCCTTTTACGGCATTATAACAAATACATCCTTTTTTGTAATTTTTAATTAGAGGAAGATTAGGGAAAAACGTGCTAAGGTTCTCCCATTGCACTACATAGTTATTATCCAAAAAAACAAGTCCTGAATTAGTGTTATTTAGTATTAACTCATTTTGTTTATTAAGATTATCTAACTCATTTTTACTTTTTAGTATTGCCAATTCGTTTTTCTTAAGGGTGTTAATATTAATATCCAACCCAAATATATACTTATAAGGTGTATTATTTATGCTACTTGTTTCAATAGTTCCCCTGCTCTCCCACCACTCATAATTTCCGTTATTTGCCAAATCAACCTCATACTCCAACACAAAATCGCCACTATTTTGGTTACTAAAATTATTCATAAAATCAATAAACTTTTGTCTATATAAGGGGTGGATTCTTTGTGAAAAGCTGTGAATGGTATTCATTTCTAACATAGACCCCCCGGTTTGTTCAAATCCATCTCCAAACTTAAAACTGCCGTCTCTTAAATCGCAATACCATGTAAATGCATTTAACGCATTCATAGAACTAGATAAAATTTTTGATTTACGATGCAACTCATTTAAATAGCCAACATCTAATCTTATAACCAAAAGAAGTTTTTTATCACCATCATAAATAACATTTTTATGTACCATAATCTCGTATTCCCTGCCATCAATAGTTTTAAGGTGTTCGTGGCCAATGTATTGTACGCTGGAATCAAAGGCCTCTTTATCAGTTTTATTTATATCTAAGGCGGTATCCATATCAACTATTTCAAAAATAGATTTTGAGAGTCCTTTTCCAAACATTTTTTCGCTCTCATTATTCCAATATATATATTTACCATCATTCATAATATCTTTAATGTGGATAGGAATAGGAATCAAATTTAGAATAGTGCTCATTAATTCTTTTTGTTTTAAAAGCCGCATTTCTGCTATTTTCCTTTTTGTGATATTTTGAGAATATCCTACTATTTTAGCGGGTTTACCCGTTTCATCAAAATTTATTCCCACATAATTTATATCAAAATAGCAATCATATTTATCATCCAATAAATTATAACAAATTTGTTTACGAGCCCTTGTAATTGTTCCAAGCTTAAGTTCTGTAAACATTTTCTCAACGCTATCTCTATCATCTGGATGTACTTTAGAGATAATATCACTTAAATTTGCTATTGCTGTTTCTGTTTGAGTGTTTAAAATTCTGACAGTATCTGTTTGTGGATCCAAAATGGCGGCGGTAATATCTCCTGCACGTAACGCCATTCCAAGATGTAAATTAGTTTCTTTAAGTTGTTCGTTTAATTTTACAAATTTTGTGTTGTTTCTAAGAAATCCGGTATATTTAATAACTTTTCCGGCTTTATCTTTAATAGGAGCACCTGTGATACCCATGTAATACCACTCTTTTTCTGCTTTTTCTAAGTGCAACATTCGGGTATCAAGGTTAAACTCAATATCCTGTCTTAATTGCATTTTCTCAAATACCGATTTAGCTTTTTCAAGATCGTCGGGATGTATTATTTTATAGTAATTATCTACTTTATTATAAATACTATTGCCTATAAGAGGATTATCTATGGCTTTAAATAATTCTGACACACAATCATAGTCCCACTGCACTATATTACTTGTCTTTATTGCCAATTGCATTTTAAGTAGACTCTCTGTTAATTCTGCATTAGTAATATTTAATTTACGAGTTACATTATAAATATGTTTCCTAATAATATATATTACAGTAAAAGAGACTATTACTATAAGAGCCAAAATACCTATGATAATATATATATACTTTGAGATAATTGGCTTATCATAAGAGATAAACCATTTATTATAAATTTTGTCATATATTCCTTTTGCCTTAAGTTGCGTTAGCCCGTTATTAAGAAGCATGTGAAGCTCCTTATTATTTATATTGGTTGCTATACAATTATTAAGGGGTGGCATTGCTGCTAAAGATTTTATTTCTAAATTATTTAAATGATATTTTTTTATAATAGATTTAGCTATAATATCGCAACATACAGCTGCATTGTGCTTTCCTTTAGCAAGTAGCCTTAGTCCGTCGTACATATTATCCACTAAAACAATATTACTAGTGTCTACCATCCTTGCCATTATATCTTGAGATATTTCTTTATCTTGTAGTATAATTTCTTTTCCGTCAATATCGTTAAGAGAATTAATTTGTGATCCTTTGCGGCATACAACATTTTGATAAAAATAACTATGTGGCGTAGAGAAGTTAAACATTGTAGCGCGAGATGCAGAATATGCCATTCCGGTTATTAAATCAATTTCATTGTCCTTTAAAAGGCGATACGCATCGGCCCAATGAATAAGCTTAAGGTCATAATCTAGATTAAGTTCTAGCATTAAAGCTTTAAACAATTCCACATTAAAACCATCAGGCTCACCTTTTTCATTAATAAATTCAAAAGGAGGGAATGCCCAATCTCCCTTTGCAATAATTTTATCTTTCAGTGGACTTTGGCTCCATAGCATTGCTGGGGAAAGTCCTAGTAATAAAACATATAAGGCAATAATTAAAAATATAGTTTTTTGTTTCATCAGTAGTATAGGTACATCTAGCTCCAAATATATAATTTTAATTACGGAAAACAAAAAATAATATTTGTTAATTTTTAAATTTTGTTATTGTAACAACGTTGTTCTCTATTTTATAATCCATAGCTATGCAATACTTCATCATCTCCATAATTTGTATAATAGATTCTGTTTGGAACGATGCTGTTAACTTATCATTAAAAATAGATTTGTTTTCAATAATAAATTTTGTTCCATGCCACCTCTCTAGCATTTTAATAACTTCCTCCATAGGTGTCTGCTCAAATAATAGTTCTCCATTTTTCCAAGCAATCTCTTTCTCATTATCTTTATACTTTATTTGTTTAGGTGTTGCGCTCTCTTGGTAATATACAAACGACTCACTTGGCTTAAGCTTAAAAATCTTATCTTCCCTACTATGTTTATCCTTATAATGCATAGAAATAGAACCTGTAAACAACGTGGCCTTAGCAATATTGTCATTATCATAACTCTTAACAGAAAATGAAGTCCCTAAAACCTCTATAGAAAAATCTTTATTAGTCTTTACAATCATAGGGTGCAGAGAATCTTTTGTTACCTCAAAATATGCTTCTCCCGATAATTCTACCTCTCTTATTTTGTTGTCAAATTTTGCGGGATAAGTTATTTTGCTATCAGAGTTAAGCCACACTACCGAATTATCGGGAAGGACAACATGTGCTTTAACCCCCTTTTCTGTATATAATGTTCGTATTTCTTTTACAGGCAATTTATTTGCAAGGGATAAATCCTTTTTTGTAACATTATAATTACCATTAAAGACAAGATTTAAGATAAGTAATACAGTTACTATTGCCGCAGCAGAAAAATAAGCAAATCTAAATATTTGTGGCTTCTTATTCTTAGTGCCGATTACAGATTGAGGCACATTATACATTTGTCCCGATACCTCCCACAAGGCCTTTTGTTCTGCGAAAAAATCTAAATTTTCCTTAGACTTCTTAATCCAACTTATAATCTCATCCATCTCGCTAGATGAAGCCTCATTCATAAAATATTTATATAATAGATCTTTATTCATTTTGTAAAATAATCTGTGTTTAAAATTTGATTTAAAGATAGTCTTTAAAAGTTTTTCTTAATATAAGCATTGCTAATTTAATGCGTGCTTCAACGGTTCGGTTAGAAATATTATCGGCTTTAGCAATCTCTGAATATTTCATTCCTTGCATTCTACTAAGCATAAAAGTGGTCCTTACTTTAGGTGTCATTTTTTCAACAGCCTTGCATAAAAGTACTTCAACTTCTTTTTCGTATATCTTTATTGGTGCCTCAGACTGTGCTGAGAGATAGTTAATATAGTCTCTTTTTTCCTTTACATTAAATTGAAGATAGTTATTATTATGTATTCGTTTTTTAAGAATATTAAGACATTTATTTTTAGCAACAGAAAAAAGCCAGGGAGCAATGTTTTCATTCCAATTTATTCTTTCTCTATTTTCCCATAGTGAGAGGAAAGTATCATTTGCAATATTTTGTGCCTCATCATTATCCTTAAGAAAGCTAAAGGCATACGCCGTAATTTTAGGAAAACAACTGGTATAAGTTTTCTGATATATGTATTTTGTACTATTGTCAATTCTCATTTTTTGTGCTCCTATGGTTTCTGTGTGTTTATTTTGGGGAGCAAATATAGCAATTGCATTAGAAGTATTTTCTAACATTTGTTTAGGTGTATTTCAATTATAATACAATCTACTTTAGATTACCCACATAAAAATTTTCTTTTTATTTTTTTGTAAAAATATATATGTGGGTGCAGTGCTATAGATTGTTTGTTTAGTGAGTAAAACTATAAAAACCACTCTATGATTACTAAAAAAAATATTTCAAAATTCTTACAAAATGCTACAATGCTTTTGTGTGCATTTGTAATTATGGGAACAATGGAACTTACGGCTCAGGAAAAACACACCGTGAGCTTGCAGTGCAAGGATGTTCCCCTTAAAACGGCTCTAGACCAAATTACAGGTCAGACAAATCTTAAATTTATTTATACCGATAAAGTAAAAGTAAATGAGATAAAAATTACGGTAAATTGCGCTAAAGAACCAATAGAAGAGGTTCTTGCAAAAATGCTTAACCCAATTGGTATTTCATATCTAATAAAGGAGAAGCAAATTATTTTAAGTGCATTTCCAATGCAAGCAACTGTAGCCAATACGGCTACACCTGCTAAGGCAGTTGTTATTAATGGTAAAATTACAGATGATGCCGGAGAACCGTTAATAGGAGTTGCCGTACAGAATATTCGCACAAAAAAATTTGCAGCATCTGATTTGGATGGTAACTATGAAATAGAGGCAAAGCCAGGTGATATGTTACATTTTACCTCTATTGGGATGGCAGATAAAACCATAACCGTAGGGGTAAAGAACGAGCTATTAAATATTTCTCTTAAAGTAGATGCCATTGCATTAGAAGATGTAATTGTAACAGGTTATCAAACATTATCTAGGGAGAGATCAACCGGCTCTTACGCTGTTGTAACTTCTCAAAAAATAGAGAAAAAGCTACAACCCTCAATTACTTCAATATTGGAAGGGCAATCTGCCGGAGTAGTTGTAACCAAAGATGGCAAGATGGAAATCAGGGGAGTTTCTACAATGCAGGGGGCAAAAGATCCGCTAATTGTAGTTGACGGATATCCTCTTATTGGCGACGGAGTAGGATTGGAGAGTATTAATCCCGATAATATTGAAAACATAACAGTATTAAAGGATGCGGTTGCTGCATCTATTTATGGATCTAGAGCCTCTAACGGAGTAATTGTAATAACAACAAAAACTGCTCAAAAAGGATCTTTTAGTGTAAGTTATAAAGGAACTTATGGTATTACATTAAAGCCACAATTGTCTAAATTAAATTTAGCGAGTGTAAATGATTATATGGACGCAGAGTTAGATTTATATAATCAAGATCCAAACGATTCATATAGTGATTATAGCTCTGATTATAAAATTTCAGATTATGCTTATTTACTTATGGCAAAAGAAAAGGGTTTAATGTCTGTTGCAGATGCCGATGCTAAAATTGCAGGGTTAAGAAATAATAACGCATTGCAACAAATACAAGATAAGTTAATTAGGGCAAAACAGTCTCATCAGCATAATATTTCTCTTTCCGGTGGTTCTGAGAAGAATTTATTTATTGCAAATATTCGTTATACAGGTGAGTATGGGAATGTTAAGAACAACGATAATTCAAGACTGATAGTTGATATTAATAATAATTGGAAACCAACTGATTGGTTTTCTTTTAGAATTTTTTCAAATATTAATTATGCAACAGAAAATTCGACTGGGGAATCGTGGGAGTCGCTAACTACTTTTAATTCAGGTAGTAGAGTTCTTCCATATACAAGTATGTATGATGAGGCAGGCAATCCAACTGCATGGGCTCCGGTAGGACAGAGAAGGATGGATAAATATAATACTTATCCGGGAATGAAATCTGTTATGTATCATCCCGAGACAGATTTAGGTATGTGGGGTACAAGAAGAGAGAATCTTCAACTTAGATTAGGTGGTGATATTAATGTTAAATTCTGTGATTTTCTATCGGGAAGTGTAGGTGGTTCTTGGATAAAGGGCTCTACAAGTAGTAAAACTATTGCGGATGGGGAGTCATTTATGATGCGTACGGCGTATAATGACGGTACATCTGCAACTAATGCTACAACTCATTATATTCCCGAGGGTGGAAAAATAGATGAGACGCGGAGCAGCATAATGTCGTGGGTAGTTAGAGCTCAGATAAATTACAAACAATCATTTAATAATGATAAACATAGGGTAACAGCAATGGTAGGTAGCGAGGTAAGTAAAGATACTTATGAAACAACCTATATGCCAACCAGGCTTGGATATAATCCTGTTTCTGCAACATATAACTCGGGGTTTAATCCACATGAATACAATAACAATACTAATAACATAAAAGGAGACATGTTGTTTGGTAAACAGCCTGCTAATCTAGGGGCTATTCTGTATGGAGGAAGTGTTAAAAACAGTAATAGTAAAAGTGATTATAGCGTAAGGGATAATCGTTTTGTCTCTTGGTATGGTAACGCTTCTTACGAGTTTAATAACAAATATTTGGTTACAGGGAGTGTTCGTTTAGATTTAACAAATTTCTTTGGGACAGATCCAAAATATAGGTATAAACCAACATGGTCTGTTGGAGGAACTTATAAGATTTCGGAAGAGTCATTTTTCGCAGATCTAAAAAAGATTTTTAACAGGGCAAATATTAGGGCTTCTTATGGTATAAACGGAAATATTTCATTGGATAATACACCTTTTCTTATATTGTCTGTAGGAGCATATGATCCTACAATGGGGGGTGTTTCTTATGGAATTAATTCTTATCCTAATAATCAGTTACGTTGGGAGAGGACAGAGATAGTAGATGTTGGATTAGATTTTTCTATGTTTAACAGCCGTCTTAATGTTGCTTTTGATTTTTACAACAAAAAGAGTACAGATCTTATTGCAAAAGAGGCTATAGATGAAACAAAGGGTGTGGGTTCGCTTCCTCAAAATGTAGGCGGTTTAACAAATCGTGGTTTTGAGTTCTCTATTAATGGAGATATAATACGTAATAGTAATTTTACTTGGAATAGTTCGTTAATAACAAGTTATAATACAAGTAATGTAGATTATTATAATGTGAACAGACCTTATTTTGGTTCTTATGCTACTGCTAAATCTATTATGGTGCAAGGGTATCCTATGGATGGCTTTTGGGGGGGTAAGTTTGCAGGACTAGATAATAAAGGGACCTCTTTGTTTTATGATAGTGAGGGAAATAAAATAGAAGGGGGGAGTTTGGAGGGGAAAGATGCTGTTTATCTTGGTACATTAAGGCCACCGTTGGATATGAGCTGGACAAATTCATTTCAATATAAAAATTGGGAGTTATCATTTATGTTTATAGGAAAATTTGGGCATAAATATAGAAAAGATAATTTCTCGGGGTCTAATTACAATAATAGACATGTGAGTGAGCGATGGAGAGAGCCGGGCGATGAGGCTACTAAAATATACCCAAGGCTTACTTCTTGGAACATGGATATGTTCTATTACCCATATAGTGATCATTTGGTTGCAAGTGCTAATTATGTAAAATTAAGAGATCTTACTTTAACATATAATTTCTCAAAAAACATTGTAAATAAGATGAGACTATCGGGATTAAAAATATATTTCCAAACTAGAAATTTGTTCTATATTACCGCTAAAGGGGTTGATATAGACCCCGAGACTGCAGAGGTAAATATTTCGGGTGCTACCGGGTCTATGACCAGCCAAGCTTATACCGGCTTACCATATCGTCCCGAATTCTATTTTGGGGTATCTGTTAACTTATAATCTAAAAAATAAATATATGAGAAAGATATTAATTATAAATACAATACTGGCATTAGTGCTATCGTCCTGCTCTAGTTTTTTGGATGTTAAGCCTGCCGGTAAATTAATTCCTAACGGTGGGGATGTCTCCTCTTTTGATAAATTGTTAAATAATGTAAATACAATCGATTTTGTGTATCAAAATAATAATAGGGGAAGTTCGTTGCCTTTTTTATGTGATGATATAGAAATGTCTGATAATCAGGCAGAGTATGCGTGGTATAATGGGCATCCAAATATTGATTGTTATTTTGCCTATACTTTTAAGAAACCTTATGGAGATCCAAAAGTGCAAGATTATTATTGGAATTGGGGAACATATAGAGCTGCGCAATATTTTAATTCTTGCATTGAAGGGGTAAATAGCGTTAAAACGCCCGAAGTTGAAAAGGAGGCCAACGAAACCATTGCTCAGGCTACTGTTGCCAGGGCATGGAGCTATTTTATGGCAGTGTTGGGTTATGGCCCATGTTATAAACCTAATGGAGATAATTCAAGAAAAACTATTCCATATAGAACATCAAGTGATGTTATGAGTGCTATGGATGATTTGTCTACTATGCAGGAGGTTTTTGAGAGAGTGTCTAAAGATATTCATCAAAGTATGAAAAGTATTCCCGAAAGAGCATCTTCAAATACTAGGTTTGGTAAAATACAGACTTATGCCTTTCTTTCTTATTATCACTTATTTACAGCAAAATATGATAGTGTAGCTTTCTATGCAGATAAGGCATTAACGCTCGCTGCGCAACAGGCAGGCGGAATGGAAAACCTATTTTATGATATGAATAAGTTTTCTTGGGCAGACCCTAAAGTTGAACAAAATAAAGATTTAAGATATAATAGTACAATTAATACGCCCCAAGGCTCTGATGCTATAGAGGCCGATTGGAATAGGGAAAATTGTTTGTTTAGAACTACAGCAACAACAGGACGAAGTAATGTATATCCTTCTAAAGAATTTTTAGCATTATTTGATTCTGCAACCGATTTAAGATGCGAATATTTCTTTTTTGAATATTTAGGATATAAAACAACACAAGGGGGCGTGGTATATGATGATGGAAAACGAATTCAAAATTATCAGACTAAAATGAGTAGAACATCGGGCTATAGCTACCCTGAGTTACTTCTTATGAGGGCAGAGGGGCGTGCTAGGAATAATGATTTATCGGGAGCTATTGCAGATTTAAATTATCTTAGAAAATTTAGGCATAAAACAGGGACTCCTGCCTTATTAATTGCCGGTAAGGATAATATTATAGCTGAGATTGTAAATGAAAGGCGCAGAGAACTTCCTATGGGATCTCCAAAAAGATTTTTTGATTTAAAACGTTTTACTAATGAGATTGGGAAACCATGGGCAAAAGAGTCTATTACGCATATTGTTAAAGGTGTTAGTTATTCTCAGAAAATAGATTCTGATTTCTTTATACTTCCAATTAGGAACGAAGTATTAAGATGGAATCCGCAATGGGGAATTCCAATGGATGAAACAGTATGGAGCAATAATAAATAATGTCTGTAAATTTACTTAGGGTAAACCACGTTGTGGTTGTATATATATTATGAGACTATTTTAAAAATAATAATAAAACATTACATGAAAAATTTTTTAGTATTTACATTGTGTGCCTTATTTGCATTAACCTCGTTTGCACAAACAGAGGGAGTGAATTTTGAGCACGGAACACTGCAAGAGGCGTTAAATAAAGCCAAAGCAAATAAAAAAGGACCAAAATTAGTTTTCCTTGATTGTTATACAACATGGTGTGGGCCTTGTAAACACATGGCAAATACAGTGTTCCCAACTAAGGCTGCCGGGGATTATTTTAATAAGAATTTTGTTAATATTAAAATTGATATGGAGAAAGGTGAAGGATTGGAGCTAGCAAAGAAATATTCTGTAGCTGCATATCCAACTTTCTTAATTCTTAATATAGATGGTGGAGAAGTAGGAAGAGTAGTTGGAGGTGGTGATTTAAATGAATTTATTAAAAAGGTAGAACTAGCAAAGGATGTGAATAATTCTCCTAAACATTTAAAAGATATTTATGAAACAGATAAAACTGTTGAGAATGCTTTAGCATATCTTAAATGTTTGGAAAATGCCTATATGAAAGAGGATATGGCTAAGTTTATTGGAGAGAATTTAACAATATTTAAAAAGGCAGAGGTTTTTTCTCCTCAAATGTGGATATATTTTTCACAAAATCTTGCCGGAAATAATCCTGCGCTACTAAAATATCTTCTTGATAATAAAATTACAGCAAACGCTTATATTGGTAAAGATGTTGTTGACAATACTATTGTAAGTGCTTATTATCAGTCTCTTATGATGTATCTTATGGGGCGTAAGGAATTAACTAAAGAAGAAATTAATGTAGCAGCTAATACCATAACTCTTTTGTCAAAGAGCAGTGATAAAGCTCAGCTAATGTGTGCTAACGTAGCAATTCTTTATGCAAATAAAAACATGGAAGAGATAGGTAAACTTTATAAATTTATGAATTATACGTCGTATGGAATTTATGAGTTACAGGGTATTGAACGTGTTTTTGGTAGCCTTAAAGAGATTACAAAAGAGCAAATAGAGCAATATTATAAAGACAAAGCAGATTTTTACACAAAACAAGCAGAAGGCTGTAAAGGGTGGAAAGAGATGTTTATTAAAGGTAAATAATCAAAATTATAAATTGTACCGCACCATACCCTGTAAATAATTTAGGGGATGGTGCGGTTTTTTCATAATTCACTATGTAAATTTTACAGTACACCATGTGAATTATTAAATTATCTCCAAAATTATGAAATTCACAATGCAATTTATTGAATTCATAATGTACATTAAAAAATTACCGTATAATTTCCGTAATTCACAAAATTTTTAGCCTGCCTGTA
>JAVXCW010000037.1:0-23523 GCA_036659275.1 Bacteroidales bacterium | reverse complement strand
TTTTGGTAGCAAAACATACCCCCAAGAGCTGTTCCATGTCAGTAGCTTTTCGCAGGCATATGATATTATAATGAAAATTACAGCAGCATATACTCGTGTGGCATTTGAAAATTTGGATTATTTGCTGTTATATATAGCGGAGGAGGGGGTGGATAATAATATGTCATATCTATTAATCAACAAGAATAGCGGTAGAACTTATTATCAAAAATTTCCCCTTAAAAGCTCTGTAATTGCTTGTTTTGGAGCTCCTGTAGCCCTTACTGACAAAAATGAAATAATTTTTATTGCCGAGCCTGTTTTATTAAATGAACTTTGCAATAAATATAATATTCTATCAAAATTAGATAAAAGTAAATTAGGCTCTAATGCCGGATATGTTCTATTGAAATTTAAATTAAGTAAGTAAAAATTACTTATGTTTTATTCGTATCCGTCCAGTGTAGAGCATCTTACCTCTGAGTAACCTACCTTCTACTTTTGCTGCAAATTATAAAACGCCGTTATTTGGATGGTTACGTTGATATCACAAGAGAAAGACATTTTTTTTTTAACCATATTTTATTTAACTTTGAAACGTGTTGAGATTTTGTTAACTCAACTCCTTATTAACGCTCATCTTTTAATATGGTGTCTTCAACGTAAAAAGGATTGTGAAATTTTGGAGCGGAAAACGAGATTCGAACTCGCGACCCTCAGCTTGGGAAGCTGATGCTCTACCAACTGAGCTATTTCCGCATTGGTTGGGCAAAATTAAGAAAGATTTTAATAAATACAAATAAAAAACGCAGATAGTATATGAATTTAAATCTATTTATAGCCCGCAGGATAGGACGTAAGAGAGATAACAAAGGAAATTCTAGCCATTTAAGCAATAAAATAGCAACAGTATCTGTGGGTATAAGCATTTTGGTGATGATTGTTTCAATAGCCGTTTTAGCTGGCTTTAGAAAAGAGATAAGAGAGAAAGCGAGAGGATTTAGCGGAGATATAATATTATCTACTCCAGGGGTTGATATTACTAATGAACAATATAAGGTAAATGGAGATTTATCATTTATATCTAAAATAGATTCATTAAATTTTGTAAAAAATATTCAAAAAGTTTCATATCGCTCTGGTTTAATAAAAACGAAGAGCCAAATACAAGGGGCAATTTTTAAAGGAATTGATTCTACTTATAATTTAGATTTTTTTAAAAAGCACCTATATGCCGGTAAGTTACCTAAATATGAAACTAATTTTTCTAATGATATTTTAATCTCCAAAAGGATGGCAGAAATGTTAGGCTATTCTGTTGGAGATAATATGTTTGCTTATTTTATAGATAGCGATGTTAAGGTTAGAAAATTTACAATTTTAGGGATATTTGATGCCCAACTAGAAGAATTAGATAAAACATTTATAATAGCTGATATAAAACATATAAACCGCTTAAATGGTTGGAAAAACGGAGAGGTTTCGGGTTTTGAAATTTTACTTGCAAATGGTAATTCAAATAATCTTGCAAATGAAGAGGAGATAATTTCTAATATAATTTACGACTATTCTAAAGATGAGGATGAATCTGTTGTACTTACTACGGTAAGGGATACCTTTTATGTACTTTTTGATTGGTTGCATCTACTAGATATTAATGTATTTATTATTCTTTCACTCATGATTGCTGTTGCCGGAGTTAATATGGTATCGGGAATATTAATAATCCTTTTTGAAAACATATCACAAATTGGGTTATTAAAAGCTATGGGAATGAAAGATGTTGATATTTCAAAAGTGTTTCTTTTAAGAGCAAGTTCTATAGTTGCTAAGGGGTTGTTATGGGGGAATGTTGTTGCAATTATTTTTTGCTATGCCGAGTGGAAATTTCAATTTCTCACACTTAATCCTGCTAATTATTTTGTAAAGTATGTTCCTATAGATATTAGTATATTTACTATATTGCTTGTAAGTGTAATTGCTTTTTTGTTAATTATGGCAATTCTTATTATTCCGTGTCATTTTATATCTAGGATAGATCCTGCAAAAACACTTGTGGCTAAATAAATACATAATTTAAGGAACAGCTATTTTGCTACACTTAAACTATATTTATCATATCTGTTTATAATGTTATCTACAAAACTGAGTGTTTCCTTTCCGCTAAATTTTCCAAATTTTACAACATGAAAATCTTTTTCACGCATAAGCGGAATTATTTCCACTATATCTTGCCATATAAGAGGATTTTTGCCGTGTAATGCTGCCACGTTCATACAATCATCTAATCTTCCTTCTCCAGCATTATAGGCTGCTAGTGAGAGTTTTATAGTGTTAATGGAATCGGCACCCATTTTACGATATAAGTTTTGTAATCTTTGAAGATGAAATACTCCGGCTTTTATATTGCTTTCGGGGTTGTATATATCATCAATTCCATATTTATTTGCAATGCTTTCTTTTATTTGCATAAGGCCAATTGCTCCCATACTTGAGCTAACTCCAACCTTAAATTTTGATTCTTGGTATATAAGTGATGCAAGAAGTCTCCAATCCCAATTGAGTAGTGGTGCATATTTTTTTATATAGTTATCGTATGGAGAGATGCCTTGTTTTACTCTATGATAGTATTTGGGAGTTATTTTTTTGTATTCAGGAGTTTGTTTAAAGAATGTGAGCCAGTAATTTAGCGTTTGTATAATTCTATAATTATTTTTATTAACAACGCATACATCTTCATTATTATTAAGAGGGATACTAGATATTACTTTGTCTTGATATACGTTTGGTACGGTGTCTTTTTGGGAGTTTATGATAATTATATCGGTTGTTCCTGCTGCTAAATTTATCCATTGTGACATAGGAGTTTTATCGTGTGGAAGTAAGTTAACTGTACATCCTTGTTGTTGTTCAAATGCTTTAAATAATTCGTATAAATATCCAAGGGAGTATCCTTTTGAATATAGCGACTTATCAATCATTATTGCACATGTTATGGTGTCTCCGGCTAAAAGGGGAGGAGCTAAAATATTTGATCTTTCTTTACTTTTATCTAGGGGTACGGCAAAAATAATTGCTATAAACAATAATACCATTAAGTATTTTAAATAGCTATTTCTCCGTAGTTTATCCATGCTTCTTTTTTTATTTATTATTTAATATAAAATGGCCAATGGATTCCAAATTTTAATGCTGTTTGAGGCCTTAAGTATCTATATGCCGAAAAGTAATCGGATGTAGGCCAATTTTGTGCAGCATTTATATATTTTACAAAAATACTTGCTCGCTTCCATTGGAGGTTTACAAATATATCTATATATGGATTCTCTCCAATTTTTTCTTTTTCTTGGTTGTGAAAAACCCCCAGTGCAGGAGAGTAGGCTTGGGCATAATATTTTGTGTTAAATGTTGCATTAGCCCCTAATTGCACTTTGAGTACCTCTTTTACAAGATTAAATTCAAAATAATATCTTAAATTAAGCGAAAGTTTTGGCAAAGGAACAATTTCTTCTTTAGAGGAGAGTTGAAAAAGGACTTGGTTGTCAAAATGAAATTTCCAAACTTTAAAATCCTTTTTTACGTATGCAGTAAGGATACTCATAGCATCATTATTTTGTCTTACAATCCCTAGTGTATCAAAATAAGTGTTGTTGTTTAATAAAGCATATCCAAAAAACGCTTCAAATTTATATTTTGGAATTTCTAGTTTAGCTTCAATTTTTGTAGTTGTGGTTTTATCAAAGTTATTATCCCAAACATAATGGTTTGAATAATAGTTGTTAAAGAAAAAATTAGGCCTTTGCTGTGAGATGTGAATATTTCCTGTAAGATGAATACCTCCAGTAACGGGATAGGCCGAAAATTTCACTTTTCCGTCAATTGAAAAATCATTTTGATAGTATCCGGCAAAATGATATACGCCCATTCCATTCCATTCAAAGTATTTTTTTAACTGTCCAGATGCGCCAAAGTATAGGTACATATTGTTTTGCTTTGTGTTTTTATTTCCTTCCAAAAAATAGCTGGGATTAAATCCGTAGTAATTAAGTAATTGATATCCTACTCCGGCGTCGACTCTAGATATTATAGCCTCCTTTGCCCATGGTTGTATTCTTATGAAAAAGCGGTTTTCTAGTTTCATTACTCTTGCCGAGTCTGCAGATTTAGTTGGATTTAGGTAAAATGCGTTGTTGTATAAATTTCTACCTAATGTGTCTTTTAAGTCTATAGCATCTTTGTAAGATTTAGTATATGTGGAAAATTCGCCGGTGTGTCCTATATAAGCCATTGTTCCATCGCCAAGGCCAATAGAATCGCGCTTGCCTAATGAGTCTCTTTTTTGCAGAAACTTAAAAGGAATACCATAAGAGTGTGTTATAAAGAATGTATTTCTTTTTAATAATGTTTTGGCATCTTGTAATGCAACGGGTATTGTTCTTGCGTCAACTATTGTGTCTAGGACCAAGGATGGGTCTGTAAGGCCTCCGTTTTCGGTCCTTTTTATTCTATTAAATATATAGCCTCCTTGTGCCACATAGCGTTTACCAAGGTAATTTCCAGTTATTGCAAAGGTTCTGTTATCTGTTTTTTCTTTATCTAATATTCCGCTTGCGCCGTACCGCTGATATAATACACTAAAGTTAAAGGATGGGGTGAAATTTTGTGTGTGAAGAAATTTTATATTTGTCTCTTCTTTTTGTTTATTGGCAAACAATGTTCCCCAATATGCAAGTTCGGTATATGGAGTTTTTACATTATAAAAAGGCATAGTTTCCGGTGTATATGAATAGGGGAGGTATGGGGTGAAGAATGGAAATATTTCCATTTCTTTGCGCTTAAAGAAATTGTAATATTGCATAGCAGAGCCCGATACTCCAAGTGTTGTTGCCCCAACATCATTTTTTTGGTAAGGGAGTTCGGCGAAATTTTTATTAAATGTTGTATCAGGTTTTATTTCTTTAGGATTATTAAAATAAGTTCCTGCATTCCACATAAACATCCTTTTAAACATTATACTATCGGGAAAAATATATGTCTCAAGAATTCTTGGTTTTGATCTTATTATACTGTCTTTATATGCAAAGAGGCTGTCTCTGTGCATTCTCTTAAGTTCTTTGGGAGTGTACTGTTTTGGAGGAAATGCTAAGTCTGCGAGGTTTAGAGAATCTAGCGGCATAAGGGTTCCTCCACTTGCAAGCATAAGCGAATCATACAAGTCTTTAATCATTTCGGTTTCGTCTTGTATTGTAAGTTCTACCAGCTTTTTTAGCGTAAGTGAATCAGGCATTTTATGTTTTATTGCAACAGTATCGGTTTGAGCTGTGGCGGTAGTGCTAAATAAACACAAACATGCAACAAAAACAAATGTTGCAATTGTATTTATATATTTTCCTATATGATTTTTTTGGTTTCTCTGCATAATAATTGGCAAACATACAAAAAATATGCGAAACTATTTAACTGTAACAATTTTACCCAATTCTATTAGGGTTTCTAAATGGCCGTGTGGGCTTACATAGGCAAGGGCATCTTTAAGTAGGGTTACATTATAGCCGTGCTTATATAAATTTAAAACGGTTTCTTTAATGCAATATTCTGTTGCTATGCCACTTACTGCAACAGAGTGTGAGACAATAGAATGTATTATTTCGCCATTTGTATTTACAGACATATAGCCCGAATATTCTTCAACATTTTTATTACATCCTTTATAAAATGTGTTTTTTACCGTAGGCCTGTTTTCAGCCTTTTTTATTTTTGTGTAATAGTCTTGGTGAATAGCTCCACCATGTGTGCCTTTTACACAATGTATAGGCCATGTTCCTCCATATTCTTTAAATGAGCAATGGTCTATAGGATGGCAATCACATACATACAATACTTTTTGCATAGGGTGTTCATTTATATATTTTATAGATTCCACTACGGCTTGTGTACCATTTTGGCATGCAAGTGAGCCGTCTATAAAATCGTAAAGCATATCTACAACTATATGTGTTTCAATCTTCTCCATACCCACTACTATTTGACTTTTTATTAAGTTCCTTTATCTCCATTATAAGATTATTCACTAAATTCTTTTTAAGATCGTATAAATTATTAGATATATCAACCTTGTAATAGTGTGGATTTATTATTCTTGTTTCCGTTTCGTTAAATTTACTTAGATTGCTTAGATAATAAGTCCGTTTTTCTGTGATAGGTGTATCCTCATAGATAATTTTTCCATTTTCCATTAACTTACTTTGTAAAACTTTCCATTGATAACTTCCTTTTGCGTATGTTTTAATTTGAGTTTCGTCAAATTCGGATTGAATTGTAATTTCTTCCCTATTCTCAATTGCGCGCGCCATGGAATCGTTACGTAAACAGGTAATATCTGCTTTAAATATTCCATTTTTAATAATTCTATAGGTTATTTGAAACCCGGGATTTATTAATTTTGATTTATCCTCAGATCTTTTTAACAAAGGTTCATCATCTATTTGCACTAATTTATAAACATTTCCAAAGCAAGGATTATGTTTGCTAGTAGCTATAGCATCACCTACGCCATACGCATCAATTTTGGCATCCTGCCGTTCTAATTCTGTAATAAGATATTCGTCAAGGGAGTTTGTTGCAAATATTTTACAATTTTTAAGGTCGGCTTTATCTAATACATCTCTGCACTTTCTTGATAAATAAGCAAGGTCACCACTATCTAATCTTATTCCGTAGCCATAAGGATAAGAATCATCTATACCACATTCCCGATAGGCAGTTATCGCATTTTTTATACCACAATAAAGAGTGTCATAAGTATCAACAAGCAATATTAGTGGTTCTTTACTATGGGTATTTATATATGATTTAAAAGCCTCAAGCTCTCCCTTTATAGTACAGCCAAACGATGTTATATAACTATGTGCCATTGTACCGCTTGCTTGTATTCCAAATATTGAACCTGTTAGTATGTTAGAAGTGTTTGCGCATCCTCCAATATAAGCTGCTTTGGCTCCATAAGTTGCAGCCCAAGGGCCATGTGCTCTTCGCGATCCAAATTCACTTACCGGTTTTGTTGTACTGCGTGTAACTCGGCTAGCTTTTGTTGCTATAGCCATTTGATGATTCATAATGCAAAGAAGTGGGGTTTCTAGCACCTGCGCTTCTATAATTGGCCCCTCCACAGTAATAATAGGTTGTGTAGGAAAAGCAATCTCGCCCTCTCTCATAGCATATACGTTACCGGTAAAGTGCATATTGGCAAGATATTGCCTAAAATCTGCATATTCTTCACCCGGCATAAAGGTCTCAAAAAAGCTTGGGGTTGCACTTCCCAAACCGCGAATCATCTCTAAAGATTCCTTTATTCCACTTACTACGGCCCAATTGTTTGTATCTGGAGCTTTCCTAAAAAACATATTAAAAACCGCACGTTTATCTTTCATCCCCTGTTCATAATAGGATTTCCCCATTGTGTATTGGTATTTGTCGGAACAATAGCTGATATTCATTATTTTATTCTATTATTTATAATAAGATACCCCTTTTTTATGTTGTGCAAAGGTAAGATTTTATTGATATTATTCTCTATTTGTGCAGATAATTTATTAGATTTGCAGTATGTAATAAACTAAGAAACTAAAGGGACAATGAAACAAATAGAGGCGCTTTTTAAGCAATATACACGTCAAACGCCAACACAAATATATGAACTTCCATCTAGCGGAAGTAATAGAAGATATTTTAGAGTAATAGGAGATGATATAACGCTTATAGCAGCAAAAGGAACATCGGTAGATGAAAATATAGCTTTTATAGAGATAGCAAAGCACTTTAAACTTAAAGGGTTGCCTGTACCTCAGGTTCTTTACGTAAGCGATAATAAGGAGTATTATATTCAAGAAGACTTGGGCGATATAACCCTTTTTAATAGTGTTACAACGGGGCGTGAGTCTGGTAATTATTCCTCTAGTGAAATAGAATTGCTTAAAAAGGTAATTTCCCTACTGCCTAAATTGCAATTTGAAGGGGGAAAAGGGCTAGATTATTCTGTTTGCTTTCCTCAGCCAGAGTTTGATGAAAAGATGATTTCGTTTGACCTTAATTATTTTAAGTATTGTTTCCTTAAAACTACAGGATTAGAGTTTAGCGAAATTAAATTGTATGAAGATTTTAAGAAAATATCGGCCGATTTGCTCCATAATGGTAATGAAGAGACATTCCTTTACCGCGATTTTCAAGCTAGAAATGTTATGCTTGTAAAAGGAGAACCGTATTTTATAGATTTTCAAGGAGGGAGAAAGGGGCCTTTTTATTACGATCTTGCCTCTTTTGTGTGGCAGGCAAAGGCAAATTACTCGTCTTCTCTTAAGGAAGAACTTATAAAAACCTATCGGGAAGCTCTAAAAAATTATAAAAATATTCCCGATGGCGAATTTGATAAAAATTTGAGACTGTTTGTTCTTTTTAGAACTATGCAGGTGTTGGGAGCATACGGCTTTCGCGGATATTTTGAGAAAAAACCACACTTTTTACAGAGTGTACCGTTTGCAATAGACAATTTAAGAAAGCTTATTCAGCAACCTTTTACAGAGTATCCATATTTACAGGAACTACTTGTAAATCTTACTAATATGCGTCAATTCTCAGATTTAAGAGTTGAGAAAAAATTGGAAGTTAGAATTTTTAGTTTTTCATATAAAAAAGGAATTCCAACCGATGAAAGTGGAAATGGGGGAGGATATGTATTTGACTGTAGGGCAATTGAGAACCCAGGCAAGTATGAACATTATAAGCATTTTACAGGGTTAGATAAGGAGGTTATAAAATATTTAGAGGATGATGGCGGAATTATAAAATTCCTTAGTCATGTGTATGAATTAGCAGATGCTCATGTTAAGCGTTATATGGAAAGAAAGTTTACAAATCTTATGTTTTCGTTTGGTTGCACGGGGGGACAACATCGTTCTGTTTACTGTTCTCAACATTTGGCCGAGTATCTTGCTAAGAAATATAATATTACGGTAAAGCTTTACCATAGGGAACTTGGATTAGAGCAAGAGTTTTAGAAAATAATTTATATTAAAAGCTCTTATATTAATTATAAAAATACATGGAATATGCGTTGTCTTATTTTTGCAGCAGGGTTGGGAACCCGTCTTAAACCGCTTACAGATACATTGCCTAAGGCACTTGTACCTGTGTGTGGAAAGCCGCTTTTAGAGCATCTTATATTAAAACTTAAGGCGGCACAATTTACTGAGATTGTTATAAATGTGCATCATTTTGCAGACAATATAAGGGAGTTTGTTAAGGATAACGGCTATTTTGGGGTAAAAGTGTATTTTTCTGACGAAACAGATCTTTTGCGTGAGACCGGTGGTGGAATAAAACATGCAGCAGCATTACTTAACGATGGTGAGCCTTTTTTGGTGCATAATGTAGATATACTTTCTAATTTAGATATTGAAACATTTTATGAGAGTCATTTGGCTTCTTCTATCTCCTTGGATACGCCTCTAGCTACATTATTAGTAAGTGAGCGCAATACAAAACGGTATTTCCTTTTTGATACAGAAAATAATTTAGTAGGTTGGACAGATATTTCTACCGGCGAAGTTAAATCTCCTTTTGTAGAGTTGCGCAGGTCTCCTATTCCTAAAAACGAAGAGTCTAGTGGCGATGCTTCTGCTGTTGCTTTTGATTGCGAAAAATTTCTACAAGAGAATCAACTAAAGAAATATGCCTTTGCCGGCACACATGTTATTTCTCCGGCTATTTTCCGTCTTATGCGTAATTTTCCCGATAAATTTTCTATTGTAGATTTTTATCTCTCCATAGCCGATAAATACATAATTAAAGCATACCCTATGTCTAACTTAAGAATGGTAGATGTAGGAAAACTTAGTTCGCTAAGTGAGGCTGAGGCGTTTATGGAAGAAAAATAAAATATCTTAGCATTTTACAAAAAAAGGAATCCGCAGTAAATAAGTTGTTTACTGCGGATTCGCTATTGTTGCTAATCTATTATAATCGTTTTTTATTTAACCTCTTCAAAATCTACGTCTGTTACTTCGCCGTCTTGGCCTCCTTGTTTTGCACCGCCTTGTTGTTGTGTACCACCTTGTGCGCCACCGGCATTAGGATCTTGCTGTGCTTGTTGAGGACCTGCTTGCTGAGCTCCGGCTGCTTTTGACATATCTTCGGAAGCTGCATGCCATGCTGCGGTAAGCGCTTCTATTAATTTATCAATCTCGGCTATATTGCCTGATTTATGGGCCTCTTTAAGTTTATTAGTAGCATCCTCAATTGTAGCTTTTTTATCGGCAGGAATTTTATCTCCATACTCCTTAATATTTTTCTCGCTTTGGAATACTTGAGCATCGGCAGCATTAAGCTTATCAATTTTCTCACGTTCCTCTTTATCTCTTGCCTCATTTGCCTTTGCCTCATCTCTCATTCTCTTTATCTCATCATCAGAAAGTCCACTAGAAGCCTCAATTCTAATCTTTTGTTCCTTACCTGTACTCTTATCTTTAGCAGATACATTAAGAATACCGTTAGCATCAATATCAAATGTAACTTCAATTTGAGGAATACCTCTAGGTGCTGGAGTAATTCCATCCAAATGGAAACGACCTATTGTTTTATCATCTTTAGCCATTGGCCTTTCACCTTGCAATACATGTATCTCTACAGATGGTTGGTTATCGGCTGCTGTACTAAATGTCTCAGATTTTCTTGTAGGAATTGTAGTATTAGACTCAATTAGTTTTGTAAACACTCCACCATAAGTCTCAATACCTAAAGAAAGAGGAGTAACATCCAAAAGCAATACATCCTTAACATCACCGGCAAGTACACCACCTTGTATAGCAGCGCCAATTGCAACAACCTCATCTGGATTTACACTCTTATTAGGCTCTTTCTCAAATACTTTCTTTACAAGTTCTTGTATAGCAGGAATACGTGTTGAACCACCAACCAAAAGAACTTCATTAATATCAGAAGCTTTAAGCCCTGCATCAGCAAGTGCTTTTTCGCAAGGAGCTATTGTTCTTTGAATAAGCACATCTGCTAATTGCTCAAATTTTGATCTAGTAAGAGAAGCAACAAGATGTCTTGGAACTCCGTCTACAGGCATAATATATGGAAGATTTATCTCTGTAGAAGTTTGGTTAGAAAGTTCAATTTTAGCTTTTTCAGCAGCCTCTTTTAACCTTTGAAGAGCCATAGGATCTCTAGAAAGATCTATTCCTCCATTATCTTCTTTAAATTTAGCAACAAGCCAATCTATAATTACATGATCAAAATCATCACCACCAAGGTGTGTATCACCATTTGTAGACTTAACCTCAAAAACGCCGTCGCCCAATTCCAAAATTGAAATATCAAATGTACCACCACCAAGGTCAAATACAGCAACTTTAGCCTCTTGTTTTTTCTTATCAAGCCCGTAAGCAAGAGCCGCAGCTGTAGGCTCATTAATAATTCTTCTTACTTTAAGTCCTGCAATTTCCCCGGCTTCTTTTGTAGCCTGTCTCTGTGAATCATTAAAATAAGCAGGAACGGTAATAACAGCCTCGGTAACCTCTTGTCCAAGATAATCCTCTGCAGTTTTCTTCATTTTTTGAAGTACCATAGCAGAAATCTCTTGTGGAGAATATAACCTTCCATTAATATCAATTCGTGGGGTATTATTATCCCCTTTAGCTACTTTATAGGGTACCCTTCTAAGTTCGCTTTTTACTTGATCATATGTCTCTCCCATAAATCTCTTTATAGAGAAAATGGTATTTGTAGGATTTGTAATAGCCTGTCTTTTAGCAGGATCTCCAACTTTTCTTTCTCCGCCATCGGTAAATGCTACTACAGATGGAGTTGTTCTTTTACCCTCGCTATTAATAATAACCGCAGGCTCATTACCCTCCATTACAGCTACGCAACTGTTTGTGGTTCCTAAGTCAATTCCAATAATTTTTCCCATAATAAAATCTCCTATTTTATATAATTTTTTATTTTTTATTTCTAATTTTCCATAGACAACATACGTATAACATATACATGTGTATAATAGTTGACTATACGCATTACCCCTTACACTAAGATTGTGCCAAAGCCTAAAACTGACATTGTGACAGATTTGGACATCTCGCATTTATTTATTTGCTTTGTACCCGCGTATAATTTAAAAATACATTTGATACATTATGTCAGTAGAAGGAATAGGGAGAGTAATTACTACCCATAAATTATTGGAAATGAAGCAAAGAGGTGAAAAAATTGCTATGCTTACAGCTTACGATTACACCTCGGCAAAAATAGTAGATAGAGCAGGTATAGATATTATTTTAGTAGGCGATTCTGCTGCCAACGTTATGGCAGGACACGAAACCACATTACCCATTACTATAGACCAAATGATTTACCATGCTCAAAGTGTTATGAGAGCTGTAAAGAATCCTTTGGTTGTTGTAGACATGCCATTTGGTACGTATCAAGGTAACTCAAAAGAGGCAGTACATAATGCAATACGTATTATGAAAGAATCTGAGGCCGATGCTATAAAAGTTGAGGGCGGCTCAGAGATTATGGAATCTGTAGTTAGAATTCTCTCAACCGGTATTCCTGTAATGGGACATCTTGGACTTACTCCACAATCTATACACAAATTTGGAACCTATGCAGTAAGAGCAAAGGAAGATGCAGAAGCAAAAAAGCTATTGGAAGATGCCATAGCATTAGAGCAGGCCGGTTGTTTTGCCATAGTGCTAGAAAAAATACCGGCAGCATTGGCAAAAAAAGTAACAGAGGCACTTAATATCCCTGTTATAGGGATAGGAGCCGGCATGCATTGCGATGGCCAAGTACTGGTAATGCACGATATGTTAGGCCTTAATAACGAATTTTCTCCACGCTTTTTACGTCGTTATGCCAATTTGTACGATGTATACTTAGACGCCTTTAAAGCCTATGTAGACGACGTTAAAAAATGTGATTTTCCAAACGAACAAGAACAGTACTAGAAAAACAATGAGTGAGTTTTACAGAGATATTCCCAAAGATGAGTTTGATGATATTGCAGAAAGAATTCTTTTTGAAGATAATCACCTACTCATTTTTAATAAAAAACCAGGCGAAATTGTTCAGGCAGATAAAACAGAAGATGAATGCCTTAGCGAAAAACTCAAAGCTTTTATATCTCAACGTGACTCAAAACCGGGAGCAGTATTTTTGGGGGTAGTACACCGTTTAGATAGGCCTGTAAGTGGGGCTGTAATGTTTGCAAAAACATCAAAGGCATTAGAACGGGTAAATAAAGCTTTTAGAGATGGTGAAATGCACAAAACCTATTGGGCATTAGTTTGTCAACGGCCCAAAGTTGATGAAATGGAGTTAAAACATTATTTAACTCGCAACGAAAAACAGAATAAAACATACGTATCATCTTTTCAGAAACAGGGATCAAAAGAAGCACGGCTAAAATACAAACTAATAAGCGTCACCGATAGATACTTCCTCTTAGAAGTAGAACTTTACACCGGACGCCATCACCAAATTAGAGCACAACTAGCTGCAATAGGCTGTGTAATAAAAGGAGACTTAAAATACGGAGCACCTAGATCTAATCCCGATGGAGGTATCTCCCTACACGCTCGCTCAATTCGTTTTACTCACCCTGTAAAAAAAGAAGAAATAGAAATAATAGCCCCAACAGGCCGTCTATTCCCAAAAAGTGTCCCGGTTAGTTGATGCATTAATTAAATATAAAAAACGGAATATACCACCTATTCCCCTCGATTACGTATTTCGGTAGAAGAGATATCTATTTGAGGAGCATCTATGTAAGTTGTGCCGTACTTTTTGCAAAGAGTGCGAGCATCATATCCTTTGCGAGGATAAACCCATACTTCAAATTGCAATAAAATTTCGCGCCATTTATACCATTTTTCAATTATGGCAAGATTATCGCCACCTATTATAACAATGAATTTATTTTGAGGCTCATGCTGTTTAAGATATTGTAATGTGTTATACGTATAAAGAGGTTTAGGTAGATTAAACTCAATATCGCTAGCCTCAAATTTTCCAACAGCCCCGTTGTTTAATTTACATACAGTTTTATTTAGTGCGTTAAGCCGTTCTTGTGCATCTTGTAGTGTATTTGCATTTTTTATTGGATTATGAGGGCTTAAAACAAAGCGAAAACAATCTATACTGTCCATTCTAATAACATGCTCTGCTATTGTAATATGGCCTATATGTAAAGGATTAAATGATCCAAAATAAAGAGCACAACGCATAACCTATCTATTTACAAGAATGAAACTTTAAAACTAACTCTTCTGCCTTAGATAGAGTTTCCTCTAAATTATCGTTAATTAATACAACGTCAAACTCACCGGCGAACGTAAGCTCCTCTTCTGCTTTAGCTATTCTTTTCTCTATAGCCTCTAAATTATCAGTCCCCCTTAAAACCAATCTTTTACGCAGCTCATTAACCGAAGGGGGCTGTATAAATACAGATAGGGCATCATTGCCGTATAATTTTTTTAGATTAACACCGCCCTTAACATCTATATCAAAAATGATAATGTTCCCTTTTTCCCATATTCGTTTAATTTCCGAACGCAGTGTGCCATAATATGAGCCGGAATAAACTTCTTCGTACTCAATAAATTGGCCATTTTTTACTTTAGCTTCAAATTCATCTTTTGTAAAAAAATAATAATCCACTCCATCTTTCTCTTGTCCGCGAGGAAATCTTGATGTAGCCGAGACAGAAAATTCAAGAAATGGAAATTTTTTGAGCAAATGTCCAACAATAGTACTTTTACCCGCTCCCGATGGAGCTGAAAATATAATCACTTTTTTATTCATGCTGCAAATATAATTCTTTTTCCTCTTTTATTTTTGAAAAATCAATGATAGGTTGAAAATTATTGCCCCTATTTTCGCCGGCAGTTTTTGCGGATTTTATTGCTACGTCTAAAGCTAAAAATATATCAGTACCATACGGTAAATGTAAATTATGTGCTTCTGTTGTTCCCAATGGGAGTATTGCTACATTATAGTTGTGTGTCCTAACCACTTTTCAATTGTTTTCTTGCAGGTTATATGAGTTTATATATGAAACATTTTAGCAAAATTGCAAAAGATTTTATATATTTGCATTGCTATAAGCAATTGAAAACAATTATTCACTATATAAAAAAATAAAAATGGTTTCTTATAAAGAATTAGGCTTGGCGAATTCAAAAGAGTTGTTTGCCAAAGCTGTAAAAGGTGGTTATGCTATTCCGGCATTTAATTTTAATAACATGGAGCAAATGCAGGCTATTGTTCAGGCTTGCGTTGAAACTAAATCTCCCGTAATTCTTCAGGTTTCCAGTGGTGCAAGAAAATACGCAAACCAAACTCTATTAAGGTATATGGCACAAGGTGCGGTTGAGTATGCAAAGGAGTTAGGTTGTAATATTCCAATTGTTCTACACCTAGATCATGGCGATACATTTGAGCTATGTAAATCGTGTGTTGAACTTGGGTTTTCATCAGTAATGATTGATGGGTCTCATCTTCCTTATGCAGAAAATGTTGCATTAACTAAAAGAGTTGTAGAATATGCTCATAAATATGATGTATCGGTTGAGGGTGAGTTAGGAGTACTTGCAGGGGTAGAAGATGATGTAAATGCAGAGCATCATACATATACACAACCAGAAGAGGTTGAGGATTTTGTAAAGAAAACAGGTGTTGACTCATTGGCTATTTCAATTGGAACATCTCATGGGGCATTTAAATTTAAACCAGGGCAGAAACCCGAAATTCGTTTAGATATTCTTGCAGAAATAGAGAAGAGGATACCGGGGTTCCCTATTGTATTACATGGTTCATCTAGTGTTCCTCAAGATATAGTTGCAGAAATTAACCATTATGGTGGAAAGCTAAAAGATTCTATCGGGATTCCAGAAGATCAATTAAGAGCTGCTGCAAAATCTGCTGTATGTAAAATAAATATTGATAGTGACGGTCGTTTAGCAATGACGGCAGCTATTCGTAAAGTATTTGTTGAAACTCCTAGCGAGTTTGATCCACGCAAATATTTAGGACCAGCAAGAGATAAACTAAAAGCACTTTATATGCATAAAGTTTGTAATGTATTAGGTTCTAATGATAAAGCATAATTTTGTGACTCTTTAATGTCGCAAAAAAATGAATAAAAAGTGGGAGACTAACTAAAATATTTTTAGCCGGTCTCCTTTTTTATGTAAATTTTAATCAGCTTCTAAATGATAAATAAAATAAAAGCAGTATTTTTTGATATAGATGGCACATTAGTGAGTTTTAAAACTCACACTGTTCCGCAAGAAACTATAAATGCTATAAGGCAATTAAGGAAGAGTGGTGTAAAAGTTTTTATTGCAACAGGGAGAATGTTGGGAATGACAGATGTTCTTAATGGAATAGAATTCGATGGCTATATAGCGTATAATGGAGCATGTTGTGTAGATTCTACAAAAGAAAAGGTAATTTATAAAAGTGTAATTCCAAAAGATGAATTAGATGCGTTGGTAGCTAGATTGGAACATGATAAATTTCCCGTTTCATTTATGTGCAGACATAATATGTATGTAAACTATATTAATGATACTGTATTAGATGTGGCAAAATTAGTTAATGTTGCGCCGCCCAAAGTGCAAGCGCCACAAATATCTATAAAAGAAGATATATTTCAATTGTGTGTGTATACCGGGGATGAAAAATTGGATGAAATTATAAAAGAGGTGCTTCCAAAATGTGAATACAGCAGGTGGATTCCTGCTTTTGCCGACGTAAATTTAAAAGGGATGAATAAGCAAGCCGGGATAGATAAAATGTTAGAATATTTTAATATAGCGTTATGTGATACAATGGCTTTTGGAGATGGTGGTAATGATATTCCTATGTTAAAACATGTTGCAGTTGGAATTGCTATGGGCAATGCTGGAGATAACGTAAAAGAAGCGGCAAATTATATTACTAGTAGTGTAGATGATTATGGAGTGGTAAACGCTTTAAAGCATTTTGGGATGTTAAAAAACGGTTTATAGGTTTTTATATAGTAACCAACCGCTCATAACAAATATAGCTAAAGCTACCGAAGCTTTAATAAATTTGGCTCCACCTTTTATTGAGGCGTAAGAACCAGCTACTCCACCGGCAATATTTCCTATTGCATAAATTAAAGCGATAGGCCAATTTACTTGGCCGTGGAATATGAATATCATAAGTGCTATGGGGGTATAAATAACCACTGCAAATTGTTTTATTGCATTAGATCTAAGCATATCTACGCCAAGCATAAAGAAGGAACCAAACATTATTAGCAAGCCTACCCCGGCATGGGTAAACCCGCCATAAATTCCTATTATAATAAAAGCAATGGTTTTCCACCATGTAAATGATTTGGCACAAGGTTGTTCAATTTTATTTTCTACATTGGATTGTTTGCTATTTGTGAGTCCTAATGTGCTTTTTGCTTTGGCTCCTAATTTAGACGTGTCTACAAATAATAATATCGCCATTATTGGAAGGAGTATTCCCATTATTGTCTCTATAAGCTGTGGCCTAAGTATGGCTGCTAATTCTGCCCCTACAAAGGCTCCTATTCCAACAGGAATTCCTACATGAGCGCCAACTTTTACATCTAGGTATCCTTTTTTCTTAAAAATTGCAGAAGAAACAAGAAATTGAGCAAATACACCAAGTCTAGTGGTACCGTTAGCCACATTTATTGGGAGTCCCATTGCCATAAAAACTGCATAAGAGATTGCGGTAGCCATACCGGCTATAGTATTTATAAAGCCCACAAAAAAACCTATACCTATTAGCAGTGCAATTATTCCCGGGGAAAAAAGTGGGGCCGTATGCAAATAATTTAAAAAAGTCTCAACCATCGCAATAATAATTTGCCCACAAAAGTAAAACATAAATTCATTTTAGCGGCAAATAAGTGGTAAAAGATAGATATAGTTGTTTCTTTATATGCCAATTTGTCGCAAAATGCATTTGGCAAACATTTTGTTTTTACCTTTGTACACTTTTAAAGTTTTTAATATATATAGATTATGAAGTATAGAAACGCTAAAAACATAAAAAAGACCATGAACGAAACTAAAGAGACTAACGGAGATATAAATAATATGAGCGAAAAAACGAATATGGATGAAATTGCCAAAGAGCAAAAAGTGGCCGATAATGAGACTAAACTTGCTGATGCAGAGCAGTCAAAAGAAGAGGTAGTCGAGAAAATGGCCGAGGAATTAGATACGTCCATAACAAAAGAACAGGAGTTGGAGGACAAATTGGCGGAGTGTAATGATAAATACGTAAGATTGGCAGCTGAATTTGATAATTATAGGAGAAGAGGAGCTAAGGAGCGTTTAGAACTTATAGGTACTGCATCTGAGGATGTAATTAAAGGTCTTCTTCCAATATTAGATGATTGCGAGAGAGCATTAGAGGTAATTAAAAAATCTAATGACACAGAAGCCGCAAAAGAGGGGACAGAACTTATTCTTAATAAGCTATTTACATTCCTTAAATCAAAGGGCTTGGAGATGATTGATGCTAAGGAGAAAGAACTAGATACAGATTTTCATGAGGCTGTAGCACAGTTTCCTATTGATGATAAAACTAAAAAGAATAAAATAATTGATGTTGTGCAGAAAGGATATACACTAAATGGCAAAGTTATAAGGTTTGCAAAAGTGGTAGTAGGAATCTAATCTAACTGTAAAGGAGAACGACAATACATACAATGGCAAAAAGAGATTATTATGAGGTTTTGGGGGTTGATAAATCTGCCTCTGCTGACGAGATTAAAAAGGCCTATAGAAAAATGGCAATAAAGTATCATCCCGATAAAAATCCGGGTGATAAACAGGCCGAAGAGAATTTTAAGGAGGCCGCTGAGGCTTATGATATACTTAGCTCTCAGGAGAAGAAACAACGTTATGATCAATTTGGTCATGCGGGTATGAGCGGAGCAGCTTCCGGTGGAGGATTTGGTGGGGCAGGGTTTTCAATGGATGATATATTTAGCCAGTTTGGTGATATTTTTGGCGGACACTTTGGTGGTGGCGGATTTAGCGGATTTGGCGGTGGACGTTCTAGGGGACCAAGGGTGCCAAGAGGAAGTGATATAAGGATAAGGGTAAAACTCAACCTTAAGGAGATAATGAATGGGGCCGAAAAAAAGATAAAAATTAATAAATTGGTTCTGTGTCCCGATTGTGGTGGAAAGGGAGCTCTCTCAAATGCAGATGTAAAAACTTGCGATCATTGTCATGGTAGTGGAGTGGTTATGCAAGTTATGCAAACAATGTTTGGACAAATGCAGTCTCAAGGAGTTTGTCCAAAATGTAAAGGAACAGGTAGTATAATAACTAAGCCTTGTCCTAAATGTCATGGAGAGGGGCTTGTAAAAGATTCAGAGGAAATTTCATTTAAGATACCGGCGGGAGTTGCACAAGGGATGCAGCTTACGGTTCAGGGAAAAGGAAATGCGGCAAAGAATGGCGGTATAAATGGAGATTTACTAGTTGTAATTGAAGAGGAGCAAGATAAAGAGTTACAAAGAGATGGGAATGATCTTATATATTCTTTATTTTTAAGTGTTCCCGATGCAATTATGGGAACTAGTGCCGAGATTCCTGCTGTAGATGGAAAATTAAGGATAAAGGTAGATCCCGGAACTCAATCTGGTAAAATATTAAGGCTAAGAGGAAAAGGTGTTCCAGATATAAATGGTTATGGAGCAGGCGATTTGCTTGTTTATATTCAAGTGTGGATACCTAAAAATCTTTCATCAGAAGAGAGAATTCAAATAGAGAAATTTAAAACATCTTCTAGCTTTTCGCCTAAACCATCTAGCGATGATAGAAATTTCTTTGATAGAATTAAGAAAATGTTTAGTTAAATTGACTAAAAATGAAAAAAAATATTTATAAGGTAACATTACTCAATGCTTTTGTTGCCTTATTTTCTTTTGCTCCAATTATGGCGCAGAAATATGGTGCTGTTGTGCAAGATAAAGTGGATTTTAAATATCCTTTAAATGTAAATATGAACCTATCGGGGAATTATGGTGAGCTAAGAAGTAACCATTTTCATGGTGGAGTTGATTTTAGAATTGGAGGTGTTGTTGGTGCCCCAATATATGCTACTGAGAGCGGTTATGTTTCTCAAATTTCTGTTTCTCCCAGCGGTTATGGGAATGCTTTGTATATTACGCATGCTAATGGATATGTTAGCGTTTACGGGCATATGCTTTGTTTTAATGACAGTTTACAAGCGTATGTAAGAGGGAAACAATATGAAAATGAGGAATTTAAGCAATTAATTACCTTGGCTCCAAATGTGTTCCCAATTGCAAAGGGAGAGATGATAGGAAAGGCCGGAAATACAGGCTCATCGGGTGGACCGCATCTTCATTTTGAAATACGTGATACCGCAAATGTGCCGCTTAACATTTTTGCAAGAGGCATTTTAAATATTCCCGATAGAACTCCTCCAATTATAAATAGCGTAGTATTTTATGGATATAATAAGGATACAGGTGTTGTTAGAAATTATTACATTGGAAAGAAACAGGGTACTCAGCCGTATTCTTCTAAATATCAAAAAGATGGAGTTATTAAGCTACCGTCAAAATCATATATTGCAATAGATGCAATTGATAAACAAGAGGGAACTGCAGCAAGATTGGCTGTAAACGAATATAAAGTTTATTTAGATACCGCATTAATATATGCTTTAAAAATAGGGGAGGTTCCGTTTGAATATGGACGATATATAAACTCTCTTATGGAGTATAATCAAAGGAGTGTAGGTAGATATATGATAAAGAGTTATGTGGAGCCTGGTAATATGTTAAAAGACAGAATAATTTGTAAAGATGAGGGGCTAATAGTTCTTAAAGATGATTTACAACATAAAATAAAGGTTGAAGTATTAGATTATTTGAAAAATAAAACGGTAAAAAGTTATACTGTAAAAAGGGAAGAATCTATATTTGCAAACAGCTCTACAGATACATTAAAATGTAATTTTATGGCGTGGTATCTTCCGGGAATTTACACTACTCAGGGATTGGATGTACATATTCCACAGGCATCGTTATATAATTCAATTTATTTTAAAGTAGATACAATGGAGACTAGAATTACCAAGTTTTCGCCTGTATGGAAAATACATAAGCCTGATGTTCCTCTTCACTTTCCAATGGAGGTCTCTGTAAAATGTACTGTTCCCGATAGCCTTACTTCTAAAGCGTTGTTGGCGCAGGTAGTAAGTGGGGGAAGGCTTTACTCTGCCGGAGGATGGTACGATTCTACGGGCGTTATAAAAGCTAAACTCTCTTCGTTTGGAAACTACACCGTTACAGTTGATATTGCTTCCCCAAGAATAAGCGCATCAATTGCAAATAATGCAATAGTAAAGGGAAAAAATATTTCATTTGTAATATCGGATGCACTATCGGGAATAAAAAATTATAGAATAGAAATAGACGGGCACTGGGTTTTAGCTGAGCTCGATGGTAAAACAAGTAGGCTTACAGTTCCACTAGAATACGCAAAGATAAAGAAAGGAATTAAGCATAATTTGGTAATAACAGTTATCGATAATAAAGATAATATGGCAGTTGTAAAACGTAATTTTGTTTGGTAATAGTATGATTAATAGCACATCTTTAGGAGCAAAAATAGACTTCACAAAAGGAGTACGGATAATAGGCCTTATGTCGGGCACATCGTTAGACGGGCTTGATATATGTTATGTAGAATTTAAATATGTAAATAACAAATGGCTTTATGCTATTATTAAAGCAGAGGATGAACCATATTCTTATGAATTAAAGCAGAAGCTTGCAACAGCGCAGAGTATGAGTGCTTTAGATTATGCGTTACTAAACTCCAATTACGGAATATATTTAGGAGAAAGGGTAAAGGCCTTTATGGATAGAAATAATGCCAGACCACATTTTATAGCTTCGCATGGATCTACGGTTTTTCATCAGCCTGCACTTCGTTTTACAACACAGATAGGTTCAGGAGCAGGAATTGCAGCAGAGACTGGTGTTGATTGTATTTGTGATTTTAGAACTACCGATGTTGCTTTACATGGGCAGGGAGCGCCGCTTGTTCCAATAGGAGATAGAAATTTATTTGGAGATTTTGATTACTGCCTTAATTTAGGTGGGTTTTCAAACATATCGTCGGATAGTTTTAAAATAGACCAATTAGGAAATAAAATTGCAACACGTGTAGCTTATGATATTTCCCCTGTAAATTATGTAATGAACTATTATACAAGGGAGATAGGCAAAGAATATGATAAAGACGGGCTTATAGCAAAAAGTGGTAAAGTATGTATTGAATTACTTAATAAGTTAAATAATTTGCCGTTTTACACACAAAAGGGGCCAAAATCATTATGTAGAGAATGGGTTGAAGCAGAGGTAATTCCGCTTATTAATTCTTATTCTCTTTTATTAGAAGATAAATTAAGTACATTTTGCGAACACGTTGCAATTCAAATATCCAAACATATTAATGGAGGGAAAGTATTACTAACCGGAGGTGGAGCATTAAATAAATATTTGGTTGAAAGAATGCAGGAACATGCCCCACAATGTATTTATCATATTCCCGATAGGCAAACAATTGATTTTAAGGAAGCACTTATTTTTGCTTTTCTAGGAGCATTGTATATTGCCGATATGCCAAATTGCATGAGTTCAGTTACTGGAGCAAAATATAATTGTATAGGAGGAGCGTTATATAAGGCCGGAGGGACAGCTATATTATAAATATGTAATGTTTTACATAAAATTTTGTTTAATTTTTTTGTCGGTAAGGAAATTATTGCTATTTTTGCAGTCCCAAAACAAAAGCAACCTCTTACAAGCACTTGCGTAAAAAAGTATTTAAAGGTGTAATGTTGCGCTAAAAAAATTGATATTAAAATGGATTTAATAAAAATTGCAGAGCAGGCATTTGCTGGTGAGAAAATTGATTTCCCAGCTTTTAAAGCAGGTGATACTGTAACAGTTACCTACAAAATTAAAGAGGGTGACAAAGAGAGATTGCAGAAATTCCGTGGCGTTGTTATTCAAAGACGCGGAGTAGGTGCAACAGAGACATTTACTGTTAGAAAAATGTCTACAGGCGTAGGCGTAGAGAGAATTTTTCCAATAGCTTCTCCATTTATCGCATCAATCACTCTTGATAAGATGGGTAAAGTAAGAAGAGCTAGGATATTCTACCTAAGAAAATTAACAGGTAAAAAGGCTCGTATTAAAGAGAGAACTTTTACTGGAACTAAAGCTGAATAATACTCAGCTAATCGGCCCCGTGGCTCAACTGAATAGAGCATTTGACTACGGATCAAAAGGTTACAGGTTTGAATCCTGTCGGGGTCACTTAAAGAAGAAAATAGTAATGATCTATTTTCTGCTTTTATTGTTAAATGATAAATAATAAGGCAATTATCTTCCTTTTATCTTTTTTTTATTTA
>JAVXCW010000036.1:16583-24031 GCA_036659275.1 Bacteroidales bacterium | reverse complement strand
CAGTTGGGCCACCATCAAATTAGGCAGTTACAACAATATGATTCTTTACACCACTTAAAAGTTTTGTTAAAATAACTCGTTAGGTTTGCTAGTTCATTTTATTATAACGATACATATTCCCTTCATTAATTTTATATGCAACCGTATCATTAAAGTACAAAAAGCCATAACTATTAAACTTTGTCTCTTCTGTTTTAAACGTCATATTTTGTAACTCATTCTTAAGAAATTTATTTTTCATTCTATACGATTTCTGCTTTATTTTATCATAATATGCAAAATATTTCTCACCCCATGCCCCATCTTTTATGATTCCACAATAAGAGAAAAAAAGGAATTTATCTGTTTCAAAAAAATCGCCAATATTTACCACTTGCTTACTAAAAGCGCTATCATTAACTGTGATATTCAAAGATTCTTTTGATTTAAAATAATATTTTGGAATAATTTTTCCATTATTTATATAATACAATGTATCAGATAAATCTTTTATATGTAAACAGCCATGATAATAATATGATTTTGTCTCATATGTAAAACCGTTAGAAAAAGCAGTACTTCCATTAAATTGTCTGAATGTTTTAACCGTATCAATACTCTTCCCCTCTTTGGTAACCAAATTATAATTATATGGAGATTTATTCCCATCCCAATAAGCATAATGAATTAATAAATTCCCTTGATTATCAGATCCCACAAAATCACAAATACGATTTCTACATAATTTAGTTATTACAGTTGTTGATGGAAAGCCCGAATAATTACCGGTAAGAACCAATATACAGCCAATATATTCCCCTTCTTTATTATATTCTAATATTCTGCCGTCTAAATTAGATAGTACATATATAAGACTTGCATCGGAGGTAACGTAATCTGCTTTTGCATATTCCCCATTAAAGATTAGATAGCCTTTTTTTCCTATAGGCATAACAGTATTACCGTTTTTATCGTATTTCATTACATAGCCATCCTTACGGTTTAATATATATAACGACAAGGAATCTACAGATAATACAAGAAAATCGCCTGGCCTAAATGGCTTATTATATAATGTAATAACTTGCTCCGCCCTATCAAACACCTCTTCTACAGCAATTTGTCGCCCAATTTCCAAGCTATCTATATTAATCTCAATAATACTCCCTTCCAAAGGAAAGGCACTATAAGTATTTTGTGGCTTTGTGCCATTATTACCACAAGAAATAGTAAACAAAACACATAATAATAAAAGATGTATTTTTGAAGTAGTCATAATAATAAGTAATTGAATGTAAAAAAATATAAGGCCAATATACGTAAAAAAACGCTACCAAAAATGGTAGCGTCTATTATTCATCTATTCTATCTCCGTTAGATTTAAACCACTCCGACTGTAACAATGTGTAATCGGTATCTACTTTTGTCTCAATTTTACATGAGTACTTTCTGCACCACTTCTTACGAATACTTGTAAACAGTCCTTTGTTCAAATAGGCATCCAAAATAGGATTTACCTGTAAAATAAAGGATTTAATATTTCTCTCCTTAACGTAATAGGCCAATTGTCTCTCTAGAGCTTCATCCACAAGGATACTGGAAGAAATCTCACCTGTTCCATGACACATTGGACACTTTTCGTTAACTTTTATCTCAGTAGCCGGCCTTACCCTTTGTCTGGTAATTTGCATAAGCCCAAATCTAGTAAGTGGTAAAACATTATGCTTAGCTCTATCAGTAGATAGAAGCTCCTGCATGTGTTTAAATAGCTTAACTTTATTTTCATTCGATTCCATATCAATAAAGTCTACTATTATAATACCACCCATATCTCTCAAACGCAATTGTCTAGCAATTTCATCAGCAGCATGAATATTTACATCAATTGTATTTTGTTCCTGGTCTACACCATTTTTGGCACGTATTCCGCTGTTTACATCAACAACATGTAGCGCCTCAGTGTGCTCAATTACTATATAAGCACCTTGTTTTATTGGAACAACCCTGCCAAAAGCGCCTTTAATTTGTTTTGATATATCAAACGAATCAAATATGGGAACATCACCTTTGTAAAGTTTTACAATTTTTTCTTGCTCGGGGGAAATAGTTGAGATATATTCTTTTATCTCCTCAAATACCTCCTCATCATTTACATGAATATTTGAAAACGAATCATTCAACAAATCTCTTAAGATTGTTGTTGTACGGCTGTTCTCCGTAAATAATAATTGAGGAGGCTTGCTATTAACCAGTTTTGTCCAACCATCTTCCCATTTTTTAATGAGCATTTTTAGTTCTGCGTCCAAAACTGCCGCCTTTTTTCCCTCGGCTGCTGTTCTAATTATAACACCATAGTTTCGCGGTAGGATACTGTAAACTAGGCGTTCAAGTCTTTTTTTCTCCTCTTTAGAAGAGATTTTTTGTGAGATACTTACTTTATCAGCAAATGGGAGCAATACAACATTTCTCCCGGCTATGGATATTTCTGCCGTTAACCTAGAGCCTTTTGTAGAGATAGGTTCTTTCACTATCTGCACAATCATGTGCTGCCCCGGTTCTAAAACATCCCCTATTTTACCCTCTTTTTCGAGGATTGGTCCAATCTTAACATTAGAGTAGAAGGTTCGCAAATCCCTATTGGGATTGATTTGCTTGGCAAAATAATCAAAGGCTTTAAAATTGAGTCCTAAATCTAGATAATGAATAAACGCATCTTTATCATCTCCGATATCAACAAACGCGGCATTTAACGCAGGCATAATCTTCTTCACCCGTCCTAAATACACATCGCCTACCGAAAACGATCCGTTATTCTGTTCTTTGTTTAGCTCAATTAACCTATGATTCTCCAGCAAAGCTATTGAAATCTCTGCCGGGTTAACATCAATGATTAAATCCTTCTCCATCTATCTATTAAAACAATAATCTAAAGCAAGTTAAACTTGCTCTAGATTAGCTCTTTAACAAGACATTACTTGCTCTACTTACGCTTCTTATGTCTATTTTTACGTAGACGTTTTTTGCGTTTGTGAGTAGCCATTTTATGTCTCTTTCTCTTTTTTCCGCTTGGCATAATAAAAAAAATTAATTATAAATTAAAATACACAAATATTATTTAACGCTACCTTTAACTTTAACCATAAAAACCTTAGCAGGTTTAAATGATGGAATGTTATGAGCAGGTATAATTAAAGTTGTGTTCTTCGAAATGTTTCTAGCTGTTTTTTTAGCACGTTTTTTAACGATAAAACTTCCAAAACCACGTAGATACACATTTTTGTCTTTTGCAAGAGAGTCCTTAACACTCTCCATAAAACACTCCACTACATTCTGAACAGAAATTTTTTCCATTCCTGTTGCTTTAGCAACTTCGTTAACGATGTCAGCTTTAGTCATAATTATTATAAAATTAAAAGGTTAGTTGATTTTTAAGGGTAGCAAAATTAGACTATTTTTCTTAATTCTCATAATGATTGTTAAAAATTTAGTGTTTTTTTTCGTTTTTTTTAATATTTAAATAAATATCATCAATTAAAATAACAATTTTTATGACAACAAAATAATACATCTTATAACAATAATGATACTATTTAGCCATACTACGTCTATGTATATACTTCTGTTTAAGGCACTTGCATTATATATAAAAACACAATAAGTACAATCCTCTATTTAAAGCACTATATACTAAGGTATTTAAGAATCTGTATGAGGTAATTTTAATAAAACTCTAAGGTAGTAAAAAAAACACAACTAATCTTATTTTTTAATCAAATCTATTACATTTTAGTTTGGCATAGAGATTGACTTTATAGCCTAAGCATGAAAATGATTACATATCTTACATGTGCACTGACAAAATGACATTAAAAAACAGATAGACTAAAATGAAGATTCCAAAAAGTTTTCTCAATCAAATGGAGAGTGGAAATGTAAATATATTGCCGGTTATGAACATTGAGGGGAGTTCAAATTTAAATGAGATAGAATTACCGCAAACATTACCTATTCTTGCATTAAGAAATGCCGTTCTTTTTCCAGGCACTATATTACCTATTACTATAGGTAGAGATAAATCTCTTAAATTGGTAAAAGCACTATATAAATCTACAAAAATAATAGGTGCCATAACACAACTTGACGCTAGAGAAGAAACGCCTAAAAAAGGAGATTTATATGAAATAGGGACAAGTGCAAAAATCCTTAAAATAATTGAAATGCCCGACGGTTCTATTACCGCAATTCTACAAGGGATAAAAAGGATGCAACTTATAGATATAATTGCAACAGATCCGTATATGATAGGAATGGTTAGTTATCTAGAAGATATGCAGCCTGCAAAAAATGATCCCGATATAGAAGCCATAGCAGAATCTATAAAAGATGCCTCACTATATATATTAAAGTTATCGCCACATCTTCCGCAGGAAGTTGGCTTTGCTATTAAAAATATAGAAAATTACGAAATGCTAACAAATGTTGTTGCATCTGGAATTGAAAGTGATAGTCCTGTAGATAAAATGGAACTTCTTATTAAAGGAGACATTAAGGAAAGAGCATACAAACTACTTGAATTACTAAACAAGCAAATTGAAATTCTTAAAATAAAAGATGATATCCAACAAAAAGTTAAAAGCGAAATAGACCAACAACAGAGAGAGTATTATCTAAACAACCAACTCAAAACAATTCAAGAGGAGCTTGGGATGGATGGTAATTCAGAAGATATTGCAGATTTAAAACAAAAGTCCCTTAATAAAAAATGGTCAAAAAATATTGCTCAAATATTTGATAAAGAATTACAGAGATTAAGTAAAACAAATCCAAATTCTCCTGAATATAATGTTCAACTTAATTATCTCGATTTTATGATAGATCTTCCATGGGACTATATTACAGAAGATAATTTAGATCTTAAACATGCTCGCACAATACTTAATAAGGATCATTATGGACTAGAAACTGTAAAGGAGAGAATTATTGAATATCTTGCAGTATTAAAACTTAAAGGGGATATGAAATCTCCAATTATATGCCTCTATGGTCCTCCGGGAGTTGGAAAGACATCACTCGGAAAATCTATTGCAAGGGCTTTAGGGCGTAAATATGGCAGAATTTCACTTGGTGGATTACATGATGAGTCTGAGATAAGAGGCCACAGAAAAACATACATAGGTGCAATGGCAGGAAGGATTGTCCAAACCATAAAAAAAGCAGAGAGTTCAAATCCTGTTATTGTATTGGATGAAATAGACAAAGTTAGTTCCGATTATAAAGGCGATCCGGCATCTGCACTTTTAGAGGTATTAGATCCCGAACAAAATACTGCGTTTCACGATAACTATTTGGATATAGATTACGATCTTTCTAAAGTACTGTTTATTACAACAGCAAATAATATAAGCACAATTCAGCCTGCTCTTAAAGATCGAATGGAAATGATTCCCGTAAGTGGATATTTGGCAGAAGAAAAATATCATATTGCAAAAGATTATCTTATTCCAAAGCAAACAGAGGCCCACGGCCTTAAGACATCACAGTTAAAAATTAGTAAAGGGGGAATAGAGACTATTATTGATGAATATACAAGAGAGTCGGGTGTTAGAAATTTAGACAAACAAATTGCAAAAATTGCAAGAAATACAGCAAAAAGAATAGCTTTAGAGGAAGAGACACTCTCTATTATAACACCAAACGAGGTAAAAGAGATTCTTGGTCTTCCTACCAACATACACGATATGCAAAAAGGGAATGAAGCTCCGGGAGTTGTAACAGGTCTTGCATGGACAGAAATGGGAGGAGAAATACTTTTTGTTGAAAGTAGCCTTAGCGAAGGAAAAGGTATACTTACAACAACAGGAAATTTGGGTGAAGTAATGAAAGAGTCAGCAATAATTGCATATCAATACATAAAGGCAAATCCACACCTTATAGGATTAACTGCCAAAGATATCCAAAGTAAAGATATACACGTACATGTACCCGAGGGAGCAATTCCAAAGGATGGCCCTTCGGCAGGAATAACAATGGTAAGTTCAATGGCATCTGCATTTAGCGGTAAAAGTGTAAAACACTCAATGGCCATGACTGGTGAAATGACACTCCGCGGTAAAGTATTACCTGTAGGTGGCATAAAGGAGAAAATACTTGCTGCAAAAAGAGCCGGAATAAAAACAATAATACTATCGGCAGAGAACGAAAAAGACATTAAAGATATTAAAGAAATTTATGTTAAAGGACTTACATTCTATTATGTAAATACTATGGCAGAGGTACTTGAATATATTTTTTAATTATGAATATAGAGATTGAGGAACAATGGAAAGAAGTTCTTAAAGAGGAATTTTGTAAAGACTATTTTGTTAATTTAGCCAAGTTTCTCCACAATGAGAAAAAAAGTGGAAAAATTATATATCCTCCCGGTAAATTAATATTTAACGCATTTGAACTAACTCCATTTAACAGCGTTAAGGTTGTAATATTAGGACAGGATCCATATCATGGACCAAATCAGGCTCATGGTCTCTCATTCTCTGTCCCCGATGGAATTATGACACCACCATCTCTAAAAAATATTTATAAAGAAATTGAAGCTGACCTTAATATAACACTTAATAAAAATGGAAATCTAGAAAACTGGGCAAAGCAAGGAGTATTTCTACTTAACTCTGTTTTAACAGTGAGGGCATCTGAGCCAACATCACATGCAAAAATAGGTTGGAATGAATTTACCGATGCTGTAATAAAAGCTATTTCAGATAAAAAAGAAGGAGTAGTTTTTATGCTATGGGGTAATTATGCCAAAACAAAAAAAGAACTAATAAATAAAAATAAGCATTATATTTTAGAAGCAGCTCATCCATCACCTCTTGCAAGAGGAGCATTTTTTGGGTGCAAACATTTTTCTAAATGTAATAATATACTAACCTCTTTAAGTAAAGAGCCTATTAACTGGAATTTATAAAAAAATTAATAAGAAAACATGAAAAATATTTTATTTTTTGCACTAATCCTAGTATCATCATTATCAATTACAATGTGTACCAGTAAATCACATGATAGCATTCCTGTTGGAAGTATATGGGCTGTAGATAACATGTACATAAACGATACCTATGCAACACCGCCTGCATCTACTATTCCAACACTTGGCTTTGCTGATAGCACAAAAATTGGAGGAAGCGCAGGATGCAATTACTATTTTGGCAATTACAAAGTAGAACCCATAAACAAACTTACAATAACTCCTACCGGAATGACCAGAATGTCTTGTCCAAATATGTCATACGAAAGCTCTTTTATATTAAATCTTAACAAAGTAAGATCTTATACATTAAAAGATAGTGTACTCACTTTGTGCGACAGCTTAGGAAAAAAACTTATAATTCTAAATCCAACCAAAGAAGAATTACCTGCTATGTAATACATCTCCGGCATAGGTAGCTTTTTTCATTGGTACCTGCTCATTA
>JAVXCW010000036.1:0-16483 GCA_036659275.1 Bacteroidales bacterium | reverse complement strand
CATTAATGTGCGCATTAGGGCGGTTATATAATAAATTTATCACAACTATTTCGGAATTTGTTCCAAGCCTAAACTTTGGACCCCACTGGCCCAAGCCAGATGTAGTTATATAATTAACGCCATCTTCAAAAAACTGCCCATAATAATGAGGATACATATTTTTTACAATTTTATTAAAAGGAAATATTTGTCCATTATGGGTATGTCCCGATAGCACTAAAAATGGCTTATATTCAATATGTTCTCTATTATTCCATTCCTTAAATGTTGCAGGACAATGATCTAATACAATTATTGGAATATTATTATTATAATCCTTTATAGATTTTTTAATTATATAATCTGTTGACTTTCTTACACTTTTTCCATGTCCTTTATCATCTCTACCAACAAGATAGAACAATGAATCCACAAGTACGGCACTATCCCTTAGCACAGTAAGTCCGCATTGTCTATAATAATCAGCCACATCTTCTTTACTAGAAGAACCATAGCTCTCGTGATTTCCAAATACAATGTATTTTCCAAGCGGAGCCTTTAATTTAATAAATTCCTTCTCCATTTGTTGCCTTATAAGAGGAAAAAGTTCATTATCAATAATATCTCCTACAAACAAAACTATTTGTGGATTACTTGCATTTATAGAATCTACAAACCGTTTAAGATTGTCCCTATTAATATAGTTTCCAAGATGCAAATCAGAAACAGCAACAATTTTCATACTTCCACATTTAGCATTCTCGCTTTTAGCAACTGTATCTAAAAACGATAAATTATACATTTTATAATTAATATTGTAAAAAGTATATCTTCCATACGCAAGCAATAAAAATGCTATTACAGACATTACATAAAATATCTTAATTCCAAAACTACGGCTAAACACCTTAAAATAGGAGAATAAAAATATTACTAAAGTTGTTAAAAATACAAACGGAAGAAAAACAAGCCAATCGAATCCAATTTCGCATAGCCAAAAAGCAACAAGCTTATGTACTTTGCCACTAAATAACATTGCCCCCAAAAACGCCACAAGCCCTATAACAATAAACGAGATAAGTAATAATTTAAAAACCGGCTTTTCTTTAAATATTTTAGCGACAAATAATATAGAGAATATAACAAATATCAAAAGGGCTCCAAAAAGTAAAGTAAAAAACATAGTTGCTATTATTAAGTAATTTCAACAAAAATAGTTAATTTTACGCAAAATTTAACAGTAATGCTAACAGCAATATTTCCCGGATCATTTGATCCATTTACGGTAGGACACTATGATGTTTTGGAATCGGGCTTGCAATTATTTGATAAAGTAATAATTGCAGTTGGTTATAACAGCTCCAAGCGAGGTTTTTTTTCGCCGGAAACTAGGGCTGAAATAATAAAAGAAGCCACTGCCGGACTAAAAAACATAGAAGTTTGTATATATGCAGACCTTACTATTGAACTTTGTAACAAATTAGGGGTAAAATATATAATACGAGGACTTCGTACCACTACCGATTTTGAACTAGAAAGTGTAATTGCACAAGCAAACAAAAAAATGGCACCTCATGTTTCAACCATTTTTATCCCTGCTTGCCAAGAATACTCATTTATTTCATCTACAGTGGTAAGAGATGTACTTGTACATGGAGGCGACGCATCATTGTTTCTCCCTAAAGGATTAGACATCCACAAATATACTCCACAAAGGTAATATTACAATGAAAAACATTATATGTCAACTTATTATCCTACTTCTCCTATGCACCCACTCTTATGCAAAAGAGGGGTATAAAATTATTTTAAATAATCCCGATAGCTACGGAAAATCATATATACTATCAATATATAAATGGGGAGAAAAATTAGGAATAGATACAGTTAAGGCAAATAAAGCAAATAAAATAATTTTTAGCAACTATCATCAGCTTTTGGCCGGACAATATATTATAGAAGAATCACTTGGAGGAAATACTACAAAACTTATAGAATTTATGGCCTCCCCTAAAACAATAAAACAAGCAGAAAATAGTATATATAATATTACAACATTAGGAATTAGCCAGGAAAAAGGGAGCACCGAGAATCTTATTTACACCAAATTCCAAAATCTAATAAATACAGGATGGAAACAATTTAAAACTCCTGCCGAACTTAACGACACTATAAACAGTATAATAAAAAAAGCAGAGCAACAATGCAAAGGTTCCATATTAGAAATTATGCTAAATAATACTCTATTTCCCCCTGCATCACCACAAGAAATAGTAGAAAATTTCCCTTTTTATGACTCCTTAATTATAAATACCTCCTTTGGTAAAGCCAAAATAAGACAATACCTAAAGGCTATTGAGCTTAACCCAAATGATACCATTATTAATTTAATTAATAATATAATATCTTTTAAAAGCACTGATAACAAACAAATTAGCAATAAAGTATCACAACACCTACAATCATTAATTGCCTCAACAGCATTCGACTATTTTTACAATTCCAACATTATGGGACAAGAGGGAATTGCCGTAAAAATTGCTCAAAATTGGTTTTTAAATAACAAACTTAAGTGGCCAAACAAAGATGGAATATTTATGTTAAAAACATTTGTAGGATTAAATAAGAATTCACTTATAGGAATGCCGGCACCAGAATTAAACCTTATTGATACACTTGGTAATACAGTCTCTTTAAACACATTACAAGGAGATTACACAATAATATATTTTTACACAGATGATTGCCACACATGCAAAATAGAAACTCCAAAACTTGTAAATTTTGTAAATGAATATAAGGGAGGAGTTATAAACGTATATGCCGTTTATACACAAGAAAATATTAACAATTGGAAAGCTTATATAAACAGAGAATTTATCCTTTACAACGCTTTTGTAAACTGGGTAAATGTTTATGACCCTCAATTTGAAAGCGGATTCCACCTTTTATACAACGTAATTTCCACCCCACAAATGTTTCTTTTAGATAAAGACAAAATAATAATAGGGAGAAACCTTAAAACAAACTCGCTAGAAGAACTTTTAAATGCAAAGGCCAAAAAGACTGATGATTTACATAAATTTTTCAATAACTTTTTTACAAACTTAGGTAACCTTGATAGTATTACAGTTAACATGGGAATTGATGCATTTTATAAAAAAAGCGCAGATAATCCTCAACTATTTAGGGAAATCTTTAAAGAACTATATAATTTTTTACGCTATTCTCCAAACTATATTTTACAACAAGGAGCTGTATATCTTGGAAATAACTACATTCTTAAAAAAGAAGAGTTATGGAACAACCAAAATTTTATTGAACAAGTAAAAAAGTCCATAGAAATTTTTAATATGAATCCATTAGGAGGAAAAGCTGCAAATCTCTCCCTAGAAAATATAAACGGTTCACCAATTGAATTATATGATATAAAAAATGAATATAAAGTTCTTTTCTTCTACAAAATAAACTGTGGAATATGCTCTGTAGTATCAAAAGAGTTGCAAAAGCTATACGATACTTATAAAAGCATTAACAATATTGATATCGAATTTGTTGCTATAAATACGGGGAAAGAATATAAAGAATGGATAAAACATGTTGCGAGCAACGGCTTTTTATGGCAAGAAACATGGGGAGGAGATAGAGCAGATGAAATTTATCAAAAATATTATTTAGAAAGTGTGCCAAGTATATATTTGTTAAAAAACAATATTGTTATTGCTAAAGACATAAATGAACTAGACCTAAAAGAGTTACTTAATACTATTATTAAAAATAAACATTAATAATAATTATGATAAGCGGTAAGTACAAAGAATTTTACGAGAGGTTAAACACTCTCATCCCAAAAGAAAGACTTTTGCACGATGCATTAAGTACTTTGGCTTTTGGAACAGATGCCTCATTTTACAGATTAATTCCCAAACTTATTGTAAGGGCTCAAAACGAACACGAAATAGAGTTTATTATTAAGGCTGCATATCAAATGGAAATTCCGGTAACATTTAGGGCAGCCGGAACATCACTATCGGGACAGGCATTATCCAATTCTGTACTTGTTATTGCCTCTCACGGTTTTAGCGGACATAAAATCCTTGATAATGGACTTAAAATAGCTTTACAACCTGGAATTAGAGGGGAACATGCAAATAGATATCTTGCAAAATATGGACGAAAAATTGGCCCCGATCCTGCATCAATAGACTCTGCCATGATTGGTGGGATTGCAGCAAATAACGCCAGCGGAATGTGCTGTGGCACAAGTGAAAATTCATATAAAACAATTGCGGATATAAAAATTATCCTCTCCGATGGTACAGTTTTAGACACAGCCAATGAGGATTCTAAAAAAGCATTTAAAAAAAGCCACGCCACTCTACTATTAAAATTAGAGGAGATATGGAGTAGAATAGATAAAAATGAGGAACTAAAAGCCAGAATAAAGAAAAAATACAAAATTAAAAATACCACAGGCTACAGTTTAAATGCTTTTGTAGATTACAATAATGGGATTGATATTCTTAAGCACATTATAATAGGTTCTGAGGGAACATTAGCTTTTATTTCTGAAATAACATATAATACTGTTATAGAATATAAATACAAAGCATTGGCCCTTATTATATATCCAAATATAAAAGATGCCTGTAGTGCAGTACAAATTCTTAAACAACAGCATGTTTCTGCGGTAGAACTTATAGATAGAGCAAGTATAAAATCGGTTGACAGTACCCCGGGATTACCAGAGTATATTAAAACACTATCTAGCGAGGCATGCGGATTACTTGTTGAAACAAGGGGCGAAAACGATGACATACTTAATGGCAATATAGGTGATATTACAGAAAGCATAAATGATATTAAAACTGAAATTCCATTTATATTTACAAAAAACGTAAAAGAGCAAGCTATTTTATGGAAAATAAGGAAAGAAACTCTTCCTACAGTTGCCGGTATGCGAAAAGCAGGAACTACAGCAATTATAGAAGATATATGTTTCCCTGTTCCTAAACTTGCAGATGCCGTACTTGACTTAAGAAAAATATTTGAAGAAGATGGCTATGCCGATGCAGTAATTTTTGGACATGCACTAGAAGGGAACTTGCATTTTATGTTTAATCAAAATTTTCAGACAGAAACAGAGATAGAAAAATATGGCAAGTTTATGGATGATATTGCCAATTTAGTTGTTGATAAATACGACGGCTCTCTTAAAGCCGAACATGGGACAGGACGCAATATGGCTCCTTATGTTGAGAAAGAGTGGGGCAAACAAGCTTATGGTTTAATGAAAGAGATTAAGGCAATTTTAGATCCTAAAGAGATTCTTAATCCCGGAGTTATTCTTAATTCAAATCATAAAATACACCTTCAAAACCTTAAACCTTGCCCACCTACAAGCGAAACTGTAGATAAATGTATGGAGTGTGGATTCTGCGAGGGCGTTTGTGTTGCCGAGGGACTTACATTATCTCCACGCCAAAGAGTTGCTTCATTTAGAGAAATGGAACGGCTTAAAACAACTGGAGAAACGCCACACATTGCGGCAGAAATGCAAAAACAATATAAATATTGGGGTATGGATACTTGTGCAACAGATAGTTTGTGTGCTTTAAAATGCCCCGTAAAAGTAGATTCAGGTAAACTAATTAAAGAATTGCGACACAAAAGCCATAGCTCAAAACTAGAAAAGCGAGCAGTTACCGTTGCTTCTAATATGGATAAAGTTACGGCCGGTATGCGCATAGGTCTTAATATTGCATACGGGGCACGTCTGGCAATTGGTAAAAAAACATTTGGAGTAATAGCATCTACTGCCAGAGGTATTACATGTGGTGCAATTCCTATGTGGAATGAACACTTTCCAAAAGGGGCTCGCAAAATAAAATATAGCAATATTGCACCTAAAGTGTCCATTGGAAAAGTGGTGTATTTTCCCTCTTGCATTACAAGAAGCATGGGGGTAAGCAAATCATATTCAAAAGAGTTAGAAATTACCAATCTTACACACAAGTTACTTATTAAGGCCGGATATAAAGTTATTTATCCTAATAATTTAGACAAACTTTGCTGCGGAATGGCTTTCTCTAGTAAGGGGTTTGTAGAGGCCGGAAAAAAAGCCTCCGATGAACTTAAAGCTGAATTATTAAAGGCCTCCGATAACGGTAAATACCCAATATTATGCGATATGAGTCCATGCCTATACACTATGCACACAAATATGGAGGATGAACTTAAACTTTTTGAGCCGGCCGAATTTGTAATGAAATATATTATCGGGAAATTAAAAATAACTAAATTACCTATAAAAGTAGCAGTGTTTGCCGTATGTTCCGCAAAGAAGCTTGGAGTAGACAATGCGCTTTATGATATTGCAAAAATGTGTGCACAAGAAGTTGTAATAATAGAGAGCAATTGTTGTGGTTTTGCCGGTGACAGAGGTTTCTTATTACCAGAGCTTAATGCTCATGGTCTAAGACACTTAAAAGAACAAGTAGACGGCTACTGCACAGATGGCAGTAAACAAACTCCTTGCACCAATGGCTATGCAACTAGCCGCACTTGCGAAATAGGTCTGTCTCATAACAGCGGCATAACGTTTCGCTCAATATTATACCTTTTAGACGAAGCAAGCGAACCAATGCAAAATAGTTAGATTAGTTAATTTGTGCTAGTTACAAAGGAAGAAAAATAATATTTATAAATTTAAACAGTTTCTAGGTTTATGTATACAGGATTACGAGATTACATTAATTTTTTAGAGAGTAAGGGTGAACTTATAAGAATTACAGAGTTTGTAGATCCGGTTTATGAGATTACAGAAATTACTAACCGCGTAAGCAAAATGGCAGGCGGTGGAAAAGCTCTTTTGTTTGAGAATACAGGAACTAAGTTCCCGGTAATTACAAATATGATGGGATCTGAGAAGCGAATGCTTTATACACTTGGTGTTGAAAGTTTCGATCAAATAACAGTGCGCATTAACAAGCTTATGGAAGAGGCCATGGGAGAAAGAAACTCTCTAATGAGTAAATTAAAAATCCTTCCAACTCTTAAAGAAGCTGCAGGTTGGATGCCCAAAGAAGTTAAAGGAATTCCACCATGTCAAGAAGTTGTTTTATATAAGCCTGAATTAAGCAGGCTCCCAATTCTTAAATGTTGGCCACAAGACGGAGGACGTTTTATTACCCTTCCACTTGTTCACACAAATGATCAAAAAACAGGAATTCGTAATGTGGGGATGTACAGAATGCAAGTATTTACAGAAAATACAACAGGGATGCATTGGCATAGACACAAAACAGGAGCACGTCATTTTGATGAATTTGAAGGGGTACAAATGCCTATTGCAGTGTGTCTTGGAGGGGATCCAATATACACATATGCCGCAACAGCTCCTCTTCCCGATGGTATTGACGAATATCTTTTTGCCGGATTTTTAAGAGGTAAAGGGGTTAATTTGGCTAAATGCCTTACACAAGAGATACAAGTACCTGCCGATTGCGATTTTGTAATTGAAGGATATATAGATAAACACGAGGCTAAAGTTATTGAAGGACCTTTTGGCGATCACACAGGATTTTACTCATTAGCAGACCTCTACCCTACTATGCATATAACTTGTATTAGTCACCGTAAAGACGCAATTTATCCTGCAACAGTAGTTGGAATTCCACCACAAGAGGATAAATATATTGCCATTGCTACGGAAAAAATTTTCCTTTCCCCTATAAAATTCACAATTGCTCCCGAAATTGAAGATTTATACTTACCCGAAGAAGGGGTTGGGCATAATTTTGCTATTGTAAAAATTAATAAAAGATATCCGGGACAGGCTATAAAAATTGCACATGCAATGTGGGGTGCCGGACAAATGATGTTTAATAAAATATTAATAATAGTTGATTCTACAAAATCTACAGTGGAGAAAGAGGGAGAATTGAATATAAGAGACCGCAAAGAACTATTGAAATACATAAAAGAACATTACAATCCTAAAAGAGATACCTATTTTAGCCGTGGCCCACTTGATGTATTAGATCATACAGCACCGGTATGCGGCTTTGGTGGCAAAATGTGCATAGATGCTACAGTAAAACTACCGGAGGAATGTAGTGGGGGAATTAATACAATAAATGACAATAATACCTCAAATAATTACGAGCATTTTATTAAATTTATTCACAAAAATGACCCTATTCCTAGCACAGCACAAATTGTAGTTATAATTAACGATAAATTTTCCCTAGACAATATTTATCAAAATCTATGGCTTTTGGGTGGAAACACCGATGTAATAAGAGATTCAAAATTTGCAGAAGTTAAAAATACAGACGGAAATATACAAGTTGTTTTAGTACTTGATGCAACAGAAAAAAACCCCGGAATAAATGGCTTTAACCGCCAATGGCCCAATATTGTAGAATCATCTGCCCAAACAATAGCTTCAGTTAATGCCAAATGGAAGAGTTTGGGTATTTAATAAATTACTTAAATACCTCTTTTACAATATATTTTTTACTTACTAATCTTGCCACCCCCATAAGCATAAAAAGGAAGAATAAAAATCTACTCAAACGCCCTATTATATCGCCGTATTGTACAAATACAGTAATGTTTTCGTTTAAATTAAGATGCCCATTCAAATATGCTTCTGTCCACCATTCTGTTTGAGTTGTTATATCGCCTCTTTGATTTATAAAAGCAGATATACCTGTGTTTGCACTACGAGCAATACTCCTGCGAGTTTCTATGGCTCTTAGTGAAGCATAAGAGAGGTGCTGCTTATGCCCGGCAGTATTTTTCCACCACCCATCATTAGTTATAATGCCCATTACATTTGCCCCCTTAAGAACATATTCTCTGTAGTAATCTCCAAAAATGGATTCATAACATATTGCTGTTCCCATTTTGACACTGTTTTTTTTGGCATTATCGCTACTATTAGGGGTAATAAATATGCTCCTTTGCGGTTGTGTCCCAAAGTTTCCAATTCCTCCGGCCATTCCGCTAACAAGTTTATCTATAAATTTTAACGGTCCTTTTCTAAAGGGATTAGATTCGGCAAGAATTACTAGCTTAGATTTGTGATAAAAATTATAAGCTCCACGGCTATCCATAAATATGGCTGTATTAAATTGATCGTACCACTTATTATCACCAATATTTGTTGCTGTTTCGGTTGGATCTATAGAGCTACTATACATTTTATATGTTACAGCCCCTATAATCATATTTACATTACTTCCATTTCCAATAGAATCTAATGAATTATAATCTTTTATTATGTTATAAAAATTAGATAATGATGTATTTAACAATGGATTATCTTCATTTAGTCTAGTACAGATAAATGTTTCAGGAGCAAGAATAACTCGGTCTCTTCCATTATTAGATTTTGTAAGCAGTTTTATAAGTTTTCTATCTTGGTCTTGTTGTGTAAGACCACCAAATTTATCGTTAAAAGGATCTATATTTGGTTGCAAAACTGTAAACTCTCGTTTGTTCTCAATTTCTTTATAATTATAGTATATAAAATGAGATGCAACTATTGGGATAATTATTATTGCAGCCAAAGAAATAATAGAAACTCTAACTCTCTCTCCTCTTAGTTTTAAATGTATAATTCTAAATAATAACGTATTTGCCATAAGTATCCAAAGCGAGCCCCCTAAAGTACCGGTATATTCATACCATTGTATAGATTTTATTGATGTAGCAAAAGAGTTCCCTAAAACAAGCCATGGCCAATTTACTGCCCATGTAAAGTATGAGTGTTCCCATGCAAGCCATGTTATTATAAAAAAAATATATGGAAGAAATCCTTTTGTTATTCTCCTCATCCATCTAAATAGCGCAAAAATTATGGCCATTTGCAATGAGTTTAAAAGAATTGCAGCTGCTGCACCCGGAGGTGTTGCAAAGTATACCCAGTAAGTTGTAATTATATTCCAAAGGAAAAAAGCACAGTAATATATAATGCAAAAAAACTTTTTATTGTAATCTTTGGCAAGTTGTTCGGCTGCAAAAAGAGGGATAAAGGCAATAAGCGCCACAAATCCTAAGTGTGGCATCATAAATGGTATTGATAATAGTATTGAAGATGCAAAGGAGAGCATCCATAATTTTATTGTTATATTTTCTTTGTTTTTAGACATCTCAATTTTTATTTAAGTGAGAAAAATAGTACTTTTGCAAACTAGTGTGCTTATGTTTTAAGTACGCAAATATACAAATATATCAATAACCATAATGATTATTACTCTATTAAAAGGATTCATAGTTGGCTTAGGAGCATCAATTCCGCTGGGACCACTTGGCGTTTTGTGTGTACAAAAGACTTTAAGTAAAGGACGTAATTCCGGGCTTATAACCGGCCTTGGAGCCTCTGTTTCAGATACTTTTTACGCTGCTATTTCGCTGCTCGGATTAGCTTTTATACAAGAACTAATTGACGAGAACAGAGAGTGGGTTATGCTTGTTGGAGGCATTATAATAATGCTAATAGGTCTTAAAATATATCTTACAAATCCAATAAAACAGATAAGACAGAAGCATACCAATAAAAAACACATTGAAGATTTTTTTGAAGCGTTATTTATGACTATGACCAATCCAGGCGCCATTTTTCTTATTCTTGGGCTCCTTGCTGCAGTTGGAATAAATATTGGAGCCGGTGTAGAAAAAGCATCTGTAGTAACAATTTTATGGGGAGTTTTTATTGGCTCTGCAGCATGGTGGTTTACTTTAAGTACAACAATAAATATATTTAGAAAAAAATTTAGGCTTAAACAGCTTATAATGATAAACAGAATTTCTGGAATAGTAATTTTTGTTCTTGGCATAATTTCAGTATTTGACGGAATTATAGAACTAATCTTTAATTAAATAGTTTCTAATATTATTTAACAACGTAATTTTATGCAGAAATCCGAAAAATTTATTTTGGTAATTTTTGGAGCATCGGGCGATTTAGCTAAGCGCAAACTTATTCCTGCTCTATTTGATTTATTTAAACAAGGGATGCTGCCAAAATATTTTAAAATAGTTGGCATTGGGCGCAAGAATATGCAAAGTGATATATTTAAATCCTATATGCAGGGAGAATTGGAGACTAAATTTTTAAATAATTTAAGTCCCGATAATATAAAAAAGGAAATATTAGATTTTTGTAAATATCTCTCCTATTTTGAAGTAGATCCAAATAACGACAAAGATTATTTTCTTTTAAAACAATATTTAGAAACATTGTCAGAAGAAATTACGTGTAAATCTAATTACCTTTATTATTTTGCAATCCCTCCCTTTACTTATGCCACTGTTGCCAAAAATTTGCATAATGCAGGGCTTACATGCCAAGATAGCGGTTGGAAAAGGGTTATTATAGAGAAACCATTTGGACGAGATTTAGCTAGTGCTACAGAATTAAATAGTACATTATTACGTTTCTTCTTTGAGGATCAAATATATAGAATAGATCATTATCTTGGAAAAGAGACTGTGCAAAATATTTTGGTAACCCGTTTTTCTAATTCAATTTTTGAACCTTTATGGAATAGAAATTATATTGAATATGTAGAAATAACCTCAACCGAAGCTCAAGGAGTTGGATTACGTGCGGGGTATTATGATACTGCCGGAGCATTACGGGATATGCTCCAAAACCACCTTTTACAATTACTTGGGATAGTTGCTATGGAACCCCCAATGAATGCAGAATCAACACTTATTCGTAACGAAATGGTAAAGGTATTTAAAGCATTACGAAAAATGAAGGTTGAAGACGTTCCTAATTTAGTTGTGCGCGGACAATATATGTCTTCTAATATTAAAGGTGTTCATTATAAAGGATATAGAGAGGAAAATGGAATAGCACCTAACTCAAAAACCGATACCTATGTTGCTATGAAATGTTATGTAGATAATTGGCGTTGGAGCGGAGTTCCGTTTTATATTCGCACTGGAAAATGTATGCCAACCCGTGTTACAGAAATTGTAATCCACTTTAGGCCAACACCTCATAAGATTTTTGAGCAACATAGTGAAAATTACAATAAAGGAAATCAACTTATAATACGGATTCAGCCCGATGAGGGAATGCAGTTAAAAATAGGAATGAAGCGCCCTGGAGCAGGATTTATAGTAGATGGAGTAAATTTGGACTTTCGCTATTCATCACTTAATACTAGTCATATTCCCGATGCTTACGAACGTCTTTTATGTGATTGCATGATGGGAGACGCAACTCTTTTCCAAAGAGATGATGCCGTTAAAACTACTTGGGAATTTGTACAGCCGGTTATTGAGGCGTGGGAAAAGGAAGATATTCCTGTATATGGTTATCCTGTAGGAAGCTGGGGCCCCGAAGAAGCAGATAAGCTTACCCAAAGAGATGGTTTTGAATGGAGATATCCATGTAAAAATTTAACCAATAGCGAAATTTATTGCGAATTATAGAAATGTGGAAACAAAAATAATAATATCAGAAAATGCAGTTGAAGCGTGCACCAAAGTTGCAACAAGGCTCTCTTTATTGGCAGAAATTGGGGGGAGTGTTGCACTATCGGGAGGTAATACTCCAAAGCTTCTTTTTAAAATAATGGCAGAACAATTTGCTAATACAAATTGGAGTAAATTAAAATTTTTTTGGGGAGATGAGAGAATGGTCTGCTCTAGTAGTGCGCAAAGTAATTACGGAGAGTTTTATAAAGAGCTAATTATAAGCGGAATAATTACTAAAGAACATGTTTTTGCTACCAATTATTTTCCTAATAGCAATATTGCATTGCAAAATATAGAATCTAAGATTAAACATAATATTCCGTATTTTAACGGGTTACCTCGTTTTAATTTAATTCTCCTTGGAGTTGGTGAAGATGGACATATTGCTTCTATTTTCCCAAATAATCTCACCTCTTTTACATCAAAAAAAATAGTAGAAATAACTCGTCACCCTACAAGTATGCAAGAGAGAATTACCCTTACAGGTAGCACAATAAACAACGCTAGAGAGGTTTTATTTTTATGTACAGGGGGAGGAAAAAAAGAGATAATACATGATATTATAATAAATAAAAACATTAATTTGCCGGCAACAAATGTATTACCACAAGAAAAATTAGAATGGTATATCGATACGGCTGCAGCACAAAAGTTAAGATATTAAAATGAATATTATGAGTGAATTTGGAATAATAGGATTAGCAGTTATGGGTGAAAACCTTGCCCTTAATGTTGAGAGAAACGGTTTTAGTGTCTCTGTTTATAACCGTACTGTAGAAAAAGTTACTTCTTTTATAAATGGACGAGGTAAAGGGAAAAATTTTTATGGAGCAATGTCTATTAAAGATTTTTGCGCTTCATTAGAACATCCTCGTAAAATAATGCTTATGGTTAAAGCAGGTGAAGCTGTAGATAAGACCATTGAGTTGCTCCTCCCCTATATTAGTAAAGGTGATATTATAATTGACGGTGGCAATAGTAATTATACCGATACCGAAAGGCGCGTTATAGAACTTGGAAATAAAGAAATATTGTATGTTGGAAGTGGAGTTTCGGGTGGAGAATTAGGAGCTTTATACGGTCCTTCAATAATGCCGGGTGGAGCTATTGGAGCATGGCCTATTATTAAACCTATATTTGAAGCTATTACGGCTAAAGTAGGCACTAATAATGAACCTTGTACTACTTGGATTGGGAACGGCGGTGCAGGACATTTTGTAAAAATGGTACATAATGGTATTGAATACGGCGATATGCAGATAATTTGCGAAGGGTACCATATTGCAAGCAAATTACTTAAGATGGATAATGCCACTATTGCAAATATATTTGATGAATGGAACAATGGTCCATTGCAAAGCTATCTTATTGAGATTACAGCCAATATTCTTAAATATAAGGAGAATGAAAATTTTCTTATAGACAAAATTTTAGATACTGCCGGACAAAAAGGAACTGGAAAATGGACAGCTATTACCGCATTAGATGAGGGGATTCCATTAAACCTTATTACTGAGTCTGTTTATGCCAGGTGTATTTCTGCACAAAAAGAGATACGGGTAAAATTAAATAAGGAATATAGCTCCACATTTAAAGAATGTTCTTATAATAACGAAATATCACAATTATTAAAAATTGGGAGTAATGATTTAGAAGCTGCAATATATGCTTCAAAATTAATCTCGTATGCACAAGGATTTGAGCTTATTACTAGTAAATCTAATCTTAAAAATTGGGGAATTAGTCCAAGTAATGTTGCTAAAATTTGGCGTGGAGGGTGTATTATCCGCTCAAAATTTCTCGATGACATTGCAGCTGCATATAATGGTGAAGAGCTACCCAATTTACTTATATCACAATTTTACAGAGAGGTATTACCAAGTGCTATACAATCACTAAGGAGAATTGTGGCAGCAGCCTCGCTAAATGCCATACCAATAGCCGGCATGAGTGCAGCCTTAAGTTACTATGATGCAATTACTTCTAATAATCTTCCAGCTAATTTACTACAAGCTCAACGCGATTATTTTGGAGCGCATACTTATGAGCGTACCGATAAACCACGAGGAGAGTTTTTTCATACAAATTGGACAGGTGAAGGGGGAGATACTGTTTCTACCAGCTACAATAGATAGAACTATTAATAGAGATAGATAGGGCTATTTTCCAATTGAATAGTAATTAAATCCTAAGTCTTCCATCTCATTTGGAGTATAGATATTGCGGCCATCAACTAAAACACTTCCTATCATATTCTCCTTAACTCTTTGCCAGTTAGGGAGACGGAATTGTTTCCACTCTGTAATAAGAGCTATTGCATCTGCCCCTTTTACTGCATCATATATACTTGTTGAATAGTATACAGTATCTCCAAGATAATGTGTATTTGCTTCATCCATTGCAATAGGATCAAAAACTCTAATATTTGCCCCGGCTTCTATAAGAAGTTTTATTGTAACTATAGAGGGAGCCTCTCTCATGTCATCGGTTTCTGGTTTAAAAGCAAGTCCCCAAATAGCTATAGTTTTTCCCTTAAGATTTCCATCAAAAGCCTTACTTAATTTTTTAAATACTATCTTTTTCTGCTCATTATTAACCCCTTCTACAGCTTGTATTACTCTCATATTAAAGCCATATTCTTCGCCTGTCATTACAAGAGCTTTAACATCTTTTGGAAAACATGAGCCACCATATCCGCAACCGGGGTACAAAAATTTACTTCCAATTCTTGTATCGGAAGCAATGCCTGCCCTCACTTTATCTATATTAGCTCCTGTTAATTCACAAAGCATAGCCATTTCATTCATAAAACTTATTCTAGTGGCCAACATAGCATTTGCGGCATATTTTGTCATCTCTGCAGACATTATATCCATTATAATAACTCTATAATTATTGAGTTGAAAGGGCCTATATAAGCGCTCCATTATTTCTTTAGCTTGCTCCGAATCTACCCCAACTACTACTCTATCGGGACTCATAAAATCTTTTATTGCACTCCCCTCTTTAAGGAATTCAGGATTTGATGCAACATCAAACTGGATATCTTCTTTTCTGCTGTTAAGCTCCTGTAATACAGCATTTTTTATTTTTACAGAAGTTCCTATTGGAACAGTGCTTTTTGTAACAAGCAATGTATATTTTTTTATATTACGTCCAAATGTCCGCGCAACATTAAGCACATATTGTAAATCTGCACTTCCATCTTCACCGGGAGGCGTTCCAACAGCAATAAAGACTACATCTGTATCATCAATACAACTCTCTAACGATATTGAAAAATGCAATCTTCCATCGGCAACATTTTTTTGAATAAGTTCATCAAGCCCGGGTTCATATATAGGGACTATCCCTTTTTTAAGATTATTGATTTTTTGCTCATTAATATCAATACAAGTGACATTTACACCCATCTCAGAAAAACAAGTTCCAGATACTAAACCTACGTATCCTGTTCCAACAACGGCTATATTCATAAAAAAAAGATTAATTTTTATTTGGTCGTAAAGTTAGATAAAATATACATTACTTTTACTATCTTTGCAAAACTTTCTAATGGGGATGTTTTGGTTTTGACAGTGGATTAATTGGGAAGTAAGCATGCCGAGCGTTGTTTGTATAGCTCGTAAATCTTAACATTCAAGCCTTTAACTGGCAATAACAATTACGCACTCGCTGCATAATTAAGCAAACGCTTAATAGCTTTATCGCAACTGCCTAGGTTGCAGTAGCGACGAGTATCCCGCAACTCTTTAAGCTAACTATGCTGTTGCATACGGGGTATCATTAAAGTTGGCTGCTTGCGTCTATTTCTCTAAAGCGCATTAAGATATAGAGGATAAGTTTTTAGTGGCTTGCCTATAAGCAGCTAAATTCCTAAAATTAAGAATAGGATACGCATGTAGAAAGCTTTTTAATGGTCTGTTTGGACGGCGGTTCGAGTCCGCCCATCTCCACAAAAGTATAGGTAAGCACTTGATTAATATATATTTATACTATT
>JAVXCW010000035.1:0-24896 GCA_036659275.1 Bacteroidales bacterium | reverse complement strand
CTTTTCTTTTTTATCTGCTTTTTGATGATATTTTTGTTTTCTCCAGTCATAATACGAACGTACGCTTATTTTTAAACATTGAGCCATCTTTACGACATTAAATCTATATCTATGAGTATCTATAAACTCATATTTTACTTGTCGGTTCGTGAAAAGAAGGCTATTGCTTTTTATCCGCACTTAGAGTACCCACAATTCATGCAAACAAGGCAACCTTCTTGGTATACAAGATTATTTGAGTTGCATTTTGTGCATTTTTTGCCGGTATCATCTTTGGTACCATCGGGAATATATTTTTTAAGAGCTCGTTCTACACCATTTTTCCATGTATTAATAGCTTCACTATCTAATTGAAGACCATTTATAAGATTAAGAACATCTACAATAGGCATTCCGTTACGGAGTACACCCGATATAAGTTTAGCGTAGTTCCAGTACTCCTTATTAAACATATGTGAAATTCCACCTACTATGTTTGTGTATCCATATTTGTCGGTAAATTGAAAATCGTACCGTGTCACACCTGTTTTTACGTCTTTTTCTTTTACTATATTCCCTTTTTCAACCGATTTTGGAATATTACGACTATCTTCGTCTATAAGTCCTGTAAATATTTCATAAGGGACACCGTTCATTTTTCCAACAAGTGCAATCCACTGTTCTTTACCATTTATAAATCTAACAACGTCTGCTTCTAAAGATTTTGGACGCTCACGTGGTTTTAATACAACTGCTTCTTTTTTATCGTCTTTGGCAGCTACTAGCACACCCGCACGTGAACCATCTCTATATACTGTAACTCCTTTACAACCAACTTCCCATGCTGTTTTATAAACATTTGCCACAAGTTCTTCCGTAACAGAATTTGGTAGATTTACAGTAACACTTATTGAGTGATCTACCCATTTTTGGATACTTCCTTGCATTTTTACTTTTGCAACCCAATCGATATCGGCCGATGTTGCTTTATAGTAAGGCGATTCTTTTACAAGGTTCTCTAGCTCTTTAACAGACATCTTTTTAACAGTTTCTTTAGTTACACCGTTAATCTCGCACCATGTAATGAATTTGTGATGGAATACGTAATATTCTTCCCAGCAATCGCCAACCTCGTCTTTGAAGGTAATTACTACATTTTTATCATTTGGATTTACTTTTCTTCTTCTTACATAAAACGGAAGAAACACGGGTTCAATTCCCGATGTTGTTTGAGTCATAAGGCTTGTTGTCCCTGTAGGAGCAATGGTTAGCAATGAAATATTTCTTCTTCCTGTTTTAACCATCTCTTTGTATAGGGCAGAATCTTCCGATTTAATTCTGTCAATCATAGGATTCTTTTCTTCTCTTGCAGCATCATAAATTGGAAATGCTCCCCTTTCTGTAGCCATTATAACAGATGAGCGATAGGCCTCAACTGCAAGTGCTTTTTGTACGCTAACAGCAAATTCTATTGCTTTATCGGAGCCATATCTTAATCCCAAAGCAGCTAACATATCTCCTTCGGCAGTAATGCCCAAACCAGTACGTCTTCCTCCCAATGATTTTGTTCTTATCTTTTCCCATAATTCTAGCTCAGTCCTTTTAATATCCATCTCCTCGGGATCAGAATTAATTTTATGAATAATAGCATCAATCTTCTCCATTTCTAAATCAATGAGGTCGTCCATAAGTCTCATAGATTTAACTGCGTGTTTTTTAAATAATGCCATGTTAAATTTTGCCTCTTTGGTAAAAGGATTATCAACGTAGGAGTAAAGATTAATAGCAATAAGGCGACACGAATCGTAAGGACACAAAGGAATTTCCCCACAAGGATTTGTACTTACCGTTTTATAGCCTAAATCTGCATAACAATCTGCCACAGATTCTCTTATAACGGTATCCCAGAATAAGACACCGGGTTCGGCAGATTTCCAAGCATTGTGAATAATCTTTTTCCAAATACTTTGCGCATTTATTGTTTTAACAACCTTTGGATTATTAGAATCAATAGGATATTGTTGTTTGTATTGTTCACCTTTTATAGCTGCCCTCATAAACTCATCGTCTAGCTTAACAGAAACATTTGCCCCTGTAACCTTCCCCTGCTCCATTTTGGCGTTTATAAAATCATCGCTATCGGGATGCTTAATTGAAATAGATAGCATAAGAGCTCCTCTACGACCATCTTGAGCAACTTCTCTTGTTGAATTTGAATATCTTTCCATAAAAGGAACAACTCCTGTTGATGTAAGCGCACTATTTAGCACTGCACTTCCGGCAGGTCTAATATGTGAAAGATCGTGTCCAACTCCGCCACGTCTTTTCATTAACTGAACTTGTTCTTCGTCTATTTTTAAAATGCCGCCATATGAATCGGCAGGGTTATCGTGCCCAACCACAAAACAGTTTGAAAGAGAAGCAACTTGATGGCTGTTACCAATTCCGGTCATAGGACCACCCTGTGGAATAACATACTTAAAATCTATTAGCAATTCTAATATTTCTTCTTCCGACATTGGGTTTGGATATTTGTTTTCTATCCTGGCAAACTCTTTAGCTAATCTTTTGTGCATATCCTCCGGCGATTTTTCATATAAATTGCCGTAAGAATCTTTCATTGCATACTTGTTAATCCAAACTGATGCAGCAAGTTCGTCTCCCTTAAAGAATTTAACACTTTCTTCTAAGGCTTCTTGATACGTGTAGGTAGTGTTCATTGTTCTATTACCGATTTAGGTCTGCAAGTTATGTATATTTTGTTGCTGTTTGCTTCAAAAAAGAGAATACTTTTCAACAACGAAATTAACAACCCCGCTTATAACTCTGTGTATACTTGTTTTAATTATTTTAGCAGCAATGCGTACTGCAATTTGAACAATGAGAAAATTCGCCTCGCAATCTTATCTCAACAAGCGATTGTAATCTTTCTCTTAATTCTTTATTAGATATTTTTTCTAACACAGCATATACAAATGCCTGTTTTTGAAGTAGTTTAGCCTCCTGCAAAGTAATTCCCCTAGAGCGCATATAAAATAACTCCATTTCATTTAAACTTCCAACTGTAGCTCCATGTGAACACTTAACATCATCTGCATAAATCTCTAAATGAGGTTGCGTATATGCCTTTGCTGTTTCACTGGATAAAAGGTTATTATTTGCCTGATATGCCTCTGTTTTTTGGGCATCTTTAGCTACATATATTTTCCCGACAAATCTTGTTGTAGATTCTCCATCCAAAATTCCTTTAAATAATTGCGAACTCCGGCACTCCGGCACATTATGAAAAACATTAATATTAGTAGATACTTTTTGTTTACCATCTGCAAGGTAAAGCCCATTTACAAAACATTCTCCCCCATTTCCATTCAAATTTACTTCAACAGAATTTGAGATATTACCACCGTGCAATGTTATAAGATGCAAATTAAACACAGCATTTTGGCCTAATTCAACATTAAATAGCGTTTTATGTGTAGATTGGTTATGTTCGTTTTGCATTACAACCATGTCTAAATTAGCACTCTCTTCTAGCTTAATAGAAACTTGCTCTTCTGTTATAAAATTATGCATAGACAAGGTATGTGAACAAAGCAATACTTTTGCCTGCGATAATTTATGTAAAAGAAAATCTGTTTTATATTTAATATCTTCTGCAGCTTCGCTGCTTCTTACCTGTATAACTTGAAAAAGTTCGGGCAAAATTTCCCCAACCTTAAGTTCCATTCTATATCCGCTAGAGCCATGTATTTTACCATCAACAAGAAAAAGTTGCTTGGTATTACTTAAAGGAACACGGCAATTAAATTGTTCTTGCACGGGTACACCCTCTATTTTGCTATCGGGAATATATATATAATTGTCATTCATAATGTTATTCTGCATTTATCAACCAATCGTACCCCTTTGTTTCAACTTCCATTGCAAGTTCTTTACCGGCTGTTTTTATAATTCTTCCTTTATAAAGAACATGTACAATATCTGGGATAATATAATCTAAAAGTCTTTGGTAGTGGGTAATTACAATAGTTGCGTTTTGGGGTTTCTTTAGCTTATTTACACCTGTTGCAACTATTCTAAGAGCATCAACATCTAAACCACTATCTGTTTCATCTAAAATTGCAAGTTTTGGTTCTAGCATGGCCATTTGAAAAATCTCGTTACGCTTTTTTTCTCCTCCAGAGAAACCTACATTTACACCACGCGATGAAAATGCCGGATCCATCTCTACAACAGCTAGTTTCTCTCTCATAAGTTTAAGATATTCTGCTGCGGTAAGGGGAGGTAAATTATTATGTTTTCTATGCTCATTAACGGCAGCTTTCATAAAATTTACATTAGTAACACCCGGTATTTCAACCGGATACTGAAACCCTAAAAAAAGCCCCGCCCAAGAGCGTTCTTCTATAGACATCTCAAATATATTTTTACCCATAAATTTTACCGTACCACTTGTAACTTCAAAACTCTCCCTCCCGGCTAACACTGCCGATAACGTACTTTTGCCAGAGCCATTAGGCCCCATAATAGCGTGTACCTCACCCTGTTTAACCGTTAAATTTATCCCTTTTAAAATTTCTTTGCCGTTAATTGCGGCATGCAAATCATGTATCTCAATTAAATTGCTCATATCTATTTTCTTTTTCTTACTCTTTTATTTTTTCTTGCTCATTCATTTGCCTGCGCCACATAACAAAACCAAAGAAAGCAAGTATTATATACCCGGCACTAACAATAGGCATAAATGCCAAACCAGCCTTTATGTATAGCGAAATATTTGTAATATTTACAACAAACCAAGCGCCCCAACAATCTAGTTTTTTCTGTGCCGATAAATATTGTGCCAATAAAATAAACGCCGTAACAAATGCATCTAAAAATGGCTGATGCGCCATGGGAAAAATATTAGGCCAAATTATATTAAGCCTGCTTAGGAAAAATCCCCACAGAACCGTAAACAACAAAACAATTCCAAAAAGCTTAATTCTCTCTTTATTAGTAAGCAGCGTTATTTTTAGCTGTTCCTTCCTATCCTTCTCATTCTCGGCCGGATGTGTCCACCTATAATGGCCAAAGAAATTTATAACAAACGATACCGGTTGTATAAGCATACTAGAGTAGAGATGCTTTTGCATAAACATAAAGAAAAGCAAAATATTGTAAAAATATCCCACCCAAAAATTCAATACTTTACCTCTTGTTGCTAAAAACACGCAACTCAACCCGGCTATTACGGCAATTAATTCCAATAAACTAACCCCTTGCCCTGCTATACTAAAAATTACATTATCTATACTAAACATTATCCTACGCTCCCCTCTAATGATATTTGAAGTAACTTTTGCGCCTCAACAGCAAATTCCATAGGAAGTTGATTAAGAACCTCCTTTGCATAACCATTTACTATAAGCCCCACAGCATCTTCCTCTTTAATTCCTCTCTGCCTACAATAAAACAATTGATCTTCCCCTATTTTTGAGGTTGTTGCCTCGTGCTCCAACACCGCCGTTTGATTATCACTCTCTATATAAGGAAACGTATGCGCACCACATTTATCCCCCAAAAGGAGGCTATCGCATTGCGAGTGATTCCTTGCATTTTCTGCATTTGGTAAAACTTTAACTAAACCCCTATAACTATTCTGACTATAACCCAAAGAGATACCCTTACTTACAATTCTACTTCTAGTATTTTTGCCAATATGAATCATTTTTGTTCCGGTATCGGCCTGCTGATAATTGTTAGTTACAGCCACAGAATAAAATTCAGAAACCGAGTTATCACCTTTTAATATTGTACTTGGATATTTCCATGTAATTGCAGAACCTGTTTCTACTTGTGCCCAAAACAATTTACTATTTGTCCCTTTACATATTCCTCTCTTAGTAACAAAGTTATAAATACCCCCCTTACCATTTTTATCTCCGGGATACCAATTTTGCACAGTTGAATATTTAACCTCGGCATCTTGCATAACAATAATTTCTACTACAGCCGCGTGCAATTGATTTTCATCTCTTTGAGGCGCAGTACATCCCTCCAAATAACTCACATAAGAACCTTCATCTGCAACAATAAGAGTCCGTTCAAATTGTCCTGTTCCTTTAGCATTTATTCTAAAATAGCTACTAAGTTCCATAGGACACTTAGTCCCTTTTGGAATATAGCAGAAAGATCCATCACTAAATACTGCCGAATTAAGAGCGGCAAAATAATTATCGGCAATAGGAACCACCGATGCAAGATATTTTTTTACAAGATCGGGATAATCTCTTACAGCCTCGGAAAAAGAACAAAAAATAACTCCCTTTTCTGCTAATGTTTCCCTAAAAGTTGTTTTTACCGATACCGAATCAAATACAGCATCAACGGCAACCCCTGCAAGAACATTCCTCTCGCGAAGCGGAATACCCAACCTATTAAATGTATCTTCTAACTCAGGATCAATTTCTGTAACCACTTTCCTTGGTTTTGGAGCTGCATAATAAATAATATCCTGATAATTAATATCGGGAATATTAAGATGCGCCCACGTAGGCATTTTCATTGTCTGCCATTTGGCAAACGCCCTTAATCTAAAATCTAAAAGCCACTGAGGCTCTCTTTTTTTTGACGATATAAGACGCACTATATCCTCGTTAATTCCTTTAGGAATAAACTCTTGATTGATGTTAGATTCAAAGCCATGCTGGTATTCGGCATTGGCTATATCTTCAATTATATTATTATTTTTACTCATTATGATGCAAAGTTAATTCATTTTAGATATTTTTGTAAAAAAATAGGTAATATGGAAAAAGTATCAGCAAAAAAAGAGCCGAAAAAATCCGAAAATATTAATACTATAAAACGGACACAAATAAGTGAGATTGGGAAACAAGCTTTAATTGACAATTTATTTTATGAAAGTGGATATATAAACAGAGAAACAGCACATTACGCAAAAGCCGCAACCGGTTATCTTACCTCATCAAAGCTTATGTTGGAGGGAATAGATTTTGATCTTATATATACTCCACTTAAACATTTAGGGTACAAATCTGCCCTTTTGGCACTAGGACTAATTTATGCAGGATGCTACAACCCAAAAGGATTGTCGTATAACCTTGGCCTTTCTGCCCGTTTTTGCGTAGAAGATATACAAGAATTTTGGAACGGAGTTTTAGCTGCGGCAAAGGAACATGGAGTAGAAAATCTCTCCTTAGATCTTAATGCTTCTATGACCGGGCTTACAATAAGCATTTCTGCTACAGGAGAGCAAGCCACCCGCATTATAAATAGTTTCCCATCTGTAGACAATACATGTTTATTATGCCTTACCGGAAACGTTGGGGCTGCATATATGGGACTACATGTACTTGAAAGAGAGAAAATTGCATTTAGCAAAACACCTGCCACACAAGCATCTAACTACATACAACCTAATTTTAGTAATTATAAATATATTCTAAGCCAATATCTTAGCCCCGAAATAAATCCAAAAACCGTTGCTCAATTTAAAGAAGCAAAACTTTTCCCTGCTGCAGGATATTTTATTACTAAAGGATTAGCTGCATCTGTAAAGCAACTTTGCAATGAGCATGGCGTTGGAGCAAAAATTTATTTAGAAAAAATTCCTATAGCGTCCCAAACATTTTCAATGGCAGAAGAACTTAATATGGATGCCATAACCGCAGCTCTTAATGGGGGCGACGATTATAAATTTCTATTTGCCGTTCCCCTTGCCCTACACGAAAAATTCCATAAAGAATTTCCAAACATAGATATAATTGGTCACCTATGCAAGCCAGAAACAGGAGCCTTATTAATTATGCCCGAGGGTAATTCAATAGAAATAAAAGCATTATAACTACATATTAACATCCATAACAACACTATACTCTAAGTTATGATGCTCTAAAAAATCTATAAATCCTTTATTAATATCTATTTTGTATTTTTTGGAAAAAAATTCTACAGCTATTTGATTTTCATAATCAAGAGCTTTTATTGAAAGCAATTTTTTCCCTTTGTTTTCTTTGAGTTGTTTTATAAGCTCTTTTCTAAAATCTTTATTTATTTTTTTAATAGGGATATTTACCATAAATTGTTTTACAAACTCATCTTTTGTATTTGCCAAAAGAGTAATCTTTTTAATTTTTAATTCACATTCAACCAAAGCCGGCTTACTCCCTTCCTCTTTTTTTCCCTCTTCTTGTTTAGCATACCCACCAAAGCGAGGAAGTATAACACACTTCATAAAAAGAGCATGTCCATCTTGTAAAAATTGTAAAAAGGTTTCGTAGTCGCGCCCAAACATTGAAAAATTTACACTTCCACCATAATCTTCTATAGTAAATGTAGCCCAAGGCTTTCCACTTTTTTGAGAAACCTTTTTACTTACAGAGGTTATAAGTCCTGCTAAATATAGCTCTTTCTTTTGTAAACCGGAATCGGATGAAGCCTGTTTTACTAATTCTTGTGCCTCCTGTAGTGAACATTTTACAAAATGTTTCATTTCAAAAGCATACATATCTAATGGATGGGCCGAGAGATACATACCTACTAATTCTTTTTCTTTTTTTAAGAACTCCAATTTATTGTATTCTCCTTGGACTGGAATATCGGGAGGTGTTGGTTTAAAACCTTCATCTGCATCACCAAATAATGAATTTCCATCGCCAAGCGTATCTGCCTGCATTTTTGAGCCATAACGACAGAGTGCCTCAATAAATAATTCGTCTTTTGCATTTAACGTAAAGAATTGATCTCTGCGTATTTCACTAAATGAATCAAATGCACCGGAATATGCCAATGCCTCAACCGTTTTCTTTGTTACTATACCTGCGGCAGAGACTCTCTCTATAAAATTAAATATCCCTTCAAATGGTTTATCTCCACGGCATGTAACAATGCTATCTACTATAGCCCCTCCTACCCCTTTTATCCCTGCCATTCCAAAACGAATATTTCCGGCACGGTTTACAGCAAAAGTTCTTTCACTCTCATTAACACAAGGCCCTAAAACAGAAATACCCATCCTTTTGCACTCATCCATAAACTTAGTTATCTCATCTATGTTATTTAGATTTTTACTTAAGTTGGCGGCCATAAATTCCGCCGGATAGTTTGCTTTTAAATAGCCCGTTTGATAAGCTATCCATGCATAACAAGTAGAATGGGATTTATTAAAGGCATATTGCGCAAACGCAGTCCAATCCTTCCATATTTTCTCCAATATTTCTGCCGGATGCCCATTTTTTTCTCCTCCCTCTAAAAACTTAGCTTTAAGCTCCATCATTTTATCTATGAGCTTTTTACCCATAGCCTTACGGAGTCCGTCGGCCTGTCCTTTTGTAAAGTTTGCCAACTTTTGAGACAAAAGCATAACCTGTTCTTGGTAAACTGTTACCCCATAGGTATCAGACAGTATCTCTTCCATTTGAGGTAAATCATACTCAATTTTTTTCTCTCCGTGTTTACGGGCAACAAAATCTGGAATGTAATCCATAGGACCCGGCCTATAAAGAGCATTCATGGCTATTAAATCTTCAAAACGATTAGGCCTAAGTTCGCGTAACCATTTTTGCATTCCGGGCGACTCAAACTGAAATACTCCTACAGTATCTCCATGACTAAAAAGCTCAAATGTACTTTTATCATCTATAGGAATACTTTCAATATCAAGGTCTATACCTCTATGTTTCTTTATATTTGATATTGCTTCTTTAAGTATTGATAACGTTCTTAAACCAAGAAAGTCCATTTTAAGCATCCCCACATCTTCAATAAAAGTTCCCTCATATTGAGATACCCACATATCTTCTCCGGTCTCTTTATCTTTGGCAATACAAATTGGAATATGCTCTGTAAGATTATCGCGCCCAATTATAATTGCACAAGCATGCACGCCCGTGTTGCGAACAGTCCCCTCTAATCGTTTTGCATATTCTAGTGTTTCATGAACACCCGGTATAGGCGATTCATTATATGCCTCTTGCATCTCTGGAACAAGCTTAATGCAATTTTCTACGGTAACTTTATTTTTTGAAACTTTTTCTATTACCTCTCCATTTGCGTCTTTTTTCTTTTCTACTGTATCAGGGAAACTATCGGGAATTAGTTTGGTAAGGCGATCACTCTCTGGTAACGGCACATTTTGTATTCTGGCAACATCTTTTATAGCACTTTTTGTGGCCATAGTGCCAAAAGTTACTACGTGCGAAACATGGTCTTTTCCATATTTCCCCTCAACATATTTAAGCACTTTTCCACGCCCATCATCATCAAAGTCTATATCTATATCGGGCATAGAAATACGATCGGGATTTAAAAAACGCTCAAATAGTAGATTGTATTTTATTGGGTCTAAGTTGGTGATTCCAAGACTGTATGCCACTACGCTACCGGCTGCCGAGCCACGTCCGGGGCCTACCCATACCCCAATATTTCTAGCTGCATTTATAAAATCTTGTACAATAAGAAAGTAGTCGGGAAATCCCATGTGCTTAATTGTAGCAAGTTCAAATTCAATTCTCTCCTTTACCTCATTGGTAAGTGCTTTGTATTTTAGCTCTGCCCCTTTGTATACAAGGTGTTTTAAATAATCATTACTATCGGAAAATTCATCTGGAATTGGGAATACAGGTAAAACATGATCTTTATCAATTTTATATTTTTCAACTTTTTCAACAATATCAAGAGTATTATTTATAACCTCTTGATGTTGCGGAAAAAGATTACACATCTCTTCCTCGGTTTTAAGGTATTCTTGCTGAGTATACCTCATACGGTTTGGATCGTCAAAATTAGCGTTTGTGGTAAGGCATATAAGGCGATCGTGAGCCGGACCATCTTCTTTACGGGTAAAATGGACATCATTTGTTGCAATTACCTTAATGCCAAGTTTTTCGCCCAACTTAAATATCTCTTTGTTTGCATTACTTTGCAATTGATATACCTCATCGCCCAAACCTGGAATCTCTGTTTTATGAAGCTGTACCTCAAGATAATAATCATCCCCAAAAAGATTTTTATACCACAGAGCTGTCTCCTCCGCTTCTTTTAAATCTCCTGCATTAATTGCTTTGGGAATTTCCCCACCCAAACATGCCGACGAACATATAATATTTTTGTGATATTTTTCTAGTATCTCTCTATCAATCTTTGGCTTATAATAAAATCCTTCTACCCAACCCGTTGAAACAATTTTTACTAAATTATAATATCCCTCAAGATTTTTTGCCAATAAAATAAGATGATATGCTCCTTGATCCTCTTTCCCTCGCTTACTAAAACGCCCCTCTCTATTTAAGTATACTTCACATCCAATAATAGGTTTAATATCGGGAAAATCTTTTGCAACTTTTAAGAATTCCTTAACGCCAAACATATTACCATGATCGGTTATAGCTAAAGCAGGTTGTTTATCCTCTTGTGCTTTTTTAAAGTGGCCTTTTATGTTTGCCGCTCCATCAAGAATTGAGTAATATGTATGTACGTGAAGGTGTGCGAATGACATGTTTTATAATTTAGGGGTTATTATACGGTAGCTGAAATATTATGTCTATACCAAAGGTTTTCCTGTCATAACAGCAGGCTGTTTAACACCCATTAGCTTAAGAATTGTAGGAGCAATATCTGCTAAAATTCCATTCTCTACAAATTTAACATCATTATCTACAACAATAAATGGCACAGGATTAAGTGAGTGCGCTGTATTTGGTGATCCATCTGCATTTACAGCATTATCTGCATTACCATGATCTGCCGTAATTAAAACAGTGTACCCATTTGCACAAGCCGATTCTACAACCTCTTTTACTAAACCATCAATTGTTTTAACGGCTTGCGTAATTGCAGAAAAAACTCCTGTATGTCCAACCATGTCACCGTTTGCAAAATTTAATATTATTAAATCTTCCTTTTTTGTATCTAAAACTTTAATAAGAGCAGTAGCAACCTCTGGGGCGCTCATTTGCGGTTGAAGATCGTAAGTTGCAACCTTTGGAGAATTTATAAGTACTCTATCTTCCAAATTAAATGCCGCCTCACGTCCACCCGAAAAGAAAAATGTAACATGAGCATACTTCTCAGTTTCTGCAATACGAAGCTGTGTTTTACCGGCACTCGCAACAACCTCACCTAATGTAAGTTTAACATTCTCCTTGTTAAAAAGTATTTTAACATCCTTAAATTTATCATCATAAGGAGTTAAGCAACAATAATATAGCGGAATGGTTTTCATTCCTTTATCGGGCATATCTTCTTGTGTAAGAACACTTGTAAGCTCGCGGGCACGATCGTTTCTAAAATTAAAGAAAATAACTGCATCATCTTTAGCTAGCGTAGCTGTTCCCTCAATTTTAATTGGCTTAATAAACTCATCTGTTATCCCCGCTGCATAAGAAGTTTGCACGGCACAAGATGCACAAGAAACTTTTTCACCAACGCCATTTACCAACAACTCATAAGCTATTTTAACCCTATCCCATCTCTTATCTCTATCCATTGCATAAAAACGTCCAATAACAGAAGCTATCTTACCCGTTGAAACAGTAATATGTTTCTCCAACTCTTCAATAAATTCCTTACCGCTTTTTGGATCGGTATCACGGCCGTCCATAAAACAATGCACATATACCTTTTCTAAGCCATATTCTTTTGCAACATCTAAAAAAGCAAAAAGCTGATCAATAGAGCTATGAACACCACCATTAGAAAGCAATCCCATAAAATGTAACGCCTTACCACTCTGCTTAACATAATCGTAAACGGCTTTAACCTCGTCGTTTTCTAGCAAAGTTTTATTTTCACACGCCTTATTTATTTTTACAAGATCTTGATAAACTACCCTACCGGCACCAATATTTAAGTGTCCAACTTCCGAATTACCCATTTGTCCATTTGGAAGGCCTACATCCTCGCCACTAGCAGAAAGTTGCGAATGTGGATATTTGGCAATTAAATTATCAATATTTGGTTGTCCTGCAGTATAAATTGCATTAGTTTTATCATGTTTACCAATCCCCCAACCATCGAGAATCATTAAAAGTACCTTTTTATCCATTTTATTTATTAAATTTGTTCGTTATTATTTGGCGATAATATTTATATGCAATTTTTCAGCCATATCGCCGCAAAGTTAATCATTATGATAGATAGACACAACACAAAGGGAAAAAGAAGCAGTAGCCATAAAGTTATTGAAGAGCTAACAGGAACAGTTGCTATGACCAGAGAAGGTTACGGCTTTATTATGATTCCCGATAGAGAAGATGATGTTTTTGTTCCGGCAAAAAAGATGCGCGGAGCATTGAATAATGATACAGTAAAGGTTGCGGTAACTCGTTTAAAGGATGCCAACAATAAAATGGAAGGAGAAATTATAGAGGTACTCCAGAGAAGCAAAAAACCATTCATTGGCATTCTTCAAATTACTGGTAATCAAGCATGGGCAATTATAGAAAGCCGTTTTATGCCGTACGATATAAGCATTCCAATAGAACAAGTAACCATAAAAGACCAAGGATTAAAAGTAGCTGTTTTGGTTGAACAATGGCCAAAAGGAGTAGACAACCCCATTGGAAAAATAGTTGATATACTAGGAACACCGGGTGAAAACAACACCGAAATGCACGCCATTTTGGCAGAATTTGGACTACCCTATAAATTCACAGAAGAGGTAGAAAATGCCGCAGCAAAAATTCCAATTAAAATAGGAGAAAAAGAAATAAAAGCCCGCAAAGATTTTAGAAACATTTTAACTATTACCATAGACCCTGCCGATGCAAAAGACTTTGATGACGCCATATCATATCAAAGATTAGAAAATGGCAACATTGAAATAGGAGTACATATTGCAGATGTAACCTATTATGTAAAACCAGAAGATATAATTGATAAAGAAGCAGTTGATAGAGGCACCTCTGTATATTTAGTAGACCGCACCGTGCCAATGCTCCCCGAGATTCTTTCAAATAATCTCTGCTCATTAAGACCTAATGAAGAAAAATTAACCTTTTCTGCCGTTTTTGAAATGAACGACAAAGGAAAAATTATTAGCTCATGGTTTGGCCGTACAATAATAAAATCGGATAAACGTTTTGCGTACGAACAAGTGCAAGAAATTATTGAAAACAATGGAGAAAATCACTCCGATAAAAAAATTACAGAAACCGTTCTTGAGCTACATAGAATTGCTTCAATAATGCGTAAAAAACGGTTTAGCAATGGCTCAATTAGTTTTGAACGCCCCGAAATGAAAGTAATTGTAGACAAAGAAGGGAAACCCATTAATGTTGTACAAAAGATTAGCAAAGAGGCAAATTGGTTAGTAGAAGAATTTATGTTGTTAGCCAACAAAGAGGTTGCAACTTACGTAACCAAAGGAATGAGATTAAAAGACCCCACATTTATATACCGTATACACGACGAACCAAATTTTGATAAAATTCAGAATTTACGCGATTTTATAAAACACTTTGGCTACACAATGGGGGCAACAGAAAACTCCCGACAGATAGCTGTAGAATTAAATAAATTATTAGAACAAACCAAAGGCAAGCCTGAAACAAACGCCATAGAAATAATAGCACTTCGCTCAATGGCACGTGCTCGCTATTCAACCGATAACGTAGGACATTACGGCCTTGGATTTGATTTCTACACCCACTTTACCTCACCAATTAGACGATATCCCGATATGATGGTACATCGTCTACTTGCGCACTATTTAGATAAAGGAAAATCTGAAAACAAACAAAAATACGAAGATTTATGCAAGCACTCTTCAAATAGAGAGCAACTTGCAACCGATGCAGAAAGAAGCAGTATAAAATATAAATTAACCGAGTTTATGCAAGATAAAGTGGGTAACACCTACGAAGGCACAATCTCCGGCGTAACAGAATGGGGCATATATGTAGAAATTACCGAAAATCATGTAGAGGGAATGGTAATGCTTCGCAATATAAAAGAAGACTTCTTTATATATGATGAGAAAAATTACTGTGTAGTAGGTAAATCAACTAAAAAGAAATTTACCCTTGGCGATAAAGTTCAAATTAAAGTAACAAAAGCCAATCTAGAACAAAAACTTATAGACTTTGCCCTTATTTGGGACGATAGTTGGAATAAAAACAAAAGACAACAACGGAGCTCGGAAAAGCCTCGTACCGAACGAACACCAAGAGAACCCCGCGAGCCAAGAACAGAAAGAACACCAAGAGAACCCCGTACTCCAAGGGCCGAGCGTACGCCTAAAGTTAAGCGCAGCTCAAGCACCAAAGATGTTACCGTTGACGAAATCCCAAAAAAACCGGGATTTTATGAAGCAGTATTTGGCAAAGCCAAAACAACAGCAAAAAGAGTACGTGATACGGCAGTAAAAACCGCCAATAAAACCATGGGGAGAGGCAAAAAGAAATAAATTGCGAGAATCTATTATTTTACTTTTTCCAATTCTACCGTAAAATGCCTCATAATAGGCAATTCTTTAGTAATCACATACCCCTTTGTAATAGTTTTGCTACTATCAAATACATTTTTAACAGCAGCAGCTATATAATCCATGTGGTTATTTGTATATACTCTACGCGGAATAGCAAGGCGTAAAAGCTCAAGACGTGGATACCTATTTTCTCTTGTATCTGGGTCTCTATCTGCAAGGATACTTCCAATCTCTACACCTCTAATACCACCCTCTACATATAACTCAACACCAAGAGTCTGTGCAATAAACTGTTCCTTTGGTAAATGCGTAAGAATTTTTTTAGCATCAAGGAATATAGCATGTCCCCCTGCAGGACGCTGGTAAGGCACACCGTATTCGTCTAATTTTTTACCTAAATACTCAATTTGTTTAATACGAGTTTCCAAGTAATCAAAATTTGAACCCTCTTGTAAGCCTTGTGCAAAAGCATTCATATCTCTCCCTGCCATACCACCATATGTAAGAAACCCTTCGTACATAATCCCAAACATTTGGCATTTTTGCATCTCTTTTTCGTCTTTAAAAGCAACAAATCCTCCCATATTAAGAATTGCGTCTTTTTTTGCCGACATAGTCATATAATCTGCATAAGAAAAAATCTCGCGGGTTATATCTTTTATGTTCTTATTTGCATAACCGGCCTCACGCGTTTTAATAAAATACGCATTTTCGCAAAAACGGGCAGAATCTATAAGTAATTTTACTCCGTATTTTTTACAAAGAGCCCAAACACCCTTTATGTTTTCCATTGAAACCGGTTGTCCACCCGCTGTATTATTGGTAATAGTAAGCACAACGGCCGGTATTTTCTCTATTGGCGTCTCTTTTAGTACCTTTTCTAGTTTTTTAAGGCACATATTCCCTTTAAAAGGAATCTCTAATTCTGTATTAGCAGCTTCATCTATTGTACAATCAACCGCATGGGCTTTTCTAAACTCTATATGTCCTTTTGTGGTATCAAAGTGTGAATTACCCGGTAAAACATCTCCTGCTTTAATAATAGCGCTAAAAAGCACATTTTCCGCAGCTCGGCCTTGATGAGTTGGCATAAAATAATCAAAACCTGTAACATCTTTTATACTTGCTTTCATATTATAATATGAGGAAGCACCGGCATAACTTTCGTCTCCGCACATAATAGCCGCCCACTGTTTATCACTCATGGCATTTGTACCGGAGTCGGTAAGTAAATCAATAAACACTTGTTCACTTTTAAGATTAAAAAGGTTGTATTTTGCCTCTTTAATCCACTGTTCACGTTCTTTACGAGTAGATCTTCTTAGAGTCTCTACCGATTTAATTTTGTAAGATTCAGCAAAAGGGAGTTCCATATTTTTATAATTTTAATTTATTAGTGCTATCAAATTTAAAAATTACAGGGAATAAGCAAGACACGGCAATGTAAACCAAAATTTTGTACCCTCTCCAAACTTTGATTCAACACCTATCTCTCCGCCAAGGCTTTTAATAATTGTTTGACTTATAGATAAGCCTAATCCTGAGCCTTGTACCTCTCTATCAAATTTTGTAAACCTATCAAATACATGCGAAATATTCTCCGGCATAATTCCTTTACCTGTATCACTTACGTAAAAATACAGCCCCTGCTCACTAACACTATACCCAACAGTTATAAAACCATTAGAAGTAAATTTTACCGCATTACTTAAAAAATTTGTTATTACTTGCGTTAACCTTGTTCGCTCCGATTTAATATAATACTCTGTAGTAGGAATATCTAAAATAACTTTTACCCCATTTTGAACTCTCATTTGAAACATCTGCTGCAACTGATTCATAAGTTCATTCACACATATTTCACTCATATTAAACTCTAATTTTCCAGCCTCTATTTTGGCCATATCCAATACATCGTTAACAAGTTGAATTAAGAGATTGTTATTTGTCTCTATTACTTTGCCATATTCTACAAGAGCCTCATTATCTTTAACAGCGTCTATAATAAGATTAGAAAAACCAACTATTGCATTAAGAGGAGTGCGTATCTCGTGACTCATATTCGCAAAAAAAGCAGTTTTCAAATTGCTGGCATCACCTATTTTAGCTGCATATTCTTCCAGCTTACGTTTACTATTAAGAAGTTCTATATGTTGCTCTACTTGTTCTTGAATTGTCTGGCGCAAGCCAATGATTCTTGTTGGAGCCCCATTTTTATTGCGCTGAAACACTTTACCATGAATATTTATCCAAACATACGACCCATTTTTCTGTTTAAGTCTTAAATTTAATGCAATATTGTCAATATTATCGTGTATTAAATCATAGAAAGACTTCCTTAGTTTTAACCTATCATCTTTATGGTGAATATTAATATACTCCTCAAAGGTTAATCCCCCAATAAGTGCGGAATTACTATATTCAGAAAAAAACAAATTATTATCTATATCGTATTCCCAAATCATTGCATCAAAAGATTTAATAGCAAACTCTAATTTAGATTTCCACAGCTGCAGTTGCTCCAAAGATGAGATATCGGTATAATAATCTTTTTCTATTTGTGGCATTGGAACTTTACCCATAATATATATTTTAAGTTTTCCCTTACTCTACGCAAATATAAGAATTATTTATATAAAAAAAGACAACTAAAAAATTTAGCTGTCTCTCTTTTATAGTTTAATAAGTATTAACTACTTTTTTTCTGCTTCACTTTTTGCTAAAGCAGCCCTTTCTTTCCTTATATTAAGATCATACATAATAGGGGTACCTACAAATACCGAAGAATATGTACCGGCAACAATACCTACTATAAGAGCTACTGCAAAACCTCTAATAACCTCTCCACCAAACAGTGCAATTGCAATCATAACCACTAATGTAGTTCCCGATGCATTAATAGTTCTAGCAAGAGTACTATTTAAGGCCATGTTAATGTTTGATTTAAGATCGCGTTTAGGATATAAAGTTTTGTACTCACGAATACGGTCAAATATAACCACTGTATCATTTATGGAGTAACCTATAATTGTTAACACAGCTGCAATAAACGTTTGATCTACGTCCAAACTAAATGGAAGAAGGCCCGAGAAAATAGAGAAGAATCCAACAACAACTATTGAGTCATGGAAAAGCGCTAGTACACCACCTGCACCCCAAGTCCAGTTTTTAAAACGAATTGCAATATAAACGAAGATTGCAAACAAAGCTATAAATACTGCAATTATTGCATCTCTCTTTATATCATTTGCAATTGTAGGCCCAACTTTATCTGAACTTATAATTCCGTTAGGATTCTCTGTTGTAGAAGTAAACTCGTCTAAAGTCATTTGAGCATGGAAGAACCCTTTTAACGCATTAAAGAGTTTTTGCTCAACTTCATTATCTACATCTGTAGAATTATCTGTTATCTTATATTTGGTAGTAACCTTCATTTGGCTTTCTCCACCAAATTGTTTTACCTCAACTGTTTCGCCAAACTCCTCATTAGCAGCATTTCTAATTTGTTCTGCAGTAACGTCTTTATCAAAACGTAATACATAAGTTCTACCACCTGTAAAATCTACACCGTAAGTAAACCCTTTTGTAAATATAAAAGCTAAACCTATTATACAAACAATAACTGAGAATGTGTATGCTACTTTACGTATACCAACAAAATCAAAACTTGTATTTTGCATAAATGTTCTTGAGAACTTATTATCAAATGTGATATTTTTATTTTTATCTAATCTAGCCTCAATTACAAGTCTTGTAATAAATATTGAAGTAAGAAGAGAAGTAATAATACCTAACACAAGTGTTGTAGCAAAACCTTGAACAGGACCAGAACCAAATAAGAATAATACAATACCTGTAATAATTGTGGTAAGGTTACCATCTATAATTGCAGAATAAGCATTACTATATCCATCTTTAACCGCAAGCCTTAACGCCTTTCCGGCACGTAACTCCTCCTTTATACGCTCATATATAATAACGTTGGCATCCACGGCCATACCCAAGGTAAGAACCAATCCGGCTATACCGGGTAATGTAAGTACCGCCCCAAACGAGACTAAAGATCCAAATAAGAACAATACATTACACAACAAAGCAATGTTTGCAACCAATCCGGCTCCCTGATAGAATATAATCATATATATAAGTACCAACAAAAAGGCAAGCACAAATGAAATAAGACCGGCATTAATAGACTCTGAACCAAGGCTAGGTCCAACAACTTGCTCTTGTACTATTGTTGCAGGAGCAGGAAGCTTACCAGATTTTAACACGTTTGCCAAGTCCTCTGCCTCTGTAATTGTAAAATTACCTGTAATTGCAGAACGGCCACCCGATATTTCTGTTTGAACTGTAGGATAAGAATAAACCATTCCATCTAAAACCACGGCAACAGACTTACCTACATTATCGGCAGTTATTCTTGCCCAAATCCTTGCACCTTCTGCATTCATTGCCATATCAACGCCCGGAGCTCCACCTGTACTGTTATAACTTACAGTAGCATCTGTAATTACCCCTCCGTCTAAAGGAGCTTTGCCATCTCTTGAAGCAGCTTTAATTGCTATAAGGTCGTAAATAGAATTTGTTTTATCATTAGGATTTGCTTTAACACTCCACATAGGAACAAACTCCGCAGGGAATAGTGCTTTAATCTGAGGAAGATTTAAATAAGTATTAATTTTTGCCGTATCTCTATAATGAGCTCTTCCTATACTTGGTCCGGGAGCTAATTGTCCATTATATGAATTAGGATTAAGTGCAAAAAACAAAGGATTTTGTTTAGCAAAAGCCGCTGCATCTGCAGATAGAGTATCGGTTGCTATAAGTGACTCTGCAAGTTTACCGGTACTAGTCTTAAGAGAATCAGAACCTGCAACTGTTGTTGAATCGCCTACCGCTGCTATAGCTGTTGAATCTACCATTGCCCCTTTAACAACTCCGGCAGCTATGTTCTCTGCCTCATTTGTAATAATTTCTTTTAACATTTGGTTAGCCTCTTCTAAGAAAGGATAAACCTCTTGATTATCATAAGTTGGCCAAAACTCCAAAGACGCTGTTCCTTGAAGCAATTTCCTTACACGCTCAGGCTCTTTAACACCCGGAAGCTCAACTAGAATTCTCCCTGTATTACCAAGTCTTTGAATATTAGGTTGAGTAACACCAAAGCGATCTATACGATTTCTCAATACATTAAACGAGTTTGCAATTGCGCTCTCTGCTTCTGTACGAATAATTTTTATCACCTCTGCATTTGGAGTCTCAGGTTTAATTTTATCACGCATCTCGTAAGTACCAAAAATTGTGGATAATCTCTTACCTGGCGCAACCTCTGCCCAAGATTCTTCAAAAAGAGTAATAAAGTCTTCTCTACTATCAATCTCTTTCTGCTTAGCTAGCTCCAGAGCCTTATTAAACTCGGGAGACTCGTTGTTATCTGCCAATGCTTTAATAAGGTCCTTTAATTGAACCTGCAGCATAACGTTCATACCTCCCTTAAGGTCTAGACCTAAGTTAATTTCTTTCTCCTTAACATCTTTATATGTAAATCCTAAGAACACTTTCTCTGAAGAAACTGAATCTACATAAAATCTATTTTTATCTTTATAGATAGAATCGAGATAATAAGCCTTATCCAGCTCATTTACATTTGCGAAAGCTGTAGTAAGTTTTTCTGCTGCAACAGCTTTTGCCGCATACTTCTCAGCCTTCTTCTCTTGATTCTGCGTAGCCCATGTAAACGATAGTTGGTACAAACAGGCTAGTGCGATTAAAATTGCCACAAACTTAATGGCTCCTTTACTTTGCATAATGTTTATATAGTTTTAATTTTATTAAATTCGGTCAAAAATGAATAATACCTCTAAAAATAACATGCAAATGTACTATTTTTTCCTAATATATAAAGTATTTCCTACCTTTGTTCACACTTTTTATGTAAAAAAATGAAAAAACAAGCCTCTATATTTATCATATTGCTAGTATCTTTAGCTGTTGGGACAATTACCGGACAGGAAAAAAGCGAGCTTAAAATGCAAGCAGATAAACTTCATAAATCTTATAAATTTGACGAGGCAATAGCCATTTACCAAAAAATGCTAGAACAATCTACCGATTCATTATACAAAATAGGGATTGAAAACAAGTTGATTTTAAGCGAAAACGGAAAAGCTCTTTTAGAATTTGCATGCACTCCAAATGTTATTGCTAATAAAAAGGTTGCTTTTGGAGGATTTTTTCTGCACTATCCGGGATTTAAAGATAAATCATGGACTCCAATACCAAGTAATCTATTAGGAGAATTAGAAAAAGATATTAATAATGCGCCTGTTTTATATTCTCCTCCCGGAGCCAATACGCTAGTATACAGCGCTAAAGACAATAGCGAATCGTGGAATATTTTTTCAACCCACAAAATTAATGATACTCTCTGGAGTGCCCCCGAAATACTTAACGAAAACATAACCTCTGTTGGAAACGAAATTTTTCCAATACTTAGCAGAGATGGTAAAGCCCTTTATTTTTCATCTAATGGGCACTATGGCATGGGTGGGTACGATTTATACGTAAGTTATTGGGACGAGGAAACCAATGATTGGGGAGTTGCTCAAAATATGGGATTCCCTTTTTCATCGGTTGGTAATGATTTTCTTTTTTATAATACTCCCGATGGTTTGTATTCCATTTTTGCCTCCGATAGAGATAACACAGCAGATGATATAACAATTTATGCTATTGATTTTGAAAACATTCCATTAAAAAAAAGCATTACACAAGACCAAGCCGAGATAATTTCACATCTTAAAGTGAATAGTGATATTTTAAACAAAAAACACTCCTCGCAAAATAATAATGGCGATACCACCGCAAATAAAAATGGAGATGAATTTAGCGAATACACATTAGCAGTAAAAAGTGTAAGAAAATTACAACAAGAACTTAGGACTATTCTTAATACACAAAAGGATAGCAGAGAGCTTTATAGCACTCTTAAAAATGCTGATGACTTGGCACTTTTAGGGAAGAAAATAGCAGAACAAGAGAGTAAATCACTTGCTATACAGCAAAATTTAAATGTATCACTTGCAAATTTGCAAAAAGTTGAAATGGATTTTTTATCTAAGGGTATTATTATTACCGACCGTCCGGAAAATGGAAATAATACAGAAACATTGCAAGTAGAAGAGCCAAAATTTGTTTTTGCAAACAACACTCTTGGAAAAGTGCCTATTCTAGCAGTAGAACAGCCTATCCCGGAACTTAATTTATCGTTTAGAATCTTAGATGAAGCTGTTATTGCCAATCTTTTAGATTTTCCAACCTCTCTTACATATCAAATACAACTTTTTGTTTTAGCAAATAAAGCTCCACTTAAAACACTTAAGGGGTTAAGTCCTGTTTTTGAAAGAAAAGCATTAACAGGAAAATATATTTATTCTGCAGGAACATTTAGCACTTATGCAGATGCTCTTAAAAATATTAATAAAGTGAGAAAATTAGGATTTTCATCGGCAATTATTACAGCATATAATAATAGTAAACCGCTTCCACTAAGGAATGCAAGAATATTAGAACAAAAAGAAGCAGAATATGTCTCTTACAGAGTAGCAATTGATGGTGTTGAAACTCTATCGGCAGAATCTATTAATGTTATTCGTGAATGCACAGAAAAAGATATTGCTAAAATAGTTGAAAATGGTGCTACCCGGTACGTTGTAGGCCCTTTTACAAAAAAAGCCGAAGCCGATACATTAAAGGAAGCATTAGATAAAATAGGCATAATAGGTGTACAAATAGAAAAAATTGAAAAAAATTGAAAAAAATTTCTATCTTTACTCCACTTAAAAAATAGAAACACAAACTAAATATGGCTGCATTAATTATTACCCTTATTATTGTTGGTCTTATCCTGCTAATTGCAGAGTTGCTTATTATCCCGGGTTTTGGTATTGCCGGAATCCTTGGCGTTATTTCAATGGTTGCTTCATGTTGGTTTGCATTTGATAGTTACGGCCATATTATTGGCTTAATTGTAATAGCTATTAACATTATAGTTATTATAATATCAACAATTTTTATTCTCCGTTCAAAAACATGGAAAGCAATAAGCCTTAAAACAAATATAGACTCAAAGGTTGATACCTCTCCACACACAAAAGGTATTACAGAGGGGATGAGTGGCAAAACCCTTACAAGACTTGCCCCCGGCGGACATGCTAAACTAGGTGAGAACGTTATTGAGGTATTTACCCGTGATTCTCTTGTTGAGCCGGGAAAAGAAGTTGAGGTGTGCGAAATTGATGGTAATAAAATATTTGTAAAAGAAATTAAAAAGTAAATATTAATTAATATATAAAACATGGATAGTTCAATAACTCTGTTAATTTGGATAGGAATATCAATAGTTGGATTAATGATTTTCCTATGGTTTTTTCCCATTACATTGTGGTTCCAAGCACTTATTTCAGGGGTAAAAATATCTCTTATACAGCTTGTGCTAATGCGCTGGCGTAAAGTTCCCCCCGGAGTAATAGTAATGGCAATGATTACCGGCACTAAGGCAGGCCTTAAACTAGATGCAAACGAGTTAGAAGCCCACTTTCTTGCAAAAGGAAATGTTCCAAACGTGGTTAATGCTCTTATATCGGCAGATAAAGCAAACATTGAGCTTAACTTTAATATGGCTGCAGCAATAGATCTTGCCGGAAGAGATGTTTTTCAAGCAGTACAAATGTCTGTTAACCCAAAAGTAATAAACACACCACCTGTTACAGCAGTAGCAAAAGACGGAATACAACTTATAGCAAAGGCAAGAGTTACAGTTAGGGCAAACATTAAACAATTAGTTGGAGGTGCAGGCGAAGAAACAGTACTTGCACGTGTAGGTGAAGGCATTGTATCATCAATTGGTTCTGCTGCCAGTCATAAATCGGTACTAGAAAACCCCGATTCTATCTCTAAGGTAGTTCTTATGAAAGGTCTCGACGCCGGAACTGCATTTGAGATTTTATCAATTGATATTGCCGATATTGATATTGGAAAGAACATTGGTGCAGTATTACAAATAGACCAAGCTAATGCCGATAAAAATATTGCACAAGCTCGCGCCGAGGAAAAACGTGCTATGGCCGTTGCCCTTGAGCAAGAAATGAAAGCAAAGGCACAAGAAGCCCGTGCAAAAGTTATTAGCGCAGAAGCAGAAATTCCTCTAGCAATTGCAGAGGCTTTCCGCAAAGGTAACATTGGTATTATGGATTACTATAAACTAAAAAACATCCAAGCCGATACCGAGATGCGAGATAATCTAGCCAAATAATTTTGCAAATAGGAAGAATTAACATATATTTGCAGTCCCAAAATGTTTGTGCAAACAAACAAGCCTCACGGGACAGGATTTGGAGAGATGGGTGAGTGGCTTAAACCAACAGTTTGCTAAACTGTCGTACGGGTAACCGTACCGGGGGTTCGAATCCCCCTTTCTCCGCAA
>JAVXCW010000034.1:0-25842 GCA_036659275.1 Bacteroidales bacterium | reverse complement strand
CAATATGATTCTAACGCTGTAATATACCACTCAGGCGAAAATTCTCAGCTAAGCCAACTTCCATTTTTTTTTGATAAATCGCAAAAAATAAATTTATTATATGTTCCGGTGCCAGAAGAAAATATTGATAATACATTCAAACAAATTTGCTCGGAATTTAGCCAACTAAATGCCGGCGGTGGAATAGTTTTAAACAAAAGAGGAGAATATCTGCTAATTTTTAGAAACGGATTATGGGATCTTCCTAAGGGGAAACAAGAGCCGAACGAAGATATTAGAAACTCTGCAATGCGTGAGGTAGAAGAAGAGTGTGGGATAAATGATCTTAATATAAAAGAATTAATTTGCGTAACTCATCATTGCTACCACCTCAACGGTAATTTTATGTTAAAACATACATATTGGTATAAGATGCTTCATACAAATGGTTGTATACCAAAGCCACAACTAGAAGAAAATATTCAAAAATGTCTTTGGGTAAAAAAAGAAGATTTACCACAATATCTTTCAAATACATATCCTTCTATACTAGAAGTTTTTAAATCTTTTTCAGAGCAAAATATTTAAAGGTTGCATAAGATATTTATAAAACTTATAAATTTAATTTACCGCAAATCTGTTACCATTGCATTAGGATACTTTTTTACATCAAATTCAAATTGAGCGCCCGATAGATTTGATATATTATTAAATTCTGTAATTTTTATAATATATTTAGATCCATCTTTAGCTGCAAGAATTATTTTATCAGGAACTCCCTGCATATTAGAGTCCTCCTTTTCTGCAACTCTTTTTACAACAGATATGGTATAGTTACTAATAATTTTACTACTACCTGCTCTTAGTATAATAAATGGATTCTCTAGAATGTCTTCTTCTTGCGGATTATTTGCAGCAATTACAAGCTCTTCTTCTTCTATTTTATAAATCCACCTGGTAACTCCGTTATTTAAAATTAATAAATTATCGGGAATATCTAATTTGTATTTATTCCCATAAATCTTAATTATTCCAGCTTCTTTGTAAATCTCTTTTCCCTTGCTATTAGTAGCAGAAAATGTAAATATAATTTCACTTCCATTATTTGCCCGTTTAGCAAATGCCGCTAAATCTTTATTTATATTCTGCGTATTAGCATTTATAGAAAAGCCACATAGTATAAGTAGCAGTGTAATACCTATTTTATATTTTAATTGCCACATAATCTTATTTATCCGTAAATATCCTTAATTGATGATAATTTAATGTCTAATTCACTTAAATCGCCAATAAGTACCTGTCTTGCCTTACTTCCTTCAAAAGGTCCAACAATACCGGCCATCTCTAATTGATCCATTATACGGCCTGCGCGATTATAGCCTAAATTCATTTTTCGCTGTATAAGTGATGTAGAACCCTGTTGGTGCATTACAACTAATTTTGCAGCATCTTCAAAAAGGCCGTCTCTTCTATTAAGATCAACTTCTCCAACTCCGGGTGTACTATCTCCATCTTTTTCTTCTCCTGTATATTCTGGCAAATAATGAGCCGTAGTATATCCTCTCTGCTTAGATATAAAATCAACTATTCTTTCAACCTCTTTAGTGTCAATAAAAGCACATTGCACACGGGTTAAATCTCCGCCGGTTGAAATAAGCATATCTCCACGTCCTATAAGCTGATTGGCTCCCGTTTGATCTAAAATTGTCCTAGAATCTATACTTGAGCGCACCATAAATGCAATACGTGCTGGAAAGTTTGCTTTTATATTACCGGTAATAACGCTTGTTGTTGGGCGCTGTGTTGCAATAACTAAATGAATTCCTATTGCGCGGGCAAGCTGCGCTAAACGGGCTATAGGTTCCTCAATCTCACGTCCGGCAGTCATAAGCAAATCTGCAAATTCATCTATAATAACCACTATATAAGGCATATATCTGTGACCTTTAAGAGGATTAAGTTTCCTTTGCAAAAACTTCTCATTATACTCTTTTACATTTCTTACAGACGCTAGTTTAAGTAAATCATAACGGCCGTCCATCTCTATACAAAGAGATTTAAGGGTAAAAATAACTTTTTGAGTATCTGTTATAACAGGCTCATCGGCATCTGGTAATTTTGCCAAAAAATGCTTCTCTATTTTTGAATAAAGTGAAAGTTCCACTTTTTTAGGGTCTACCAATACAAGTTTTAATTCAGATGGATGCTTACGATATAATAACGAGGCTAGCACGGCATTAAGTCCAACCGATTTACCTTGTCCCGTGGCACCGGCCACCAAAAGGTGAGGCATCTTTGCTAAATCGAAATGCAATACTTCGTTTGTAATTGTTTTACCTAACGCTACAGGGAGATCATATTTAGCCTCTTTAAATGAAGTATCGTCTAAAACTGATAGCATTGATACAGTGCTAGGTTTTTCGTTTGCCACCTCTATTCCTATTGCATTGGTTCCTACTAAAGTTACAACGCGTACTCCTTTTGCAGCTAAAGATAGCTGTATATCTTCTTCTAATCTCTTTATTTGTGATACTCTTACGCCTGGGGCAGGAACAATTTCATACAATGTAACTGTTGGTCCAATTCTTGCCGATATTTTTGCAACACCTATCTTATAGTTTCCTAAAGTTCTAACAATCTGTCTGTTATTTTTTTCCAGTTCCTCTCTCGAAACTTCATACCATTTATCTTTATAATCTTCTAACAATGAAAGTGGTGGCGGCTGATACGATGAAAGATCTAACCGCGGATCAAATAACGTTTTTAATTCATCTTCTGTGTATTGTTCAAGAAAATCTTCATCATCTTTAGGTTTGTTTTCTTTTTCCCGGACTTCATTTTTCTCAAAATATGGTATATCTTTAGATGTAATAGGAGCTTGTGGGGCAGAAATAATCTCCAATTCATCTAAATTATTTTGCTCGTCAATATTTTTTCCATTGGTACCTATCACTTCAAATGGAGGTAAATCTACGTTGTCTGCAATAATCTCTCCGGTATCTCCATTTACACTATCGCCGTTTATTTCAAATATAGTTTCATCTTCGCCATTTTTATTATTTTTCTGATTGGATGCAGTTTCTTTAACTTTATCTGCTTTATCTTCTGTAGCATTATCACCAACTACCTCTATTGGCGATGCTTTTATTTTCTTTGGACGTGGAGCTGTTATTTTATTAATCCAATTATTAAATTTTGTAATAAAATTATGATTTATTATTATGAGCCATATTATTAAAGTCACAAAAATTATTGATCCTGCACCAATTACTCCAACCATATTCTTAAGCCAATTATTTACATAGTAGCCGTAAGAGCCTCCTGCGCCACTTCCAAACCATGCATCAAATTTGGTGAAGGAAAAAATATAAGAAAATGCAACTGAAACAAGTATGCACCCAATAAGAGAAACAAAAAATAGCCTTGTAACTTTTATTTTTTTAATTTTTAGACAAAATAAGGCAACTCCAATAAAGAAAAAGGGGACAATAAAGGCTCCTAGCCCAAATAATTTGGTAACAAGAAAGTTTGCCCAATAAAGGCCGGCCTTACCTCCATTATTCTCTACATCTATAAGTGTATTAAACATATCCTTATTTGAGAATAAACTCTGATCTTCTGCCCATGTAAATACGTAAGAAACCAACGATACAAATGTAAATACCGCTACGGCTAGTGATATTAAGCCGCATATAAGATATATTCCGTCTCTTCTGTGTGGAACCGCAGTTTCAGCTTTAATCGTTTCTTTTTCTTCTTTTAATACTTTAGATTTCTCTTGCTTTGCCATTGTTATTTATTATTCTTCCAACGCTTGTTATTATTATTGTTTCCCTTACCTTTATTAATATTATTTCTATAATTATTGCTACGCGCAGCCGGAATAGTGCTCCTCGAATGGATAGGTGTTTCTAATTGCCCCATTCCAATATGTATATCTGCAGGAACTGTTATTCTCCCCCCGGATAAAGTATATATATCTTTAAATATAGTCTCTTCACTTACAGAATCTTTGTTCCATATAAGATACTGCTGTTTCATGTATGATGCTAATGTTTTTATCATATATGCTTTAATTTCGTCATCTTCCCTTACAGCAATTATTTCTATCATATTTTGGATATTCCTTCCATAATGTGCCGCTTTTATAGGAGTCTTTTGCAATGGGATACAATTTGGCTTTGTATATAATGTCTCCTTAGTGGGGGTTGGGTATGGAGACTCAATATCTATTTTAAAATCAGAAATTATCTGAACATGATCCCAAAGTTTGTGTTTAAAATCATTAATATCCCTTAATTGAGGATTTAATGTCCCCATAACAGCCACAACAGCTTGAATCTGCTCATTTCTTTTATCTTTATCGGGAAGATTTTTTACGTAATTTATCATTTCCTGCACATGTCTCCCGTATTCGGGCATAAGCAATTTCTCACGTTGTGTATTATAATCCATCATACAAATATTTTGTGCAAAGATATGAATATCTTAAGAAATATCTCCATATTGTAATAAAATTTAATAAATTTGCCTATACTTAAAATTTTGTATTTATGGGAAAAAAAGCTACTTTATTTTTATTGTACGGTTTATCAATTATTTTAACAATAATAATTGCTGTAATTACCATTGTAGCGTTAAATATTGGAAAGTTTTCGCCGCATCAAACCATAATAATGCCATTTATTGGGCTAATTCTTCCAGCTCTAATATTTACAAATATATGCTATGCAATTTATTGGCTAATTCGTAGGAGATGGCTTATATGTCTCATTCCTATTGCCACTATTATAGGTTGTTTCAGCTATTATGGAACATTTTATAGGTTTGGAAATGCAACCAAGGAAATAGTTTTGCAAGATAAACAAAATGAGAAAAATATTAGAGTACTTACGTATAATACCCATTTTTTTTGCAGTAAAGAGGCCGAAAAGAACAACATTTTAATGTCTGATTTTCTAAAAGTGCAAAATATTGATATTGCATGTTTTCAAGAGTATGAAATGCCGGATAAATTTAAAGATACAATATCCCAGTTTAGGATGCTCCCATATAATTATACAAATTATAATGTAAAAGAAAAAATGTCAATTGCCATATATAGTAAATATCCAATTTTGGATAGTAAATATGTAGAATATCCTTTTTCTAATTACGGCTACATAGAATCAACTATTGCATTATGTAGCACTAATATAATAACTAATGAGGTAAAATTATCAGTAGATAAATATTTAAAAACTATAGATTCAACTATTATAGTTACAGATTCAACAATAAAAGTTAAAACGGATTCAATTACAAAAACTATAACAGATTCATTAATAAATTTGTCAAAAAAAATAACTGTAATAAACACCCATTTCCAAAGTACAGGCGTAAGCACCACACGTAGAGAGGTGGAAAAAATTGAAGATAGCGGAGAAAACATTGCAAATATAAATATTGCAGAACGCATGACTACAAGAATGAGCGTAAGCTACAAAATGAGAGCACAACAAATAGATATTGTTTTAGACGCAATTAAAAATTCCAAATACCCAGTAATTTTGTGTGGAGACTTTAATGATACTCCCCTTTCATACGTATATAGCAAGGCTGCAAGCGAGCTAATAGATGGGTTTAAAGAGAGCGGAGATGGTTATATGTATACTTATAAATATTTTAAAAAGATGCTAAGAATAGACTATATATTTTACGGCAAAGAATTTAAATCAGTTAAATATTTTTCTCCAAATAAAGATTTTAGCGATCATAACCCCGTTATAAGTGAGCTAAAACTACTATAATTTAACCTTAACAACAGAAAAACTAAATGTAGAGCCTACCCCCTCTTGCGATGTAAACCAAAACTTTCCTCCATTTTTCTCAACAAAATCTTTAACTAAAAGAAGACCTAAACCAGATCCTTCTTCATTAGCGGTACCAAAAGTTGTAAAATGAGAACTCATATTAAGCAATTTCCCTTGATCCTCTTTTTTAATTCCCAAGCCATTATCTTTAACATGTATATTTACAAAATCGCCAGCATCTTCTGTAAAAACCTCAATTTTACCTCCATCTCTACTATACTTTACTGCATTACTCAAAAGATTACGCATAATGGTTTTCATCATATCTATATCACCTCTTATCTGTATATGATTTTTAGGATTAATAAATTCTAATTTAATATTTTTCACCTGTGCAATAAGAAGAAATATATCAATAATATCTGCTATAAGTTCAGAAATATCAGTGTCCTGAAATACTACATTTAATCTCCCTATTTGGCTTTTTGTCCATTTAAGAAGATTATCCAACAGGCTAAAAGTATTTTCGGCTGTTTGATTTGCAACATTAAGGAACTCATATAAATCATCCCCAATCTGTTCTTTTGTAAGGCTCCCCGATAACATATTAAGCACCATCTTCATAGACCCCATTGGAGAACGTAAATCATGAGCAATTACGGAATATAGTTTATCTCGTCCACCTATAGTACTTTTTAACTCCTCATTCTGATGTATAATAATTCTTTTTGCCGCAACTAGTGAAATTTGGTGTGTAATACGTATTATAAGCTCCTCTTTATTAAATGGTTTAGAAATAAAGTCATTGGCTCCCATTTTAAAACCTTGAACAATATCAGAAGATGAATTAAGAGCTGTAAGAAATATAATTGGAATATCTGAATAAAGCGGCTCATCTTTCATTTTCTGCGCAACCTCAAAGCCATTCATGCCGGGCATCATAACATCTAGTAAAACCAAATCGGGCTTCTCCTTATCTAGCATAGAAAGTGCTTGCTCTCCATTTGTTGCAGTAACTATTACATACTGTTCCTTTGTTAAGAGAGCCTTAAGTAAGATAACATTAGAAACAACATCATCTACTACTAGTATTTTAAACTCTTTAGGATTTACTTCTACGTTCATAAACTGTACTGTAAAACTATTTTTCTTTTAATAATTTTTCAAAATACTCAATTGTTTTTGCCAATCCTATCTCTAAGGAGATGTTAGGATTATAATCAATTGTTTTTTTCGCAAGCGTTATATCTGGTTTTCTTTGTTTAGGATCATCTTTGGGCAATTGTTTGAGTGTAATTTTTGATTTGGAACCTATCATACTAATAATTTTCTTAGCTAACTCCAATACCGACAGCTCGTGAGGATTGCCTAAATTAATAGGCCCTGTAAAATTATCTCCGGTAGCCATTACCCTAATCATTCCCTCTATTAAGTTATCTACATACTGAAAACTTCTAGTTTGAGAGCCATTCCCATAAATAGTAATATCTTCATTTTTAAGGGCCTGAATAATAAAATTTGAAATAACCCTACCATCATTTTTATTCATATTAGGCCCATAAGTATTAAAAATTCTTATAATTTTTATCCTTACATTATGCATATTATGATAATCCATACACAAAGTTTCTGCTACACGTTTTCCTTCATCATAACACGACCGTTCCCCTATAGGATTAACATTCCCCCAATAACTCTCTGTTTGAGGATTTTGCGAAGGATCACCATAAACCTCACTTGTAGAAGCCTGTAATATTTTTGCCCTAACCTCTTTTGCCAATCCTAACATATTTATAATACCAAGCACCGATGTTTTAGTAGTTTTTATAGGATTATATTGGTAATGAATTGGTGATGCAGGACATGCAAGGTTGTATATTTCATCAACCTCGGCAAAATATGGATTTACTACATCGTGCCTAACAAGTTCAAATTTAGGATTATGCCACAACTCACGTACATTTTCTTTTGATCCTGTAAAATAATTATCAAGGCATATTACATCGTGCCCATCATTAATAAGCCTTTTACATAAATGGGAACCCACAAAACCTGCTCCCCCGGTTACGAGAATTTTTTTCATTTTCGCTCTTGCTATTGAATAACGCAAATATAGTATTTTTTAGTAAGAAATTTACAGTTTAATTTACAATATCCGTTTTATATGGTAATAAAATGAATTTTTTACCTTCTTTTAGATTTTTCCCAGAGCCCATTTCTTTTCTTTATCAAATATCCAATTCCTTTAAAAACATTATAATTCATAAATAAAAAATAATATACTACATATAAAATTTTATTTTTCTTGCCAATTCTCGATAATATTCCCCCGGCAATTCCCATTATATAAAACAATATTTGCAGAAAAAACAATATAATATAAAACATAGTTGTTTCTTTTAAAGCTAGTGCAATATTTAATGGAATTAATGCCACTAAACATAATGGGGTTAAACTCCATCTTAATACCCTATGAGATATATATTGAAAACTAAGTATACCATACTTAAATATATTTAGCAAAGGAAGAAGTCTCCAAATAGACTGTAATCCACCGGCAGATATACGCACTTTCCTTTTCCCCTCTTCTTTTATATTTGCGGAAGTTCCTTCAACCGCATAAGCATTTGCGCAATAAGCAATTTTATATCCGCGCTGCGCTATACGCATAGAAAGAATAAAATCATCTAAAAGGGTATCATTGCTTAATTTTTCAAATAAATTTGTTCGCACAGCAAATAATTCTCCAGCAGCCCCTACTGCAGAATATAGTCTGTAATCTAAAGCCTTTAACGTAGATTCATATTTCCAATAAATTCCCTCAGTAGCAGCAGCATCCAACTTATCTTCACATTTACTACATTTATATGCGCCATTATTACATATTTTATTAGTACTACATACATTGTGCAATTTGCCGGAATACTCACTTATACTCATTTGCGTGCTCACTCTTTTTTCTCCTGCTACACATCCAACTTTTTCATCTGTAAATTCTCTAACAATTTCAAAAACAGCCTCGGTATTAAGCATAGTATTAGCATCTGTAAAAACAACAATAGGTGATTTAACAAATTTAATTCCCCTGTTAAATGCAGCTGCCTTTCCTCCTCTTTTTGGTGTATGTTCCACAATTATTTTTGGCAAAGTAATGTCTTTTGCTTTATCAGTTGCAATTTTCTCCAACATTTCTACCGAACTATCATCAGATCCATCTGTAACCCACATAATTGTAAATTTATTTGAAGGATAATTAATAGCTAAGCTATTAGCCATTTTGGCTTCAATCACCTCTTGTTCATTATACGCTGCAATAAAAAGTGTTACATTAGGTAACATACTATTGGGAGGCAAATTTTTATACCTTGGCTTTTTAATACATTCCTTTACTTTTACAAGAATCCAAAGCAAAAGGCCATATCCCAAATAAGTGTAAAAGACAATAAAAAGAGAAACCCAAAAAATAATTTTAATAGCCATAATAATTTGTCTTATAGTGTTATATTATCCAAAATATGAGAATATATCTTCTCTACCGATTTCTCCCAAGTATGAGTTTTGGCAAATAATATCCTATTAAGCTCATCTTCTTTTGAATTATTGGCTAGAGCATCATTTACCGCATTAACATACTCCTGAACCCCTATACAATTCCATACATAAGGCTCAAACATTTCCATTGCTCTTGTTTTAGTGGCAATAACCTTTTTGCCCAATGATAAATACTCATCTATTTTCCTTGGATAATTGCCTAAGGTAATGTCATTTATTAACTGCGGATTTATACATATGTCAAATGACGATATATATGAAGGTATCTGTTTAGCTTGTTTTTGTCCTAGAAAATAAACATTTTTTAAAGTGTGAAGTTTATGATTAACAAAATACTCATCCTCACTTCCTACCATAACAAAAGAGACTGTATTTAATTTACTTGCAATACTGTATAGTAAATTAGCATCTAATCTTAACGATGTAATCCACCCTGCATAACCAACTATAGGCTTAGGAATACTTTTTATATCATCTGGAATAATATATTTTATCTCTGTACTATAATCTGATAAGTCTAATCCCTGTCCAACATCGTAAGATTTTTTATTATATGGGCGTACCATATCGGCAAGATAGATTGAATTAGCCAAAACTATATTACATTCAGCACATATTTTAGGCTCTATACGCTTTATATGTCTTTGCCAAAATTTACTTACTAAGTTATCTCTCCTGTAATAAACAGAGAAAATAGGTTTAAGCATTTTTATAGCATACATGCTTCTATATGCATCATTATCAATAAATAATATATAGTTGCTAAAATTTAATTCTCTTATAGTATTTTTAACAAATGAATAAATTTTTTTATTGTTATAATAATTAAAAAAATCAAAGATAACTCCATCGGGAAGAAAATTTATTGGCAAAATTGGAAATGGAAGATCCAAAATCCAAAATGTTGAAGATAACTGTCTTAAAGCAGGCTTTTTCTTTAAAATAACGTCTTTTCGTCTAATATTATCCGGCGTATCATTTCCAGTTTTATATGTTCTAATATCTAAAGGAGTGCTAATATATAGTACCCTATTATTTTTAGAAATTTCTTTTGCAATATCTTTCGCATTAGAACCTATAGGAATATCCCATGGTTGAAGTCCAGTAAATATAAAATCTCTGCCCTTTATTATTGATTTCAATCCCTCCATTTTTACCTATGTATTAAATTATTTGTCCACTTTATCTTATGCTTAATAAAAAAATATATAGAAAATATAGCATAGATTATTTTAGGCGAAAAAACAATAGCAACTTTATTTAATATCCAATAACTTTTGTTACTGTATCTTAATAATTTTATATGATTAAATCTTTTATAATCTGCAATTTCATTAATTATAAAATTTTTATCATACTTAGCGTTTCTATCAACAAACAAATTTAATAATGCACAAAATCTACTATCTAACTTTCTTAACTCAAATAATATTTTATACTTATTATTGTCTAATATTTTAAATACTCGCGAGTAAATCATATTAATAATATTTTTAGCAATTAAAAAATCATTCTTCTTTTTAGAAAGACTTTCTATATTATCTAACCTGTAAAAATAATTGCATACTGACATTGTAAAAATAAGGTTGCAGTATTGGAGGTAATCTAATGTAAATAGCATATCCTCCGATAATGATACGCTTTCATTAAATAAAATATTATATTCTCTTATTAACTTTAGATTAAAAATTTTTGACCACACATATCCCAAAACATCATTATCTATATGCAAATATTTTAAACATTCTCCTTTATTATTTTTCTTAAAATATAATTCATCTATTGTAATTATTTCTAATTTTCCATTTATGGTTTTGTTATATCCCTGAAAAACTATACTTTTATAATCATTGATTTCATTTAATTTACAAACATAACCTTGTACCCATGTAGCTGCAACATAATCATCACTATCAAGGAATAAAGCCCAGTCACCCAACGCATTTTTAAGTCCTGTGTTTCTAGCTGAACTCACTCCTCCATTCTGTTTATGAAATACTTTTATCCTATTATTATTGGCAGCATATAAATCACATATTTTACTAGACCCATCATTACTACCATCATCTACTAGCAATATCTCTATATTAGAATATGTCTGCTCTATAATAGAGTCCAAACATTTTTCTAAATATAGTTTAGAATTATATACCGGAATAATAATTGATATAAGCAAACTCATTTTATCTATCTGTGTTTTATAAGTTCTAAAATTGTTTTAAGTTCTTTTATTTTAAATAAATACGAAATGCCAATATAAAAGCATATGCCTGAAACGCACCCTACTACAAGCTGCATAATATTAGAAATTTGAGATGTTAAATATCCAATACATATTATAAAAGCGCCCATACTAAAAGAGAGTGTAATAACAGGAAATAACATTTTAATTTGCTTTATTAATCCTATATTAGTAACCTTTTTGTTATAATATATAATTATTATCATATCACAAAAAGAGTATAATATAAGTCCTGCACACATTATCTTAATTCCAAATGGAATGGTGGCTAATAGTATTGCAAAGCCGGCTATTTTTTTTATAATTTCTGCGTATAAAAAATAATCTGATCGCCCCTTTGCATTAATTACAGAGTGATTTATCCTCATAACAGGATCCCACATAAATGCTATACATAAAATTTGTAATAATGGGACTGCGTTCGCCCATGTTTCTGTTAAAATACAATATATTAATGGCCTGGCCAAAACAGCAATTCCTATCATAATTGGAAATATAACAAAGCAAGCCATGCTCATATATCTTAAAAACGACTCATTAAGTTTTTGATCATCATTCTGGCTTTTACATAATATTGGATAAATAACTCTCTCTATAATGCTCGTAAAATTATATGATGGAAATTGTGCTAAAGAATACGCTCTACTATAAAATCCCAATTCAGTTGGGGCAAATTTTTTACCTATTACTAAGGTGTATAAATTTGAATAAACGGTATGGAGAATTGAGGATAATAATAATTTATATCCAAAGCCAAATAGCTTTTTAAAAGATAATATAGAAAAAGCAAACTTGGGATACCATTTTGAAAGAGTCCATAATAGGCAAACTCTTAATATATTATTAATAAGGCTTTGTATAACTAATGTCCACACTCCATATCCATTATATGCCATGTATACTCCAATAATACCACTAATTATTACTGCCACCAACGATGCAATTGCCTGCTTTTTAAAATCTAGGGAAATAGTTATTATTGCTTGCTGTACTATCCCAAAAGAATTTATTATTAATGTAAGTCCAATTATTCTTGCAATTAAAATAAGTTGCGGAGCATTATAAAAAGATGCAATCAACGGTGCTGAAATATATATAATAAGATAAATAAGAACAGATAATGCTATATTAAAATAAAACACTGTACTGCAATCTATGTCTGTTCTATCCTTTTTCTGAATAAGCGCATTTCCAAAGCCACCATCTATAAAGCTTTGAGAAAGAGCCATAAAAATAGCCAACATCGCCACCAAACCATAATCGCCTGGAGATAATAAACGAGCTATAATAATTCCCAAAACAAAATTAGCCCCTTGAACAGAAAACCGCTCAACAGCACTCCACAATACCCCTTTTACAACTTTGTTTTTAGTTAAAATTTTCATCTTATTTTCTTTCCCATTGATTAGTATTAAAGTTATAAAATTTTATAATCTTCGCCGGATTGCCAACAGCGACCGAATACGACGGAATATCTTTAGTTACAACACTGCCAGCTCCTATAATTACGTGTGTTCCAATATGAATTCCTTGATTTATACAACAATTTCCACCTATCCATACGTCATCATCAATAACTGTAATTGTAGCTGTAACACCTTGGTCATCAATAGGTACATTTATATTAACATAATTGTGTGTAAGACCTGTTACCCTTGAATTGCTTCCAAGTACTACTTTATTACCTATTTTTACCGGTCCAACAAGCATAGTACGAGAAAGCATTTTTGAGTAATCTCCTATTATTACATCTCCCATTCCATTATTTATTATAACATAATCTTCTATGATTACTCTCTTCCCTAAAATAAGTTTTTTTGAAGGAATTAAATCTAGTCGTGCTTTTCTCCTTATAATGGTTCCCTTACCTTTTTTAATTAATATAGGAATAATAAATAAACGAACCCATAACCTTGGACGTGCCGTGTATGGGTGTATTATTAAATAATGCAAAAAATGTTTTAGTTTAGGAGTATTATTGAACATAATAATTAATTTAAAAAATTTGCACTAAAACTATTTTATTAAATTAGAATCATCATCTCTACATTCAGTAGCTTTTTTTGATGTAAAATAATATTTTAGCCCTTTAAAGTGTTTTATGGCCCTTATTTTTAGAGCATTAAATAATGAGCCATCATTTATTATAGAGCGCAAACTTGTTGCCGCTCTAGCACTCTTACTTGTTATAAATTTTAATTTACCATATCGCTTTAGCGCATACGCCATGGAGCCGTCTTCTCCCCTCTTAATATCTGTTCTAAACCGTATTTCTTTTGCAAAATTCATTTTTATCGCAAATACCATCCCTCTTACAGAGCTCTCCGGCCTTTTAATTGATTTTATCCTTAAATTTAAGTTTCTTAAAAATTCATATAGCTTAATTCCAATGGTAGAATGCTCATTATCTTTAATGTAATTCCACAGCGAGTATACTCCGGAAACATTGGGCTTTTTAAGTTGTTCTATTAATGTTTCAATGTATTTTGGAGGATAAATAGTATCTGCATCTATACATACATAATATTTTCCTTTTGCATTATCTAATCCGCAATTTCTAGCGTTTCCGTGCCCTTTTTTCTGCTCAAGAAAGTACTTAACTCCAAGGGCTTTGTAAATTTCCGCTGTTCTATCTGTAGAATTATTATCAATCCCAATTATTTCTATTGGGTATTTACATCTATTATCACTCAGCGACCATATACAAGCAGCAAGATGTGTTTCTTCATTGTAAGCTATAATTACAACAGAAACTATAGGATTAACACTCTGTATTAAGTTTACTTTATGGGCAATCTCCAATATTAATTCCTTTGGAACCAAATTATAAGGATGTTCATATATCGATAAATATTTAGAATACCACATAAAATTTTTAAATTATAAATTGTTTATAAAATATATTATTGCTGTTTATACAACTCTAGCATCTGTTTAGCCGTAGATTCCCATGAAAAAAATTTCACCCGTTCTAATCCGTACCTTACTTGCTTAGTATAAAATTCTTTATCTTGTTCCAATCTAATTATTTCTAATGCAATAGAGTTGGAATTAAATGGATCTGTAAGGATTGCCCTTTCTCCTGCAATTTCGGGCATAGCAGATATATTAGATGTTATAACAGGGGTTCCGCAAGCCATCCCTTCTAGTATAGGAATTCCAAAACTTTCTCTTAACGAGGTATATATAAATGCTTTTGCACCACTATAAATATACGGCAAGCTAGTATTTTTTATGTATCCGCCAAATCTCAAATAGGGTTTAATGTTCTCTATTGCAGCTTCTTTTAAAATAGCATCAACAATATCTTCTCTTAGATCTGCTATAAGTAATGGCAGTTTTACAGAAGATTGTTTTAAATAAATACTATAGGCCACTAATGTTCTAAGAGTATTTTTCTTTGGATCAGTATTTCCTAAAAAAAATAAATATTCTTTCTCTGGCAAATACTGTTTTGTAATTTCATAATAATCCTTAATAGGTTTAAAATGAGAATTATATCCATTATATATTGCTGTAATTTTATTGGGATCTAAGCCTAACTCAGTTCGTATCCTCTCACATTCAAATTTTGACACTGTAATAATTTTCTTGCATTTTGGAAGGATACGTGGTACAATAAATTTTCTATAATACCATCCGAGATTTTGATATAATGATTTACTTGCATTCTGTCTTTTTTCCAAAAAAATGATATCATGCAAAGTAAGGATAAGAGGAATGCCACAAAATAAAGGGGCTGTATTGCTTGTACAGTGCAGTATATCCGCTTTAACTTTTTTTACAGCTCTTGGTAATACAATCTGCTCCCATAAAGGATATGATGGACATTTAAGTTCTATGATGTGCATGTTTTTAGTTGAACTAAGACATTTATCATCTCCCCCACTTACAAAAACAAAATACTCATTAAATGTATCCAGTTTTTGCAATTGTTTTAATGCCTCAAGAATTACAAAATCCATTCCGTGCTTATTAATGCGAAATATCCGCTGTGCTTCAATAGCTATCTTCATATAACTTTTTTTTGAGTATGTATGAATTTTTTATTTACTCCCCTTAGCCTAAATAAATTAAAGAACATCATAATAGCAAGTAGAGGAATATGGGAAATTGATTTTTTAAATTGTTTATCAACTAGATAATCTGGAATTGAAAAAGCTAATGCAAATAGTAGCATTAATAATAAAGCCCACCATTTTACAGCCCAACTCCACTCTATAATTAATGTCACAACAGACATTATACAGAGAAGCATTAGAAGAACTGCTCTAGGAAGCAACATCCATTGAAAAAGCTTATCACAGTAATCTACATTCCCATTTTTTATTGCACCAGGCAACTCTTTTATAGAGGAAACCAAAACACTAAATTGTGCAGCAAGCCATCTTCTTCTTTGATTATAAAATGCTTTAGATTGTGCAACTTTTTCGTCATAAACCAATGTATCATTAAGATAATCTATATAAATTCCTTGTTTAAGGAGCATAACTTCTAGTTCTTTATCCTCACCTGCCGTTGATGCGTTTTTAATATTTTGCGCAAACCAATTAAAATCAAAGGCCATACCAGAACCTATAAGCGCAGATGATACTCCCATATTAACATGCCCTTTTCTAAATATAGAGTTATTAATTTCCTCACTTACTGCATCCAAAATTGCTGTTTGAGTATCTCTATTCTTTGCTATTCTATGTGCTTGAATAGCCTTTATATCTTGGTTAAAGGCATTTGATATATCTCGTAAATAATCAGATTCAACAATATTATCGGAATCTAAAATAGTTATAATCTCATATTTTATTTTTTTATGTAACAATTCATTTTTAAGATAATCCATTGCAAAATTAAGAGCATTAGCTTTGGAACTTTTATTAAAGACAGGTGTAAGAAGTGTGATTGGAAGTTTCCTAAGCTTATCATTAACATCTTCGCTCATTTGATCTGATATAACAACAATATTATACAACTCTCTTGGATAATCTTGTAATAATAATGATCTTATTGTTTTTTCAATAATATTATCTTCCTTATATGCAGGAATAAGTATGGCAAAATTATATAGTCGCTTAGATTGTGGATATTTTAATTTCCACCCTTTTAATGAATAAAAGGCATATACAAACAGATATAGTACAGATATCCCCACTATAATAAACAATATAATATCAATTATACCTAGAATTACCATTTGCTATAATTATTAAAAAAGTTTTTCACACCACTAAAGGATGCTATATTTAAAGAAAAATTTCTTTTGAACAAATATACAAAATTTTGTTTTGGAATAGCAATTAATAATTGATAAACAATACTAAAACACCTTGTGAGCCCTTTTCTGTTTCTAACTGCATATATAAGTCTGTTCCTTGTCATGTAAAAAACCTTAAGAGGGCTCTGCACCCCGGTTGATTTACTCTCCTTATGATAAACAGTTGTTTTAGGTTCATACCATAATTCATACCCGGCTTCAGCAATTCTCTCGCTCCAATCCAGTTCCTCATAATACAGAAAAAATAATTCAGGCATAGAACCAATCTTCTCCACAACCTCTCTTTTAATCATAAATGCAGCCCCATGAATATATGGTGTTTGAGCAGTAATATTATATTGAGCACTATCGGGACACATAAAGCCTATTAAAGAGTTTCTTAATGTTATTCCCGATAGCCTAGTATACCCTGCAAACTGAATATTAAAAGGAGACCATGCAAATTTTATTTTTGGAGAAACTGCCCCTATATTTGGAGAAGAGTCTAACCTATTTACAAGATATTGTAAAGAATCGTCTTTTACTACCGTATCGTTATTTAAAAAAAACAAATAATTTCCTTTTGCCACATTAATTCCAAGATTATTACCACCGGCAAATCCAAGATTATCTTTGCTTCTTATTGTAATAACGCTGGGATATTTTTCTTTAATTGCAATTGTTTCATCATTTTTTGAAGCATTATCTACAATAATTATCTCATAATTTAATGACACATTGTTAATAATAGATTCTACCATTTCTAATGTGTCGTGCAAACCATTATAGTTTACAGAAATAATTGATATTAAATTATTTACCATCTTTTTTAAGCTAGCTTAATTCCTTAGTTTCACTTAATTCTTTGTCAAATATTGGACTCATAAAAATCATTGCCATAGAAGTATATATTATTATACCATTAGGAAATTGTCCTAATATTTCATTAGCATAAGACGCAACTACCATTCCACTACATCCGCCAATTAAAGCAATATTTAATCCTCTAAGCAACGGGTTCTTTAATCTAAATAAAACTTGATAGGCACCGTAGCCCAATATATAAAACATGATTAGTAAATTAAGTACTAATCCCACAATACCTGTCTCTACCCATAACATTACATACCACGAATCAGTAGGGATAGAAGCCACATAAGAATATGGTGTATATCTCAGTGCTTTTACACCTCCTAGACCTAAACCTACACCAAATGGTTTATCATCCATATATACTTTTAATTTTGCCTGATTATTATATCTCACTATCATTGACGGATCATTTGCATTTAAAGCAGATCTCATTCTTCTTACTAATACATTTCCACTACATAAATGGGTGTAGTTAAGAAAAACAAATAGCACTAATATACTACACGAAAATGTTATAATTGTTTTTGGTTTTTTTGATAAAAAAACCAAAATTGTATATCCAACAAAAGGTACAGCTAATGCAGCCCTAGTGCCAGATATGAGCATACCGTAAAAAGCTAAAATAGAAACAAAAATAAACCACACCTTTAGTTTCAATTTTACAAACAATGCACAGATTGAAAACACTGTCATGGACATGGCCATAGCTGCTCCAAAATTTGCAGCATCTGTAAAAAATGAAAAATACCGTATTCCATAATCTATTATATGCGTAAGTTTGCCGCCAAGGGCAAAAAGCCAATACGACTCTGCAAAATCGAATCCTACAAATTTCTGTATCAAAGCTTTAAGTACAGCAAGCACTGTAAATACAGACCATATAAACATAATAGTAGTAAAATCTTTAAATCTATTAATTACAATAGGTGCAATAACAGCTACAGCAAACATATAAAATGCAATTCCCCTAAAAGCAGAAGCCCATGCAGCCGTAACAGACGAGGGATTAAATAGTTGAAAAAAAGTATAGAGTAGCCACACAAACGAAAGTAAAGAGAATCTGTTATTTAAATTTTTCCACTTTAGATATTCTCTAAAAAAAATTCTTTGTATAATAAGAACTAGTGCCATATACCCAATTATTATATCTATAAGTGTACCAAACGGAAAACTACTCCCCATTGAGTATCTACCAATTCCCATAATAAAATAATTGAGTGTAAACAATGCATAAAAAACAACCTTTGGCCTTTGCAATCCTGCTAAAGCGGCACAGACACCTAATGGCAGTAGTCCAAAAGCCAAACCAAATAAGTAATTATATCTAATAGTAACATAGCCAACACAACAGAGTCCACAGACCAATACAGTAAAAATGTATGTCTTTATGCTAAGTAAATATGACCAAAAATGCTTGGCATTAGCAATATTTATCTTATTATCAATACTCTTTCCATGCTCCATATTATATACATAACACTATTTATTAGATGTTATACCTAATTGCAATATCTTATAAATAAATTTCCTCGCCAACGTATAAGGAGGGAGCAAACCAGTAAATGACTCTACAGCCTCCCTACTTGCCATCATAAGACATAATTTCACAGGAATATTACCAGATCTAGAAACAAGATTGTCAACTAAAAGTTGGTCTGATTCCTGCCAAACTCCGTTGGCATCTGCTATAATTAAATTAATAGAAGTCCCAGAAATTAAAGATTGCGGAACAGACGACATATTTAGCGCAGGAAGGACAACCATAACAATATTGTAACCCTCCATATCAACAATATCAGATATATCGTTTGCAAACATATACTCTTTGGACTCTACAAAAAAATCTTCTCCACATATCGCTGTTTTAACATTTAAATCCGATTGAGACCAATATGATAGTAAATTTTGAGCTAATTTTTCTTTTTCTCCTGTTTCTGATATACTATATATATTAATGATTAGATGCCCTTTATTTAGTCCACTATTAAGCAATGAATTTGCTAAATATTTATTTGCTATTTCCTCACATTGTTTATTATATATTCTATATTTATATCTTTTAGGTATAGGCATTGCTCCAATAACTTTTAATCCTACTATGCGTTCTGCTCTTCGCTTATCTCTTAATGTCCTATCTAAAAGTTCTATTATTAAAAACACCCCCAAAATAAAAAACAATGCACCTGCAAATGAACCTGCAACAATAAATTTACGCTTTGTCGGTTTTGATATTAGAGGGAATATTGGAGGATTTATAACTTGAAGCGATGCTCCTGTTAATTGTAAATTTTTCTTTCTGAGTTTAGCATTTGACAAACCATTAAGGATAGTAATATACGAACTCTCAGTAAATGAGATTTCGCGCTCCTTTCTCTTAATAGTTGTTCCTACAGGAGAAAAGAATGTATATTTATCATCAAGATCTAGTTTTCTTTGCTTCATTACCTCTAACTCTGCAGCAGCCTTACCATACTCTATTTTAGCTTGTAACCATTGCTCTATAAAAGACAAATTTGAAATTCCTTCTATAGAATATTGAGCAGCACCAAAACTCTTAGAAAAATCCATCAGTTTTTTTTCTTCTAATGTAAGTTCCTGTTTAACAGCATTTAACTTTACTATCTCCTCTGGACTATTCCCACCAAAAATTTCGAGTTGAGCTTTTTTTGTTGCTAACTTATTTATATTTTCAGAACTCTTAAGAAACTCTTCACTAGACCTGGCACGTGTTTCATACTCTCCTATCCTACTACCCAATATTTCTATCTGTTTTTTAGTACTTTCATAATTTAATAGTATGGTTTCGTACGTTAACTCAAAGTCTCTACTTAACGCAGCAACATGTTTAGATTGTTCCTCATAATTAATAACCTTCTTATCTTGACTATACCTAGTAAGTGAATCCTCAGCGCTTGTAAGATTTCCTCTAGCCCTAGTTAATTCTTCTTCAAAGTATTTTATAACATTATCCGTCTCTCCATATCTTAAGCCGGCATATTGATTTGAGAACTCTTCGGTAAGAATAATTAAAGTATTATACGCAATACCGGGATCGTATGACTGATACGAAATTTCTATCATATCACTACTTCCAACTCTCCTCACTTGAATACTTTTTAAAGCTTCATAGCTATAGAATGGGTGATTCCAATTAAATAAGCCATAAACGTAATTCCCATACGATTTTTTTTGAAAAGCATAAAGATTTTTCAATGTTATTTCCTCTGACGATTTATCAATCAAATCTTTAACTTCTTGTGGAACAGCAGAATATAGATGTCTATAATTATTTGCCGTAATATATTTAGTGTCTTCATTAGGGTTTCCATACATCATATGTTGAGCAAATAGCCTTAGAGACACAGCATTAAGAGTAGCTTTAGAGATGAGAATATTAAGAAGATTATCCATAGCATTATTTACACCTGTTAAACTAACATCATTGGCTGCACCAGATGACTGTATATCAAATCCAGATACAATACCTGTATACACAGTAGTATTTACTTCGTATACCTTGGTCATATTCCGGGTAGAATATATAACGAAACAAGTTACGGACAATGTACCTATTATCAACCACCAGCGTATTCTGTACAAAAATTCTATTATTATAATAAATATATTCATAATTAATTATTGCTTAGTTTTACCTGATATTATTTTAGTATTTGATAACACTTCCAATGTTAATATATTTTTAATTAATGACATCTTATTTTTTTCAAGCTCAGATTTAGATCTAGCAAGAATAGTTTTCTGTTTATTAAGATCCTGTATAGAGAGTTTACCTTTGACAAAATCCACCTCAGATACTGCATATTGAGCAGACGAAAGTGTATAGTCCTCTAATAATTGCTTCATCATTACTATATTTTCCATTGCAAACGTATAGCAATTTATAATTTTAATAGTTTGATCATCATGCCACATTTGAGCTTGATAATCCTTTTCTTTTGTTATTATTTTTTGCTTTTTTATTCTATTACCTCTATCAAATATTTCTGATAATGGTAAAGAAATTCCTGCTCCCAAAAGATAATATGATTGAGCTTGACTAGTATATTTGTCATTTGGAGGCACAATTATTCCACTCTCTGAATACATAAGATAGCTATTAGTTGCACCATATTGATACGACGCACTAAGTTTAATACTTTCCATCCATTTTCTTTTTATACTTTTTAACTCTCTATCATCTGCTTCTTTTTGAGTTTGATAATAAAGCACCTGAGCACTATTTCTCGCATTTTCAATAAGAAAATTGATTGGAGGTAATAAAATCTGCGTGGAATCTTCCATAAAAAATGAAACTCCCCCGTAGTTACTAAATTGATCTATATTAGTAGATACAAGACTAGTATTTAGACTTTGTTGCCCAAAAACAGTTACAGACGATAATGATATGATAAGTACTAAAAAAAATCTATTCATAATATTTCTTATACATTCTCCTTTTGAATGAAAGCTGTAAATGTCCTAATTATAATTTTTATATCCAACCAAAAGCTAAAGGTTTTGGCATATTTAATATCTAGCCTTTTTCTCTCCTTTGGGGACATCTTACCGGCGCCTCCTCTTTTTTCAACCTGCCATAAACCTGTAAGCCCACTTGGAGCAAAGAATCTATCTACATACTCATCCCCGGTAAGCAACTCTGCTTCATATAACGGCAAAGGTCTATTTCCCACAACAGACATATCTCCTTTAAGAATATTTACAAACTGAGGAAGTTCATCTATACTATATTTCCTTATGAATCTACCAACTTTAGTAACTCGTGGATCATTCTCTAATTTAACAAAAGCTTTTTCTTGTTCTCCATTTTTTGTTTCATTAAACTCTTTTTCTGGAATAACAAAATCATCTGATATAAGAACATTTTCCATATCTGATGTATTAAATTTCATATCATCGCTAAAAGCAAAAGAAATATTCTGTACTTTTTTTTCTTCTTTAGTTGAATATTGATTAAGGACACTTAGATCTTTAAGTCTTTTATCTGCATCCATATACATACTCCTAAATTTTAAAAAATTAAACACATGATAATTAGTTCCAACTCTCTTAGCCTTATATATTATTTTCCCTCTATCTTCAATATAAATAGCTACTGCTACTAACAAAAATATAGGTGAGAGAAAAATTAACGCACACGTAGAAAAAATAATATCAAAAATTCTCTTCCATAATGGCAATTGAAATGTTAATATATCTTCTTTTTCTAATGAACAAATATCCTTAGAAAGCATTGCTGCTGCATTATGTGAAATAAATTCTACGGCCTCTTGCATTTTTGTTTGCACAACTGTTGGAGATGCAGTGTCATTCACACCGGCATTTAAATATTGAATACGTTCACTAGATTCTATTTCTTTAGTTACAAGTACCATATATATGTTAGAAAATTTATCCCTTATAAGTTTAATTCTTGGTATATCTAGCTGTAATTTATCCTTTTCATAAAAAACAATGACGCAATCATTCTTATCTAAATTCTTAAAAATTATGCTAGTTGCCTCAACATAATTGGCACAAGCAGTCATCCTCCCATTAAGAATTAGGTTGAAATGAGATATTATCTCATTATTTTCCCCTATATATACAATAAATGTTCTCAACCAATGATGTTTTTAATTCTAACTTTTATTTCTAAGGGATTAAATGGTTTAAGTATATAATCACTCGCCCCCTCTTCTAGTAGTCTTATCCTTTCACTGGTACTGTCCTCGCCCGATAGCATAACTACAGGTATTGCTTTAAAAAGTTCGTTATGTTTAAGATAAATAAGAAATTGATCCCCCGTCATTTCTGGCATTCTTATATCAGATATTATAAGATCGGGAACAATTCCTTGCTGTAACCACGCAATAGCCTTTAACGGATTTTCGAAATAACTAAACTCATATTCAGATGAAAGGTAAAACGATATAACCTTAGCTATAGACTCTTTATCATCGACTATTAATATTTTTTTCTTCATTGCATATAGTTTATTAAGTACTCGCATGCAAATGTACAAAAAATAACAATTATAGAATCTTTTTTACTTAATTATCAACTCTTTTTTATAGATAAATCCATTATATTTTTTTATGTATTCAATAATGCCATATTTTGAAAAATTTCCATTTTGTGAAATTTCTATGTATTCAACTGTACTTGATATAGTTTTGCTCTCAGAATTAACATCTTTTACTTTTACGTTTATTTTTTTATATCCATAAGAATTACTTAATTCAAATATACATGTACCACCATCATATTTAATCCATGTTCCACCGTCTATATTATTTCCTTCCCATATCTTATAGAATGTAGGCTTATTTACTACAGTAAGATTAATGTCTACAAATTTACTGTACACTTTCTTATCTCCTCCATTTATAATAATTTGCGATAATATAGCCGGGGTCTCCGTTACGTTATCTATTCGTTGCTTATACACTTGTGCATAACGTGGCAATAAAGAAGATACAAAATATTTTGCATCTTCTTTGTATTTAGTGTCATAAGTATTTTCAAATAGTGACGTGTATTTTTCAGCTAAAGAAAGGGAATTTTCATTAAAATTTATATTAATTAACTCTCCAGATAATGTATTTGAATGCGATAAACCAATTATGTTTTCAGAAACAGGATTTATTTCTTTAATGTTCCCTTGGTCTATTATAAACGACAGGTCATTGTAATAAAAGTTTGCACCTATCGGAACAGAAATTTCAAATTTTGCAATATTTCCTTCTACAGTTTTATCTATTTTTGCACTATTACGCATTGCCACATATTCGTAAACTTCATCAAATGTTGCAAACCATATATTATCGTCTCCATCTTTTCCATATAATTTATTTACTTGTTCAAAAAGCATAATTAAAGCCTCATCTGCTCCGTGAGCAACAAAAGAGAGCCAATAAGGATTTGTTGACTTAGATTGCGATGCAATGTAACCTAATATGGTATCTATAGTTTCACCATTTCCACCTGTAGCTATATATTTTTTATATAATGACGTTATATTATTGAGATATATTTTATCTTCACTTAAAAAGCCACGTGACATAACTATATTGTTGTTATTATTTGCAGCAAGGACATAATTTTTATTTCCATCGGGAAGTGCCATTACTTTCATATATCTTCCAAGTTTAGAATAAGTGACATCTCTATCATCATCCATTCCCTTTATAATTTGCAGATAATCAGCATTGCTATATTTAATTTCATCCACATTATGATAATAAACCGATCCGCCAAAATCTAAAATATCGGCAAGCTCCTCCCATGTTATATATGGTGAATATGTATTATCAGAAGCATCAACTATAAATCCATTTTTATTCCATTCGTTCCAAGCATTAGGCCAAATAGCCACCCCCAATGGAAACCGTTTTTCATTTCCACATCCATCTGTATACCCCAAAGTATTATTTGGAATATATCCTGTTGTTGGTTTACATTGTTTGTGAAAATACTCTATCTTATCAATCCATTTTTTATTTATTCTACGCCACAATTTTGCGTAAGCTCCTACTGCAGAATCATCAATAGTATACGAACACGCAAATTTTTTATTATATTTTAAATAAGGAATTACTAATGCAGCTTGTTGAGCTTGCCATGGGGTTGAAAAAACCACATTAAATTTTATGCTTTTATTCCCTGCAAATGGTGCAGTCTTTGTTAATAAAAATGGATTTTCGCCACTTAATTTTTCATAAACATCTGATTTTTTATATTTTATATCTCCTGAGTATCCAACTTTATAATTTTTTTTATCAGGTATATTAGAAACACTCTTAAAAGTTACACTCAAAGAAGCCTTTGATTTTTCATTAAATCTCACCGCTTTAGTCCATGGCAGCGATTCTATATTTTCTGATACTATTGTATTATTTGCGTCTAAATATGATGCGTGTAATTGAAATAATGATAACATATCTTCTTCACCATTAAAAGAATATGTTACGTCCGAAACAAGATTATAATTATTTTTGGGCATTTTAACACAAGAACACGCTAACATGCACATAAAGATGTATATAAACCTAACCATATTATATTATTTAAAACTATTTTAATATATCATATGGTTGCAAATATACAAAAAAAAGAACAATTCATTATTTTATGAATTGTTCTTCTTTTGTAGC